>DATBPD010000115.1:0-6353 GCA_036561525.1 Candidatus Dormiibacterota bacterium | reverse complement strand
ATCATCACGCCTGCGAGGCGCAAACCGAGCCGTACTCGGGGCGCGCGCGCCGCCACCAGTGCCGGCAGCATCAGCGCCGCCGTCGCCATCACCAGTGGCAGCCAGGTGAACTGGAAGGCGACCGTGCTCGCCCGGGTCAGGCTGCCGAAGAACGTCCCCCGCATCATCGCGGGCGCCGACTCCCCCCAGACCACCGCGATCGCTCCGATGAGCACGGCGCAACAGCCGCCGGCCACCACCATCGCGATCGGCTCCATGCGGTGCAGCGGCCAGCGCCGTGACGCGGGTACGACCTGTAACGCCACCACGAGCAGCATCACCAGCACCGCGAACCCGACCACTGAGGGGTTGTCGTGGCCGGCCACCAGCAGAATCGCCGGCGGAGCCAGGCCAAGCGTCAGCCCCACAGCCGACAGTGGTGACCGCCGTTTCCCGCTGACGCACAGCAGCGCCATCAGCGCCGCCACGCCGGCGTAGGCGCCGACGTTGATCTTGGTCAGCGCCAGCACCGCGATACAGGCGCCGACCAGCACCCCGCGGCGCACCGGCCCCGAGCTCGGCCCGCTGACCGCGAGCACCGTCAGCGAAAGGAACAGCAGCACCAGAATCGATGGCTCCATGGGCTCGCCGGTCACCGGCATGGCGGCAATCAGCGCCACCACCTGGCCGAGTACCGCGGCGCTCAAGCGACCCGTCAGGCGGAGGCACACGAGCCCTGCGGCGGCGGTGATGAGCGCCGTCATGACGGCCGTCATCACCCTGCCACTGTTGTGGTCGATGCTGACACCAAGCAGCGTCAACGGCGCAGCCATGAGCTCGTGATACGCCGGCCCATACGCCGTGAGCACATGGTCGTACACGCCGCCGTGGTGAGCAAACAGCCGCAGGCTGTAGAGGAAGAAGCCCTCGTCGTCGTGCGGTGCGCGGGCGGTGAGCGCAACCGACATCGCGATCGCCGCCATCAGCAGCGTCAGCGGCGCCAGCGTCAGCGCAACGAGCCGGCGGCTCGGCGCGGCGGGGCCGGCGGCTGCCGCCAGGCCGGGTTGCCGCACGACCGCTCGAAGTCCTTGAGGGGCCATCTCCGCCCGGACCCTACCCCCGAGTGGCGATCGGCACTGGGCACGTTACCGACTAGCTACGCGTTCGGGCGCCCCCAAAACCAGCCACCTGTAATCTCGGCACCTCGGCGCGCTCACGATTCCCGCGGGTCGCGATGCATGCAAGCGCAGCTGCGGCGACCAGCGCCCACCCGGCCAGCTGGCCCGGCGGAAAGCTCGCACCGTCGACGAGATCGATGCCGGCCGCTACGGTGATGAGCGCCCAGGCGCCGAGCACGAGCGTGACCGGAGACGCGAACGTCAGCGCCGAGATCGGACCGGAGCGCCGTGCCGCCGCGGCGACGCCGATCACCAAGGCCGGTGCGAGCATCACGAGGTCGCCAGGGTATGCGTGTGGCGATGCAACCAGGGAGAGCACCGCGGCGCCGACCAGTGCGGTATCCAAACGGCTCGGGTCGCGACGGACGGTCGTGCCGAGCCAGAACGCGGTCACGCAGGCCAGCAGGGAAGCGACGAGGCCGATCAGGTGTGCCCCCAGCCCATTGCCGAACACGGATCCGATCACCCCGATGAAGCTCACCATGGTCGCGAGGTCCCAGCGCGTCGTGGAAGAGGCCAGGACGCTCACGAATCCCGCAACGCCACCCGGCCCCACCAGGGAGATTGAGGCGAGCGTGAGCCCTGCGACACCGGCGATGGCGCCGACGATCACCCGCCGTTCGCGCCAGCCGAGCAGGAACGCCAGCAATCCCAGGGCGAGATGCGGTTTGGCGATTCCGGCCGACACGACCAGCACCGCGGCCCCTGCTGCCAGGTGTCCGCCCCTCCACGACCGGTAGGCGAGGACGAGACCGAGGGCAAGAACGGGCGTCCATTGCGCCTGCAGCAACATCGTCCAGGTACCCACTCCCGCAAACGCCGCGGCGCCTGCCGCCGTCTGCCAGATGCGCAGGGTGCCGGGAGGCCATTCCACGCTCCGCACAGCAAGCACGACGGCAAGGAGGAGCACCGCAAGCTCGAGGACCGACCAGACGCGATACGCCGCGTCCAGCGGCAGGAACGTCGCGGGCAGCACGAGCGCCGCCGCGACCGGGGTGTTGACGAACGGCAGGTTGCCCTCAGTATCCGGAGCTATCAGTGCGCTGTGCAACGGTTGCTGCACTGCCGAGCTGTAGAGGTCGGCAGTGTGTCCGTCGCGGAGCAGCGTGCCGCCGACATAGAACGCGGTGAAATCGCTCCGACCCATGTCAAACCTGCTGACCTGGGTCCAGGTGACCGCGTATGCGATCAGCAGGGCCGCGGCGATGGCGATGATCACACGGGCAGACCGGAGAGATCCGCTCACTTCAGGCAGCCTATCCGCTGAGATTGCGCGAGCCCCGTGCGTTATCAGCCCGTCACACTGCGAGCGCACGCACCTCGGGCACCGTTCGCGGGGTGGCGGACCGACTCGAGGCGTGAGGCAGCTCCCTGCTGCGACACTTGAAAGGTCCATATAGAGGAGCTCGCCATGCCCGCCATGAATGAGAAAGACGTGTTCGACCTTGCCGATCGCGCGCTCGACAGGGTCGTGCAGCAGATCGGGGACGAGCAATGGGATATGGACATGCCCGCGAGCTTCGCCCGCAGGGACACGGACACCGTGCCCTCGCTTCGAACGATCATCACCTATCACGCGTATGACGACTCGTGGGTGCCCGACATGCTCGCCGGCCGGACCATGGACGAGGCTGGGAAGGAAAAGTTCAGCGGGGACCTCCTCGGTGACGACCCCAAGGCCGCCTTCGCCGCCATCGTCGCCAGGGCGTGCGCTGCCGCCGAGCAGCTGGATGACCTCGACCGCACCGTGCACTGCTCCTTCGGCGACTACCCGGCGCACGAGTACCTCTGGCAGATCAACGGCTTTCGCGGCCTCCGGGCCTGGGAGATCGCGAAGATCATCGGTGTCGATCCGACTCTTCCTGACGACCTCGTTCAGGGTCTGTGGGATGAGCTGAGCCCGGTTGCGGACGCCTGGAGGCAGATCGGCGTGTTCGCCACGGCCATTCCCGTGCCCGATGACGCGCCGCTGATGCAGCGGCTGCTCGGCATCACCGGTCGCGATCCAGGGTGATCACCGCCGCCCACGCCGTCCTGTACGCGGATGATCCGGAACGCGCAAGGGCGTTCTTTCGAGACGTGCTCGAGATGCCGAACGTCGACATCCACGGGGGCTGGCTCATCTTCAAGCTCCCGCCGGCCGAGCTCGGCGTCCACCCCGCCGGCGAGGGTTCGCCGGGTGGACATCACGAGCTCTTTCTGATGTGCGACGACATCGAGCGCACCGTCGCCGACCTGACCGCCAGGGGAGCGGAATTCTCACAGCCGATCAGCACCGCACGGTTCGGCCGGCTGTCCCGGATCCGAATCCCGGGAGGCGGAGAGATCGGTCTCTACCAGCCCTCGCACCCCACCGCGTACGACCTGGAGCGCTGAAGCACGTCAGCATCGTTGCGTTCGGGACTGGCTCGGTACCATGAGAGGGTGAGTTCCGAACCACGCCGGCACCGTCCAGGCGGCCGACGACCTGGGCGAGGCGCGGCGCACCCGGCTCACGCATCGTGAACACCGTATAGTCGCCGCAGCCTTCGAGGACGCGGAGAGGAGATCAAACCCATGACACCTGATGAGGTCAAGCAGAGCATCACCACCTGGTGCTCGTCCGACGATGACCTGGAGATAGCCTCCGACCGCTTCGAGCCCGGCACGGACTTCTCGTTCGGGCTGAAGGCGGGAACGCTGAGCACCGCGCCCGTCGACCTGACGGTGCTCAAGACCGACGGCGCCGATCGCGTCACCATCCGGCGGAGCGTGACGCTCACCGGAGACAACGTCGATGCTGCCAACAAGCTGGTCGCTTCGCGCCCCGGATCCGTCACCGCGGCGGTGGAAAGGTCGGGTGCCGACACCACCGTCGTCGTGCAGACGTACGTCTACCTGGACGGCTTGAGCAAGCACACGTTCGTGCAGGCGGTCGCCGAGCTCGCACGCACCAGCACGCTGCTCGACGCCATCGGTGGCGTTGAAACCGCCTCTGTGGTCGACCAGGAAGCAGCAAGCGTCGCGTCGGACGCGGTTGACACGGATTTCGAGCCCGACTCCACAGCGGTGGACGAGGCAGCGGTGACTCCCACGCCGGCGATCCCTGCCTCCTCCACGTTCCAGCAGCCCGCGTTCCCGCAGCCAGGCTCGATCCCAACCGGCACCCCGGTGGGGCAGCCGCTGCCGACCCCGAGCTTCACGCCGCAGCCGTATCAGCCCGCGCAGGCGCAACCCGTGCAGCCGGCCTACTCGCCGCAGCCCGCTCAGGCGTACCAGGCACAGCCCGTTCAAGCCCAGCCGGCGCCGCAGCCTGGGGGTGGGTGGGCGCCGAGTCACTCGGTTCCTCCGCAGGGACTGCGTGCGTGGAGTGCCCCTGACCCATCCGGACCTGTCGTGGCAAACCTCGCCCCCGGCTTGCCGATTCAGGTCGCCGAGGTCCGCGGAGCGTGGGCGCGAGTGATCTGCTCAAACGGCTGGACGGGCTGGATCGACGGACGCATCATCGGCGTCGCTGCCTGACCTTCGGCGTGCGATGAGCACCGGCTCGGACGACGGGTGACCGAGGCTCGGGACACACCGGGCCTCGACGAGCTCACCGCGGCGCTCGCTGACCGCCGTGCACGCTCCTTGGCGATGGGTGGCGCGGAGCGCATTGCCCAGCAACACGCCAGGCACAAGCTGACCGCGCGCGAGCGGATCGATCTCCTCTTCGACGCGGGGACGTTCGTCGAGTTCGGTCTGCTCGCCCATCAGCACTCGATGACCGGTGCCGTCACCGAGCCAGAGCGCACGCCTGCAGACGGCGTGGTCACCGGCGAGGGGCTCGTCGACGGTCGCCGCGTGTACTGCGCCGCCTACGACTTCACGGTCATGGCGGGATCGATGGGCATGGTCGGAGAGCAGAAGGTCGCGCGACTGCGACGCAAAGCGATGCTCAACCGGCTCCCGATGGTCTGGCTCCTCGATTCCGCCGGAGCCCGCATACAGGAGGCGGCAGGCAGCACCTTCGCAGGCAGCGGTGCGCTCTTCTTCGAGCAGGTGCAGATGAGCGGCGTGGTCCCGCAGGTGGCGGCGATGCTCGGTCCGTGCGCCGCCGGGACGGCCTACATTCCCGGCCTCGCCGATTTCGTGCCGATGGTGAAGGAAACGAGCAGCATGTCGCTCGGCGGTGCGCGCTTGGTCAAGGCGGCGACCGGGGAGGAGACCACCGACCACGACATGGGCGGAAGCCAGGTCCATTGCTACATCAGCGGTGTCGGAGATGTCGAGGTCGACGACGACCCGTCCTGCATCGCCGCCGTCCGCGACTTTCTCTCCTTCCTGCCGTCCAACAACCGCGAGGCACCGCCGCGTCGGGCGACGTTGGATCGACGCGACCGAAGGATCGACGACCTCGCGAAACTCGTACCCACGAACCCGCGCGCTGCGTACGACATGCGCAAGGTGGTCACACGCCTCGCCGATGACGGTCATGTCTTCGAGGTGAAGCCGACCTTCGCGCGCAACATCATCACAGCGCTGGTGCGCTTCAACGGCCAGAGTGTGGGCGTCGTGGCAAATCAGCCGATGGTCAAGGGCGGAGCGCTCGACATCGACGCGGCCGACAAGGCGGCGCGCTTCATCTGGCTGTGCGACGCGTTCAACATCCCGCTGGTGTTTCTAATGGACGTCCCGGGGTTCATCGTCGGCACCGAGGTCGAAAAGCAGGGCATCATCCGTCACGGCGCGAAGATGCTGTTCGCGGTGAGCGAAGCGACCGTTCCGAAGGTCACCGTCGTCCTCCGCAAGGCGTACGGAGCCGGCTACTACGTGATGTGTGGTCGCGGTTATGAACCCGACACGCTGGTCGCCTGGCCGGCCGCGGAAATCTCAGTGATGGGCCCGGAGGGCGCCGTCGACATCATCTATACCAAGCAGATCACCGCAGCCGACGATCCTGCCTCGGCACGCGCGGAATATGCGGCGGCGGTTCGTCAGACCATCGACCCGTTCATCGCCGCGTCGTGGGCGATGGTCGATGACATCATCGATCCCGCGGACACGCGTCGGGTGATCATCGACGCACTCGAGGGCGCTGAGACAAAACGGCAGCGGCGCGCATGGCGCAAGCACGGCGTGCCACCGGTGTGAGGAGGGCAGGGTGACCGAGATCAAGGCCGAACTGGTCGGCAATCTCTGGAAGATCGTCGTCGAGGTGGGGCAGGCCGTCGAGGA
>DATBPD010000114.1:0-27721 GCA_036561525.1 Candidatus Dormiibacterota bacterium | reverse complement strand
CCGTGATCCACGACCTCGCCGGCGCTCCCCAGCTGGCCCTGCTGGTCGGTGGCCAGATGGAAGACGGCGGCGCCGGCGGCGGCTGGAACTGGGTGCTCAGCGGTCTCAAGACGCTGCTCGAGACGGGCACGACGCTCGACTGGCAGGGCGACAGCCCCGAGCAGAACTGAGCCGACACGGCGGGGGCCCTGTGCAAGCTGGGTCTCCGCCGGTGACGCGAAGAGGGGCGGTCGGAGTCTTATGGCGCAAGCTCATGAGAATCTACATTATCAGTAGTTAGAGGAAGCCTCACGGGAGCCGGCCTACGTCCGCTCCCCCCTCACAGGGCGGCTCCGATCGGAGTCTCCTGAATCGTCTCCGGCGTCACAAGATGGGCCGCAGCGGTGCTGTGTCTGTATGAATGGAGAGGCCGTCTGGCGCATGACCGTCCCGCCCAGCGTCTCTGAGGCGACCGACCCGGCCTTCGAGCGCGTGTTCAGGGCAGAGTACGCGCGGGTCGTCGGCATCGCCAGCCGCGTGCTCGGCGACGGGGCCAAGGCCGAGGATGTCGCCCAGGACGCGTTCCTGGCTCTCCATCGCCGCCGCTGCAGCGACCAACCCTGGGCCGGCGGTTGGGTCTGTGCGGCCGCGGCCCACGGCGCGCTCAACGTGCTCCGCGGTGACCAGCGCCGGCGCCACCGCGAACGCCTCGCCGCTGTTCCGACGGAGACCGCCGACCCGGCCGCCGCGGTCGAGAAGGCGGACGACACGCGGATCCTTCGCGCCGCGCTGCGACGGCTGTCCCCGCGGGTGGCGACGGTTCTCGTGCTGCGCCACAGCGGGTTGAGCTACGCGGAGGTGGCGGCGGCGATGAATGTCAGACAGGGTGCGGTGGGAACGATGCTGCGCCGGGCGGAATCGGCGCTTCGCAAGGAGGTTGAACGTGCGACATCTCAGTGAAGGGATGCTGCGCCGCATCCACGACGACAGGTTTGCTGCGTCCAATGACGAGCGCGCTCACCTGGTCGGGTGCGCCCGCTGCCAGCAGCGCATGAACCGGGTCAGCAGTGATGTGGCGCTGGCCACGCAGCTCTTCGCAGCCGACGTCGATGCTCGTACGCCCGTCGAACCGGCACTGGCTCGCATCCGCGGCCGCATCGCATCCGGCGCCACCGCGCCGACCGGCGCGCGGCACGTCCCGCGGCGGACTCGCAGCCGGCGCTGGGCGCTCGGGGTCATCGCCGTTCCGGTGGTGGCCACGGCACTGGTGGTCTCTGCCAACGCTGCCGGCTGGCTGTCGATCTTCTCCCCCACCACGGTGGCGCCGATCACCCTCACCGTCGGTGACGTCACCGGGCTGCCGGACCTCTCGGGGTACGGCACCATGCACGTCAACCAGCCCGA
The DNA here is from genome assembly GCA_036561525.1 of Candidatus Dormiibacterota bacterium. Lineage (GTDB taxonomy): Bacteria > Chloroflexota > Dormibacteria > Aeolococcales > Aeolococcaceae > Aeolococcus. Next base: position 26,338 of record DATBPD010000114.1, on the reverse strand, counting down.
CTCGCACCAGGTGAGTGACGCCGCCGCGGCCGCGACGGCGACCGGCCTGCCTCTGCTGCGACCCTCGTCATTGCCCGCCGACGTTCCCACCCAGGTGCACTGGGAGGTGGTCGGCACCGGGAACGCCACCTTCACGCTGGATGCGTCAGCCGCCCGCGCTGCGGCCGCCAAAGCCGGGCGCCCGGCGCCGCAGATCCCCGGCAACCTCGACGGCGCGTCGATCACCGTCAACGCAGGCCCCGCGGCGGTGGCGGTCTACGGCGGCAGCGCCACCTCCATCTCCACCGACCCACTGGGCGGCGGTATTCCCGCGCTGATCATCGGCGAGGGCATGCGTCCCACCGCATCCACCAACGGCGCCACCCTGGCGCAGCTCGAGGCTTTCCTGGTGTCGCAGTCGGGCATCTCGCCTCAGCTGGCCGCCGAGATCCGCGCCATCGGCTCGCCCGCCAGCACGCTGCCCATCCCCGTCATCGCCGGCGTGACGACGTCGCAGACCATCACCATTGACGGCGTGCCTGGTGTCGTCACCGGTGACCCGAGCGGCCTCGCAACGGCGGTGATCTGGGAGAAGGACGGCATCGTCCACGTTGTCGCCGGTGCGCTTGCCAAGGACGAGATTGTCAGCATTGCCCAGTCCCTCCACTGAGCCGACGGCGGACGTGGCCGGCGAGGTCCCGGCCATCCACGCCGTCGAGCTGACCAAGCACTACGGGCACATCGAGGCACTCGCCGGCTTGACCATGTCGGTGCCGCGCGGGGAGATCTTCGGGTTCCTCGGCCCCAACGGCGCCGGTAAGACGACCGCCGTGAAACTGCTGCTCGGCCTCACCTCCCCCACCGCCGGCGACGCCTGGCTCCTCGGTGAGCCGATCGGCCGCGCCGGGGCGCGACGGCACGTCGGCTACCTGCCCGAGCTGTTCCGCTACCCGGCGTGGTTGAGCCCGGCAGAGGTGTTGCGCTTTCACTGCCGCCTGATCGACCTGCCCCGCACCGTCCGTGAGGACAAGATCGAGGCCGCGCTGACCACGGTCGGCCTGCGCCTTCGAGCCAATGACAGAGTTGGCACATTCTCGAAGGGCATGCAACAGCGGCTCGGCCTCGCCGTGGCCATGCTCGGCGACCCGCAGGTGGTGTTCCTCGATGAGCCCACCTCCGCGCTCGACCCGGTGGGCCGCCACGACGTGCGCGAGATCATCCGCGCTCTGCGCACGCGGGGCACGGCGGTGTTCCTCAACTCGCACCTGTTGACAGAGGTGGAGCAGGTGTGCGACCGCGTCGCCGTCGTCGACCACGGCCGTGTGGTGGCCTCAGGAACCCTCGACGACATCCTCGGCGGCGGCGTCGCCGTGCGCCTGCACGTCACCGGCGTCACCGGCCTTGCCTCCCTGCTTTGCCGCTGGGGACAGGTGGTCGCCGAAGGCGAGTGGGTCACCGTGCGCGGCGTCGACACCGAGAACATCGCCGATATCGTTGCCGAGCTGGTCGCCCGCGGTGCCCGTGTCCATGCGGTGGAGCCCCAGCGGCAGTCCCTCGAAGACCGTTTCCTCGAGCTGCTGAGCGCGGCCGATGACGGGGCGGCCGCATGAAGGCGCTCACCATCGCGATGGTCACCGTGCGCGAGGTGAGCAGGCGGCGGCTGGTGCTCGCCCTGGTCGTGCTCTCCGCGTTCGCCGTGGCGTTGACCGGCTGGGGGTTCAGCCGCCTTCCCGGCATCCGCGACCACGGCGTCCCCATCACCGCGGCCGACCTCACCCTGGTGAGCTCACAGCTGCTCATCTTCGTGCTCTTCATGTTCAGCGCTGTTCTCGGTCTCGGCGCGGTCATGGTCGCTTCGCAGTCGGTGTCGGGAGAGGTCGAGTCGGGCCAGGCGCTGGCGGTGTTGGCGCGTCCGATTCGGCGCGCTGAGGTCATCGTCGGAAAGTGGCTCGGCCTCGGCGCGCTCATCCTGGTGTACGCGGCGGTGGCCACAACCGCCGAGTTCCTGGTGGTCAGGTGGGCCACCGGCTACCTGCCGCCACACCCCGTCGAGGCCGCGGTCTTCGTCGCCGCCGAGGGTCTCGTCCTGCTCACCCTGACGCTGCTGCTCAGCGTTGGGCTGTCGGGCATCACCGCCGGCATCATCGCGCTGATGTTCTTCTTCATCACCTGGATCGCCGGCGTCGCCGGCGCGGTGGGAACGGTGCTGAACAACGGACCCATCGAGGCGATCGGCAACATCAGCCGCATGCTCCTGCCCTCCGACGGCCTGTGGCGCGGCGCCATCTTCAACCTGGAGCCCGCCACGGTGGTGGCGGTTGCCTCGGGCAGTCGCGAGGCGGCCGCCAACCCATTCACGTCGTTGTCCCCGCCCGCGGCCGCGTATCTCGCCTGGGTTGCCGTCTGGATCGTTGCCATTGTCGGCCTCACCATCGCCGCCTTCCGCCGTCGCGAGCTCTGAGCGACGGCGCCGCGAAGCGCTGCCTATGCTTGCCGGGTGACGGAACACGCTGCCGTGAGATCGACCACGCGAATGCCCGCGGCGTTCGTCGGCCACGGCAGCCCGATGAATGCGCTCGAGCGCAACCGCTACACGGACCGTTGGCGCGCCTTCGCTGTGGCGATCCCGCGACCGTCGGCGATCCTCGCCATCTCCGCGCACTGGTTCATCAACGCGACGGCCGTGACCGCGATGAGCCGGCCACGGACCATCCACGACTTCTACGGCTTTCCTCCCGAGCTCTTCGCCGTCGAGTACCGCGCCCCGGGGTCACCCGAGCTGGCAGCGGAGGTGATCCGGGTGGCCGATCCGGTCTGGGTGGGCCAGGACAACGACAGCTGGGGCATCGACCACGGCACGTGGTCGGTGTTGTGTCACATGTACCCGGCCGCCGACGTCCCGGTGGTGCAGCTGGCGATCGACGCGACCAAGCCATTCGAGTACCACCTCGACCTGGGTTCGCGGTTGGCGCCGCTCCGTGACCAGGGTGTCCTCATCGTCGGCAGCGGCAACATCGTCCACAATCTCCGCCGCATGGACCCGAGCAGGGCCGAGGAGGGATTCGACTGGGCACAACGCTTCGACCGGGACGCACGTGCGCTGCTCACCGAGGAGCCGGCAGCGATCCTGGAGCTGGAGCGCCACGCTGATTTCGCCATGGCGGTGCCCACGCCTGACCACTTCCTCCCGGCGGTGTTCGTCGCCGGGCTGGCGAGCGCGACGGGCGAGACGCTCGACGTGCTCGTCGACGGGTGCGCCTACGGCAGCCTTTCGATGGCCTCCTACGGCCTCGGTGCCCACGTCGTCGCGGGCGCGGATGACGAGCCCCCGACCGCGGGCAGCCTGCCCAATCCCTCGACGCCGCTGACCAGCTCCAACCTCTGACCGGTCAGCCGCGGCCCGCGACGGTGGGCGTCACCGCCACTTGGGCAGCTCCTGCAACGCCCACGCGTTGCCGTCGGGGTCGTGGAAGAAGACGAACGAGCCCCATGGCTGCACGTCGACATCGGTGGCCTCCACGCCGTGCGCGATCAACTCCTGTCGAGCCCCTGCGGCGTCCTCGACGACCACCTGCAAACCCTTCTGCGAGCCCGGCGGCATCGGGTTGATGCCCGTGCCGATGGCGATCGAGCAGGCGGATCCCGGAGGGGTGAGTTGCACGAAGCGAAGCGTGTCGTTGACCTGCTGGTCGTGGTCCGCGTGGAAGCCAACCTGGTCGACGTAGAAAGCTTTGGCGCGGTCGACGTCGGTCACGGGGACGAAGACGAGCTCGAGCTTCCAGTTCACTGGTTGGGTCAGCGCCCCGGCGCGCGGTACTCGACCGTCTTCTTGGTGGCCTTGTCGATCTCCTCGGGTGTGATCAGCACGCGGACCCCGGTGGTGGCGCCGCCGGCCGCAGCCACCGCCAGGCTGAACGCCGCCGCAGTGGTGTTGTCAGGGAGGTCCAGGAGGACGATCACGTCGTCCTCGCCGAACACGAAGTAGAAGCTCTCGACGCTGCCTCCCAACGCCTTGGCGGCACTCTCGATCGCCGCCCGGCGGCTGGAGCCACCCTCTTTGAGGAGCCCCTTGAGCCCCTCCGCCGTGTAGGACGCCTCCACAAGGTATTTCGGCATGACGCTCTCCCTTCGGCCACTGATCGCGGCCCTGCCTGGCACCGATACAGTCGGCAAATGTACGCGTTCGCGAGGCCTGGGCGAGGGGTGCCCCGTTTGCGCGCCGCCGGTCAGCCCGCTTGCATGATCTGACACAGCGTCGCGAGTTCGCCGATGTGCACCCGGATGTGGCCGACGCAGGGCCGCGCCAGGAATTGCCAGGCAGGCAGGCCTTCAAGGGCCTCGATCTCGGCCCATGCCGCGTCGCTGGCGTATCTCGGATGGACCTGGTTGACCAGTCGCAGCGAGGGCACTCTGTCGAGGTCGCCATCCGCCACCGTGGACGCCCACACGTCGATCGAGTCGCGAAGCACCTGCGCGTAGGCGACCACATCGGCCGGACGGACGGTGGCCGTGAGCTCGTCCGCTTCGGCATCGTCGATTCCCGCGCCATGTCCGAGGTCATAGCGGACACGGTCACGCCACGGCGGCGCGGCGGCAACCTCCGCAACCTCGCGCACCACAGTGCTCAACCCCCAGTCGACGATCCGAGCGCAATGCCACGCCACGAAGCCAGGGAGCGACGAGCCGGGAAAGGCACGCTGGGACCAGAACGGCTCAGCGTCGCGCGCGTGCGCCACGACCTGGTCGCACGAACCTCGCAGCTGGACGTGGAGGAGATCGATGCCCTTCATGGCGTGCCCGCCTTTGTGTTCGAGTTGTCCGGACAGGCGATACCAATATCAGTGGCTGCGCCAACAAGCAAGCCCCACCGCCGAGGCACGGAGGATTCTCGGTGACCCGCGGTCGTGAGAGCATTCACGGTGATGCACGCGATCGTCGTGACCCGCCACGGAGGCCCCGAAGTCCTCGAGCTCGTCGAGCGCGAGATGGCTCGAGCCGGGCCGGCGGAGGTGCTTGTCGAGGTGGCTGCCGCCGGGGTCAACTACATGGACATCTACTCACGCGAGGGGACGCCGCCATACCGCGCCGAGCCGCCCTACGTTCTCGGCGTCGAGGGGGCCGGAACCATCGCAGCCGTCGGGGGCCTCCTTCTCACCACTTAGCCGGGCGGCCGGCCTCCAGCAGCGCCTTCAGGTTTCGTTGGCTGCGCCGTCAGCGCCCGGTGCGTCCCTTCGGTGGCGGATCCCCGGTTCAGACACGGAAGCGCTCGCGCAGGATCGACGCCAGGAGGTCCGGCGCCACGCCGTGCGCCTGGCCGTCGAGCAACCGCCATTCGCCGTCCGGCACAGCGCCCGCGATCGCCTGGACCGTGGCGAGCGCCCAACCGGGGCTGAGGCTACCGGCGGTCGCCAAAACGGGGCACGAGACCCGGCTCAGGCGCTCCAGCGGCAGCGTGCCGAGGTTGCACATCCGGACGTCGTAGGGGAGCGTGTGGGCGAGGCCGAGCATTGCCGGCCAGCCCGGCCCCGCCTTGGCCTGCTCCACGATCTCGACCGGCATGCCGGTGTTGCGCAGGAAGCGCTCGACAGCCTCGTCGCGCCGGCCTGCCGCCACCAGCGCGGCCAATTCGTCCGCCGTCTCATGGCTTGTGCCAGCCCCCGGAACGTATGGGGGCTCATGGAGGACCAGCCCGCCCACGCTGGCACCGGCCGCGGCGGTCTCGAGTGACAGCGCTGCCCCGGAGGAATGACCGAAAACGAATGCCCCGCCCCCGGCCGTCGCAATCACGGCGTCGAGATCCTCGACCTCCCGCTCCACCGCGTACGCGTCGGCGTCATCACTTTCGCCGCGCCCCCGGCGGTCGTATCGGTAGACCGTGAAGTCGCCGTCAAGCAGTGCCGCCAGCGGCGCGCCGGTCGCCCTCCCGCTGAGGGCACCGTTGACGAACACCAGGGGCGGCCCGTCGCCCGAGCGCTCCACCGCGATGGCGCACCCATCCGCTGATTTGACGCGTCCACAACTCTCCATGCTGAACACGCGGGCTCAGCGCCCAGTGCGTCCCTTCGGCGGCGCATCCGCGCCCTCCAGCCGCGCCTCCAGCTGAAGAGTGCGTTCGAATGCCGCCCACACCGCGTCGCTGACCACGGTGCGAAGGCCGCCCTTCTCCAACTGGTACAGCGCTTCCGCTGATGTCCCTCCCGGCGACGTGACCATGTCGCGCAGCTCGGCGACGTGCTTGCCGCTCTGCAGCGCGAATGCCGCCGAACCGGACATGGTGTCGAGCACCAGCTCGCGGGCCACGTGGCGCGGGAACCCGAGGTGCACAGCGGCGTCGGTCATGGCCTCGATGAACAGGAAGATGAACGTGGGCCCGGTCCCGCTGACGGCCGTCGCCATGGCCACCAGACGCTCGTCCTGCACCTCGAACTCGCGGCCGAGCGCGCTGAGCATGGCGCGGACACGGTCGCGGTCAGGCTCAGCGACGCTCGGTGTCGCGTACCAGACGGTGACGCCCTGGCCGATCTGCGCTGGCGTGTTGGGCATGCTGCGCACCACCGCCGGGTGCTGCAGACCGTCGCCAAGCGCTCGGGTGCTTGCGCCGGCGATCACGCTGATCACCAGCTGCTCGGGGCGCAAGCGTCCGCTCAACTCCTTGATCACGCCGGGCAGCATCTGCGGCTTGACGGCGAGCAGCAGCACGTCGGCGTCGCGCGCCGCGGCGAGGTTGTCCGCGGTGACCGACACACCGTGCGCGGCGGCGAGCGCATCGCGACGCTCCGCCCGCGGATGGCTGGCAACGACCCGGGCGGGGTCGATGAGCCTACGGTCGACGAGCCCGGCGAGCATCGCCTCCCCCATCGCCCCGGCGCCGATGACGGCCAGGCTGGTGTCGCGCAGCGCGTGCGAGCCCGCGCTGCTCATGTCAGCTGCCCGAGGTAGTGCGGGAGCATGCGCCGCCAGGTCGGCCAGTCGTGGTCGTAGTCGCCGCCCCAGGGATCGACCCGGTTGGGGATGCCCTTCTCCCCCATCACCGCGGCCAGCCGCCACGAGTGGCCAATGTCCTCCCAGCGACCTTCACCGGAGGCGAGGATGGCAAAGCGCTGTTGCAGCTGCTGGAGGATCGGCCCGTCGAGCCCGGGCAGGAAGGACAGCGGCGTGGCGAAGAAGAGCGCGTCGCCGGCATCAGCGCCGATGAGGTTGGACAGGTCATACGTGCCGCTCATGCCGATGGCGTGGCTGATCACATCAGGAAAGCGGCAGAGCAGGGCCACGGCGTTGAACGCGCCGATGGATGCGCCCGTGGTCATGACCTCCAGCCGCATGGTCTCGCAATCGGCCCAGATCGCCGGGATCATCTCCTCGCGGACGAAGTGGTGGAAGCCGTCGAGCAGCGCGGCGCGGTACCTCGCGCTGCCCTCGTCGCGCACCATCGCGTAGCCCGCCACGCTGTCACACGAGTACAGCTTGACCCGCCCGGCCTCGATGAGGTCGCCCACGGCATCGACCAGGCCCATGCGCTCGATCTCCTCGGCGTCACCGCCCGCGGTCGGGAAGACGATGACCGGACGGCCGAAGTGGCCCCAGCGAACCACGCTCACCTCGCTCTGCACCCGCCCCGAGTACCAGCGCTCGCGGAGTTTCATGACCGCGGAGTGTCGCGCATCTGCGCTCGCTCAGGGATAGACGAACCGCGCGTCGCCGGGGAACAGCCAGCCGAGGCCGTCGAGCATGCGGTCACGCCAGCCCGTCCACGTGTGGCCGTCGAGTGACTCGACGACACGGACCTCGTCGGCCATGCGCTCGAGGGTGCTCACCATCGCCAGGATGCGGTGGGCTGACGGTTCGAACGCGCCGTAGCTGACGAAGATCTTCTCGGCGACGCGCTGCGGGTTGGCGCGGATGCTGTTGACAAAGCGCACCACGGGGTCGAACACCTGTCCACCCTCGTGGCCGCGTCCCACCAGGGTGAACAGCAACGACGGCGACTGCAGCAGCAGCCCTCCGTAGAACCCGGGAGCACGAACGGCTGCGGTCAGCGCGGCGATGCCTCCGAAACTCGCGCCGGCCAGCACGCGGCCGGCCGGCTCGCCGCGGAGCGGGAGCCGTTTCTCCAGCTGCGGCACCAGTTCAGCGGTCAGGAAGCGGCTGTGCGCGGCGCTGGCGCCGTACTCCTTGAGCCGGTCGACAGGGTGCGTGAACGCCACCACGCAGTCGGCCACCAGGCGCCGGTCCATGAGGTTGTCGAGAACTGTGCCCATGGCCGCGTGCTTGATGAAGTCGGCGCCGTCGTGCAGCACCAGCAGCGGCAGGCGATCGTCCGTGCGCATGCGCCCCGGCGAGTACAGCGTCACCTGGACCTCGCGGCGCAGCGCCCGGCTCGGCAGGCTGAGCTCGGTGAGCTCGCCCGGGACGGACGCCGGGTTGTAGACAGCCCACCAGGGCGTCTGGTAGCCGGTGGCCTCGAGCACCGACATCTGGCTGGCCGGTCCGGTGACCTGCCTGGGATTCAGAGGGTCGAGGATGCTCTCGACGTTGTCGCCGTGGCGAACCAGGATCCGGTACTCCAGCCGCGAGCGCGGCGGAAGCTCGACCGACGCATGCCAGAGGTCGGTGCCGCGCAACCGGCGCATCGGCAGCGGCCGCTCGATCCCCACCACCAGGTGCTCGACCGCGACGCCGTCTGCCTGGCCGCGGAAGAGGAACGTCGAGGTGGAGCCCTCGACGAGCGGCACCCGGATCGTGGCCAGGAGCTCATCGATCGCCTCGGGTGTCGACCCCTGTGCGCGCAGTCGGGTGAGGGCACGCTGTGGCGGCCCTCCCCTGGGAGCGGTGATCAGGCGGCCTCCGAGGTCGCGATCACGGTGCCGTCCGGTGCGACGACGCGGGCGAGCTGGAAATCCGGAACGCCGGCGCTGTCGCACGGCAGGCGGTCTCCAGGATCGAGGAGCACGCAGACGCGCGGCGCCACCCGGCGAGCCAGCACGGCGAGACGGTTGCGGTCGTCCATGCGCAGACGCAGTCGAGCCGCAGCGAGAGGGACGACGCCGTGGACCACCCCGATCCCCGCGGTGAGCACCTCGTCGGGGCGACCGGCGAGGTCGTTGTCGTCGACCACCATGACGCGTTCGGCGATGGCCATGGCCGCTGACGACCACGCGACCACGGGCCGGTCACCGATCACCGCGCCGAGGTTCGACAGGTGCAGCGACTCGGTGAGGACACCGACATGGCCGCCGGCCACGGCGACGGCGGCGCACTCTGCCACCAGGGACGCGACCTCGGCGCGGTGCGCCGCGATGATCGCGCGTTCGTGAGGACGCGTGGTGTCGTAGAACTCGTCGTGCGCCTCGGCAAGCCTGGCCGCATACCTCTCGTCGAGGCCGCGCACCGTTTCGACCGCCTCCTCGAGCTCATCGCCGGCGAGCCGGCGCGCCTTGGCGGCGTGCTGGCGCACCGCGTCGACACCACGCAGCGCGTAGTTGATCTGCACCAGGTACACCTCGCGCATGTCGGCCACAAGGGCGCGGAGCGCTCGGTCGGCGGCTGCATACTCCGCGTCGCTCTGCATGATGTCGAGGCGCCGACCGAAGAGGCCGAGGTTGCGCGTGCCGCCGCCCAGTGCGCGGTCGAGCTCGGCGTCGCTGCGTTCGCCCTCCTCCCAGCCGGCGGTGACCAGAGCAACCGGCCCATCGACTGGCAGCGCCGCCAGCTCGGCCGCAACCGGGGCTCCGTCGGCCACCGGACCGAGCAGGACGGTGACGCTCAAGACGCGCGAACTTTGAGGGTCTGGCCGACGGCGTCGAGCATCCCCCGCAGGGTGTCGTAGTCGGGATGGACCATGCGCACCCACGCGTTGGCCATGTAGCCCGCATCAACGGGCTGGGTTGGCGTTCCCGCGCCGGGCAGGTGCGCGTCGAGGATGTGCTCGCCGAAGCGCTGCTGCACCTCGTCGACGCCGTCGTAGTGGCTGATCTGCCCGTCGCGGTCTGGCCGCAGCGCCACGATCCCGGCAGCGCGGCGCCGCGACAGTGGGCGTCCGACCTGCCCGTGGGTGATCGCGTTGGCCCACTCCTGGTAGATGTCGATGTCGTTGCCCGCGGCGTAGAGGTCCCAGGCACGAACCCCGGGCGGGCGGCAGCCGATCTCGCTGAAGCGAAGGCCCCTGGGTCCGAAGAACCACTCCATGTGGGTCGCGGACGTACCGATGCCGAGCGCATGCACGACGCGCCTGCCCATCTCGCGGACCTCGCCGTAGTCGGGGACGGTGTCGACCCGGTTGGTGGTCACGAACTGCGGGCTGATCCAGCGCGTGCGCATCGCCTCGAGCACGTTGGGGTAGTAATGAGTGACGAAGTCATAGACGGCGTCGCCATTGATGCTGAGCGTGTCGTAGAAGCCCTCGTGGCCTTCAACGAACTCTTCGACCGCGATCGAGTCGATGTTGCCGAAACCGGCGAGCGCCACATCGAGGCCGGCGGCGCTGTCGACCCGGACGGTGCCCGACGCGCCGGCGGCGGCGCGCGGCTTGAGGATGAGCGGGTAGCCAACCCGACCCGCGAAGTCGCGCACGTCGGTGGCGGAGTGAGCGGCCGCCGACGCGGCTGTCGGGATGCCCGCCTCGCGGAGCACCTCCTTCATCGACGGTTTGTCGCGGCAGAGATACGCGGTACGCACTGAGGTCCCGGGAATGCCGCAGTTCTCGCGCGCCTGTGCAGCTGCCATGGTGTGGGCCTCCACGGCGGCCTCGAGCCGGTCGACCCAGAGCCGCGACTGGACCCACCGAACCACGTCGGTCAGGGCGTCGACGTCGGTGACATTGCCAACCTGGTGGTAATGGAGCATCCAGTCGTGCAGGTCGCCGTCGAGCTGGTCCTGCGGGCGCTCGCCGATGCCGATGACGGTGGCGCCGGCCGTCACCAGGCCGCGCACGAATTCACGCTGATTGGGCGGGAACGCAGGCTCGATGAAGATGACATTCATGTCCCGGCGATCCTACCGGCGCGGTCACGGCGACCGCGGCGCTGCTTGCCTACACTCCGCGCGTGCCGCCCGCGGTGTTCGTCGCCCCGTTCCTCCTCGAGGCCACCGTCCGGTTCATCGATGCCGCGGCGTCGATCCCGGGAGTGCAGCTCGGCCTGATCAGCCAGGACCCCGTCGACAAGCTTCCCGAGCAGGTGCGCCGCAAGCTGGCCGCGGACTGGCGGATCGACGACGGCACCGACCCTCAGCAGATTGCCGACGGCACGCGCGGGCTCGCCGGGGTCCTCGGCGGCGTCGACCGCCTGGTCGGGGTGCTGGAGCAGATCCAGGTACCGCTCGGCGAGGTGCGCGACGCCCTGGGCATCCCCGGGATGGGTGCGGCGGTGGCCCACAACTTTCGCGACAAGTCGCGAATGAAGACAATCTTCGCGCGCAACGGCGTGCCCTGCGCGCGCCACGGTGTCGCCACGTCGGCAGCGGAGACCACCGATATCGTCGGCGTGCTCGGACTTCCGGTAGTGGTCAAGCCGCCGGCGGGCGCCGGCGCGCGAAGCACGTTCCGCATCGACACCCGCGAGCAGCTCTCCGACTGGTTGCATCTGGATCCGCCAACCCAGCAGTCGCCCGCGCTCCTCGAGGAGCTGGTCAGCGGCGCCGAACACAGCTTCGACAGCGTCTGCATCGGCGGACGCGTGGCCTGGCACTCGATATCCCAATACTTGCCGACGCCGCTCGAGGTGCTGGAGAACCCCTGGATCCAGTGGGCAGTTCTTCTCCCCCGCTCCATCGAAGGCCCGGATTTCGACGGGATTCGCGAGGCGGCGGCCCAGGCTCTGCGCGCTCTCGGCATGGAAACCGGCTTCAGCCACATGGAGTGGTTCCGGTTGCGCGAGGGCCGGCTGGCGCTCTCCGAGGTGGCGGCGCGGCCACCAGGGGCGCAGTTCACCTCGCTCCTGTCGTACGCGCACGATGTCGACATGTACGATGCCTGGGCACGCCTCGAGATCCTCGGCGAGTTCGACGTCCCGCAGCGCCGCCATGCCGTCGGCGCCGTCTACCTGCGCGGTCAGGGCGCCGGTGTGGTGCGCGGTGTGCACGGCCTCGAAACCCTGCAACGCGAGCTTGGTGACCTTGTTGTCGAGGCTCGACTACCGCACGAGGGTCAGCCCCGCAGTGAGAGCTACGAGGGTGAGGGGTACGTGATCCTGCGCCACCACAGCACCGAGGTCGTCGCCGCCGCGCTCCGGCGTGTCGCCGAGGTTGCCCGCATCGAGATGACGGGCTGAGAGGGTGCGCACTGTCCTCATCATCTCGCCCGGCTATCCCGCCGAGATGCCCTTCTTCGTTCGTGGTCTCGCCGCCACCGGCGCGCGCGTGATCGGCGTTGGCGACCAGCCAGCCCATGCGCTCCCGCAGCTGGCCCGCGAGAACCTCGCCGCCCACTGGCATGTGCCGTCCTTCGCCGACGAGGCGGGCATCGTGGCTGCCGTGCGCGACCGCGCCTCACAGTTGCACGTCGACCAGGTGGAGTCGCTCTGGGAGCCGACCATGCTGCTCGCCGCCCGCCTGCGCGAGGTTCTGGGGGTGCCGGGCATGTCGGTGGCCGAGACCGTTCCCTTCCGCGACAAGGAGGTGATGAAGCAGGTGCTCGACGCCGCGGGCATTCGCACCCCGCACCACTACAGCACCAGCACCGCAGCGGGGGTGCGCGAGGCTGTGGAGACCATCGGCTACCCCGTGATCGTCAAACCGATCGCCGGCGCGGGCTCGGCGAACACGCATCGCGCCGACAGCGCCGCCGAGCTCGAGGCCGCGCTCGCGGATCTCACCCGCGTGCCCGAGGTCAGCGTCGAGGAGTTCGTCGACGGCGAGGAGTTCACCTTCGACACCATCTGCGCCAACGGATCGGTGCTGTACGAGAACATCTCGTGGTACCGGCCGAGGCCGCTGATCGCCCGCTCGCTGGAGTGGATCAGCCCGATCACCCTGGCTTTGCGCAACCCGCTTGTCGAGCACCTCGCCGGCGGCCGCGCCATGGGCCACGCGGTGATCCGCGCGCTGGATTTTCGCGACGGCTTCACCCACATGGAGTGGTACCGCCGCGCTGACGGTGAGGTGGTGTTCGGCGAGATCGGGGCGCGGCCACCTGGAGCACGCACCGTCGACGTCATGAACTACAGCTGCGACACCGACCTGTACGCGCGCTGGGCGGAGGCGGTCGTGCTCGGCCAGTTCACCGAGCCGGTCACGCGCATGTACAACAGCGCTTCGGTGTGCAAGCGCGCCTCGGGGCAGGGACGGATCACCCACATCGACGGCCTGGGACGCCTGCTCAGCGAATTCGGTGAATGGGTGACCGCGGTTGACCTCCTGCCGCTGGGTTCCCCGCGGCGCGACTGGACGCAGACATTGCTCTCGGACGGCTGGGTGATGCTGCGCCACCCGGAGCTGGCCTCATGCATCGAGATGGCCGACCGCTTCGCCGGCGACCTGCAGCTCTACGCGGGCTGAGCGTCGCGCGATTCCGCCGACGCTGCGAGGCGAGGTCGCGGTCCGGGCAGCCGCAGCTCTTCGACCAGGCTGTCGACGACATCGAGCAAGGTTCCGCCGGCCGCGACCACCTCGCGCTGGCGGATGTAGCTCGGACCCCGCTCCAGGATGGCCAGCGCGTCCTCCAGCTCGTCCGAGCAGCCGAGGCGTCGAGCGATCGGGCTCAGCTCCTCCACCAGCTCGGTCATCGCGTCGCGCAGCGGCACGGTGGTGCCCTCGTTGTCGACGATGATCCGCGCGTCGATGCCGTACCGCGCCGCCCGCCATTTGTTCTCGCGGACCACCCACGGGTGCGGGAACGGGATCCGATAGCCGCGGTCCATCAGCGCGTCGAACCGTTGCACCAGACACTGGCTCAGCGCCGCCACGGCAGCGACCTCGCGCAGCGTCGGCAGACCGTCGCAGATGCGCAGCTCGACCGTGCCGAAGCCCGGGTGGGGACGGATGTCCCACCACACCTCGCGGATGGTGGCGATGGTCCGCGCCGCAATCAGCGTGTCCATGAACCGTTCGAACTCGCTCCAGCCGCTCAGCTGCCAGGGCGGCCCGGCGGTGGGCAGGCCCTCGAATACCTTCGATCGCGTGGAGGCGAGACCGGTGTCGTGGCCCATCCAGTACGGGCTCGACGCGCTCATCGCCAGGAAATGCGGGATGTAGTAGGAGAGGCCGTTGACCATGGCGATCGCCTTCTCACCACTGCGCACCCCCACGTGCACGTGGATCCCGAAGATCTGCATCTGCCGCGCCGGCCACTGCATCTCCTCGACGAGGCGGCCGTAGCGCTCGTTGGGGGTGATCTCCTGGAGCACCGGGTCGCTGAACGGGTGTGTTCCTGCGCACATCAGCCGCAGCCCGGCGCGATCCGTGTAGCCGGTGACCTCGTTGAGGGTACCGGTGAGGTCGGCGCGCGCTTCCCCGACGGTCTGACAGATGCCGGTGATGATCTCGATCGTCGACTGCAGCAGCTCCGCCTTGGCTTTGGGATGGATCCCTTCAGGGTGGCCGTGGCCCATCTCGATGAGCACCTCGTGGCCGCCCTTGACCAGCTCACGAGACTTCGGGTCGATGAGGGCCAGCTCCATCTCGACTCCGACACTGGGCCGCGGGCTGGCGGCGAAATGGATCGGCATTACTATGCTGTCGCTGCCACGCGCTGGTCGTGGGCCCACAGCCCCAGCAGTCCGCGGAAGTGGGCCAGGAACATCTCACGCTCATGAGCGGGATAGGTGGAGCGCACGGTGTCGATCAGCAGCTGGTCGAAGTCGTCGCTCTCCACCCATTCGACGCACACCTCGTCGACGTGGGCGAGGTGGCGCGCGCAGAACTCCTGGTAGCGATCGACCTCGAGCTGACGATCGGCGAGCCTGCGGTACTCGCGAACCTTGGCCGCGTAGTCGAGGTCCTCGCGGTCGGCGATGGCGAAGTAGCTGCCGGTGTCGAGGTCGACGGTGGGCCTGCGGCCGGTCACGCAGCAGAAGATCACCCATTTCAGCAGGGTACGGATGGCCCAGGGAAAGTAGTAGTGCAGGCTGGTGACGGCGAGGTCGGGGGTTGCGTTGGCGTAGTCGATGGGGTAGATGACGCCGTCCTTGATCAGTGTCTCGCAGCTGTTCAGCTCCCAGCGGAAGAATGCGTTGACGGTGCGGGCGATGCTGATCACCTCATCGCCCTCGGCGTCGCTGAGGAAGTTGTGGTCGACCGAGTAGCGGGAGTGCATCGGGCGCGAGGGGTGGAAGTGCATCACCATGGTCTCAGCCCCGATGCCGAGGCTGCGCGAGAAGATCTCGAAGTCCTCGACGGCCGCCTGCAGGTGCATCAGCCGCTCCGCAGACTCGTCGTACGCCTGGTGCAGCGACGCCGCGTTCTCGATGCGCGTCACGCCCACCCACGCGCCACCGTCGAATGGCTTCATATAGAGCGGCATGCCCACCGCTTCGGCCACCGTTTCGAGCTCGAAGTGGCGCAGATAGCGTTCCGCCGTGGTCGCCATGCGCGGGTTGTCCGGCGGGATCTTGTTGGGAACCATCCATGTCGGCGGGACGTGGAGCCCGAGCCGAATCATCGCGCAGTACGCAGCGTGCTTCTCCATGGACTGGAAGGTGAACGGGTTGTTGAGGAGGTGGACCTCGTTCATCAACGCCACCTTCTTCAACCACTCACGGGGCAGGGTGTACCACCACGCCAGCCGGTCGATGATCAGGGAGTGGCGGGGCACCGCCCGCAGGTCGAACGGCTCGATGGTGACCCGCTCGGTGGTGAAGCGATGCGTCTGGCCGGAGTCAGTGATGGCGGGGGCGACTCGCTCGAGCAGTGACTCGAACGCGATCGGCCAGTCCTCCTCGGCGCCGAGGAGCAGCCCGATCACGTGAGTTGTCGCCATGTGAGGAACGAATACTGTCACGCGGAGCCGGCGCGTGTCGCTGTTCGTCGACAATACGAAGCGATGACCACCGCCTCCACCACTCCTGTTGTCGACTGGAAGGGCTGGCTCGACCGCTGGGAGGCCCAGCAGGGCGCATACATGCCCGATCGCGAAGAGCGATTCAGCGTGATGATCGGCGCGCTGGCAGCCCTCTGCGGCGAGACTCCGCATATCGTCGACCTCGGCTCAGGTCCGGGATCGCTGGCGCGACGAGTTCTCGACCGGCTGCCGGGCGCGCGGGTGACCGCGATCGACATGGACCCCGTGCTCCTCGCCATCGGGCGCAACGCGCTCGGCGACCAGGGTGGGCGGCTCAACTGGCTCGACGCCGACCTGCGGTCGCGCTGGCGTCCAGCCGACGCCGAGCAGGTCGACGGGGCTGTCTCGACGACGGCGCTGCACTGGCTGCAACCCGATGCGCTCGCCGCCCTCTACCGTCACCTCGGCACCGTGCTGCAGCCCGGCGGCGTCTTCATCAACGGCGACCGCCTCGGCTTTCCTCCCGAATCACCACGGATCGCCGCGGCCGTCGATGACATGCGCGACCAGCGCGATCAGGCTGCACCGCCGCCCGGCGCGGAGTCGTGGGAGGAATGGTGGGCCGCGGTCAAGCAGGAGCCGGGGCTGGCGGACCAGCTGGCGGAGCGAGAGCGGCGCCACCATGACCACCCCGACCACGATCACCCCGTCGACGTCACCGCCCACGCGCAGGCACTGCGCGAGGCCGGATTCAGCGAGGTCGAGACCATCTGGCAGAAGCTCGCGGACCGGGTGCTCGTCGCGGTTCGTTGACGCACGGCGCCCGCGTCGATCGCGGCGCGGCGGAACTCGGCCGGACCGGTGCGATGATGGTTGGCGAATGACAGATCAGATGCCGCCGCCCGCCGCCGGGAGCTATGTCTGGACCAACGATGGTTACAGGTGGATGCCGGCCGCCGAGGACTCTCCTCCCCTGCCGCCGCCCGCGCTGGTCCCCACCGGCGACGGCTATACCTGGCGTCCCGCCGGCAGCCCGGGCCCGCTGATGCCGCCGGATTCGAGCCACCCCGGGCCGGCCGGCACCCAGCACCGACGCGGGGGCATGATCGGCGGCCTCATCGCCGCCCTGTACGCATTCCTCAAGTACGGCCTGGTCCTGCTCAAGTTCGGCAAGCTCGGCGGCACCGCGATCAGCTTCGTGATCTCGGTGTTCATCTTCGCGGGGATCTTCGGCTGGCCGTTCGGTGTCGGGGCGTTGCTGCTCATCGCGGTGCACGAGAGCGGCCACATGATCTTCGCCCGTGCCCAGGGCCTGAAGGTGTCGGCGCCGATCTTCCTCGGGCCGTTCGGGGCGCTGGTGACCACGAAGGGCTTCCGCGATGCCCGCCAGGAGGCGGTGGTGGCGATCGGCGGCCCGGTGGTGGGAACTGGGGCGGCCCTGCTGTGCTACGTCTTCGCCCAGTCATTGAGCCCGGGCACCACCCGCTATCTCTTCCTCGCGCTCGCCTATTTCGGCTGCCTGGTCAACCTCTTCAACATGATCCCGATGTCGCCGCTCGACGGCGGCCGGGTGGCCGGCGCGGTGTCGAAATGGGCCAACGTCGCCGGCATCGCCATCCTCGCGGTCGTGCTGGTCGGCTACTACCTCTCCGGTGCGTTCGTCAACCCGTTCCTGGTGCTGATCCTCCTGATCGGGGTCTTCACCACGGTCAGCCGCTTCCAGCGCGCCAAGCGCGGCCAGGAACCGCCGCCGATCCCGGCGCGAACCCGGGTGGAGATCGGCATCGCCTACCTGACGCTGCTCGTGGTCTGCGTTGTCGGCATGTCGGTTGCCCACAGCGCCCTGCTCAGCGCGGGGATCGGCCAGCAGATCGTCTGACCACGGTCAGGTCGGTGACGGCGCCGCCGCGGCCGGGGCCTGACACTGCGGGAACGGGAAGGTCATCGAGTTGTAGAGGTCGTTGAACACGCCCAGGTCGGACGCGGCAGAGTAGTTGAAGTCGAGCGCCAGCGCATGGGTGGCATCGAGCCGAAGCCTGATCTGGGCGAGCAGGGCCAGCGGTCCGGCGGTCCCCGGGGCGGGTGTCGTCGCCGCCCCGCCGGTGCGCGCGTACTCGTTGAGGTTGCCGGTGACCCCGCAGACGATGACCGTGTTCTGACCTGACCCGAGAAACCCGGGCGCCCCACCCGCGCCGAAGTCCGACACCTTGGTGCCGCTGCGGACCACGATCGTCTGGGGCCCGCTCAGCGGGTGGAGCAGCGTGTCGGACGTCTCTTCGGCGAACGTCCAGTCCTGAGGGTACAGGGCGCTGAAATTGCGGGCCGTTGACTGGAATGACTGGAACTGACCGGGCGCGGTGAGCGCGGGATCGCCGGTGACCCAACCGGTGACGGTCTGGCCCTGCACCTTGTACCACCCTCCGTTCTGGTCGGTGTGGTCAAGAACCGACAGGACCACGCCCTCCGCGGCGGTGCCGAGGTGCGGCGAGCTCAACACGGGCATGCTGTGGATGTTGAGCCCAAGCGGGCTGAGCACCGTCCGCACCCCGGAGCCGCCGCTTGGCGACGGGGTGCCGCCCGGCGTGCCGGTGACCGTGGCCTGGCCAGGTGGGTTGCTGGCCACGCCGGTCGGGGGGCCATTGCTGTCGCCGCAGCCGGCCAGGAGGATGCCGGCGAGGGCGGCGACGGTCCACGGTGTGCGCATCTCCACAACACCGTAGCGCAGCGCGCTCACGCGCGGACCAGCACGTCGAGCACGGCCTGCGTCGAGGCGGCCAGCGCGTCGAGGTCGTAGCCGCCCTCCAGGATCCACACGCTCGGCGGCGCCGAAGGCAGCGCGGTCAGCGACGTGATCCGCTCCGCCACCTGCGCGTAGGTCGCCGTGTCGAGGAGAAGCTCGGCAAGGGGGTCGTCGCGATGCCCGTCGAACCCGCAGCTGACCACCACAACTTCGGGCTCGAAGGCGCGCAGCGCGGGCATCACGACATTGTCGAACCCGTCCAGCCAGGTCTGCGCCGACGTGCCGGCAGGCAGCGGGACATTGACGGTGAGCCCTGCCGCCTGCGGGCCGCCGTGGTCGGCGAGCGCGCCGGTCCCGGGGTAGAACGGGAACTGGTGCAGTGACGTGTAGAGGACGCCCGGATCGTTCCAGTACGTGTCCTGGCTGCCGTTGCCGTGGTGGACGTCGATGTCGACGATGGCGACCCGGCCGACGCCGCGCCCGGCCCGGGCGTGCTCGATGGCGACGGCAATGTTGTTGTACAGGCAGAAGCCCATCGCCCGGCTCGCGGTGGCGTGATGCCCGGGCGGCCGGAGCACCGCGAATGTCGCGTCCCACGCACCAGTGAGCACCGCGTCGATCGCCGCCATCGCGCCCCCGGCGGAGACCCGCGCACAGGCGTCCGATGATGCGGTGGCATATGTGTCG
The DNA here is from genome assembly GCA_036561525.1 of Candidatus Dormiibacterota bacterium. Classification (GTDB taxonomy): domain Bacteria; phylum Chloroflexota; class Dormibacteria; order Aeolococcales; family Aeolococcaceae; genus Aeolococcus. The sequence continues at coordinate 7,001 of DATBPD010000114.1, read as the reverse complement.
GCGTCGAAGTGCCCGCCACCGGCGGCGCAGAGGGCCGCAACTCGGTCGAGGTGGTCGCGTGTGTGCACGCGCAGCAGTGCGTCGTCGCCCGCCGGGGTGAGTGCCAGCCGGGGCAGGGCGGCGAGCCCGGGCACGGATGCCAGCCGTGCCCGAATCGCCTCCACGCGGTCCGGGCGCTCGGGGTGACCCGGCCACAGATGGGTGACATGGCGGCCGTCCTCGACGATGGCCACCCTGCCCACGCGGTCAGGCCGCCGCGCGCACCGCCGCGATGCGGTCGCGCAATTCACGGGCGGCCAGTCCGGGGTCCGCCGCGGCGGCGATGGCGCGGCTGACCGGGACGACGGCTCCCCCACCCTGCGCGTCCAGTCCGGCCCTGACCGCCGCCTCGAGGTCGCCACCCTGCGCACCGACCCCGGGGAGCAGCAGGGGCGCCGAGGGCGCCCGACGTCGCACCTCCGCCACCGCGTCAGGGGCGGTGGCGCCGACCACGTAGCCGATGGTTCCCCGGTCGGGATCCCAGCGCTGCGCGACGTCGACGATGCGCTGGTACAACCTGGTGCCGTCCGGCCCAGCGGAGTGGTCGAGGAAGTCGTCCGCGCCGCGGTTGCTGGTGCGCGCGACGATGAAGACGCCGCGACCGGGGCGGGTGAGGAATGGCGCCACGCTGTCGTGTCCGAGGAGCGGGTTGACGGTGACCACATCCGCCCCGAGCACGTCGAACAGCGCTCGCGCGTACGCCTCCGCGGTGTTGCCCACGTCGCCCCGCTTGGCGTCGAGGATCAGCAGCCTGTCGGTCGGGATCACCGAGCGCAGCCGCTCCAGGAGTGCGTAGCCGGCGCTGCCGTACTGCTCGAAGAAGGCGAGGTTGGGCTTGACCGCGCAGACATGCTCCATCGTGGCGTCAAGGAGACTGCGGCACTGGGCCTCCGCCGCGGCCGCACCGCCGGCCCCGTCAGGGTCGAGTCCGATGCAGAGGAGCGACTCGCTGGCCCTGACCGCCTGCGCAAGGCGGCCCGCGAACGTCGCAGCTGCAGCTACCAAGCGTCCCGGCTCGTGCTCGGCTGGATCGCGCCCTGGTCGGTGCGCGGCGCGTACGGCAGGTCGATGCGCGCCTGCTCGCGGGCCGCGCAGCGCGGGCAGATCCGGGCGATGTGGCCGTCGAGGATCACTCCGGCCAGCCGGTAGATGGGCGTCGGTGTCCCGCAGTTGTCGCACGGTTGGATGACAGGCACGGTGCGCTCAGTATGGCAGCCACCCGGGGGCGCCCCGGTCACCCCGACGGCGGGGCGAAGATGGCGTCGATCCGCGCCACCACCTCGGGCGTCAGCTTGTCGAGCGCGGCCAGCGCGCCCACGTTTTCGTGGACCTGGTCGACCCTGCTGGCGCCGGTGATTACCGTCGAGACGTGCGGGTTGGCGGCGCACCAGGCGATCGACAGCTGCGCCAGGGTCACGCCCAGGTCGTCGGCCACGTGTTTGAGCGCGCGCACCGCCTTGTTGGCGTTCGGGTCGGTGAGCGCCTCCGCCAGCCAGCTGTATCCGGGCAGCGTCGCCCGGCTGCCCTCGGGCACACCGTCGAGGTACTTGCCGCTGAGCAGGCCCGACGCCAGCGGGCTCCAGATGGTGAGCCCGAGGCCGATCTCCTCGTAGAGCGGCGCGAACTCCACCTCCACCTTGTGGCGCTCGAACAGGTTGTACTGCGGCTGCTCCATGACCGGACGGTGCAGGTGGTCGCGTTCCGCGACCTGCCAGGCCGCGCGGATCTCCTCGGCGCTCCACTCTGACGTGCCCCAGTACAGCGCTCGACCGGACTCGATGATGTCGTGCATCGCCCACACTGTCTCGTCGATCGGGGTCTGTGGGTCGGCGCGGTGACAGAAGATGAGGTCGAGGAAGTCAAGACCTAGACGTTGCAGCGATCCCTCGACGGCGTGCAAAAGGTACTTGCGATTCAGCGTGTTCCGCGTGTTGACCGAGTCCTCGATGCCCCAGAAGAACTTGCTGGAGACGACGTAGGTGTGGCGCGGCCAGCCGAGCTCCTTGATCGCCCGGCCCATGATGGTCTCCGACTGTCCGCCGGCGTAAACCTCGGCGTTGTCGAAAAAGTTGATGCCGGCGCCGTACGCTGCTGCCAGCGACTCACGCGCGCCGTCGCCGAACAGTTGTGGCCCGAAGCTCACCCACGATCCGAAGGAGAGCAGACTGACCTTGAGGCCGGAGCGGCCGAGACGGCGGTACTGCATATCCATCCGCGGAGGATACGTGACCGGGTGGGCTCATCCGCTGCCCACGTGGTCACCGGTGTCACCATGTCGGTCATGCCGACAACCCCTCCCCCGCCCGATGTCCAGGAGTTCCTGCGCAAGCCCAACCCGTGCGTGGTTGCCAGTGTCGACCGGCACGGTGAGCTGCACACGGCCGCAACGTGGTACGCGTGGCAGGACGACGGCACCGTGTTGCTCAACATGGACGAGGGTCGGCGCCGCCTCGAGCACCTGCGTCGCGACCCGCGCGTGGCCCTGACCGTGCTCGACTCCGACAGCTGGTATCGCCATGTCTCCATCGTCGGCCACGTGATCGCGATCCGCCCAGACACGCGCCTCGAGGACATCGACCGTCTCGCTCGCCTCTACACCAGCAAGCCGTACAGGAATCGCAAGCGTGCCCGCTGGACAGCGATCGTCGGGGTCACGCGGTGGCACAGCTGGGACAGCCGCTAGCGCAGCCATCGCCAGACAGGCGACGAGCCCTCGCGGGGGTTCGTCGCCCGCCCTCGGCCGGCTGCCGGTCAGCGCTTGGCGTAGTCGCCGAAGCCGGCCCAGTCGACGACGACGGCGGCCTCGTCACCCACCGTCCACGCGTCATGCCCCGGGGGGCAGATCATCAGGTCGCCGGGCCCGAACTCCTCAGCGGTCCCGTCATCCATGACCACCTTCATGCGGCCGGAGATGAAGTAGCCGACGTGGGACGCCTGGCAGCTGTCCGTCTTGGCGATCGGCTTGACGTGCTCAGACCACTTCCACCCGGGCTCGAAGCGTGCCCGTCCCACCGGTCCATCGTCGGTGTTGACGAGCTCGAGCTTGCCCGTCCTGGCCTCGAACGGTCGCGTCTCGTCGGGTGCGTCCAGGCTCCTGCGGGTGAGTCGCGTTGCTGTTGTTGCCATGTCGAGCCCCCCTTGTCGGCCATACCGGTTGGTGATGAGGCTGTCGACTGTACGCCGCCGACGCTGGTAATTTCAGCATGCTCGGCGCGCCGCTTCAGCCAGCTGGGATATACCTGCTCCAATCAGCGTAATCACGTGCGAATTGCGTCGGTGTCAGAGGAGGTTTGCCAGACTGATGACCATGCAGGAACAGAAGGCCGCCGCGTTCGTGGCTCTGCACTCAGCGGAGCCGTTCGTGATCCCCAACCCGTGGGACGCGGGCTCCGCCCGGGTGCTGGCAGCTCTGGGTTTCAAAGCGCTGGCCAGCACCAGCTCCGGCTTGGCCTTCACGCTCGGCCGACTCGATGGCCGGGTCACACTGGACGAGGTGATCGAGCATGCGGCCGCGCTCGACCGCGCGACCGATCTCCCGCTGTCGGTAGACCTCGAGAACGGCTACGGTGCCGATCCGAGGAGTGTGGCGGTCGCGATCACGCGCGTCGCCGGAGCCGGCGCGGTGGGTGGCTCGATCGAGGACTACGACCCCGATGGGCACCTCTATGAGCTCGACCATGCGACCGAGCGCATCGCTGCCGCGGTGGACGCCGCGCGCCGCCTGGGGTTTCCGTTCACCCTGACCGCTCGGGCCGAGAACCACATCCGTGGCAACCCCGACCTCGACAACACGATCGCGCGACTGCAGGCGTTCGACCAGGCCGGCGCCAATGTCCTGTACGCACCAGGGCTGCGCAGCGTCGAGGAGATTCGCACCGTCTGCACGGCGGTCACCAAGCCGCTGAACGTGCTTGCGCTGCCGGGAATGTCCAGCTTCGCGGACATCGTGCAGGCCGGTGCACAGCGGGTCAGCCTCGGCGGTGGCCTGACCTGGGTTGCGGCCCGGGCGCTGGCGGAGGCCGCGAGCGCGATCCGCGACAGCGGCGAGTTCTCAAAGCTGGTCCCGCGGCCTCCACTCGAAGAATGGTTCGCGCGTTGACCGCGTTCGAGAGCCACGCTCAGATCGGCGCGTGGCCCCCGGCTACGGCCGCCGGTTGAGCCGTCGACCCCTCAGCAGACCGACCGTGCCCAGGTTCAGCCGCCACAACTGCGGCCCGTTCCACCCGCAAAGGTCGGCCATATCAAGCAGTTGCGCGCCCGTCAGGTAGGTGTCGACGGTGTCGCTGAGGTAGCGGTAGGCCCCGCGGTCGCCGGCCACCAATCCCCCGATCCGGGGAAGGATGTGACGGAGGTACAGCTCATAGGCTCTGCCGGCCATCCCCTGAGGGGGTCTCAGAAATTCCAGGACCACCAACCGTCCGCCTGGCCGCACCACCCGCCTCATCTCGGCCAGGCCCTTGTCCGGGTAGGCCAGGTTGCGCAGTCCGAACGCGACCGTCGCGGCGTCGAAGATGGAGTCCTCGAAGGGCAGCCTGGCGGCATCACCGTGCACCCACTCGATCGAGGGTTGCCCAGCGCTCGCGACCGCCAGCATGCGTTCGCTGAAGTCGAGCCCCACCACCCGCCCAGCGCGGCCAACTCGGCCTCGCAGCTCACGGGTCAGCTGCCCGCTGCCGCACGCGATGTCCAGCGCCGCATCGCCCGGGGACAGCGCCGCGGCCTCGGCAGCGCGACGCCTCCAGGTGCGGTCACGGCCGAACGACAGCACCGTGTTGGCGCGGTCGTACCCGGGCGCGATCCGGTCGAACATGGCGCGCACCTGACCCGCATCACGGGCCGTGGTCATCCGGTGGGGCTCAACTGACGATCACCATAATCTGAGGATGCCAGAGTTGAACAAGCCGATCGGCCTGGGCCTGGCCGCCCGCGGGGACGTGCGCGAAACAGTCGAGTGGGCCGTCCGAGCTGAGCAGCTCGGCATGGAATCTGTCTGGATCCACGATAGCTACTTTGAGCGCGACCCGATCAGTTTTCTCGCCCCGATGGCTCAGGCGACCAAACGCATTCGCCTCGGCGCGGGTGCCCTCAATCCCTACACACGACACCCATTTGTGGTCGCCGCCACCATGGCGTCGCTGGACAATCTCGCCGAGGGGCGTGTGTCGCTGGCGCTGGGGAGCGGGTTGCCGTTGCGACTGGCACAGATGGACATCCCATTCGACAACGCGTCGGACCGTGTGAGCGCATCCATCGACCAGATCCGCGCTCTCTGGCGGGGAGAACGGCTGGTGCTCAACGACAAGGTGCCACCGCTGGTGCCCATGTTCCCGCCACCCCGGCGCATCCCGATCTACATCGCTGCGTACACCAGGCCCTACCTGGAGGTGGCCGGAGAGAAGTCCGATGGGTACCTGGCCCGTCCCATGGAGTCGATCCCCGCGTTCGCATTGATGCGCCAGAGGGTGCTCGACTCCGCTCAGCGCCATGGTCGGGATGCCTCGGCCATCGATTTTCGTGGTTACCTGCTCAGCTATATCAGCGACTCACGCCGGGATGCTCTGAACCGAGCCAAGCGGGAGCCCTTCGTGATCTACATGATCTCCATCCTCTCGGACATCTCGATGTCACGCGCGGGATTTCCCAGAGAGCTGCGCGACCAGGTCAACCAGCTCTGGCGGGCCGAGGATTATCACCGCGCTGCCGAGGCCATCCCGGATGAGCTGCTGGAGGCCTTCGTGCTCACCGGCACGCGACAGGATGTCGCCGCGCGGGCGCTCGAGTACCACCGCGCAGGCATGACCGTCCCATTGCTCCAGCCCGTCGTCCAGGACGAGGATCAGGTTCTGGCCACCCTCGACGCCTGCGTGCTCTACGGTTCGCAACTCGTCGATCAGCTCTCTGCTTTCGCAGGCCGCCATGCGATCGCCCCCGGCTCCGCAGATGCGCGTCCGGGACGAGGGCTTGGGGAGCGTCTCCAGGGCGTATATGAGATCACCCGGCCGTTCAGCTTCACCGCGTCGTTGGTGCCCGTTGCGGTCGGCGGTGCGTTCGCCGGGACGCAGGGCGCATTGGCGCCCGGACCGTTCATCGCCGCTCTGGCTGCCGGTCTCACCCTTCACGCCGCGACCAACGTGATCAACGAGATCTATGACGTCCGACACGGCATCGACTCGATCACGTCGCCCCGCGCCAGCCACGCCATCGTCAACGGGCGAGTCAAGGAGAAGGAAGCATTCACGTTGGCGGCTGCGTGCTTCGCCGTGACTGTGATCTTGGGGCTGTACCTCGTGTCTGTTCGGGGCCCGCTGATGCTTGGCCTGGGCGCGCTTGGCCTGCTCGGCGGCTACTTCTACACGGCACCTCCATTCCAGTACAAGTACCGCGCGATGGGCGTACCACTCGTCTTCCTTCAGATGGGGGTGCTCATGACGGTGGGGGGGTATTTCGCGGCCAGCGGGCACTTCGATTGGCGCGTCGTGGTGCTCTCAGCGCCCGCCGGTCTCCTCGTGGCAGCAATCCTCCATGGCAACGAATGGCGCGACATCAGCGAGGACGTCCGCCTCGGCTTCATCACCCTGTCGGCAGCGCTGGGCAAGCGCGCCGCCTACGGGACGTACGTCGCACTGGTGCTCGGCGCCTACCTGGTGCTGGCGCTTGCGGTGATCACGCGCGTCGCTCCGACTCTGACATTGCTGGCGATGTTCAGCCTGCCCGCCGCATGGTGGGTCCTCAGGTCGGCGGAACGCGGTTACTCGGGCAGCACCGGCGACATCAACACCATCGACCTGATGACGGCGCGAGTCCACACCGTCTTCAGCGCCCTCTTCCTGGTCGGCATCGCCTTCAGCTCGGTGGTGAAGTGAGCGAGAAACAGGTCGGCCGAGTCTCGGGGTGGAAGGTCGTGGTCGGATTGGCGGGCGCCGGGGCCGTCTGGACGGCTGCCTTCAGGGGGAAGAGCGGTT
>DATBPD010000113.1:0-23260 GCA_036561525.1 Candidatus Dormiibacterota bacterium | reverse complement strand
CAGTGGCCGGCGGTGGCCAGTTGCACCGCCTTGACGATGAGCAGCAGGATGGCGACTAGGAGGTAGATGCGCAGGCCCCACATTCCCGCGAGACGGCTGGTCGACCACTGCGGGCGTTCCAAGAACTCCAGGGGTGGCATGCGCCAGTGGGCGCGGTCGCTCGACGACATGACCGTCGCTGCAGCCCGGCGGCCCCGGCCGCGGAGCATCAGTCCTCCGCTGAGCAGCAGGGCCGCGACCAGGACAGCAGAGAGGATCTCAAAGAGCGAGACGACGTTGACAGCCGGGAAAACCGTCGAGATGACAAGGATCAGGGACAGCACCAGGAGAACGCCGACGATTGCGCTGGCCAGCGCGTTCAGCCAGGGACGGTTGACCCATGGCCCCAGCACAGCGTTGTCATTGCAGAGCAGCAGCAGGAAGACGGTGGCGCTGGGCAGGAGCACGCCCGCCAGGGCCTGCACCGCCGTGGTCATGACCCCGAGCGGAGCATTGGGTACGAGCACGATGGCAGCGGCCACCAGCACCATCGCCGAGTAGCTCCCGTAGAACGCACGCGCATCCTTGATCCCGCGGTGGAGTGAGTGGCGCAGTCCGAACACGTCTCCAAATGCGTAGGAGGTCGCCAGGGTGACGGCGCTCGCGCCGATGATCGCGGCGTCCACGAGAAGCAGCGCGAAGATGCCGCCGGCAGCCGGGCCGACGTGGCGGGCAAGGCCGGCTGCGACGCCGCCGGCGTCGGCGAATCGACCCGCGTCCGGCGTTGCCTTGAATGCCTGGGCCGCGGCCATCATCAGGATCGACGCCCCGATGACCACCACGAAGGCGCCGATGACCGTGTCGGCACGCTCGTAAGCCATCCAGCGTGGGGTGATGCGCTTGTCGACGACGTTGGACTGCTGAAAGAAGAGCTGCCACGGGGCCACGGTGGTGCCCACGATCGCGATGATCAGGAGCACCGAGTTGGAGCTGAAGCCGCCCTGCACCGCCGGCACCACCGCGCTGTGGATCACCGTCCCGGCGTCGGGGTGACTCATCACCGCCAGGGGCAGGAGCAGCAGGTTTCCCGCGATGAGGATGAACATCGCGCGTTCCCACCGCCGGAAGTTGCCGGTGGTGGTGATCCCGATCAGGAGGCCGGCGGCGATGGGGACGGCGATGTACGGGCTGACATGGAAGTACGCGGCAGCCAGGCTGATGCCGATGAACTCCGTGACGATGGTGAGGAAATTGAGCAGGAACAGGTCGCCAACCGAGAAGAAGCCCCAGAACCGACCGAAGCGCTCGTTGATGAGCCGGGCATGGCCCACACCGGTCACTGCGCCGAGGCGGACCACCATCTCCTGGTTGACGATCAGCACCGGGATGAGAAGGAGCAGCGTCCAGAGCAGGGACGTGCCGTAGTTCTGTCCCGCCTGCGCGTACGTCGCCACCCCGCCGGCGTCGTTGTCGCCCACCATCACGATCAGGCCAGGTCCCATGATCGCCAGCAGGGTGACCAGGCGCGCCTTCCAGCCTCGGCGCGGTGCGTCGTCGCTCAGCCTGACGGTGCCGAGCGCACCGAAGATGTCGCCGACGTGGGCCTCGTCGAGCACCGCTGTCCTGTGGTCAGCGTCGCCCTGCGTGGACGTGGTGGCGCCACCGTCGGTCACGGGCTAGGTGGGCTCCGATGATTGACGACGGCGCCAGTCATCCGGGATCAGCGCTTCGAGCAGGTCGTCGACGGTGATGACGCCGATGACCTGGCCGTTGTCATCGACCACCGGCAGCGCGACGAGGTTGTAATCACTCATCAGCAGCGCCACCTCTTCGAGGTCGGCGCTGGCGCGCAGCCGGGCGACAACAGGCTCCATCACCTCGAGGACACGGCTCTCCGGCACCGCGCGGAGCAGGTCGATGACACCGACGGTGCCGATCAGGTGGTGCTCGGCGTCGGTGATGGTCACCACGCTGGCTGCTTCGTCAGGGAGCTTGTCCGCGCGACGAATCTGACCGAGCGCCTGCTCGACGGTGGCCGATTCCGCGACCGAGACGAAGTCGGGGATCATCATGCCGCCGGCAGTCGTGGGGTTGTAGGCGAGCAGGCTGCGCACCTTGCGCTGGTGTGCCGGCGGCAGCAGCGCAAGGATCGGCGCGCGGCGGTCCTGGTCGAGCTCCAGGATGAGATCGGCGGCGTCATCGGGCGCCATCTCACCGAGGATCTCCGCCGACTCCTGGTTGGACCGCTGACCGAGGAACTCGAGCTGATGATGGGTGTCGAGCTCCTCGAAGACGTCGGCCTCGAAACCCGGGTCGCCCCCCACCGCGGTGATGATCTCGTCGCCCTCGTCGTGCGATACGCGCTCCACCAGGTCGGCGATCTGGGCGGGATGGAGACGCTTCAGGCGACGGAGTGGAAGCAGCAGGCGCGAGGTCGGGACATGGCCAACGAACGGCTCGATGTGCGACCAGTCGATGACGTTGTGCGCGGCGGGCTGGCCGCCGGGCAGCAGGCGTCGCAGCGGCCCGCGGGCCGTGGGATCGACCGCGACGATGCGCCACCAGCCGTCAACGCGCGCGATCTCGATGTCGTTGGCGATCACCAGCCTGCCGGTGGTGACGTCGATGACCCGTCGGGAGAGAACGTCCGCGCGAAGCAACACCTCACCCGGGCGGCGCTCGAACTGCTTGAGGTCGAGCAGCTCCCCCGAGAGCTGCACGTGGTTGGGATGAAGGTCGGCGATGCGCGACGACGGAACGAACAGCAACCGCCCTCCGATGCGCGCGCGCAGGCCGGTCACGGGCGGATAGCCACCATCCGCCAGCCGCACGATGATGTCGTCGACCTGGCCGAGCCGGTCCCCGCGGCTGTCGACCAGTCGCGCCTTGACCAGCTTGCTCACGGGAAGCCTGGCCACCTCCTCGCGTGCGCTGTCACTCATGGCGCCGTCTGTCAGCGGTGACATCTCTGCTCCCTCTGTGGTTGCTGATCATTGCAGCCGGGCTGCGCTTGACCATCTGTCCCCCGCGAGCGATGGCGCCGCGGGAGGGCCAGTGTGCCACTCGCCGACTGGGTGCGCCAGCACGGCGAGCAGTCTGCAGCCGGTGTTCAGCTCACCAGGTGTCCACGCCGCGCCGGGAGACCGAGAACGACAGGCTGGCGCTGTGCGTCGCCGAGGTGGTGCTGCCGCTGGCTGGTCGCGCCGTCACCGTGACCGTGTAACGGCCGGTCGTCCCACTTCGCAGTGTCAGCGTCACCCGGTTCGTTGAGTTGGGACGCACGGTGAGCGAGGTCGTGGACAAGGTGGCGGCGACCCGAGCCGGGGCGTTCAGCGACAGCGCAACCGTGCCGCTCCAGTTGTTGGTCGACGTCACGGTGACCGAGGTGGTCACGGTCGTGCCGGTGTGCGCGGTGAGCGAGCTCGGCATCATCACCGTGTCATTGGGTTGCGGCGGCGGCGGGGTGCCGCACGCGTAGTCCACGTCGAGAGCGCCGGAGATGTACTGCACCAGCCACGTGGTGGTGGCGAGGAATGAGCTGCTGCAGTAGCCGGGTGCGTCCGACGGGCCGGACGCGCCGGCGACCCACGATGGAGCACCCGAGAGGCCGTTCGGCGAGGTGAACTCCGGTCGCCAGGCGGCGGCGTACGAGGACGCGTTGGCGGCCGAGTAGCCGCCGGTGATGACGCCCCACTGGTAGGCGGTCGAGTAGACGCCGACCCCGGCGACGTGCTGGGAGAGGAGGTAGTCGATGCTGCCCTGCACATCGGCTGCGTTGGACGAGGAGTCGCCGTTCCAGGTGTTGCCCGTCTCGACGTCGAGCCACCAGACGCCCTGCGGGAGGTTCCCCAGCGCTGACTGCGCTGTGGCCAGGGCGTCTGCCGCCGTGTGCCACCCGTAGTCGTAGGCGCAGCCGGGGTCGGTCGTGGAGGTGGCGTCCTGACAGAGGGCCGGATCCTGGGCGCCGGAGGTCGGCCAGTAGAAGCTGCTGTGCGGGGCGGGGTTGGCGGTGTTCATGTAGAGGTCGGGCGTCCGCGGGTACCCCGCCGCCCACTGGTACTCGGACGCAAGACAGGGGTTGGACGACCATGCGCGTCCGTTGGTCACCCCGACGATGCCGAAGGCGCCGTCGGCCGGGTATGCGGATCCACACTGCGGCCAGGAGATGTCGTGGCCCGACGAGCCGCCGGCGGGCGCCGCGGCTTGGGCGACGGCACTCTCAAACATGACAGCGGCGATGACCGATATCACGCCAGAGAACGTCAGGAGCAGACGTCTGCGCATGGAAACCCTTGTCGGGGATTACGAGGAGTCGGCTACCGGCCGTGATGGTACGGGCCGGGGACATTGGCGTCAAACGACGAATCGCCGACATCGCCGCCGCAGCCACGGCACGGTGCCGGGCTTGCGGGACCCGGCGCGCACTAGAGTACCCCGAGTGCCGCGTCATGCCTCAGCGTCGCCGAGCGGCGCACCGGTGACAGAGCCGCTCCTGCGCGGCCGCACCGCGCTCATCACCGGCGGCACGTCCGGCATCGGGGCCGCAGTGGCGCAGTGCCTGGCCCAGCATGGAGCGCGGCTGGTGGTGCTCGCGCGCGAGGCCGTACCACCGCGAGCGCTGCGTGAGCCGGCCGGTGCCGCCGATGGCTTCCCACCGCTCTACTTTCAAGCGGACATCCGCCGGCGCGTGCAGTTGCGAGCGGTTCGCGCGGCCCTCGAGCACGCCGGGGTGTTGCTGAACATCGTCGTCGCCAACGCGGGCACCGCCCTCCGCGAGGAGGCGCTGCACGTCGCCGACGACGACATCCGCTCGATGATCGACACCAACGTGTACGGCACGTTCATCACGCTGCAGGAGTTCGCGCCGATGCTCGCGCAGGCCGGCGGCGGCCGCGTGGTCGTCACCAGCTCGGTGTCCGCCGTCCATGGCATGAGGCTGCGCACCGTGTACTCGGCGACCAAGGCAGCGCTGTCCGGACTGGTGCGCAGCCTGGCCATCGAGTGGGGGCCGCTGGGCATCACTGTCAATGCGGTCGGACCCGGGATCATCCGAACCAGGCTGCTCCATCGCTACATCGAGGACCATCCTGAGCAGGTTGCCGCGGCGATCGCCAACACGCCCCTGGGGCGGCTCGGCGAACCCGATGACGTTGCCGAGGTGGTCGCCTTCCTGGCGTCCGATGATGCGCGCTTCATCACCGGCCAGACTCTCTTCGTCGACGGTGGGCTGAGCGCCGGTGACTCGTGGTGGTGATGCCGCGACGACGCGCGGGTCAGCTGCGCGCGCGAGAGATGCGTTGCCGGCGTGGTGGCGCTGTGCTGTCGCGAACCATCAGCGTGACAGGATGCACCCGGACGCGCGGCCTGCCCGGCTCACCGTTGAGCAGTGCCAGCAACCTGGTGACACCTGCCGAGCCGATCTCCGCCATCGGCACGCGCACGGTGGTGAGGCTGGGATGGACCACATCCAAACCCGGGATGTCATCGAAGCCGGCGACCGAGATGTCGTCGGGCACCTCGAGGCCGCGCCGGCGCAGCTCGGTGAGAGCACCGATGGCCATGCTGTCGGTCGCCACGAACACCGCCGTGATGCGGCGTTCGCGTCGCGCCAGCACACGTGACATCGCTTCGGCGCCGCCCGACCTGCTGAAATCGCTGGTGGCGACGTAGGGATCGGCGCCTGCCGCATCCATGGCCTCGAGGTACCCGCGCTCGCGCTCTCGGCTGGTTCGGATGGAGGGAGGACCTCCGATCATGGCGATGGAGCGATGCCCGAGCGACAGCAGGTGCTCGGTGACCAGCCGTGCTCCGCCCCGATTGTCGGGAACCTCGGCGGCCCACGCCTCAGCGCGCGGGGCGAGCGCCACGATGGCACCGCCGTACTCGCTGATGCTCCGGATGAAGCCGCGCATGGCGCGTCGGTAGGTCGGCTCCTCCAGTCCACCGCCGGCGAAGAGAACGCCGGCAACACGACTCAGGCAGAGCATCTGGACGTAGCGCAGCTCCGTTGCCGGGTCGCGGTCGCTGTTGCACATGACGGTGAGGAACCCGTGTGTCGACGCGGTGTGGGTCGCTCCACGCACGATCTCGGCGAAGTACGGGTCGCTGACGTCGTGCACGACGACGGCGATGGTCGGGGTGCGCCGGGCGCGCAGCGCGCGGGCCATCGGGTTGGGGTGATAGGAGAGCCGCGCGGCCGCGGCCTGGACGCGCTCGCGCGTGCTGGCGCTGACCGGATGATCGCTGTCCGGGTCGAGGGCGCGAGACGCGGTTGCGAGTGACACGCGCGCCGCGGCGGCCACGTCGAGCAGGATCGCCGGACTCTGCGGCGCCGGCCTGGCGCGGTTCCTGGCTTTCGTCGACGCACCCCGCTTTGCCTGTGCCATCTGGGGCAGAAAGCTAATACATGACCAGGCCGGCGGAAACGTTCATGTCCTCTCCGGTGACCCCTGAGCCGCCCTCGGATGCCAGGAAGACACACGCCGCGGCCACCTCCTCGGCCGTCGTCGGCCGCTTCAGGGCGGCAGGGTCGCTGAAGCGTCTCATCGACTCTGCCGGGGTGATCCCCAGCGCCTCAGCCTGCTGCGTGGCCACGCGGTCGAGCCGTGCACCGCCAACGGCTCCCGGGCAGATGCTGTTGACGGTGATGCCGTGCGGGCCCAACTCGAGCGCGAGGCTGCGCACCAGGCCGATGACGCCCATCTTGGCGGCGGCGTACGGGGTGCGTTCGGCCATCGGGCGCTTGCCGGTCATCGAGGAGAGCGCGATCAGGCGGCCGCTGCCGCGCGCGATCATCGGCGGGATGAAGCGGCGGAAGGTCAGGTAGACACCGTCGAGGTCGATGCCGACACATTCCCGCCAGTCGTCGTAGGACAGCTCGTGCATCGGACGGATGGCCCCGGCGATCCCGGCGTTGGCAACGACCACGTCCGGGGTGCCAAGCTCGGCGACGACGGTTGCTGCCATGGCATCGGTCGACGCCGGGTCGGCGACGTCGCAGGCGACCGCCAGGCACGCCACGCCGGCGCCGCGAATGTCCTCAGCCGCCCGCTCCAGGGATGCCTGGGTTCGCGCGCAGATCGCGATCGCCGCCCCCTCTGCCGCCATGGCGCGGGCGATGGCCAGGCCGATTCCCTGGTTGCCACCGGTCACCACCGCGACCCTCCCCGTCAGTGCGCCCATCGCTCAGTGGCGCTCCGCGTTGAGCCGGTCGAGCCACGCCGACACATAGGCGCAGACACGGTCACCCATCTCCGCGAGCAGACGCGATCCCTCTTCGGCGGTTGCCTGCGTGGCGCGGCCCCACACCCCGGTCGCGGTGAAGTCGGAGATCGGCCGGTTGGTGAGCTCTGCGCGGCTCGCGCCGTTGGGAACGCAGTCGACGGCCTTCTCCATCTGCACATCATCCCTGCACAGCGCCAGGGTGAGTGAGGTCTCCCACTGCCCGGCGTGGAAGTCGTCGGCGCTCATCGACTCGCCGAAGAACACTGCCTCGGGGACCAGCACCACCTGCCCGTCGGTGCGGCGGGCGTTCAGCGAGCGGATGCACGGGTTGAGGATGAAGTTGCCACCGTGACCGCTCATCACGATGACGGTCGTCACGCCATGGCTGTAGGCGCCGGCGACGACGTCGCCGACGATGGCCGCCAACGTCGACCATTCGAGCGTGATCGTCCCGGGAAATGTCCGGTGGGTGAAGGACGTTCCATAGGGGATGGTGGGCAGCAGCCAGCCTCCGAGACGACGCGCGACCTGCTCACCGGCCCATGCCGCCACCATCGCATCGGTCGCCAGCGGCAGGTGCGGGCCGTGCTGCTCATGGGCACCGACGGGCAGCACGGCGAATGACGGCGCTCGGTCACGAACGTCGGAGGTGGTGGCGTGCAGACCGCAATACGCGGGGTTCCCCGGCTGATTCAGCTGCTACCCCACCCTCTCGGGCGTCCCGTGGCAAACGGTTTCCGTCCGCATCGGGCATACTCTGCGCGTGGCTGCCGCAGCATGTCAACCTGACCACTGGCCCGGGGCGGACAGGCGGGTTGTGACGTGAGCACCGTGCATCACGTCGGCTGGGTGGTGCGGTCGATCGACGGCGCACGCCCGCACTTCGAGAAGGACCTCGGCCTGGCGTTTCGCAGCGATGAGCTGTTCCGCGACGTGCGCACCGCCTTCTTCGGGGCCGGCCCAGCGATGGTGGAGCTGCTCGAACCGCTGACCGAGGACTCCGACCTTGCTCGTTTCCTGCGGCGTCATGGCGAGGGCATCCACCACCTCGCCCTGCGTGTCGATGATGTTGCGGCGGCGCTGGCCGGCGCTTCGCAGTGCGGTCTGCGCGCTGTCGACGCCGTCCCGCACACCGGCTCGCGCGGCACCCTGGTTGGTCTCGCCGATCCGCAACAGGAAGCTGGCATCCTGATCCAGTACGTGGAGGAGCGATGAGGTGGCGCAGATCCTGACCACGCTGGTGGGCAGCTACCCGGTTCCGCAGTGGCTGGCGGCGCGGCCCGGCGATCAGGCGCTGCGCGACGCCACCTCGGTGATCCTCAGGACCCAGGAGCGCGCCGGCATCGACGTGGTCGTCGACGGCGAGATGTACAGGTTCAACCCGGATCATCCGGAGACCAACGGGATGATCGAGTACTTCGTCCAGCCGATGGCCGGCATTCGATCCGCGATCACGCGGTCGGACATCGAGCTGTTCAGATCGCAGTCGCACCTCGACTTCCGCCGCCGCCCATCGGGAGTCGTGGAGGGCCCGGTGGGTGAGGGCACGCTCGACCTTGTCGAGGCCGCCCGTCGGGTGGCTGCGCTCACCGACTCGCCGTTGAAGTTCACCCTGACCAGCCCGTACATGCTCGCCCGCATGCTCCTGGACACGCACTACCACGATCTCCGCGAGCTGACGCTGGCCCTCGCCGACGTCCTCGCCGCGCAGGTGCCGTCGATCGACGCCGCGGTCATCCAGGTCGACGAGGCAAATCTTCCCGGCAGGCCGGAGGATGCCGAGCTCGCCGCCGAGGCTGTCAACCGCATCCTCGACGCCGTTCGCGGAACGCCGGCCGTCCACCTCTGCTTTGGCAACTACGGCGGCCAGCGGGTGCAGCCGGGTACCTGGGCGCAGCTGCTCACCTTCTTCGAGCGAATCCATGCCGATCATGTGGTTCTCGAGCTGGCCCGTCCCGGCTACAGCGACCTGGAGAGGCTGCGTGAGGTCGACGGGCGGCTGCGCCTGGGGATCGGGGTCATCGACATCAAGACGACCGTGGTTGAATCGGCGGATGAGGTCGCCCAGCGGATCGAGACCGCCTCGACGCTTCTCGGTGACCCGTCTCGCATCGCGTACGTCCATCCCGACTGCGGGTTCTGGATGCTGCCGCGATCCATCGCCGACGCCAAGATCGGCGCGCTGGTGGCGGGGCGCGACCTGTTTGAAGGCACAACAACCAGCGGCAATTCCCGAGGAGCTGTGAGGTGAACATCGATTTCAAGGGACTCTTCCCCGCCACCATCCTGCCGATGACGGCCGGCGCCGAGATCGACGAGCCGGGGCTGCGTCGCTACATGCAGCACGTCGCGCGTGCCCCGATCCATGGGGTGGCGGTCAACGTCGATACCGGCGAGGCGCCCCACCTGTCGCACGAGGAGCGGGTCCGCGTCGTCGAGATCGTCGTCGACGAGATCGGTGACCGGGTCCCGGTGATCGCCGGGCTGCCCGCGCAGTTCACCCAGCAGGCGGTTGCGTACGGCAAGGACTACCGTGACGCGGGCGCCTCAGCGCTGCTCGTCTTCCCCATCTCCGCGTACCAGGGCGCCCCGCTCGACCCGGAGCTGGTGGTCCGCTATCACAGCGCTGTCGGCGACGGTGTCGAACTTCCGCTGGTGCTTTTCAACCTGGTGCCCTCGCTGGGCGGGGTGCTCCTGGCGCCGGCCATCCTCGAGCGCCTATGCGGGCTGGCGCAGGTCGTCGCCATCAAGGAGGCGTCGTTCGACGCCAAGGTGTACGTCGAGGTCGTGGCCGCGGTGCGCAGCCAGCGCCGCCCGGTGGCCATCCTCACCGGCGACGACCCGTTCATCTACGAATCGTTCGTGCTCGGCGCGGATGGCGCGCTGCTCGGTTTCGGCGCGGTGCCGACGGGCCAGCTCGCCGCCATGGTCGACGCCGCGGTGGCCGGGCGGCTGGACGAGTCCAGGCAGCTCATGGACCGACTGACGCCGCTCATGCACGCGCTCTTCGCGCCTCCGGTGCGCAACTATCGCGCGCGGTGCAAGGAGGCTCTGGTCATGCAGGGCATTCTCGATCGCGCCACGGTGCGCGAGCCGCTGCTGCCCGTGTCCGACGCCGAGCGGACCGCCGTTCGCAACGCCATGGTTGCCGCGGGGGAGCTTGCGCCGGTCGGGGTGGGATGAAATTCGGCCTCTGGCTGCCCACGTACGTCTATGGGGATAGCTCGGTCGATCATCGCTCGCGCCTGCGCGACTGCATCAGCGCCGCCGAGGCGGCGGGGTTCGACATCTGGGTCATCGATCACCTGCTGACTGCACCGGGCCTGTACGGCGTGACCTGGTTGGAACCCATCAACGCGCTCACCTACGCGGCCGCGCTCACCCGCACGGCCAAGCTGGCCACCGGAATCCTGGTGCTGCCGGTTCGCAACCCGGTGATCCTGGCCAAGGAGATCGGCACCCTCGACTACCTGTCGGAGGGCCGGTACATCTTTGGCGTGGGCACCGGCTGGTACGGGCCGGAGTACGCGGCGACCGGGAGCAGCATCGCGGAACGCGGCGCCCGAACCGATGAGCTCATCGCGGCGACGAGGCGGCTCCTGACCGAGGACAACGTGACGTTCGAGGGCCAGTTCTACCGCTTCCGTGACGTCACCATCGAACCGCGCCCGGCGACGATGCCGCCGGTGTGGGTCTCCGGTGGCGGGCGTGTCGCCGACGTGGCGTCGCCGGACATCGGCGGGGTGGCGCCGAAGGTGCTCGAGCGGATCGCCCAGGCTGACGGCTGGCTGTCGCGCAGCGCGGCGGATCTCCACATGATCACCGCGGATTGGAAGGAGATCTCTGCTGAGGTCATGCGCCGCCGTGGCACGCTCGAGACCTTCACCTTTGGCCATTGCAACTTCATCCACGTGGTCGACACCGACGACGAGGCCGAAGCCCTCCGCCAGCAGGAAGGACCTTTCATGGAGACGATGGGCAGCCATCGACCGTTCGATCAGCTGCGCCGCAGCTACCTGCTCGGCACCCCGGCCCAGCAGGTCGCCAGACTGCGGGCGTTGCAGGACGCCGGCTGTCAGTACATCGTGCTCGGGCCCACCACCGACGACCCACGCCAGGTGGAGCTGATCAGAGAGCTGATCACAACACCGGTCACCGCAGCCTCCACAGCCTCACGCCGCGAGCTCCCCGCCGGCCCTTGACAGACCCGCGGGGGCGGCGCATTGTATGCGGCGCCCGTACATGGAAAAGCATTTCCTTTTGCGGCAGCCAAGGCGCAAAACGGCAGAGGAGACACCGCCGGTCGATGAGCACCTTCATGCACGCGGTCGGATTCGGCTTGGTGACATCCGCGGTCATCGCGCTGTCGGCCGTGGCGCTCTCGCTCCAGTTCAGCGTCAGCAACATCCCCAACTTCGCCCACGGCGAGTTCCTCACCCTCGGTGCGTACGGAGCCCTGGTGGCTCAGTACCTGACCAACAACCTGTTCTTCGACGCGCTCGTCGGCGCCGGCGTCACCGCAACCGCAGCGTGGGCGATCAACCGGGGCATCATCGAGCCGTTCAACCGTCGGGGCGCCAAGGTGACGGTGCTCTTCGTGATCACCATCGCCCTGTCGCTGATGATCCAGAACGGTCTGATCGTGTTCTTCGGTGGCACCACGCACAGCCTGGTGATCCCATTTCAGAGCGTCAACCAGGTCGGCCCCTTCCTCTGGACGGCCACCGACATCGTGGTCATGGTCGTCGCGGTGGCGATCATGGTGACGCTGCACGTTGTGCTTCGCTACACCACGTTCGGCAAGGCACAGCGAGCCGTGGCCGACAGCCGTGAGCTGGCCAGCGTCACCGGCATCAACATGCCGCGGGTGGTCGCCCTCACCTGGTTGATGGCGGGTGGGATCGCCGGGCTCGCCGGCGTGGTCATCGCT
Organism: Candidatus Dormiibacterota bacterium; assembly: GCA_036561525.1. GTDB lineage: Bacteria > Chloroflexota > Dormibacteria > Aeolococcales > Aeolococcaceae > Aeolococcus. The sequence goes on along the minus strand of DATBPD010000113.1, from coordinate 11,127 downwards.
CTCCAGGGCGGTACGTTCAATCCCCTCACCGGGTACTCGTTCCTGCTCGTCACCTTTGCCGCGGCGGTGGCCGGCGGCATCGGCAGGCCGTACGGCGCGATGGCAGGCGCCGTGATCCTCGGCCTGGTCACGGAGGTCGGTGGAGCGTACCTGGCGTCGAGCTACAAGCAGGTTCTTGCCGTGGGCATCCTCATCCTGGTGCTGCTGGTGCGACCGTCCGGCCTGTTCGGGACCAGGGAACGCGCCACGGTATGATCGATTACCTCGTCTCCACGCTCACCCTGGTGTCGATCTTCTCGATCCTCGCCATCGGCCTGAACGTGCAGTGGGGCTGGGCAGGAATGCTCAACCTAACCTACATCACGTTCATGGCGGTGGGCGCGTACGTGTCCGCGGGACTCACCATCGGGCCGCCCGTGTACGCGCACCAGCAGACGTACCTGCTCAGCCTGCAGCTGCCGTTTCCCGTCGCTGCTCTGGGTGGGACCCTGGCCGCAGGGGCGCTGGGCGCGGTCGTCGGCGCGCTGGCGTTGCGCAGACTGCGCTCTGACTATTTCGCCATCGTCACCCTGTCGATGGGGCTGGTCATCTACCAGGTCATCGCCCAGAACCGGGGCATCTTCGGCGGCCAGGTCGGGTTGTTCGGCATCCCGCAGCCCTTCGCCGACCAGCTTCCATTGACGCCCGAGCAGTACACATTCTTCTACCTGGCCCTCTGCCTGGTCGCGCTGCTCGGGGTGTATCTGCTGGCGCGCCACCTGTTTCGCAGCCCGTTCGGGCGCACCCTGCGCGCCATCCGCGACGACGAGCTTGCGGCGCAGGCGTTCGCGCGACCGGTCTTCCGGTTCAAGCTCAAGGCCTTCATCCTCGGGTCCCTGATCGCGGGCTTCGGCGGCGCTCTGCTCGCGCATTTCATCGGTGCTTTCAACCCGGCAGGGTGGACCCCTGGAGAGACGTTCATCCTGTACACAGCGATCTTCCTCGGGGGCACCGGCAACACGCTCGGAGCGATTCTCGGTGTGTTCCTGTTCACCGGCGTGATCTCCGAGACCACGCGCTTCATCCCGCCGATCCCGGGCAACCCGGACGCCAACGAAGCCCTGCGCGGCGTCGTTGCCGGGCTGATCATCATCCTGGTGCTGCGATTCCGCCCCGAGGGAATCCTTCCCGAGCCCCGTGACAAGGACAGCAACCGCGACGACGACAAAGGCACCACCAGTCGTGCCCCGGCGGCTCCGGCCACCGCGCAGCTCACATGAACGCTGCGCCGATCCTGGAGGTCACCGGGTTGTCCAAACACTTCGGTGGGGTCGAGGCCGTGCGCAACTGTTCGTTCACGGTTGCGGAGGGCTCGATCACCGGGCTGATCGGCTCCAATGGTGCGGGCAAGAGCACGACGGTCAACCTCCTGTCCGGATTTCACCGACCCGACTCCGGCGAGGTGCGTTTCGCGGGCGAGGTGATCACCGGCCGCCCACCTGACCAGGTGTCGGCGCGCGGGCTGATTCGCACCTTTCAGACCACTCGCGAGTGGAGCTCCCTGTCGGTCATGGAGAACATGTTGGTGGCCGCGCCCTCGGCGGGACGTGACTCGGTGTGGCGTTCGCTGTTCATGGGGCGACAGATCAAGCGCTCCGATCGCCAGGACCGGCAACGCGCCAGGGTGATCCTCGCCGACCTCGGTCTGCTGGCGTTGCGCGACCACCGCGCGGGCGAGCTGAGCGGCGGCCAGAAGCGACTGCTCGAGTTCGCCAGGATCATGATGGCACGACCCCGGCTGGCGCTCCTCGACGAGCCGCTCGCCGGGGTCAATCCCGTCCTCGTTCGGCACATCACCGACGCCGTCGGTTACCTCCGTGCGTCGGGGATCACCCTGGTCATCGTCGAGCACAACCTCACCTTCGTTGAGGAAACCTGCGACATCGCCATCGTGATGGCGCTCGGCACGCCCATCGCCAGTGGCACCATGGACGTGCTCCGCAACGACCCAGCGGTTCTCGATGCGTACCTCGGAGTCGTCACCGTTGCGTGAGCTGGACGGAGCGCTGCTGGTGGACGGGGTGACAGCCGGCTACAACAACGTGCCGATCATCAAGAATGTGCATCTTGCTGCCCGGGCCGGTGAGATCAGCGTGCTGGTCGGTCCCAACGGGGCTGGCAAATCCACTCTCCTGAAGGTTGTCGCCGGCGTCATCCGTGCCACCACCGGGCGGGTCGTGCTCGGTGGGCGAGATGTCACCGGGCAACCGGCGAACAGGCTGGTGCGGCAGGGCCTGGCCTACGTCCCCCAGCTCGCCAACGTCTTCCCATCGCTGACGGTGATGGAGAACCTGGAGATGGGCGGTATCGTGCGGCGACAGGGCGTCAGGCAGAAGGCGGAGCAGCTCTGCGAACTGTTCCCCGACCTCCGCGGCGCGCTGAAGCGCCCTGCGCGCACTCTGAGTGGGGGCCAGCGCAACCTGCTCGCACTGGCGCGTGCGCTGATGGCGGACCCCTCGGTGCTGCTTGTCGACGAGCCCACCGCCGGCCTCTCGCCGCGGTACGAGCACGTGGTCTGGGACCACATCCACGCCATCAAGCAGACCGGCGTCGCCATCGTGCTTGTCGAGCAGAACACGCGGCGCGCGCTGGCGGAATGCGACTGGGGCTACGTGCTGGTGTTGGGCGAGAACCGCCTCGACGGAACGGGGCGCGAGATCCTCGACAACCCGGAGATCGGCGAGCTGTACATCGGCAAGGCAGCAGCTGCCGGCGGCGACGGGCACACCCCAGCGGAGGTGACCGCGTAGCAGAGAACTTCCGCAACCAGATCGACGGCACGCAGCACATCCGACGCCCATTCACTCGAGGAGATCACGACATGAAGGTTCCACGACGCAGGCACCGCATCACGGTCGCGCTGTGTGCGAGCGGGCTTCTGCTCGCCGCATGCGGCAGCGCCAATGGCAGCGGTGGCAACGGCGGTGGCGGCAGCGGCGCCAACGCGACTCTCAGCGGACCCGTGGTCCTCGGCGACCTCGCCGGATTCACCGGATCGGAGGCCACCTTCGGACAGGCGTTCAACGAGGGCTGCCAGGTCGCGCTCAAGGAGATCAACGACAGCGGTGGGATCCTGGGCCAGAAGGTTCAGATCTCCAACGGCGATGAGCTGAGCGACCCGATCGACGCCGTGGCCGCGCTGCAGAAGCTCATCAACGTCGACCATGTGGTGGGCATCATCGGGCCGCAGACGCCGGAGATCGGCGCGACCCAGCCGATCATCGACCGCTTCCACATTCCCGACATGTTCCAGGGGGGCTCCACGGACTTCGACAAGCTCAGCGACAAGTGGGTCTGGCGCGGCAGCCCCTCTGACTCCCAGGAGGGGGTGGCGATGGCGCTGTACGCCATCAGCAAGGGCTACAAGAACGCGGTGATCATGTTCTCGACGGAGGCTTCCGCCCAGACGCTCAAGCCGGTTCTCCAACAGGAGTTCGAGAAGCTGGGTGGCCACGTGCTCGCGGCGATCGACCTCACCGTCGGCCAGTCGTCGTACCGCTCGGAGGTCCAGCGCGCCATCGACGCCCACCCCGACGTGATCTTCACCCACCAGGACCCGGTCACCGCCGGCACCCTTTTCTCCAACTTCCATGAGGCCAACAACTACGCGATCCCGTTCATCGGAACGGACTCGACCACCGGCAGTGACTACAACAATGCCATTGGCATCCCGGTGGCGCATGCGCACCTGGTCTCGCTGGTCGGCGGCTCGGAGCCGGGTGGCGGCGGCTCTGTCTTCAACACCTGGTACGCCAAGGTCTACAGCCACCAGCCACTGGCCAACGCCAACTACGCATACGACTCGGTGATGGTCCTGGCGCTGGCGATCGAACAGGCCGGAAGCACCGATCCGCAGGCGATGACCAACGCCATCACGCAGATCTCCAACCCACCGGGAGACAAGGTCTCCGACTGGGCAACCGCGGTCGCCGACCTCAAGGCCGGCAAGAAGATCAACTTCGAAGGCGCCAGCGGGCCGATGGACTTCAACCAGTACCACAACGTCTTCGGACCCTTCGACGCTGTGCAGGTGGACCTGCAGGGCAACGAGCAGATCCAGAAGACCTTCACGGCCGATCAACTGAGCACGGCCACCAAGTAGACAGCACTCGACGGCGCGGCCCGGAGCCTTCGGACTCCGGGCTCGCGTCTGCGAACTCATGCAGGAGAACCATGAAGCTTGACCTCGCGGGTTTGATTCCGGCGACGGTCCTTCCCATGACCGTCAACGCGGAGATCGACGAGCCCGGGCTTCGTCGCTACATCCGACACGTGGTCGCGGCCAAGCCAAAGGCGCTGGCAATCAACGTCGACACGGGCGAGGGCCCGCACCTCTGGCCGGACGAGCGTCTGCGCGTCCTCGAGGTGGTCATCGACGAGGTGGGCGGCCAGGTGCCCGTCGTCGCCGGCCTCGGCGCGCAGTTCACCAGCCAGGCGGTGACGCTGGCCCAGGACTTCAAGCGGGTCGGGGCCGCCGGGCTGCTGGTCTTCCCGATCTCGGCGTTTCAGGGAGCGCCGCTCGACGCGGAGGTGGCGGTTCGCTACCACGCTGCGATCGGCGATGCCACCGGGCTGCCCCTGATCCTCTTCGTGCTCCAGCCAGCGCTCGGCGGCGTCAACTTCCTGCCGGAGCTGCTGGCAAAGCTGTGCCTGGTGACCGATGTCGCCGCCATCAAGGAGGCTTCCTTTGATCCACAGCTCTTTGTCAGGACCCGCGATGCGGTGAAGGCGGCGCGTCCGGACTGCACAATTCTCACCGGCAACGACAACTTCATCTACGAATCGTTTCTGTTGGGAGCGGAGGGAGCGCTCATCGGCTTCGGCGCGGTGGCAACGCGGCAGCAGGTCGAGCTCATCGAGCACGCGCTGGCCGGCCGGCACGCGCAAGCGCGCGCGATCATGGATCGGCTCACCCCGCTGGTCAACGAGATCTTCGCCGCCCCCGTCCGCGGCTACCGCGCCCGTGCCAAGGCTGCGCTGGTCATGCAGGGCGTGCTCGAGGGCGAAACCGTGCGCGAGCCGCTGCTGCCGATTTCCGACCAGGAGAGGGAGCGCATCCGGGCGGCGATGCGCATCGCCGGCGAGCTGGACGAGCCGGCGGCTCTCGCGGAGGCGGCGCGATGAAGGTCGGAGTGTTCGTCCCCTCCTACCTGCTGCCCGGGCAGACCGCGCAGCACGGCGCCCAGATCCGCCGTTTCGCCACCCGGGCGGAGGAGCTGGGGTTCGACTCGTTGTTCATCACCGACCACCTGCTCACCGCCACCCGCTTCTACAGGGTCAGCTGGACCGAGCCGATGATCACGCTGGCGCACGTCGCCGCCGTCACCGAACGTGTGCAGCTGGGGACCTCCGTGCTGGTGCTCCCCACCAGGCAGCCGGTCGTCCTCGCCAAGGAGATCGCAACCCTGCAACACCTCAGCGGCGGACGCTTCATCTACGGCATCGGCACCGGGTGGTACCCGCCGGAGTTCGAGTCCACCGGAGGAACGCGGCAGCAGCGCGGAGCCCGCACCGACGAGGTGCTCGAGGCGTCGATGCAACTGCTCAGGGGTGCGCACGTGACCTTCGAGGGTGCGCACTACAACATGCACGACATCACCGTGGAGCCGCTGAGCCACGTTCCGCCGGTGTGGGCGGCCGGCGGCCAGCAACTCGCGCACGAGGCCTCCCCCGACCAGGCGCAGATGGCGCCGAAGGTCCTGGATCGGATCTGCCGGTGGGACGGCTGGATCGCCCGGCCGACAGCCGAACCGCGGCAGATCGCCGAGGACCTGAAGGTCATCGACGACGAGCTGATCCGTCGCGGCCGCTCCCGCGCGCAGACCGGCTTCGCGATCGCCCACGAGAACTTCTGCTGGCTCACCGAGACGACCAACCACGACGAGGTCATCGACGAGCAGAAGCGCCACCTGCTCGGCGTGGTCTCCGATGAGAGGCCTTGGGACTACATCGAGACCGTGTACCTGACCGGCACCATCGACAAGATCCAGCAGCGCATCCAGGCTCGTGTCGACGCCGGCGTCGAGCACATCTTCCTGCACACCATGACCGCCGATCTCGACCAGCTCGAGCTCTTCGCCAAGCACATCCTCGAGCCGTTCAAGAAGGTTGAGCCGAAAGGGGCACCGTCCCCATGAGACTCGAAGGCCGCACTGCGCTGGTGACCGGCGGCACTCGCGGCATCGGCCTGGCAATCACCCGTGCGCTGCATCAGCGGGGCGCCAGCGTCATCGCGGTGAGCAACGCCAGGGACCAGATCGCCGAGATCCAGTCGGAGTTCGCCGGTGATGACCGCGTTTGTGCGGAGTTCGCCGACGTCCGCGACCGCGCTGCGCTGGAATCCATCCGCGACCGCCTGGACGGGATCGACATCCTCGTGCCCAACGCCGGCGTCAACACACGGGGCAAGGCTCTCGACCTCGAGGATGCACAGCTCCGCGACATGATCGACACCAACCTCTACGGAGTGTTTGTCACGTGCCAGGTGTTCGGCCCGCTGCTGTTCGCGCGCCCCGGCGGCCGCGTCGTCGTCACCGCGTCGGCCGTGGCCATCCACGGCATGGACCTTCGCGCTGCCTACACTGCGACCAAGGCAGGATTGAGCGGCCTGGTTCGCTCGCTGGCAATCGAGTGGGGACCCAGAGGCGTCAACGTCAACGCCGTCGGGCCGGGGATCATCAGGACGCCATTGACGGAGGCCTACATGAACGAGTATCCAGAGCGCGCGGCGGCGACGATCGAGAACACGCCGCTGGGCCGGATCGGGACTCCCGAGGACGTCGCCGACGTGGTCGCCTTCCTCGCCTCGGAAGGTGCGCGTTTCATCACCGGCCAGACGGTGTTCGTCGATGGTGGCATCACCGCGGGGAGCTCATGGTGGTGACCGAGGGCGAGCAGAGCGGTACGCAGCGGGCGCCTGCTGTGGGCATCGCCGACGTGCCCATCGGCAAGCGCACCAGCTTCAGCAAGACGGTCAGCGAGTCGGACGTGTACCTGTTCGCCGGCATCACCGGCGACCTGGATCCCAACCACGTCGACGAGGAATACTGCAGGCAAACGAGCCTCGGCCATCGGGTTGCCCACGGCGCGCTCATCGTCGGTTACATGTCGGCCACCTCCACGCGCATCCTCGAGGACTTCGAGAGGCCGATGGTGTCGCTTGGATACGACCGAATTCGCTTCATCAAGCCGGTCTACTTCGGCGACACCCTGACCATCAGCTACGAGATCACGTCGGTGGTGCCCGAGAAAGAGCGCACCGTCGGCGCCATCGAGGTCACCAACCAGCGTGGTGACACGGTCGCCGTGGCCACGCACATCATGCAGCTGATCACCTGATGTCCCAGGAGCCGAAGGCCCTGCAGCTGCTCGACGGCATCCGCATCGTGGCCTTCTCGCAGTTCCTGATGGGCCCGGCGACGTGCCAGTACCTCGCTGACATGGGCGCTGACGTGATCAAGGTCGAGCAACCCGGCCGCGGGGCGTGGGAACGAAGCTGGGCCGGAGCTGACACGTTCATCAACGGAGTCAGCGCATTCTTCCTGCTCGGCAACCGCAACCTGCGCAGCGTGGCCCTCGACCTCAAGAGCCCGGCGGCCCTGCAGGCGGCCCGGCGCCTGGTCGACAACGCCGATGTCGTGGTGGAGAACTTTCGCCCGGGGGTCATGGATCGACTGGGGCTGGGCTACGAGCACGTTCGTCAGACCAACCCCGGCATCGTCTACGCGTCCGGTTCGGGGTACGGCAGCGACGGTCCCTACCGGCTGCTGCCCGGCCAGGACCTGCTCATCCAGGCGCTGTCGGGACTTGGCGCCAACACCGGGACAGCCGAGCAGGGTCCGACGGTGGCGGGCGCGGCCGTGGTGGATCAGCACAGCGCGAGCCTGCTGGCGATGGGAATCCTCGGCTGTCTGGTGCGTCGTGAGCGCACCGGCGAGGGCCAGCGGGTCGAGGTGACGCTTGTCCAGGGGGCACTCGACCTGCAGACCGAGCCCGTCGTCTATCACCTCAACGGAACCCAGCTGGAGCGCCCCACGGCGCCGCTCGCCGACACATTTCACGCCGTGCCGTACGGGTTCTACGCGACCGCCGACGGACACCTGGCGATCTCGATGGCCCCGGTGAAGGCGATCAGCGAGGTGCTCGGCAATCCCGAGGAGCTGCGCGCATTCGAGGACCCGGCGCTCGCCTACACGCATCGCAACGAGATTCGCATGCTGCTCGACCCGTACTTCCGCGAGCGAACCACCAGTGAGTGGGTGACACGTTTGCGCGAGCGCGACATCTGGTGCGCCCCTGTGAATGACCTGACGGCGACGTTTGCGGACGAGGCGGTGCGCTTCCTCGATCCCGTGCTCGAGTTCGATCACCCGGAGGCGGGAGTGGTGCGTGTCCTCAAACATCCAGTTCGCTACAGCTCTGGCGAAGCAACCCTGCGTCGCCAGCCGCCGTCTGTCGGCGCGCACACCGCTGAGATCCTCACCGAGCTCGGATTCACGCCGGCAGAGATCGCCGCGGTGTCCTCCGACCAACGGCCGTGAGCACCCCCGACACCATGCGCGCGGCTGTTCTCCCGGCGCCCCATGCAGACCTCGCCATCGAAGAGATTCCCATCCCGCAGCCTCGGGCGGGTGAGGTGCTCGTCAAGGTGGCCGGCTGCGGGGTCTGCCACACCGACCTCCACGTCATCAAGGCGGAGGTGGCATTCCCGACCCCCTGTGTCCTCGGCCACGAGATCTCCGGGACGGTGGTGGCCGTCGCTGATGACACGGATGCCCCCGCGGTTGGCTCGCGGGTCGTCGGAGCTTTCATCATGCCCTGCGGCAGCTGTCGATTCTGCGCGCGGGGACGCGACGATCTCTGCGAGCGTTTCTTCGCGCTGAACCGGCTGCGGGGATGCCTGTACGACGGCACCACGCGGCTTCGCCGCGGCGACGGGCAGCCGCTCTGGATGTACTCGATGGCAGGGCTGGCCGAGTACTGCGTGGTGCCGGCAACTGGCGTCTTCGCACTCCCGGACGAGCTGCCCATCGTCGAGTCGGCGGTGTACGGTTGCTCGATCCTGACCGCGTACGGTGCGGTGCGGCACGCCGCGGATCTGCGCCTCGGCGAGACGGTGGCGGTGGTCGCCATCGGCGGTGTCGGTCTCAACCTCGTTCAGCTGGCGCATGCGTTCGGGGCCAGGCAGATCATCGCCGTGGACATCAGCGGCGACCGCCTCAAGGCCGCCACCGACCTGGGTGCGACCAGCGTCGTCAATGGCAGCGAGCAGGACGTGGTCAGCGCTGTTCGCGAGCTCACCGATGGAGAGGGCGTTGACGTCGCCTTCGAAGCGCTGGGGCGGCCTCAGACATTCGAGCAGGCATTCGACCTGGTGCGCGACGGCGGCCGGATGGTGGCCATCGGCATCGCCGCCGGCCCCACCACGGCGTCGATCGGCATCACCAGGCTGGTCCGGCGAGGCATCCGCGTGATCGGTTCGTACGGGGGAAGGACAAGGTCGGACATGCCGGAGATCCTGCGGTTGGCCACAGAGGGGTTGATCCGTGCCGAGCGGATGGTCACCGAGCGTGTTCCGCTCGCCGAGGCCAACAATGCGTACCAGGCGCTGGAGCGCGGCCAGATCGTCGGACGTGCCGTGGTGACTCCGAGCGAGTGATCGTCCGTACGGCCCACCGCTGACCCGTGCCGCGCAGGCTCCTTCTCCTGGTTGGAGTGGCGTCCTTCGTCCTGGCGTTGAACCTGCGCATGGGGATCTCGTCGGTTGGGCCGGTGCTTCCAAGAGTGGTGCACGACCTTGGGGCTGGGCTGGTGTACGGCTCGTTGTTGACCACGCTGCCGGTGGTCATGATGGGGCTGATGTCGCCGTGGAGCGCACGGCTGGCGGTTCGCTGGGGTCTCGAATGGTCGATCGTCGGCGCGCTCCTGGTCATCACCGTCGCGGTTGGGCTGCGGCTCTGGACGGACAACCCGTGGTTGCTCCTGGTGACCGCGCTGGGCCTGGGCGCCGGTATCGCTGCCGGGAACACCATCCTGCCGGCGGTGGTCGGCACCTACTTTCCCGCGTACACCGCCCTGATGACGGGCATGTACACCGTCGGCATGAACATCGGCGCTGGGGCGGCTGCATACGGGACGCCGCGCCTGGCCGATCAGCTCTCTTCGACCTGGCGGGGCGGGCTCGCGGTGTGGGCGATCCCGGCGCTGCTCGCCGCAGGCCTGTGGGCAATCGTCGCTCTGCGCGTGCACCGTCCTCCGCGCGCGCTAGCGGCGATCCGTACTTCAGGTCGTAGCCGGCAGGTTGCGCTGGTGGCGCTGTTGTTCGGGCTGCAGTCGATGACGTATTACGGCGTGCTCGCCTGGCTGGCACCGCTGTATGAGGAGCGCGGCTGGGCGGCCGACCGCGCCGGCCTGTTGATCTCCATTCTCACCGGCACGCAGATCGTCGGGTCCCTCGCGGCGGCGGTGGTGGTGCAGCGCACCGGCCGGCTGGTGGGCGGGCTGCGCCTGGCAGCGGTGACCTTCGGCGCGGCCCTTCTGCTCGTGGCCCTCACACCGACGTCGGCACCGTGGTTGTGGGCGGTGGCTCTCGGCTTGGGATCGGGCGCGATCTTCACCCTGGCGCTGACCGTGCCGCTGCAGGTCACCGACTCCGTCGATGCCGGCCGCCAGCTGACCAGTCGGATGCTCTGCTATGGATACCTGATGGCCGCCACCGGCCCGCTGATCGTGAGCGTGCTGCGCAGCGCATCGGGCGGTTTCGTGGTTGCCTTCCTGCTGCTCGCGGGGCTCTGCGCGGCGGCATCGATGATTGCGCGATCGGTGGTGCACTCCGCTGCCTTGACAAGTCCCCACGGGCCGGAATAGGCTCAGGCAATCGAGCATGGCAATCGGTTTCCCTCGAGCCTGGGACGGCGCTTACCGGCAGACAGGGGGGCGACTAGGAGGCGGCACCGATGCACGCAATGGCCGGCTGTAGGAGTGCGAGATTCGCCCTCGCCGTCGTTTCCACATCCTTGTTGCTGGCAGCATGCGGCGGCGGGTCGTCAGGCAGCAGCAACAATGCCATGCTCAGCTTCGATGCCTTCA
>DATBPD010000112.1:0-63767 GCA_036561525.1 Candidatus Dormiibacterota bacterium | reverse complement strand
CTCACCGCCAACGCCATGAAGGGCAACGAGCAGGAGGCACTCGCCGCCGGCTGCTCCGGATACATCTCTAAACCAATCGAGGTGGCGAGCTTCGTGCAGCGGATCGCCACATACCTGGAGACCGAAGCGTCATGACCGGAGCCGGAAAGACCATCCTCATCGTTGAGGACGATGCCCCCAGCCGCGAGGTGGTCCGGCTCGCCTGCAGCGCGCAGAACCACACCCTTCTCGAGGCCGCCAACGGCGTCGAGGGCCTGGCCGCGGCTCGTGAACAGAACCCGGACCTGATCATCCTCGACATCAACCTGCCCGGCATGAGCGGCCTGGATGTGTGCCGCCGGCTGCGGTCCGAGGGCTCACGCGTGCCCATCATCATGCTGACGGCCAAGGCGGACACCATCGATGTCGTGGTCGGGCTCGAGCTGGGCGCTGACGATTACGTCACCAAGCCCTTCGAGGTGCGCGAGCTGATGGCGCGCATCGGCGCGCACCTGCGCCGCAGCGAGATCTCGTCCCAGGAGCAGCCGCGTGACCGCTTCGAGTTCCCCGGCCTGACCATCGACCTCGGCCGGCGCCAGGCCTTCCGAGACGGGGAGGAGGTGATGCTCACACTCACCGAGTTCAATCTTCTCGCCCTGCTGGCCTCGCGCCCGGGCCAGGTGATGAGCCGCGGCGAGCTGCTCCGCCGGGTCTGGGGCTATGAGGTCGAAATCGAGACCCGCACGGTCGACGCACACGTGTACCGGCTGCGCCGAAAGATCGAGCCGGACGCAGAGAAGCCGACGTACATCCACTCCGTGCCGGGGATCGGGTACCGGTTCAGCGGGTAACCAACGCCGGGGCGCCGGGACGGCGCGCGCGGGTGGGGGCGTCTGCAGGGCACGGTCAGGTCTAGTAAATGAAGCCGGTGATCGACCTGTCATTGCCGGCGATGGTCCGGTGGTCGACCCGCCCCCAGCCTCCTCCACTCGTCCAGAAGTTCATCTCGGTGACGACGAAGCTACCGTCAGCGTTGACGTTCTCGATGTAGGCCACGTGGCCGAACCAGCCGGCGTGGAAGACCACGATCGAACCCGCGACCGGCACGCGCCCTTCGGGACGGAGGCCGTTCGCGTTCTCGAACCAGGCCCAGGCGTTGCCGCCCCAGGTCACGTCACGGCGGCTCGCCACGTAGTAGGTGCACTGGCCGTACGGGAATGTGTCGGGCCCATGGCGCTCCACGATCATCGGGACCGAACCGGGCGCGCGCGAGAAGAAGCGACCGACGAGAGCCCCGGGCGGGGCGGCGGTCAATGGCACCTGGAGGTAGCTGCCCGCGGCGCGCCCTGTGTCCTTGGCGAGTGCGTTGTAATCGAGGAGGACGCGCGGGTCGATGGCGAGGCGGACCGCGAAATGACTGGGGCGCTCGCCCGGGAGGACGGCGACGAGGGCACCAGCGCCCGGGGGCAGAAGCAGCGCCGTGCCGGCGGCGGGCTGGGCGCCGCTGCCGAGGCCGTTGGCCCAGCGGATGGCGGCGGGGTCTGAGTGGTTGGTTCTGGCCAGGGATTCGACCGTCTCGCCCGCACTTACCACGACCGTCTGAGCCGGGCGCGCTGCGATCGGCGGGACTGTGGCGGGGCGCTCGATGATGGCGCTGAGGATGATGTCGCCGCTCGCGTGGGGTGCGGAGACCACCGTGGCCACGGGCGCCGGGGGGTGCGGAGCCAGCACGGGCACGAGCACTGCGGCCATGAGCACCCATGCATGCCGGATCAGGCGATGTCGGTTACCGCGGATCTCTAGCCCCTCTTCTAGCGCCACGGGCGCCGCACCGTCGACCCCTCCCCGAAACGATCAGGCCGAGACCGAGGCTAACAAAGGGGGGTGGCCGCCGTCAAAGCGAACCCAACGCTGGTTGGCGCTCAGTGAGGCACCGGCTCCGCGATCGTACCCTCCTTTTCGACCGCCTCGATTTCGTCGCCGAGCCGGGGCAGGGTTTCGGCATCGACGGTGCCATCGTCCGCCGTGGTCATCGCTGCGCTGCCGCGTCGCGAGCGGTAGAAGGCGCCGAGGAAGATGTTGGCTATCGCTGCCAGAGGCACCGCGAAGAGCGCGCCAAGCACCCCGGCGACCTCAGCCCCGATGAGCAGGGCTGCCATGGCCACGAGCGGGTGCAGCTTGGTGACGTGACCGGCAATCCGCGGCCCGATGATGTATGCCTCCAGCGCATGACCAAGTAGCCCGGCGACGCCTGCGAGGGCTGCGAGCAAGGGACCCTGCAGCAGGGCGACCACCACGCCCAGCGCCATCGCAACGATGGCGCCGATGATGGGCACGAACTCCAGAAGGAAGGCGGCCACGCCGATCACGATGGCGTAGTGAACGCCGAGGACAGTCAGCGTGAGCGCGGTGTAGGAACCGATGATCAGGGACATGAGCGATTGACCGCGCACGTAGGCGGCCATCGTCGACCCGGTCGCGAGAACAGCGAAGTCAAACTTATGGCTGTGCTCTGGAAACAGATTCCGCGTGGTCGCGACCAGGCCGCGACCATCGACGAGCAGATACATGGAGATGACGACGACGAGCACCACGTCGGCTACGGTGGTGGCCACGGAGGCAACGACGGTAAACGCGTTTCCCACGAGCCCAGACGTGGATGGAAGCAGCGAAGCCAGGTTGACGTTGATGCCCCGCTCAGCAAGACCGCGCTGCAGCTGGTCGATGAGTTGAGGAAGGTGGCGCGCCTGGTCGACAAGGTTCGGGATGACCAGCGCGATGACCCCACCGATCGCTGCGAACGTCACCAGATAGAGACTCAGAACCGCTGGGGCACGATGGCTGCGAAAGCCGGGCACGCGCTGCAGCAGATCGACCACCGGGTTCAGGATCAGGCAGATGATCGCCGCGAAGAGAAAGAGAAGCGCGACGTTGAAGACGTGGCCGATCAGCCCCGAGGCGCCGTCGTAGATGCCGACCAGTCCGGCGGTGATGGCAATCCATACCAGGCTCTGAAGTGGCCGGCCGAGGCGCTGCCATGTAGTCAAACGTAAAACCGTTCCTTCCCCGCGCGCGCCTCGGCGCGATGCATCGCGACAACTATAGCGCGACGGCGCCGCCACCTCGCCGAGTCCCGGCCTGCCCGCTCCACCCAGACGGTGGGAGTAAAGCTGATATTGACACTGTCGCATAGAGTGCTACCATGCAGGGCATGAGGAAGTACAAGCCCGTTGAACTGGCGCTCAAGGCCGTGCCTGACGAACTCGCCGATGAGCACGCCGTGTGCCCGAACTGCCTCGACCGCGACGCCGGGGTGATCGGGCGGCTTGGGCTTCGCCTGGTGTTCAAATGCCAGCGATGCCGCGTTCGCTTCCACCGGCAGACCGCGATGGTGGGCCTGGTCTGAGCCGCTGACCCGGGCACCGGCCTGCAACACTTCCCGGCCGTGCCCGGGTCGCCTCCTGCCCACCTCGCCACCACGCATCGCGGCGCCGCGCTCGAGGCCGTCGTTCGAGGTCACGTCGCGGTCGTCGATGCGCATGGCAGCCTGCTCGGCGCGGCGGGAGACCCCGACACGGCAACAACGCTGCGAAGCTGCGTCAAGCCACTGCAGGCCCTGCCATTCGTGCGGCGCGCCGCGGACGCGATCGGCGCCGATGATGCCGAGGTCGCCGTGGCCTGCGCCTCGCACCAGGGCGAACCCGTCCATGTCGAGGTGGTTCGCCGCCTGCTCCAACTCGCCGGGATCGACGAGGAGGCGCTGAGTTGCGGCCCACAGCTTCCCGCCGACGGCGAAGCGGCGCGTCACCTTCTCGCCTCCGGCGGCGCACCTGCGCGCATCCACAACAACTGCTCAGGCAAGCACGCGGCCATGCTGGCGGCCTGCCGGGTGTCCGGCTGGCCAGTCGCAGGGTACGCCGCCTACGACCACCCGTTGCAGGTGGAGATCCGCCAGGCGATGAGCCGGTTCGCGGGCACCGACCTTGCGGACCGCCCCTGGGGCATCGACGGATGCGGGCTGCCCACCCACGAGATCCCGCTACACGTCCTCGCCCGGATGTTCGCTGCGGCCGCCGCCGATCCTGATGTACGGCGCTGCCAGGCCGCCATGGCCGCCCACCCCTACCTGGTGGCAGGGCGAGGGCGTTTCGACACCGCCGCCCTGAAAGCAGCTGGCGACGCCGTCACGGTCAAGGTCGGCGGTGCCGCGGTCTGGGTAGCCGTCCGCCGGCCCCGGGGCCCGGCCGTAGCCATCAAGCTCGAGGCCGGCGATCCAACCGCCCTGCCCGCAGTGGCGTCGGCAGCTCTCCAGGCCCTCGGCTGGATCGACGAGGCGACCCTCGCCGGGCCGCTGCTCAGCCCATTCCGCCGGGTGGCCCTGCGCAACTGGGAGGGGGCTGAGGTGGGGTGGACGGCCGCTGAGCCCGGCTGGGCCGACGCCCTCACCAGCTGAAGGCGACCAAGGGAATCGGCCGTACCGCGGTGGTATAGTGTCGGCAGCAATGTTGACGTGGATGTCAACTTTGGGCCCGCTTGACGCGTTGGTCCCCGCGGTGCAACGCTGTGCGGACGGCCGTCGGCGTCTTCGAGGAGGTCGGGAATGCCTGATCAGAGCCACGTCGGGCGCCGCTACGAGGCGGCCGGCCAGGTGGTGGACGGAGCTGGGGCCGAGGCGTTCGCCAAGGCGATCGCGGGGTCGGCCGAGGTGTTCTCTCCGGGCACGGTCCCGCCCACGTATGGAGCGTTCTACTGTCTGTTCCCGACGCTCTACCAGCTCTTCGGCGACGAGGAGGTCGGGGTGAACCTGGCCGGGCTGGTGCACGGCGAACAGTCCTTCGAATGGCCCACGCCGGTCCGGGCCGGCGACGTGGTGGACGCCTCCGCGGTGATCGCATCCGTCGAGGAGAAGCGCGGCATGACGTTCCTGCGCATCGAGCACGAGGCCCACCGTGGCGACGGCGAGACCGTCTGCCGCGGCCGTTCGCTGATGATCATCCGATGACTGACGCGACCACTGCGGTGCTTGGCTCTGCTGCCGTCGGCGACGAGATGACCCCGCTCTCGCGCACGGTCACCCAGGAACAGATCGACGCGTACGCCGATGCGTCGGGAGACCACAATCCAATCCACGTCGACCCCGATTTCGCGCGCGCGGTTGGCCTCCCCGGCACCATCGCCCACGGGCTGCTGGAGATGGCCATCCTCACCGAGTCGGTGGCGCGCTGGGCGGGCGGGTATGAGCAGGTAGCGTCCGTGACCTGCCGCTTCTCCAAGCCGCTGCTTCCCGGCCAGACCATCACCTGTACGGGGCGCGTCATCGATGTCGACCATTCCAACCGAACCGCCACCCTCGAGCTCGAGGCCACGTCGAGCAGCGGGGAGCGGGTGCTCACCAACGGCGGGGCAACCGTCCGACTGGCACCATAGAGGGACACAACCACATGGGCTTCGACTTCAGTTTCACGCAGGAGCAGGAGGAGATCCGCAAGCTCGCGCATGACTTTGCGGCCAACGAGATGCGCCCCGTCGCGGCGGAGTACGACGAGAAAGAGGAGACCCCCTGGGCCGTGATGCAGAAGGCACACGACCTCGGCCTCGACGCCGCCAGCGGCTTCCCCGAGGAGTACGGGGGTGGTGGCCTCGACCTGATGACATCGATGATCCTCAATGAGCAGCTCTCCTGGGGTGACGCCGGCATCGGTGTGTCGATCTTTGCCAGCGGTCTCGCCGGCGCCGGCATCATCGCGATGGGCACCGAGGAGCAGAAGAAGAAGTACATCGGGATGCTCTGTGACCCGGCCAAGCTGCGCATCGGAGCCATGGGTCTCACCGAGCCGAACAGCGGTTCGGACTCGATGGCGCTCGAGACGACCGCGAGCAAGGTGGAGGGCGGTTATGTGCTCAACGGTACCAAGCAGTTCTGCACCAACGGCGGTATCGCCGACGTGCAGGTGGCCTTCGGCACCACCGACAAGTCCGCTGGCGCGGCCGGCATCGCCGGGTTTGTCATCGAGAAGGACACGCCGGGGATGCGTCAGGGCCGCAAGGAGAAGAAGCTCGGCGTTCGCGCGTCGCACACCGCGCAGGTGATCTTCGAGGACTGCTTCGTTCCCGAAGAGGCTCGTCTGGGCTTCGACAAGGAGGGCAACGCGACCGGCCCAGGCGCCGTCGGCGCGCTGCTGATGCTGGAGGCCACCCGCCCGATGGTCGCGGCCGGAGCCGTCGGTATCGCCCGGGCCGCCTTCGAATTCGCGCGTGACTATTCGCTGGAGCGGGTTGCGTTCGGCAAGCCGATCGCGCGCCACGAGGCGATCGCGTTCAAACTCGCCGACATGGCCACCGAGATCGACGCCGCCTGGCTGCTCACCCTGCGCTCCGCCTGGATGGCGCAGAACGGCATCCCCTTTGCCCGTGGCGAGGGGTCGATGGCCAAGCTGATGGCCGGTGACGTTGCCATGCGCGTGACCACCGATGCGGTGCAGGTGCTCGGCGGCTACGGGTACATCAAGGAGTACCCGGTGGAGCGCTTCATGCGCGACGCCAAGATCTACCAGATCTGGGAGGGAACGGCGGAGATCCAGCGCCTGGTGATCAGCCGGCTCATCCTCGGCGAGCGCAAGGCATTGGCCGCGCGCCCGCGGGTGATCAACGAGGATCCACCGCTGACCCAGGTGGCGGCCGCAGCGGGCTGATCAGGTACGAAGGGGGAACAGGTTTCCCCCTCGCGCACCCCCCATTCAGCGGTGTCAGCTCCGGCGACATGAAGTCGCCTGCACTGACGGGCCCTCAGGAGGAGGTTGCGCGCGCCTGGCCGCGCGCAATCTCGGCTTCGGCGGCGACGCGACCATCCCAGCCGCGCACCGTCGTCGCCTTGCCCGGCTCGAGCTCCTTGTAGATCTCGAAGAAATGCGCGATCTCGAGCAGCAGTGGCTCGGGGACGTCGTCGAGCTCGTGCCAGTCGACGCGGCTGTCGGCGCACGGGACCATCAGCAGCTTGGCATCGGGACCGTGCTCATCGGACATCCAGAACACGCCGAGCGGACGGCAGTAGATGTGGCAGCCGGGAAAGGTGGGCTCGCCGAGGAGGACCAGCGCATCGAGTGGGTCACCGTCTTCGCCAAGAGTGTTGACCACGAAGCCGTAGTCGGCCGGGTACCGCGTTGCGGTGAAGAGCTCGCGATCGAGTCTGATCGCGTTCACCGCCGGGTCCCACTCGAACTTGTTGCGGCTGCCCTTGGGAACCTCGACCACGACATCTACGGCGACGATGTCTGTCACGGCGTGCGGTGCGACATGGGCCTGGGACTCACAGCGCGGCAAGCGTACGCCCTGGCCTCACCGCGCGGCAGCGCCGAGCACTTGGCGATAATCGGCAGATGTTCGACCTCACCGGCAAGGTTGCCGTCGTCACCGGAGGATCGCGCGGCCTCGGCCGCGCCGACTGCCTGGCGCTGGCGCGCGCCGGAGCCGACGTGGTGGTCACCGACATCCTCATCGAGTCCGACCCCAACATCCAGCAGGTTGCTGAGGGCGCCAATTCGGCGCTGGCGCAGCTGTTCACCTCGCAGCACGCCGTTTATTCCGAGCAGACAAGCGAGGAGATACGCCAGATGGGGCGTCGCTCGGCGGCCTTGAAGATGGATGTCACCGACCGCGAGCAGGTGCGCGACGTCTTCGCCCAGGTGCGTAAGGAGTTCGGCTCGCTCGACATCCTGGTGAACAACGCCGGCACGCTCGATCACGTCGCTCAGATCGAGAATCAGAGCGAGGACCTGTGGGAGCGCGACCTGCGCGTCAACCTGACCGGGGCGATGCTCTGCACCAAGATGGCGTGGCCCTACATGCGTGAGCAGAACTGGGGTCGCGTCATCTACATGGCATCAGTGGCCGGAACCCTCGGCGGGTTCGGGCAGGCGTCGTACTCGACAACCAAGGCGGGACTGATCGGCCTGGGCAAGTCGATGGCGCTGGAGGGAGCGCGCTACGGGATCACCGCCAACGTGATCGCGCCCGGGATCATCAGCACCGAGGCGTTCAAGGCAGGCAGCCCCAAGATGAACGATCGCATGGTGCTGCGCACCGCGCTGCGCTCGGCCGGGGCACCCGACGACATCGCGCATGCCATCTGCTTCCTGG
Source organism: Candidatus Dormiibacterota bacterium (assembly GCA_036561525.1). Classification (GTDB taxonomy): domain Bacteria; phylum Chloroflexota; class Dormibacteria; order Aeolococcales; family Aeolococcaceae; genus Aeolococcus. The sequence continues at coordinate 55,652 of DATBPD010000112.1, read as the reverse complement.
TGTCACCTGAGGCGCGTTACATCACCGGGCAGGTGCTCACCGTCGCAGGGGGCATCGACCTGTTCGTCTACTAGCTGCGCCGATGGAGCGGCCAGCTCATGATCAGCTCGAGGTGGGTGTGTCCTACCGGCCGGCCGCTGTGGGGCCGTACCTGTGGCAGGAATTCAATGCCGAGGTGGTGACGCGAGACCTCACCGCGATCGCCGCTCGCCGCATCCCGACGATCCGGGTGGGACTGAGTTGGGACGCCTTCATGCCGTCTGACCGCGCGCCCAGCCCGCGACGCATGCGCGACCTCGAGACCCTGCTGGCGGCCGCGCGAGAGCTCGGACTGCGCGTGGTGCCGACTTTGTTCGCACAGTCGATCGGCAACTGCGTGATGCTGCCGGCATACGCGATCGATCGCCGTTTCCGACGGCCCGGCGTCCGTTGCATCACCGATGCCCGCGTTGCCGACGGCGGTCCGCGTGACATCTACGCTGACCCGCTCATGCTCGAGGTGCAGGTGCGCTGGCTCGACGCGCTGCTGGCTGCTTTCGCGCATCACCCGGCGATCGCGGCATGGGACCTCGGTCACGACCCGGCCAGCACGGTCAGGCCGCGCCGCATCGCGGAGATGGCGGCGTGGGCCGCGCTGCTCGCCGAGCGTGTGCATGCGCAGGACGAGCAGTGCAGGCTGACCCTCGGCCAGGCCGACGTGGTGCGCGGACGGGGCGTGCGCCTCGCTGCGGTGGCAGCACATGTCGACGCCATCGGACTGGTGCTCAACCCGCAGGAACTAGCGCTCCCCGGCGATGTGCTCGACGCCGGCAGGGCGGTTTTCGTCGCCGACCTCGGCCGGTTGCTGGCCGGCCCGGACGTGCCCATCATGGTGGATGTCGAGGTCGCGTCGGGGGAGCTCGAGCGCGATGGGGACGACGCTGTGCCCGTCGACCCGCTGACGTTACCGCCCGATGTCGCGCGAGCTCTGTGTGACGAACTGCTGCAACGGCTGTCGACGTCGGGCGTGGCCGGCATCCTTGCCGGCGCGTGGTCGGACTGGGGCGAGCGGTTGCTGGAATCGCCGCCGGCCGACCGACGGCCGTGGTTGGCACGGCTGGGAATCATTGACAGCACAGGCAATTCCAAGCCGGTCGCGGACGCCTGGGACGCGCTCGTCGCCAAGGAACGTGCGGTGGCGGTGCCGGCTGCTTTCCCGGTTGCCGTCGATGTCGAGTCGTACTACTCGAACCTCCCCGACTCGCTGCACGACCTGCACGTGTCATGGCAGGGCGATCGAGGCGACGCGCCTGCTATCCTCACATGAGCGCCGACGCGGAACCGGGAGACCTGGGCCGGGCGGTGTTCTCGGTCGCGCTGACCGCAGGCCCCCGGTGCTGACCCGGGGCGTCCCCACCAGGGGTCGGTGGCGCGAACGTGTGGTCTTGATCGATGTCAGCGTCGAGTCCTGGAGGACCACAAGTGCCCGCTGGCCGTATCAAGATGATCAGCCCCGACCGCGGTTTCGGTTTCGTTCGCGGTGACGATGGTGCCGAGGCTTTCTTCCACCGTACCGAGCTCACCACTGTCGACTTCGACAGCCTCGAGGAGGGTGAGTCGGTGACGTTCGAGGTCGTGGACAGCCCGAAGGGGCCTCGCGCCCGCAACCTCCAGAAGGCCGGCTGAACAGCACGCTCATCCGGCGTCGCCGCTGACGGAGCCGGGCACGCCGACAGGCTCGCCGCGCTGATCCAGTGCCATCATCCGCTGTGCCGCGGCGTGCACACGCGCCGCGTCGAGCCCGCGCAGCCGCACGATGACACGACGAGCCTCCGCCTGCGGGTAGGAGCCGGCCACGACGTCGTCGAACTCCGCGGCGAGCTGACGTAGCGGGGCATACAGCTCGGCCTCCGGCACCGACTGGTAGAGCAGCTCCTCGACGACCGAAGCGGTGCCGCCGCGGAAGAAACCCGGGATCAGTTCCTCCTCCACGATGGTGGTGAGCTCCCGCGGCACGCCTGGCAGGATGAAGAGCCAACGGTCCTCGCCCACCGCATAGGCCATCGGCGATGCCATCCCGCGGCGGTTGGCCATGACCGTGCCGCCTGCCGGCACCACCGCGCTGCGGCGGTTGCCGTCACTGACCTCGTCCGTCTTCACCCAGCCCGCAGCGTGCATCCGCGCCACCATGCCCTTGATGTGGGCGAGCGCGAGCTCGTTCTCCTCGAGCGGTCTGCCGAGGGCCCGCGCGACCGCCTCGAAGGTGCGGTCGTCGGGGGTTGGACCGATGCCCCCGCATACCGCGATCCTGGTCACGCGGTCGTCTGCGATGGCACGGTGCACCGCGGCCACCACGTCGTCGATCCTGTCGGCGACCACCTCGATTCGCTGGACGGGGAAACCAGCGGCAAAGACGCGCTGGGCGAGGAAGAAGGAATTGGTGTCCTGGGTGTGACCGGAGAGCACCTCGTCGCCAACGGCGATGATGACCGTGGCCGGGCTGACTGGCATGTATTCGAGCCTACACGCGCACATCGTGTCAGGGTCGCCGGTCGCTACAATCTCGCCGCTCGTCGAGTGGCGGCCGCCCTGTGCCGTGGCCGCCCGTTCGGAAGGACCCCATGACCATCAATGTCCTGCTGCCCATCGCCGCCGCAGGCGTGCTCGGGCTGGCCTACGCCATCTACCTGATCTTCTGGGTGCTCAGGCAACCCGAGGGCAACGCGCGAATGCGCGAGATCGCCCAGGCCATCCAGGAGGGGGCGCAGGCGTACCTCAACCGCCAGTACTCGATCATCGCCGCCATCGGTGCGGTGATCTTCGTCTTCCTGCTGATTGCACTCGGCTGGCAGACCGCGGTTCTCTTCCTGCTCGGCGCGGCGCTGAGCGCGGCGGCTGGGTACGTGGGCATGAACATCTCGGTGCGCAGCAACCTGCGTACCGCAGAGGCGGCCCGCGGCGGCCTGCAACCCGCGCTGCGCGTCGCCTTCCGGGGCGGTGCTGTGACGGGGCTGATGGTGGTGGCCTTCGGCCTCATCGGGGTGGCCATCGCGTACGGCATCTTCCAGAACATCAACTACATCGTCGGCTTCGCCTTCGGTGCGTCATTGATCTCGGTGTTCGCCCGGCTTGGCGGCGGCATCTACACCAAGGCGGCTGATGTCGGCGCCGACCTCGTCGGCAAGGTCGAGGCGGGCATCCCTGAGGACGATCCGCGCAACCCGGCTGTCATCGCCGACAACGTCGGCGACAACGTCGGCGATTGCGCCGGCATGGCGGCCGACCTCTTCGAGACGTACGGTGTCACCGCGGTGGCCGCGATGCTGCTCGGTGGCCTGCTGTACAAGAGCAGCACCGGCCACAACCTGGCGTTCATCATGTATCCGCTGATCCTCGGCGCGATCAGCATCATCGCCTCGATCGTGGGCACATGGTTCGTGCGTATCCCCCGCAACGGCTGGATCATGGGCGCCCTCTACAAGGGGCTGATCGCCGCCGTTATCGTGGCCATCCCGCTCTTCTACCTTGCCACCCACCTCCTCGACGCCAACGGCGAGTTCAACAACACCGCTTTCACCGCCGGCGCCAACAACCTGTTCTGGTGTGCTGTGGTGGGGATCGTGATCACCGTGCTCATCGTCGCCATCACGGAGTTCTTCACCGGCTCGCAGTTCTGGCCGGTGAAGACGATCGCGCGGGCCTCACAGACCGGCCACGCCACCAACATCATCGCGGGCCTGGCCATCGGCATGGAGGGCACCGCCATCCCGGTGCTGGTGATCGGCATCGGTATCCTGGTCTCGGCGTCGCTCGCCGGGCTCTACGGCATCGCGATCGCCGCCATGTCGATGCTGTCGATGACCGGCATCATCGTCGCAATCGACTCCTACGGGCCGATCACCGACAACGCCGGCGGCATCGCTGAGATGGCGAATCTCCCCGAGGAGGTGCGCGCGGTGACCGACCCGCTCGACGCGGTGGGCAACACCACCAAGGCGGTCACCAAGGGATACGCGATCGGCTCCGCCGGACTCGCCGCCCTGGTGCTTTTCGCGAGCTACACCGACGTTCTGCGCAACAACCACGGCGGCGTTCCGTTCAGCTTCGACCTGTCGTTGCCCAACGGCGTGATCATCGTCGGGCTTTTCCTCGGTGGCATCATGCCCTTTCTCTTCGGAGCCCTCTGCATGCTCGCGGTTGGCCGCGCTGCCGGGGGTGTGGTCATCGAGGTGCGCCGCCAGTTCCGTGAGATCGCGGGGATCATGGAGGGCACCGCCAAGCCGGAGTACGCACGGTGTGTCGCCCTGGTGACCGCGGCTGCGCAGCGCGAGATGATCCTCCCCGGTCTGCTGCCGGTGGTGGCACCCCTGCTCGTCGGTTTCATCCTCGGGCCGCAGGCGCTGGGCGCGATGCTGCTCGGCACCATCGTCGTCGGCTTGTTCGTGGCGCTGCAGATGACCACCGGCGGCGGCGCCTGGGACAATGCCAAGAAGTACATCGAGGACGGCCACTTCGGCGGCAAGGGAACCGAAACCCACGCCGCCGCGGTCACCGGCGACACCGTCGGCGATCCATACAAGGACACCGCCGGCCCGGCCATCAACCCGATGATCAAGGTGATGAACATCATCGCCATCCTGGCGGCGCCCAGCATTGCGTTGCATCACCTCTTCTTCTGATCCGCGCCGTGAGCTGAGCAATCATGGGCACCGACCTCGACGAGTACCAGCTCGAGATCCAATCCATCCGCTCCACGCTGGCCAAGCTGCGCGCTGACCAGGCTGACCCCGAGTTGATCGAGGAGTACGAGGCAGAGCTGCGCATCCTCATGGCGCTGTACACCGCCGCGACTGTGACCCTTGAGGCGGGCCTGTCCGACCCACGGCTGTCCACCGTGCTCACCGACCTCGGCTTCGGGGAGTGGAACATGGAGCACGTGTACTCGTTCATCTACGACGCCGCGCTCGACATGGATGAGGCTGGGCACGATCTCGCCGCGCGCGTCTCGCAGACCGACTTCGTCGGAGCGCTGCTCAGCGCGGAGGAGTAGCCGCGACCTGGTCGCTTGCCCAACGGCTGGTGACGGCCGATACTCAGGGAGTGACGGGCCGGCCGCGGCGGCGCGTGGCGTTGAGAGGGGGAGCGAAGATGGCGGTTGCTGACCCACGAGCCGACCAGGACGGGGCGGACGCCCAGCGTCTCGAGCAACTGGGCTACAGGCCGGAACTGAGGCGGGTTCTCAACCTTTTCGAGAACTTCGCCATCGCCTTCTGCTACATCTCGCCGGTCGTCGGCATCTACTCACTGTTCACTTTGGGGCTGGGCGCGGGAGGCCCGCGCTACCTGTGGCTTCTGCCGGTCGTCGTCCTCGGCCAGATGTTCGTGGCCCTTGTCTTCGCGGAACTGGGCAGCCACTACCCCATCGCCGGAGCGCTGTTCCAATGGGGCAAGAACCTCTTGGGACGGGGGTACGGTTGGTGGGTCGGCTGGATGTACGGATGGGCGCTGATCATCACAGTGGCTTCGGTTGACACCGGCTTCGTCATCTACGCGGGGCCGCTGATCAACCAGCTGTTCCACACCAGCATCGTGCCCACCGACCCCACCGCCATCCTCATCTTCACGGTGTGCCTGCTGGCGGTCCAGACATTCTTCAACGTGGTCGGGGTCAACCTGCTCGGGTTCATCTCCAAGATCGGCGTCTACGTCGAGATCCTCGGCACCTTCGGCATCGCCATCCTGCTGGCGGTCACCGGGTTCCACCACGGATTCGACTACCTCTTCAGCACCCAGGGCGCGGAGAGCGTGGCCAGCAATGGGCTCGGCGCCGACTTCGGCGGAGCCTGGTGGCTCGGCGCCGCGTTCGTGGCCATCCTCGCGCACGTATACATCTTCTACGGCTTCGAGTCAGCAGGCGATGTCGCCGAGGAGGTGGTGCAGTCATCGCGTCGCGTGCCTCGGGCAATCATCTCCTCGCTGGCAGTCGCCGGTGTCAGCAGCTTCATCCTCGTCGCCGCGCTGATCCTGGCGGTGCCCTCGGGCAATGACGGGATCGCGAACACAGTCAAAGGTGGCGTGCCGTTCCTGATCAGCAATGCCGTCTCGGCGCAGGCGCTCCAGGACATCGTCCTCGCCTTGGTGTCGTTCGCGTTCTTCAGTTGCGGGCTGGCTATCCAGGCGGCCGCGGCTCGGCTGATCTTCTCCTACGCGCGCGACCGAGCCCTGCCCGCGAGCGGCGTCCTCGCCCGCGTGTCGCCGCGCTTCCGCACCCCGGTGAGTGCTCTGCTGGTCGCAGCCGTGCTGCCCGCGGCGTTCGCGGTGCTGGCGCGGTTCACGCCGACTAGCAACATTGGCATCGGCTTCATCACCATCCCGGCCAATGTCAATGCCCTCTTGCTGCTGGTGTCGTTCGCCGTCTCGGGGATCTATCTCTCATTCCTGCTCATCGTGCTCGCCTCACTGATCGCACGCGTTCGCGGCTGGGAACCGCAGGGCGTGTTCCGCCTGGGGGTATGGGCATACCCCGTGACGATCGCCGGGGTGGTCTGGCTCGGCGTGATGCTTTTCAACATCCTCCTGCCCTCCGGGATCACCAGCCCGAGGGCGGCGTTCTTCAACTACGACTGGATGACGCTGCTGGTCATGGTGGTGATCATCGTCCTGGGCGGCCTCTACTTCGTGCTGTCGCGACCGGCACGCCGTATCCCCCTTGGGGTCGTGGCCGACCGCCCCGATGCAGCGCAGGTGTCGACAGTTCCATAGTTGGCCAATGGGCGAGGTCAGCGTGCGGGTCCAGATTGCAGCCCCGGCCGAGGCGGTCTACGACCTCGTCGCTGACATGCCGCGCATGGGCGAGTGGAGCCCGGAGTGCGAGCGCGTCGAGTGGACCGGAGGCGCCACCGCTCCCGCAGCCGGCGTCGGCTTCGTGGGCCACAACCGCAACGGCCGGCACCGCTGGTCGACCCATGGAACAATCACGGCCGCTGATCGAGGCAGCGCCTTCACCTTCGAGGTCCGCTCGCTGTTCAACCTGCCCGTCTCGCTGTGGTCGTATCGATTCCAGACCACAGGCAGCGGGGTCTGCCTGGTCACCGAGCTCACCACCGATCGGCGTGGCGCGCTGATCAGGGCGGCAGGCCGCATCGCCACCGGCGTCCCCAACCGGGCGGCGCGCAACCGCGAGACCATGACCGCAACCCTGGAACGGCTCCGCGCCGCGGCAGAGGCCCAGGACGGGCGGCAACCCCCCGCAACCGGGTGAGCAGCGACGACCCCGCCGGCGTGTCCGAGACGGCTCCGGCGCTCCCGTTCGCGAGCTTTGACGAGGCGTACCAGGCCACCCCGCCGTGGGAGATCGGGCGGCCGCAGCCTGCGCTTGCTGAGCTCTTTGACGCAGGTGAGGTGTCAGGCAGCGTGCTCGATGCCGGCTGTGGAACTGGCGAGCTCACCATGCTGGCGGCGTCGCGCGGTCTGCATGCCGTGGGCGTGGATTCGTCGCCGAGAGCCATCGCCATGGCTCGTGAGCGAGCCGCGACCCGCGGCATCGCCGGCGCTGGATTCGAGGTCGGCGATGCGCTCGACCTCTCCTTTCTCCACGCTGCGTACGACACCGTTCTCGACAGCGGCGTCCTTCACGTGTTTGACGACGCTGACCGGGTTCGATACGTCGAGTCGATCAGCCGTGTCCTCAACGGTGGCGGCCGGTACCACCTGTTGGTCTTCAGTGACGCGCAGCCGGGAACATGGGGGCCACGTCGCATCCGACGCGCCGAGCTCGAGGCCATCTTCGCTGTCGGCTGGGAACTGCTCCGCGTCGAGCCGGCGGAGTTCGAGCTGGTGCAGGGTTCGGCGCACGCCTGGCGCGCAACCGCCGTGTACAAAGGCTAGCTGGGGGCACGGCAGCGCTCAGATGGCGGCCGCAGCTTCCAGCGTCGCCCCGGCGACGACGGCCGGGACTGCGCTGACCTGCAGATCAGCCGGAATCTTCTTTCCCGGGTTGAGGATCCCGGCGGGGTCGAACTCATGCTTGATGCGCCGCATCAGCCCCACCTGGGCGCTTCCCAGCTGACGCTCGACGAAGGCGAGCTTGGCGGTGCCAACTCCGTGCTCCCCGCTCAGGGATCCACCCATCGAGAGCACCACGTCGAAGAGCTCCTCGGCGGCTGCGGCGGCACGCAGGCGGTCACCCGGCAGACGCGGGTCGATCAGGAAGGTGGTGTGGATGTTGCCGTCGCCGAGATGGCCGAAGTTCACCACACCGAGATCGTTGGCAGCCCCGATCTCGCGGCTGCGCGAGACCAGCTCGGCGACACGATCGCGCGGCACCACGACGTCCTCGTTCACCTTGCCGACCTGCACCTTGGCCACCGCCGCGCTCACCGATTTGCGCAGCTTCCAGAGCCGGGCGGCCTCGTCGGCGTTGGTGGCGTGCTCCAGGGTGCGCGAACCAGCCCGCGAGAGGATGGCACGCACGTTCTCAGCCTGCACGTTGACCTCGCCCGCCGTCCCCTCCACCTCGACGATCAGCAGCGCGCCTGCCCCAGGAGCGACCTCTCCCGCCCCGGTGGCGGCGATGGCGTCGAGCGCGGCCCGATCGAGGAACTCCAGCGCCGCTGGCACGATCCCCGTGTCGCTGATCGCCGCGACGGCCGCTGCCGCGGCCTCCAGCCCGTCGAAGGTTCCGGCCAGGGTGGCGCGCGCGGCTGGTGCGGCGACCAGGCGAAGCACCACCTCGGTGACCACCGCAAGGGTGCCCTCCGACCCGCAGATGAGCGGCACCAGGTGGGGGGCGTCGGCACCCTCGCCCAGGCGCACCACCCGGCCGTCGGCGAGCACCACGGTGAGGGCGGCAACGAAGTCCGCGGTGGTGCCGTAGCGCAGCGCGTGCGGTCCGGCCGCGTTGCACGCCACGTTGCCGCCGATCGTCGAGGTGCTCGATGAGCCCGGGTCGGGCGGGTAGTACAGGTCCGCGGCGGCCGCCGCCTCGTGAATCTGGTGGGTGATCGCCCCGGCCTCGGCGACGAGCCGCGCGGCCTCGCGGTCGACACTGCTGACCCGCGTCATCAGGCTCAGGTTGAGAATGACCCCGCGATCGCCGGTCGCACCGCCCGCGTACCCGGTGCCAGCCCCCCGCGGGATCACGGCGACCCCGTGCCCGGCGCAGACGGCGATGACCCCGGCCGCCTCTGCGGTGGATCGGGGGAAGACGATCGCGTCGGCGACCCGGCGCAGGCCCGAGGCCCCGTAGGCGTCGTAGGCGTAGGCCGCAAGGTCGGACGGCCGGGTGTAGACGCGAGTTCGGCCCACCTGGCTTTCGAGGTCGCGGAGCACGTCGCGGGCGAGCATAACGGCGAATTCTAGTGGCGCGGCGACGGGTTTCCCCCGGGTGGCGCAGGCTGGCCCGACGCCGGCCTCTGCCATACTCGAACGCGAATGAGTGACGCCTCGCCGACGGCTGTCCTCGAGCAGGCGCTCGCAACAGTCGTCGATCCCGAACTGCGCCGTCCCATGCTCGAGCTGGGGATGCTCAAGGACCTCAGGATCGAGGGTTCGACCGCATCCATCCGGGTGGTGCTGACCACCCCGGCCTGTCCTCTCAAGGACCGCATCCGCACCGAGATCGAGGCGGCGGTCATCGGCCGCGTCCCTGGTGTCGCTGCCGTCGAGATCACCTGGGACGCCAATGTCACTTCCACGCGCGGCCTGCCCGGTCGCCAGGAGATCGCCGGGGTGCGCAACGTGCTCGCCATCAGCGCGGGCAAGGGGGGCGTCGGCAAGACGACCGTGAGCGTCAACACCGCCATCGCGCTGAGCCTGAGCGGAGCCCGAGTCGGTCTGCTGGATGCCGACGTCTACGGTCCCAACGTGCCGATCATGATGGGGATCACAGCCCAGCCCGAGCAGGGCGCGACCAACCGGATCAGCCCGTTGAGCGCCTATGGCATCAAGGTGATGTCCTTCGGCACCATCCTCAAGCCCGGACAGCCTGTGGTCTGGCGCGGTCCCATGCTCGCCAAGGGGCTGCGCGAGTTTCTGTACGAGGTCGAATGGGGCGAGCTCGACTACCTCGTCGTCGACCTGCCTCCGGGGACGGGCGACGTGCAGCTGAGCCTCGCCCAGAGCGTGCCCATGACCGGCGCGGTGATCGTCACCACGCCGCAGGACGTCTCCCTCGCCGATGTCAGCCGCGGCATCGAGATGTTCCGGCAGGTCAAGGTGCCGGTCCTGGGAATCGTCGAGAACATGAGCGGCTTCGTCTGCGCGCACTGCCACCAGACCACCGATATCTTCGGCAGCGGCGGTGGCAACGAGCTTGCGCAGAGGTACGGCGTCCCGTTCCTCGGCACAATCCCGCTGGATCCGCGCATCCGGCTCGGCGGCGGCGATGGCCAGCCGCTCATGGCCGCGGCGCCGGAGAGCGCTGTGGGCGGTGTGTTCCGAGACGTCGCAGCCCACATCGCCGGGCGCGTCAGCCAGGAGAACTACGCCAGCGCCGCCGGCCCGGTGATGCCTTCGGGCCCGCGCATCCCGCTCCGCTCCTAGCGCGCATGGCGACGTCGCGGGCGTCGGACCGTGCCCTCCTGGCAACGCCCGCGCCGGCGGCCACGGCCGACCCGGTGCCCGCGACCACTATCCTTACCGACTCCCGCAGACGCTGGCTGCTGATCGCGCTTGCCTTCGGGGCGTTCATCAGCATGGCCGACGCCACCATCGTGTCGGTGGCTCTCGATCCCTTGGTGCACCACTTCGCCGTGCCACTCAGCGCCGGCCAGGAAGTGCTCAGCGTGTACCTCGTGGCCATCACCGCGACGCTGCCGACGCTCGGCCGGCTGGGCGATCGCTTCGGCAGGCGTCGCCTGTACCTCACGGGATTCGCCGCGTTCGCGGTGGGGTCGGTGCTGGCCGCACTGGCCCCGTCGTTCGGCATCCTGCTGGCCGCGCGCGCCGTCCAGGCGGTCGGTGGCGGCGTGTTGACCGCGGGCAGCCTCTCGCTCATCGCCCAACACGCTCCCCGAGGCCGCACCGGTCGCTCGGTGGCCGTGCTGGTGATCACCCAAGCGTCTGCCGGACTGGCTGGTCCCCCGCTCGGTGGCCTGTTGGTCGGCCTTGGCGGCTGGCAGGCGATCTTCTGGGCAGGCGTGCCGATGGCCGGGGTCGGGGCAGGCCTCGCCATTCGCTTCCTTCCCCGCGCTGAGGAGCGGCGGGCCGTCAAGCTCGACATCGCCGGCTCGATCCTCACCGCCACCCTGCTCCTCGGCATTGGCGCCGGGATCGCCTCGATCGCCGCCCCGGTGGTGGGGGAGCTCGGACCGGAGGTGTGGTTCGCGGTGGCCTGGATCAGCCTGCTGCTGCTCGTCCCCACCGAGCTGATCGCGCGCCGGCCGGTGATCGACGGACGGCTGCTTCGCAACGGCCGCTTTGCCGTGGCGACGACTGCCACGCTGCTGAGCACCGGGACGCTGATGTCGTGTTTCGCGCTGCTGCCCTACTGGCTCGAACAGGCCCACGGTGCAGCTCCGATCGTCGCCGGGCTCGCCTTCATCCCGATCGCGGTCGGCATCGGCGCCACCTCGCGGCGGGGGGGCCGGCTGGGGGACACGGGGCGTACCCAGCTGAGCACGTCGACGGGCATGGGGCTGGCGGCGATGGGGTTCGCGCTGGCCGCCACGGCCGCGCATCTCGACGCGTGGTGGCTGCTGTTGCTCGGTCTGCTCGTGCTCGGGCTGGGCAACGGGTACTTCTCCTCGCCGAACACCTCGGCGGCGATCCGGGTGGCGCCGCGGGACGCGCTTGGCAGTGCGGCGGGGTTCCTCTCGACGGCGCGCAACGCGGGTGTGATCGTCGGCCTCGCCGTCACCGGCGCTGTCTACACCTCGTCGGTCCACGGGACTGCGGCCGCAGCTGACTCGGTGGCCACCGGCGTCTTCGCCGTGGCGGCGGCCGTCTGCGTCGTGGTTGCTGGCCTGACGGCGCGAGCCTACGGCAAGCGGGGTGCCGCTGCCTAGTTCAACAACCGCTGCGCGGCGCCATGCAGTGCGGGGATGGCCGCGGCATCGTCGGTGAAAACCCGGACGAGCTGGTTGTGCTGGGGGAGGCGTTCGATCATCTCGGCCGTGTGATGGCGTTCAACGGTGCCTTTGATCGGATCATACAGCGCCACAAAACCGTGGTCGGCCATGGGGTTGTGGGGTGCGATCTTGGCGGATACCACGTCAACCTGGACGCGCGCGCTGACCTCGGGAATCTCGGCGAACAGCCGCTGCTGGAGTGTCGAGAGGTCGGCGTCGCGATGGGCGATGGTCTCGAAGGCGAGGTGCCAGTGAAGGTCGCGGCGGAGCAGGCTGTCCCAGGCCTCGCCGAGGTGGCGCTCTGCGCTGTCCCGAGGGGAACGCGTCCAGCGATGCACCGCTTCGAGCACCGCCCAGTCATTGAGCTGCAGGTAGTCATCGGGGTGGTCGAGCGGATTACCGGGAAGGAGCAGCGCGATGGTGTCGGCGAAGATCTCCTGCATGGACAGGTCGAACCTCCGTCCGGTGCGATGGTGGTACACCTGCGTGTACATGTAGAGCCGCGACGCCAGGAACATCTGCAACGCCCCGGCTGCGTGCATGTGCAGGGCCATGGTGCCGTCGGTGATGAACGAGTAGTGGATGAGTCGCTGGACATCGACGGGACCAAGCGAGATGCCGCACATGTAGGCATCGCGGCGCACGTAGTCGAGGTTGTCGACCGTTGCCGGCCCGCAGAGTATCGGCTTGCAGGCACTGAGCCAGCCCGGCGGTTCATACCCGGGGATGTCCGCATCAGCCATCACCCAGGCGACCCACCGCGGGTCGACAGACTCACCCTCATCGAACACGCCAGACGGCGAGGCGCGCAGACCGCGGATCGTCGGCGCAAGCTCGTTCTCCACCAGCCAGCGACCGATAACCTCGTGATCGAGGTGCCACTTCGCGAGGACCTCCTGGTCGAAGAAGTGCCCGAATGGACCATGACCCACGTCGTGGAGCAGCCCGGCAAGTCGCAGGGTCTCCTCGACGCACGACGGCGACGGCGCGTCCGGGAAGGCAGTTCGCAAGGATGCATCGATACGACGCGCGAAGAGACTGGCCAGGTGCATGGCTCCGAGCAGGTGCACGAAGCGCGAATGCTCGGCGGACGGGAACACCCACCAGGCCGACTGGAGCTGGTGGATTCGCCGCAGCCGCTGCAGCCATGGATTGTCGAGGAGGGTGCGCTCGCCCGGCTCGGTGCCGGTGCCCTTGGTGATCTCGATGTAACCGTACAGCGGGTCGGCGATCAGGTTGACCTCGCTGAAGCGGTCCGCCGCGGGCAGCGATTGGTTAGGCACCGGACCTCGACATGGCAACGTTATACGCCACCGCAGGACAGCACAGCCCGGACGGTCCGCCGATCGGGCGATGATGAGGGGATGGAGGCCGCCACCACGCTCGCCGGGTTCGCGGTGACCGCTGACGCCATCGCAGCCACGAGGTCAAAGAAGGCCAAGGTGCGGCTGCTCGCCGACCATCTGGTGCGGCTCGATCCGCCGCGGTTGCTGCTGGCCACCCGCTACTTCGCCGGGCGGGTGTTCGCGCCCGGCGATCCGCGCACGCTCAATGTCGGCGGGGCGGCGCTGTACAAGGTGCTGCGGGCGGCAACCGGCGTCGACGACGCCGAGCTCGGTGCCATCTACCGGCGCCACGGTGACGGCGGCGACACGACCGCCGAGGTGCTCGCCACAGCACGACCGAACGCGACGTACGAGGGCATCGACCTGCTCGACCTCGACCAAGCTTTCTCGGCCATCGCCACAGGGGGCGGGCCGAAGGCGCGCGAGGCGGCCCTCGCTGCGTTGCTCGCCCGCTGCTCGCCGGTCGAGGGGCGCTACGTCGTCAAGCTGATGACCGGTGACATGCGTATCGGCCTGCGCGAAGGGCTGGTGGAGGAAGCGATCGGCCTCGGGTTCGACAGGCCTGCGGCGGACGTCGCCAGGGCGGTGATGCTGCTGGGTGATCTCGGCGAGGTTGCCTGCCTGGTTGCCCGGGGCGACCGTGCAGACCGGCCACGTTTCTTCGCACCGCTCGGCTTCATGCTCGCGTCGCCGGTGGCCGATGCGACAGAGGCGGTGCGGCGCATGGGCGAGGAGGTGTGGGTCGAGGACAAGTACGACGGCGTGCGCTGCCAGCTGCACCACGGAGACGGCAGGGTGGCGCTGTACAGCCGCGACCTCAACGACGTCACCACACAGTTCCCCGAGGTGGTTGAGGCCGCCGCGCACATCCCCGATGTCATCCTCGACGGCGAGGTCCTCGCGTTCCGCGACGGTCGCGTGCTGCCGTTCCACGATCTGCAGACACGCCTGGGCCGGCGCAACCCGTCGGCGGCGATGCGCGAGAGTGTGCCGGTCATCTACGTTGCCTGGGACGTGCTCCTGCACGGCGATGCGCCGCTGCTCGACGCGCCTCTCCGTGAGCGACGCCGCCGGTTAGAGTCACTCTCACTCGGCGACGGGTTCGCGCTGGCCCACCTCGAGGCTGCAGTGGGCGCCGACGCCGTCGACGATCGTTTCACAGCGGCACGGGCGCGCCGCAACGAGGGGCTGATGCTCAAGGATCCCGGCTCCGCGTACACCCCCGGCCGGCGGGGGCTGGCGTGGCTGAAATTGAAGCGACCGCTGGACACGCTCGATGTCGTGGTGGTCGGCGCCGAGTGGGGCCACGGCAAGCGGCGCGGCGTGCTCAGCGATCTGACCTTTGCCGTCCCCGACGAAGGGGGTGAGCTGGTGACCATCGGTAAGGCGTACACGGGGCTCACCGACGCGGAGATCGCGGAGATGACGGCGCTGCTGCTCGACATCACCACCGAGGACCACGGCCACTACCGCAGTGTTCGCCCGCAGATCGTGCTCGAGGTGGCCTTCGACGCCGTGCAGCGCTCGAGCCGTCACCGGTCCGGGTACGCGCTGCGCTTTCCGCGGATCGCACGCTGGCGGCACGACAAGCCTGTCGAGGAGATCGACACACTCGAGCGTGTCGCTGCCATCGCCGCCAGCCAGGCGCACGATCGCGAACAGCTCATCGATCCAGCCGGGTGAGTCGTCTCCCGGGTACTTCAGAGGCCGGGACAGGTCAAAGCGGGCATCGGTGTCAACGCCGGCGCGACAAACAGGGTGTGGTCATGGGCCTGCGCAACCTTTGTCCAGCCGGCCCCTTGCAGTTCGTTGGCGAGCCGGCCAGCGGGTGTGATCACCGCATCCGTGTTGCTGTCACGCAGGAGTTGGAGTGCGCTCGGGTCGTCGACCGCACCCGCGGCGACGCGCACATAATCGACGATTACGCCTGCCCCGAGCGCCGCGTCGTTCCCATATGCGTACACGTGCACCTGCGGCCACGCCTGGTAGACGGCGTACCCCGACTCGGCGTATGGCAGCCACAGCCGCACTGGATGGTTGGTTGCCTGCAGGTGAAGCAACAGGCAAACCGGCAACCGCTTCGCGAGCGCACGAGTCTCCGTGTCCACCGACAGTCTCACGACTGCGGTCACCACGATCGCCGCGCCCGCGGCAAGTGCGATCGCCGGGAGCGCCAGCCGCCTGCTTGGCAGCCGGTACCGGATGGGGAGCAGCTCGGCGAGAGATGGCGACAGCAGTGCCACCGCGATGGCGATGTTGCGCACGGCGAGAAGGGCTGCGGCAACGCCGATCACCGCGAGGACCACCTGGCTGGGCCGGAGCCTGCGACGGTTGAGCGCCATCGACAGGGCGGTGGCGACGATGAGCAGTGCAAGCGGCAGCATCTCCAACGTGGCGAAGTTGGGTGGCTGCCATTCCTGGATCAGCTGGTGCGCCGCAGGTGTGCTGCCCAGCAGTGCGTAGCGGTACAGGTCGACGCCGTTGGGGTTGAGGAGCGCGGCCGCAGCGGCGAGCAGCAACGCACCGGTCGCGGTGCCGAGGCGGCGGAGCTTGACCGGGTCAGGTCGGTGTCGCCACGTCGCGTCGAGCACGCCACCGGCGATCGCGATGGCGACGACTCCCAGCCCCACCGCGAAACCGGCGTGCAGGTTGGCCCAGAGCAGGACCAGTGGCGCAAGAATCCAGATGGCGCGGCCGCCGCGGCGCAGATGGCGGTCGAGGAGGAACAGCGACCAGCAGAGCAGTGCGAAGGTGAACATCTGCGGGCGCGTGCCGGTGATTGGCTGCATCGCCTTGGCACCGAGCAGCAGCACCACCCCAGCGACGAACCCAGAGGCGCCGCGCGCCCGGGCAATCAGTGCCAGCGCGAGCAGCCCGCTCCAGGTTGCCAGGCCGAGGAGGATGGCCAGGCCGGCGAGCCCGACCGCGCTGTGGACAGACCAGAACAGCAGCTCCGACAGCCACTCATGCGCCACCAACGGCGCGCCATTGGCCGTGTACGAGAAGAACTCTGTGTGCGGAACCGCGTGGTTGTCGACGATCCACTGGCCGAGGCGGAGATGCCACCACAGGTCAGGGTCGCTGGTGGCGTCGAGGCATAGCGGCAGCGCCAGGAGCGCGGCGGCGACGAACCACAGACGCCCGCCGGTGTCCTGGCGACTCTTGCTGACACCCACCCGGGGCGAACTATGCCAGAGGGTCGGGCACGTGACCTATGTCTTGGTGAAACCGATCACCGCTGCGAAGAGGTCGGGCGTGTCCATGGCGGGGTCGCCGACCTGTTCGAACGCATTGAACCGGGCACGCAGCGCCGCGTACTGCCCTCCCAGGGCAGGATCCCCATACGCCTCGGTGGGGTCCCACGGATGCAGGTAATGGACGTCGGTGATGCCCGCCTGGAGCATCTCCTTGAGGCAGCCGAAGCATGGTTGCGTTGTGGACGTGAGCGAGGCACCGAGGGTCTGCTGACCGAAGCGGGCGGCCGTCAGGATGGCGTTCTGCTCTGCATGAACGCATACGCAGATGTCATAGGCGCCGCCGCGGAGCGAGGTGTTGACGTCGCGCTGCGAGCACCGGTGGCAGCCGCCGTCGCTGCAGTTGGGCATGCCGAAGGGTGTGCCGTTGTAGCCGGTGCTGACCACGCGGCCCTCGCGGGTGATGACCGCGCCCACGCGGCGGCCGAGGCAATCCGCGCGGCTGCGAGCCGCCAGGGCGATGAGCAGGAAGTAGAGGTTCTTGTCGGGGCGGTGAGTCCGCCCGATCGGCTGGGTCGATGCTTCGGCCGTCATGGCCGCACACTATCGCGCCTTGGTCGTCCGCCTGCCTGCGCGACGACCGGGTAGGCTGTCGGCCCGCGGGCGGGTAGCTCAGCCGGTTAGAGCACGGGGCTCATAACCCCAGGGTCGCTGGTTCGAATCCAGCCCCGCCCACTTTTTGCACCGCCCCGGACGTTCTCGACGGCCCGGTTGTTGTTCTCGTCGGCGCTATTGGGATTGTTGAGCACGCCGGGCCCCGCTACGCGGCCGAGCCGCTCTGCGTGACGCGGGTTACCAGACCAGGGGGATGAGCCGCCTTCGGCAGCGCGGTCGCGAGAGGCTCCCGATACACCAGCGGCTGCATCGCCTCGAGCATGGTCCATCGGGCCGGGTAGGCGCCTCCTCAGCGCGGTCGATCGGGGCTGTGTTCGGATCGCTCGGTCGGTCCCGCGCTCCCGCCGGCGTCGGCTGCACGACCGCGATGGCCGTGTCCCTGCAGGTCGACGAAGGGTTGCACGAGGTCGGCCGGCAGCGGCAGGACGACCACCGTCGTCTTCTCGCTGCTCATCTCCGTCAGCGCCTGGATCAGCCGCAACTGCACGGCGTAAGGCTGGCCGGCCAGGATTTCCGCCGCCCCGGCCAGCCGGCGGGCGGTGGCCATCTCCGCGTCCGCCTCCATCCGTTGGGTCTGATGCCGACCGAGGATCTCCGCCTGCTGTTCCATGGCGCGCTGCATGGCCGCGGGAAGCTCGACCTCGCGCACGTCGATCTCGGTGATGCGGATCCCCCAGGGCTCTGTGCGAGCGTCGACGAACCTGCCCAGGGCGTCGCGCACCGTCTCCGGCTCGACAAGCAGGCCACGCAGCCCGGTGTGGCCCACCACCTCACGCAGCGCGGCCTGGACCAACCTGGAGGTGGACCGGCGATAGTCGATCACCCTGGTCACCGCCAGGATGGGGTTGAGCACCTGGAGGTGGACGGAGGCGCTGACCTGGACGGGCACGCCGTCGTGGGTGATCACCTCCTGGGTGGGAACCTCGAGGAGCGAGCTGCGCAGGTCGACCCTGATCAACCTGTCGATCCCGAAGGGCAGGATGATTCGCAGGCCGGGCTCGAGCAGAGGCCCGCGCCGCCCCAGCCGCAGGACGACGCCGCGCTGGTATTCGGCGATGACGCGAATGCCACTCGCCAGAACGACCAGCGCGCACGCAGCCGCGACGACTGCCGCAATGATGACCGGATCCACGGCCCCTCCCCCCTAACGGTCGGGCCATTGTAGCGTTGCGTCCGGCCCATTTGCATAGTCCGACGCGTTTGAGGCGATAGTAGCGCGTCGCCGCGGTTCAGCGCGCGCTCAGCCGTCGGAACCGGGGGTACCCGAGCCCCCGCGCAGCCCGGTCAGCGCAGGGAGTAGGTCGCCGGCCGATCCGCAGAGCGACTGACACGGTCGCCTGCGCGCTCCAGCAACCGGCGCACCTCCTGCCCGGTGGGCTGGCTGTCGATTCGCTCCCGGATGGCGGAGATGGCCAGCGGTCTCGTGCTGCCACGGAGCACCGCGAAGACCTGTTGCTCGAGGATGCCCTGGGCTCCGTCCGCCGCAGGCCCGCGGGTTCCGTTCCGGGCAGCGGTCGTGGCGGTGCGCGTGGACGCGGACGGGGTGGGGGCGGCAGCGTCCGCAGCGGCGATGGCGGGCACGTCATCGGTCGACGCCGCGGCTGGCGCCGGCCGAACGGAGGGCGGGGCTGGCATCGAGATCGCGGTGCGACCCGGGGCCTCACCGCGGAGCCGGGCCATCAGCGCCGGCAGGTCGTCGAGCACCTGGCGGACGAATGCAGGATTGCCGGAGACCTCGACCTCGCGATCGCCATCGCGCAGACGGACCCGATGGTCAGGCGGGGGGAGGTCGCCCCCGCGTGTCGGCGCGCGCACGAAGGGGCGCGGCGCACCGAACCCGGGCCGGTCCATGGGCGGGCGGTCGCCGCGCTCCGGGCCGGGCCCGGCGGGGCGGTCGCTGCGGCCCCGATCGAAGGGCGCGCCGCGAAACGGGCGGCGGTCGTCGGGGCTCACCGGGTCAGCTCGCGGCGCCTTCGCTCTTGGTCGGCGCGGCCCCAGAGGCCACGCCATTGGAGTCGCCACCGTCCGCGGCAGCGTTGTCGGCGGCCGCCTCGGGCTGGTCGCTCGCCGCCGACCCCGTCTGGCCGTGGGTCGACGTGGACGGCAGCGTGATCGACTCAGGAGCGTCGTCATCGAAGTCAGGCGGGGCGCCGAACAGCCGGTCGGTCAACTTCGCGCGCAGCGGGGACCTGACGAGGGCGACAAGACCACCGCCGGCAACAACCGCGAGCAGGACCCGGCGAAAGCGGCGGCGCCGCTTGGGGCGTACCGCTTGGGCGAGGGCCTCGGAGGCATCGGCGAGACGTTCGCGCGCGGCGAGCGCGGCGCTGCCGGCACGCTCCTCACCACCCTCAGCCAGGCGCTCGCCGACGTCGGCGAGCACCACCGCCGCACGTTCGGCAGCGTGGCTCAGCGTCTCTGCGGACTTCTCCCCCGCAGTGCGCAGCACCGGCGTGGCCACCCGCTGCGCATTCTGCGCGGCTGCAACGGCGCGCTCGGCGAACACCGATGCCGCCTCACCCACGACCTCGGCCGCTCGCGATCCGGCACTCGAAACCTCGCGTTCGACCACCGCCGACTTCGACTTGCGTCCCAACATCGTGCGTCCTCCGCTGCCCCCATTCGCTGATTGCTGAGCGACGATCATACGTGGGGCGACAGCTTGAGGCGAAAGGCACCCGTGTGGACAGGGGAAAGCCGTCAGGCAGCTCTCGCGCTCGCCACCGCGCCCAGTGACAGCCCGGTGTCGAGCGGGGCGTCGAGGAACCAGCGGATCCGCGACGCCACCACCGGGCCGACCACCTGGACCAGCTGCTCCTCGCCGGCACCGTAGACCGCTGCCAGTGAGGGAAAGGCGCGGGCCAGGCGCTGGGCCGCCCGCGCATCGATCCCGGCGACGGTCATCAGGTGCTTCCAGCGACGGGTGGTGAGCTCGTCAGGGACCGAGGTGTCACCGAGCGGCAGGAGCAGTTCCATCGGGGTGGTGCTCATGGTTCAATTGTAGCGAACAGATGTTCGTAATGCAACTCGACGGTGACCCTCGTACCGGGCCCTGCCGCCGAGGCCGTGATACGCTCACCAGGTGCCTGTCTATGAATACCGCTGCAACGACTGCGCAGCCACCTTCGAGGTGCTGCGTCGGATGGGCGATCGCGAGCTGGCCGCCCTGTGCCCGAGTTGCGAGAGCCGGGCCAGCATGCCGCTGATCAGCCAGGTCGCGGTGACCCGAGCGGGGGCTGGCGCCGCGGCGACGGCGGCCCCTCCGGCAACCGGGTCAGGAGGATGCTGCGGGGGAAGCTGCGGCTGCGGCTGACGCCTCAGCGGGACACGCCGGGCTCACCCAGCTGCGGTCCCAGCTTTCGGTAGCGGCGCCCGAAGTACACCAACGGCTCGCCGTCCATCGATGCGGCCGCGACGACGCGACCCACGATGATCGCGTGGTCACCATGTTCGGAGATCGACTCCACCTCGCAGTCGAACCACGCCAGCGCCCCGACGAGCACTGGCGCACCCGTGACCGCCGTGGTCGTCTCGGCCTCGTCGACGTTCTCCTGAAGGCGACGTCCGCCAGCCGAAGTGCGCCGGCCGATCTCCTCTTGGGATTCGGAGAGCACACTGAGACCGACCCGGCCGCTGTCGCGCACCAGTCCGATGAGCTGGCCAGCGCGGTCGAGCGCCAGCAAGACCATCGGCGGATCGATGGACAGGGATGCGAACGCTGTCGCGGTGATCGCATGGTGCAGGCCGTCGTGCGCGCCGGCCGCGACGGTGACCCCGCTGGCGAATCGCGATGCGGCATCACGGAAGACCGTGGTGTCCACTGCCGGCCGTCCCGCCACGCTCACGCTTCGATGAGGTCGAGTGCCAGGTCGAGCTGCAGCAGCCCGTCGATGAAGACGGTGCGATGCTCGGGGTGCGGGCCGTGGCTGAGGATGGCGGCACGGTGCTCGCGCGCTCCATAGCCCTTGTTGCTCGCCCAGTTGTAGTGCGGAGCGTCGTCGTGCATGGTGGTCATGATGGCGTCGCGGTGCACCTTGGCGATGATCGACGCCGCCGAGATGGCAGGGACGAGGTTGTCGCCCTTGACCAGGCAGTGAACTGTGCGCGTCGCGTTGATGCGCAGCCGGCCGTCACAACAGTAGCCGTCGGCGTCGACGAGGTCGACGAGCCTGCGGAAGATCTCCACGTTGGCCCAGCCGAGACCGCGCCTGTTGATGTCGGCCGCCGAGATCTCCGCGATCACCCAGGCCAGTGCGCGGCGGCGGATGATGGCCCCGACCTGCTCGCGCTGGCGAGCCGTCAGCAGCTTGCTGTCGCGCAGCAGCGGATGGCGGAACCGCGCCGGCAACACCACTGCGGCGGCCACAAGCGGGCCCGCATAGGAGCCTCGCCCCACCTCGTCCATGCCGCAGAGACGGAAGCTCCGCAGATCCTCGACCCCGAAGGTGTCGCGCAGGTAGGTGGTGAGACGGAAGCGGGGCATCGCGCGGGCTCAGTCTAGCCCTCTGCTAGGGTGACCGCCGATGGCTGAGGTCACCTGGACTGACGTGGCGCCGCGCGACGGTCTGCAGACCATCGCTGCCACGGTGCCGACCGAGGTCAAGGTGCGGCTCATCGAGGGACTGCTGGCAGCTGGCGTCCCTCGTGTCGAGGCGACGTCGTTCGTGTCGCCGCGGTGGGTGCCACAGCTCGCCGACGCGGCTGCGGTGTTGCGCGCGCTCGGGCCCGACACGCTGGCAAGGCTGCGCGTGCTGGTCCCCAATCGCCGGGGGCTCGAGCTCGCCCTCGAGCACGATGTGCGCAACGTGCTGTACACCATCGGTGCCACGGATTCATTCAACCGCCGCAACGTCAACCGCAGCGTTGCGGAGTCGCTCGACGACCTCGTTGCCGTTGTCGCCGATGCCCGCTCGGCCGGGTGTACCGTCGACGTTGCCATGTCCGTTGCTTTCGGCTGCCCTTTCGAGGGGCCGGTGGATCAGCAGCGCGTCGTCGACCTTTGCGCGGAGCTCGTCGGTCGCGGCGCCGCCGAGGTCGGCATCGCCGACACCATCGGCGTGGCCCATCCCGCCGCGGTGCGTGAGCTGTGCGCACGGTCTGGCGAGGTTGTTCCGGACGGGCGCCTGTCGCTCCACGTGCACGACACGCGTGGGCTCGGCGTCGCCAACGTTCTGGCAGCGTACGAGGCCGGCGTCACCCGGTTCGACGGCAGCGCCGGTGGCCTGGGTGGCTGTCCGTTTGCACCGCGCTCGACTGGCAATGTGTGCAGTGAGGACGCGTTGCAGGCGGTGGCGAGCGCCGGCGGCATCCACGGTTGCGACCTCGTCGCCTATTGCGCTGTGAGCAACAGGCTGGCCGCCGATCTCGGTATGGACCTTCCCGGCAAGCTTTATCGCGCCGGCGTGTGGACCGGCGCCTCAGTGGAGGAACCGGTGGCATGACCGACGTCGCATCCGCACAGTCGGCGGCGCACGACTCCACCGACCTCGAGAAACGTCTGCGACGCGCGCGCAGCGGCGGATCGGAGAAGGCGCGGGCCAAGCTCGCCGAGCACAGCAAGCTCATGCCGCGCGAGCGCATCGCGCTGCTGCTCGACGCGGGCAGTGCCTTCATCGAGGACGGGGTTTTGGCGAACAATCTTGCCGCCGACCTGCCCGCGGACGGCGTCATCACGGGCATCGGCACGCTGCACGGCCGCGCCTGTGCGGTGATGGCCAACGATCCGTCGGTCAAGGCCGGGTCCTGGGGAGCGCGCACTGTCGAGAAGATCGTCCGCGTTCTCGAGACGGCGGAGCGACTGCAGATCCCCATGGTGTACCTGGTGGATTCGGCCGGGGCGCGAATCACCGACCAGGTGGCGATGTTCCCCGGCCGGCGTCACGCCGGGCGCATCTTCCGCATGCAGGTTCGCCTCTCCGGCCAGGTGCCACAACTGTGCGTGCTCTTCGGTCCGTCGGCGGCGGGCGGCGCGTACATCCCGGCCTTCTGCGACGCGGTGATCATGGTGGAGGGGAACGCGTCCATGTATCTCGGCTCGCCGCGGATGGCCGAGGTGGTGGTGGGGGAGAAGGTGTCGCTTGAGGAGATGGGGGGCGCCCTGATGCACTGCCGCGTCAGCGGCTGTGGCGACCTGCTTGCCAAGAGCGAACAGGAGGCCATCGCGGCAGCGCAGCGCTACATGTCGTACATGCCGCAGTCGTGGCGCGAGCGCGTCGCTGACGTGCCCGGCGTGCCGATCGCCGCGGGCGCACCCTCCATCGAGACGACGATCCCGCCCGAGCCCGGCCGCGGCTACGACGTGCAGGCGGTGATCAACGCCGTGGTTGACGACGGCTCGTTCTTCGAGATCAAGCGTCTCTTTGCGCGAGAGCTGGTGACCGGCTGGGCGCGTGTCGACGGCCGTGCGGTCGGCATCATCGCGTCGCAGCCGCGCTTCAAGGGCGGCGTGCTCTTCGTCGACTCCGCCGACAAGGCAACGCGCTTCATCACCTGCTGCGATGCTTTCAACATCCCGCTGCTCTTCCTCGCGGATGTGCCCGGCTTCATGATCGGGACGTCCGTTGAGCGGCAGGGGATCATCAGGCACGGCGCCAAGATGATTGCCGCGCTGGCGCAGGCCCAGGTGCCCAAGATCTGCGTGGTCATGCGCAAGGCCTACGGGGCTGGCCTATACGCGATGGCCGGCCCCGCTTTCGACCCCGACTGCACGCTGGCGCTGCCCTCGGCGCAGATCGCGGTGATGGGACCGGAGGCTGCTGTCAACGCGGTGTACTACAACCGCATCCAGGAGCTCCCTGAAGATGAGCGCGCCGGTTTCATCAAGAAGCTCCAGGATGAGTACCGCGAGGACATCGACGTCTACCGCCTCGCCGACGAGTTGATCGTCGACGCCGTGGTGGCGCCGGCGGACCTGCGCGCCGAGCTGGTGCTGCGCTTCGCTGCCTACGCGACCCGGGTCAGGGACGATGCGCCCCGCCACCACGGGAGTTTTCCCACCTAGCCGAGGGGGTACCCTTGGCGCATGTGGCAGAACATCAAGACCGCTCTCCTCCTGGCCCTGCTCGATGCCCTCTTCCTGGTCATCGGCGGCCTCATCGGTCATGCCACCGGGCTGATCATCGCGGCTGTGATCGCCCTGGCGGTCAACGGCATCTCCTACTGGAAGAGCGACGCCATCGCGGTGCGGGCGGCGCGGGCCGTCGAGGTCTCGCCGCAGCAGGCACCCGAGCTGCACCAGATGGTTGCCGAGCTCGCGGCTGCGGCGGGAATGCCCAAGCCGCGCGTCTACATCAGCGACGACCCCTCGCCGAACGCGTTCGCCACCGGGAGAAACCCTTCGCATGCCGCAGTGTGCTGCACCACGGGAATCCTCAACCTCTGCAGCGCTCGCGAGATGCGCGGGGTGCTCTCGCATGAGCTCAGCCACGTGCGCAACCGCGACATCCTCACCGCATCGACCGCGGCCACGATCGCGCTTGGCATCTCGATCATCGCCCAGATCGCGCAGTTCTCCCTCTTCTTCTTCGGTGGCAACGAGGAGGAGAGTGGCGGCCAGGTCCTGCTCACGCTCCTGGTAGCCTTCCTGGCGGCGCCGGCGGCCGCGATCATCCAGCTGGCGATCAGCCGCTCACGCGAGTACGAAGCGGACCACGACGGCGCTGTCCTCTGCCACGACCCACTCGGTCTCGCCGACGCCCTGCGCAAGCTCGAGGCACGCACGGCCGCGGTGCCCATGCAGGTGGCTCCGGCGCTGGCGCCGCTGTATATCGTCAACCCCTTCGGTCGGGGCCGCACCTCCCTGGCCGCGCTCTTCTCCACCCATCCGCCGCTGGCGGAGCGGGTGGCCCGCCTGGAGCGGATGGCCCAGGCACGCTGAACACCGGCGCGGCCGGAGCGTCTGGGGCGACGCCACCCCCTCGTGGTCGGCGAGGATGCAGAGCATCCAGAAGTTCTTCCTCGACCTCAGCAACAGCCTCGGCGTCTTCGCGTACCTGATCGTCTTCCTCGGCGTGGGCATCGAATCCCTCGGAATCCCCGTCCCCGGCGAGACCTCCCTCCTCGTCGGGGTCTTCCTCGCCACCCAGGGACGGCTGAGCGTTGCCGTCGTCGCCGTGGTCGCCTGGGTCGCGGCGGTGCTCGGCGACAACACCGGGTACCTGATCGGACGCCGGTGGGGCACACGCCTGGTGAGGCTCCCGGCGGTGGGTCGCTTCTACAGCGCGGACCGGCTCGCCCGCGCCGAGGCGCTGTTCGCGCGACGCGGCTGGGTGGCTGTGTTCACCGGGCGGTTCATCGCCCTCCTCCGGATCTTCGCCGGCCCGCTGGCGGGAATGCACCGCATGCCGTGGCCCGAGTTCTTCGTCGCCAACGCCACCGGCGGCGCTGTGTGGGTCGCGGTCATCGTCATCGTCGGAGTGCTGATCGGGAACAACCTCGACAGGGCCGTCAGCCTGGTGGGGCAGGTCGGCTACATCGGCCTCGGCGTGGCGGCTCTCCTTGCCGTCGCCTACGTGGGGTGGCGATGGTGGCGGCGCCGACGAGCCGGCTAGGTGCTCGGAGACACCAGGGTGGCGCGCCAGATGATGCGCAGTGAGTCAACCCAGAAGGGCGTACAGGTGACCAGCGTCAGGTCATGCCCGCTGGTCGGGACCAGCTGGGTGACCTTGGTGGGATCGAGCGTCCACTTGCCGGTGACCTTGTAGGTGAAGGTGTGACAGGTGCGGTCCTGCACGGAGACCGTGTCGCCGACGTTGAGCTGGTCGATGTGCTCGTACTCCGGCTCACGGTGAAACGCGATGATGGAATTGCCCGGCTGGCCGGGGGCCGGGGTGCCGGTGTAGTGCACCATCGACCGATCATGGAGTGAGTCCCAGTTGCCGTCGGTGGCGACGCCGCCGTAGTGCTCGGCGGCGGGGGAGCTGAAGCTGACCAGCGCGTAGTCCGAGGGCGACCCCGACCCGCACGCCGCCGTGCGGGGAACAGCCGTCGCGCTGCTCGGCGCGCCGGTCAGCGCGTTCGAACCCCCCTTCTGCCAGGTGCTCAAGGCGGTCTGGTCGGCGTTGCCCCGCTGCCAGACGCCGAGCAGGGGCACGGCGATCAGACCGGCCCCGACCAGGATGGCCACGAGGCCGAGTGACATCAACGCCACCCGCAGCGAGACCCGGCCGCGCGCAGAGGTGTGAGCCATCAGCCGAAGAATACGACGAATGGCGCGTTCAGCAGGGCCGCGATCCGATCCGACCGTCGCCGAGCCGGTGCGGATGCGCGGACCGTCAGCGACGGCGGGGATTGCGAGGACGCTTGCGTCCGTAAGCGACGCCCTCGGCAACGGCGTCGAAGGCCGCCACCGGCGCGTTGCTGGCCAGCTGGATGCCGTCGCCCTGGACGAACACCTTCCGGGTGCCCACGTCGATCAGGTAGGAGACGGTCTTGCTGCCACTGGCGTCGGGCATGACCGAGACGTCGGAGACTGTCCCCGTACGGCGGCTACCGCCGTACGGGAACGTCACCCGGCTACCGATCGCGATGGCGCCGTCGGGCGCGGCCTCCGTCAACGGCCGGAGGGCCGGAAGCAGTCGCTGCAGTAGACGGGCTTATCGCCGCGTGGCTGGAAGGGAACGCGCGCGATCCCGCCACAACCGGCACAGGTCACCTCGTACATCTGGCGCGGTCCGCTGGACCGGGCGCCGTAGCTACCGCCGCCGCCCCCACCACCACCGTAGCCGCCACCAGAACCTCCGCTGGCTGCGCGGCGGGCTGCGCGGCAGCTCGGACAACGCGATGGAGGATTGGTCAGACCGCGAGAGGCGAAGAACTCCTGTTCCCCCTCGGTCCAAATGAAGTCAACGCCGCACTCGCGGCAACGCAGGGTCTGGTCTACCGGCACGCGCCAAGGTCCTCCGCCGGGACGTTTGGACGCCCGGTCATAAGTGATACGTGCGGCAAACCATACACGGTCGGCGCTCAACTCGCCACAGGTTCAGGTGACCAGCAGAACGCCGCCGGGGGGTGGCGCTGGTACGATCGGCCCGGCCCCGGACAGGAGCGGGCCAGGGCGCACAGGGCGTCGTGGTGGCCGCCGGTGGGGTCGGAGGACGTCATGAGCCGCATCCGTCGCCGCCTGTTCACCTCGGAGTCCGTCACCGAGGGGCATCCCGACAAGATTGCCGACCAGATCAGCGACGCGGTGCTCGACGCCGTCCTCGAGAAGGACCCGCTGGGACGGGTGGCGTGCGAGACCGCTCTCACCACGGGCACCGCCCTGGTCTTCGGGGAGATCTCCACGGAGGCGTACATCGACATCGCGGGGGTCGTCCGCCGCACCATCAAGGACATCGGATACGTCCGCGCCAAGTACGGGTTCGACTACGAGACCTGCGGTGTTCTCGTCTGCATCGACGAGCAGTCGCCTGACATCGCCCAGGGGGTCAACACCGGCGGCGCCGGCGACCAGGGGATGATGTTCGGCTTCGCCTGCGACGAGACCCCCGAGCTGATGCCGGCACCGATCCAGCTTGCCCACGGTCTGGCTCGGCGGCTCAGCCAAAAGCGACGCGACGGCACCCTGCGCTGGGCACGCCCCGACGGCAAGACCCAGGTCACCGTCGAGTACGACGCCGAGGGCAGGCCGCGGCGCGTCGACAACGTGTTGGTCAGCATCCAGCACTCCGAGGACACCCCACACGACCAGATCTTCAACGACATCCAGACGCACATCGTCGACGCGGTGATCCCGCCGGAGTGGCTCGACTCGTCGACCATCCGCAACGTCAACCCGACGGGGCGCTTCGTGATCGGCGGCCCCCAGGGAGACGCAGGGCTGACCGGGCGCAAGATCATCGTCGACAGCTACGGCGGCTATGCGCGCCACGGCGGTGGCGCGTTCAGCGGCAAGGATCCGACCAAGGTGGACCGCAGCGCCGCGTACGGCGCGCGCTGGGCGGCCAAGAACATCGTCGCCGCCGGCATGGCGACCAAGTGCGAGATCCAGGTGGCCTACGCGATCGGCGTTGTCAAGCCGGTCTCCGTGCTGGTGGAAACCTTCGGCACCGAGACGGTCCCGGTCGAGCGCATCGAGGAGCTGGTCGACAAGTTCTTCGACCTCTCCCCGTTCGGCATCATCTCGGCCCTCGAGCTGCGCCGCCCGATCTACAAGCAGGTCGCGGCGTTCGGCCACTTCGGGCGGAGCGACCTCGACCTCCCCTGGGAGCGCACCGACCGAGCCCTCGACCTCGCCGAAGCCGCCGGCACCCAGCCCATCCTCGCGGTCGCCGCCGCCGGCTGACCCGACGGGGGCACGCTGGGGCATCATCCCGGCCGTGGCCTTCCACATCCTCGTCCTTGCCGGCGGCAGCGGTACCAGGCTGTGGCCGTTGAGCCGTGGCGCCGTGCCCAAGCACCTGCTGCCGCTCGGCCCCGCCGGGGTGACCCTCCTCCGCGCCACCGTCGATCGGGTGGCGCCGCTGGGGGGCACCCTGCACGTGGTCACCGACGCGGCCCAGGCCGACGGGTGCCGCAAGGCCCTCGCGGGCAGCGCGGCCGGCTCTGTGGAGGTGATCGCCGAGCCGTGCGCGCGGGGCACCGGAGCCGCGCTCGGGCTCGCCGTCCACCAGCTGGCTCGATCGGACCCCGAGGCAGTGATCGTGTCCGTTCACGCGGACCACCACGTTGGTGACGACGACGCCTACCGTGCAGCCGTGGTGGCGTCGGCGGGATGGGCGGCTGCCACCGGTGGGCTGGCGACGGTGGGCCTGACGCCGAACTCGCCGGCGACCGGTTTCGGCTACATCGCGCTCGGCGAGAGGCTGCCGCCCGCGCGTTGGGCCGCCCCGGCGGGCACCGTCGCCGACGGTGTGCTGCTTGCTGCCGCCGCAGCCCTGCCGGCGACGAGCGCGGCCGGGTTCGAGGAGAAGCCTGACCGCGACCGGGCCGAGCAGTACGTACGCGACGGTCGTCATCTCTGGAACCTCGGCCTCTTCGCCTGGACCGCCCCGGTGTTTCTTGCCGAGCTCGCCGCTGCCGATGCCGACCTCGACGCCACCCTGCGCGAGGTCGTCGCCGCCCGTGCGGTCGGTGACGAGGATCGCGCCGCCGAGCTGTATGCGACGCTGGCGCCGGTGGCGGTGGAACCACTCCTGTTCGAGCGCACCGGCAGGCTTGCAGCGGTGCGGGCTGCGTTCGACTGGTCGGACCTGGGCACATGGACCGACCTGGCCGCGAGCGCTGCGGCAGGAGCGGACTCCGACGGCAACGTCCGCAGCGGAGAGGCGGTCATGGTCGGCTCTCGCGACTGCTACGTGGTCTCGGCGGGCGATCGGACGGTGGTGCTGGTTGGCGTTGAAGGTCTCGCGGTCGTCGACACCGGTGACGCCGTGCTCGTGCTTCGGCTGGGCTCAGACCAGCTGGTCAGGGACGTCGTCGACCGCCTCCGCTCCCAGGGGAAGACGGACCTCATCTAGCGCTGCGGGGATCAGGTCGGCGCGGGCTGCACGCTCACCTCGAACACCGCGGAGGCGATGGTCCCGAGCGGGGTGGGCCCGCTCAGGCTGAGCGTGGTCTGCTGGCCGGGCTGGAGCTTGACCTGGCCGCCGATGGCGTCCCCGACGATACTGTGGCCAGGGTCGTACAACGACGCGCGGACACTGACGGAGATCAGCGAGGCCGCGTGTGATGTCAGGGTGACATGGACCACGAGCGAACGAGAGTCGTCGAGCCGGAAGCTGATCGACCTGCTGTCGATGGTGGCGTCGGCGTTGCCCCGCTGAGTGATCGCAACGGTGCTCGTCGCGAACGGCGTGGCCGATACGACCTGAGGGATCTTGGTGTCGTCACCACAACCGCTGAGCGCCACAAGGAGCAACGCCACCGTGCAGGCGGTGCCAGCCCGCGTCGCGACGACCAGCATTGGGGCATCGTAACAATTGGGTCCGCACCCAACCAGAGCGCTGTCCGCGGCATGCCGCGCGCCCCACCCCATCCGCCAGAATCCTCATCGATGACAACGCCGATCCGCTTCGGGACCGATGGGTGGCGCGCCGTGGTCGCGGACGACTTCACGTACGCGAACGTCCGCGCCGTCGCCCAGGGTGTGGCGGCGTATCTCGAGGGTGAGACGCGTCCAGTGGTGGTCGGACACGACTCGCGCTACAGCGCCGAGCTCTTCGCCCGCGAGGTTGCGCGCGTCCTCGCCGCCAATGGCCGGCGGGTGATCCTGCTCGACCGCGTCATCCCCACCCCGGTGGTGTCGTGGACGGTTGTCGAGCGCAGGGCAGCCGGTGGCGTTGTGGTCACAGCCAGCCACAATCCCATGGAGTTCAACGGACTCAAGTACAAGCCCGACTTCGGCGGTTCGGCGTCGCCGGAGGTCGTCGCCGACCTCGAGGCCAACGCCGCCCGAGCCCTGTCGGAGGGTGTCCAGACGATGGGCTTCGACGACGCCGTGAAGTCCGGGGCCGTCGAGCTCGTCGATCCACTGCCGTCCTACATCGACCAGCTCGGTCGCATGGTCGACCTCGATCGCCTGCGCGGCACTGGGCTCAAGGTGTTGCATGAGGCGATGTACGGTGCCGGGGCGGGGTTGCTGACACGTGTTCTCGGCGGCGGCAGCACCACCGTGACCGAGCTGCACGGCGAGCGCAACCCCGGATTCGGAGGGATGCACCCCGAGCCGATCGACCGCTACATGCCGGCAGCGATGGAGTTGATGGCCCGGGGCGGCCATGACGTCGGCATCGCCAATGACGGCGACGCCGATCGGGTCGGGGTCATCGACGAGGCCGGTCGCTACGTGAACCAGCTCGAGGTGATGGCGCTGTTCACCATGTACCTGCTGGAGAAACGTGGCCTCCGCGGGGACATCGTGCGGTCGCTCACCACCACCAGCATGGTCGACGCGCTGGGCAAGCGGTTCGGCGTCAACGTGCACGAGATGCCCGTCGGCTTCAAGTACATCGGCGCGGTGATGATGGAGAAGAACGCGCTTCTCGGTGGCGAGGAGTCCGGTGGCTTCGCCTTCCGCGGGCACATCCCCGAGCGCGATGGGATCCTCGCCGGACTGATGATCGCCGACATGATCGTCGAGTACCAGCTTCCCCTCTCGCGCATCCTCGCGCATCTCTTCGAGCTGGTTGGTCCGCACGCCTACGACAGGCACGACATCCGCTTCGGCCGCGAAGGCTACGAGGAGCGCAAGAAACAGACGTACCAGAGCCTGCGGGAGGATGCACCCACCGAGCTCGCCGGCAGCAGGGTTGTGCGCACCCGCGACGATGACGGCTTCAAATTCTATCTCGAGGACGGCTCATGGGCGCTGATGCGCATGAGCGGCACCGAACCTCTCATGCGCGTCTACAGTGAGGCGTCGAGCAAGGAGCGCGTCAACGAGTTGCTCGCCGATCTCGAACACCACCTCGGCGCGGCGGCCGACGCCCATCAGGTGGGCTGATTTGCGTGACGCAGCGCGGACCGAGGTGAGGAGCGCGGACGACGACCGGGTCGACAAGCCCTGGGGGTATGAGCTGCGCTGGGCGATGACCGATCGTTATCTCGGCAAGGTCATCCACATCAACAAGGGTCACCGGCTCAGCCTGCAGTACCACGTTCAGAAGGACGAGTCGATCCTGATCATCTCGGGGCTGATCGACTTGGTTCTCGAGGACGAGCGCGGCGAGGTGGGCACCCACAGGATGTCCCCGGGGATGACGGCCCGGGTGCGCCCCGGGAGGCGCCACCGGTTCGTCGCGGTGGAGGATTCCGACATCTTCGAGGTCTCCTCACCGGAGATCGATGACGTGGTGCGCCTGGAGGACAGCTACGGACGCGAGGGTACAAGCACCGCATGATCGACAGGTCGGCAGCGATGGATGACCGCCAGAGACCCGACCGCCGTCGCGGCAACGCGTTCTACGCAGAGAATGCAAGGGCGGCGCTGGGCCTGGGCACCGAGGTGCACACCCTCAGCGATGTGCCGCTGCCGCTGGTGCACACCGCTCTCGGCATCGCGGTCTGCGCCGTCGTGGCGGCCCTGCGGCCCCAGGTGCTCGGCCTGCGCACCACGGTCATCGCCACCGGCTCGCTGGCGATCGCCACCGCGGTGACCCTGACCCTGTACGACCGCTTGGTCTACGGGCGCAACCTGCGCCATGCGCTTGCTGCCACCTTTCTCCCGGTCGCCGCGATCGCTGCTTTCGTGGTGGTGCTCGGCAGCACCGGAGACCTCTCGCTGCGCGTCCCCGCGGGAGCGATGGCCGCTCTGGTGATCGGCGGGATCCCGCATCTCGGCGGTCTGCGCGCTGCCGGCCGCGAGGGCACGGTCACCCGGCTGCTCCGCGACGGCGCCGGCATCGCCGTCCTCGCACCCTTGCTGCTGGCCTCATTTGGCGGCGGCCTGGCGACATCGAGCAGCCTCGCGCTCTGCGGCTGCGGCGTCCTGCTGGTGACCGCTGACGCCCTGCTCACCGAGGAGCTGAATGGCTTCGTGGCCATCGCTGCCGCGGCGGGCATCGCCGCGATCCTCTCCGGACTGCTTGACATCCTGCCCGCGGCCGGGCGCGGCACCATCAGAGCCGGTCTGCTCCTGGTGCTCTGGTACGGCCTGCGAGGGTTGGCGGCCGGGCTGCTCAGCCGTGGCCGGAGCCGAGCGATGATGGTCGAGTACCTGGTGTTCGTCGCCTCCGCCGCCGCAGCGATCGCGGCCGGAGTGTGGCGGGGTTGGGGCGCCTAACGGGCCGTCGCGGCGGCTGCGGCGCGGGCGCGCCGCCCGGCATAGAGGGCGGCGTCCGCGCGCTCCACGAGCGCGTCGACGCTGTCGCCGGCCGTCAGCTCGGCGATGCCGACGCTGACGCTGCCACCGGTGCGTCGCACCACGTGCTGGCAGAGGCTTGCCGCGGTGCGCACCGCCTCGGCCGCGCGGCTGTCGGTCAGCACGCACAGGAACTCGTCGCCTCCGTAGCGCACGACGAGGTCGTATGACCGCAGCCTCTGGCGAAGCGCGGCGACGGTCTCGCGCAGGCGTTCGTCACCCGCGGCGTGACCATCGCGATCATTGACCGCCTTGAGCCCGTCGACATCGATGAAGATGACCACCAGCCCCTTGCCGGGGATGCGCCGGCTGCGGTCGATCTCGCGTTGCAGGGCGGCCAGGCCCGCTCCACGGCGCAGGGCGCCGGTCAGCTCGTCGACGGTCACCTGCCCGGCGAGCCGCGTGCACTGGTCGACGAGGGCGCGGAGCCTGTCCACCGCACGAGCGACGTCCTCGTCGCGGACCCGGGCGAGGCCGGCCGGCGGAACCGCCAGGGCTGCGGCGAGCACACTCCGCGCTCGCGAAGCCGAGAGAGGCTTGCGGGCGTGCGCGCTGTCGGACGCCCAGCCCACCAGGTCGGCGGTGACGTCGGAGAGATCAGGAAGCTCGGCGGCGAGCGCCTCCCTGCTCAACCTCTCGACCTCAGGGACGAGCGCAGTCCGCTCGGGTGGTGGGTCTGCTTGGGAGATCTTCCCACGCTGCTGCAACGTTGCCCCTCGTACGGTAGCTTCGCGTCAATAGTGACACGAACACCGGTTCCGTGTGCGGCGGTCACATACCCAGGTAGGCGCGCTGCACATCGGGCGAGTGCAGCAGCTCCTCGGCGGGCCCCTGGGTGGCCACCTCGCCGACTTCGAGGACGTAGCCGCGCCGCGCTGTGTTGAGCGCCAGCAGCGCGTTCTGCTCGATGAGAAGGACGGTGGTGCCGCCCTGGTTGATCTCGCGGATGACCGCGAACAGGCTGTCCACGACGATGGGCGCCAGGCCGAGTGAGGGCTCGTCGAGGAGGAGCACGCTGGGATGAGCCATCAGCGCACGGCCGATTGCGACCATCTGCTGCTCGCCGCCCGAGAGGCTCCCGGCGAGCTGGCCACTTCGCTCCTTGATCCGTGGGAACAACTGGTACACGCGCTCGAGGTCGGCCCTGATACCCGCGCGGTCTTTGCGGCTGTACGCGCCCATGTCGAGGTTCTCGCGAACCGTCATGCGCCCGAAGAGCCGGCGACCCTCGGGTGCGTGACCCACACCCAATCGCGCGATCTTCTCTGCCCCCAGCGCTTGGATCGGCTCGCCCCGGAGCAGGATCTCGCCCTTGGCAGGCCGCACCAGGCCGCTGATGGTGCGCAGGGTCGTGGTCTTGCCGGCGCCGTTGCTGCCGATCAGGGCGACGATCTCGCCGTCGCCGACCGTCAGCGAGACCCCGCGAAGTGCCTGGACGCGCCCGTACAGGACGTCCACGTTGCGCAACTCGAGGACCGGCACGGAGCTGGGCGCGGGCCGCTGCGGGGCTGCGGTGGGCAGCGTGCCGGTCATGCCCCCGCCATTCGCTCGGCCGCACCCTGGCCCAGGTAGGCCTCGATGACCTGCGGGTTGTTGCGCACCTCGATGGGCTTGCCCTCGGTGATCTTGACGCCGTGGTCGAGCACGACGATGCGATCACTGATCTCCATCACGACCTTCATGTCGTGCTCGATGAGGAAGATGGTGAGGCCCTCCTCGCGCAGCCGGCCGATCAGCGCCATCAGCTCCTTCTTCTCCTGGGGATTGAGCCCGGCCGCGGGTTCATCGAGGAGGAGCACGCGCGGCCGCGTCGCCAGGGCGCGGGCAATCTCGAGACGTCGCTGCAGCCCGTACGGGAGCTCTCGTGCATACGAACCCGCGTAGCGGGTCAGGCCGAGCTTGTCGAGCAGGTCATGCGCGCGGTCGGTGACGCGCCGCTCGTCTCGGCGGGCACGCGGCGACTTGACCACGCTGTCCCACACGTGTGCCGTCATCCACCAGTGGGCCCCGACCATGACGTTGTCGAGCGCGGTCATGAAGGAGAACAGGCGGATGTTCTGAAACGTCCGGGCGATGCCGAGCCGGGTGATGCGATGTGGCGGCTGACCGGTGATGCTGTGGCCATCGAGCCGCACCTCCCCGGAGGTGCTTGCATAGAGGCCGGTGATGCAGTTGAACGCGGTCGTCTTGCCCGCCCCGTTGGGACCGATCATCGACACGATCTCGCCGCGGTCGATCACGAATGACACGTCGTTGACAGCAAGCAGGCCGCCGAACCGCTTGACCATGTTGTCAACCTCGACCAACGGCATCAGGCCCGGCCCTGCACGGCGGCGAGGGACTCCTCCTCGCCACCACTCTTGAGCTCGATCTGGCGCGCCCGGCTCGGTAACAACCCGCCGGGACGTAAGAGCATCATGCCGATCAGTGCGATGCCGTAGATGATGTAGGTGTACTTGCTGTAATCGATGTTGGACAGGCTGGGGACGTTGATCGTCTGCCCAAGGGTCCCAGACCACTCGTTCAGGTTCGGCAGGATCCAGAAGATCACCAAGGTCAGCACGAAGCTGCCGACGATGACACCGGTGATGTTGCCGATGCCGCCGAGCACGATGATGCTGAGGATCGAGACCGATACGGCGAAGGCGAAGTCATCCGGCGAGACGATGGTGACGATGGACCCATAGAAGGCTCCGGCAAGGCCGCTGATCGACGCACCAATGGCGAAGGCGAGCAGCTTGGTGGCGGTGGTGTTGATGCCGGTGGCCGCGGCGGCGACCTCATCTTCGCGCAGCGCCACCCACGCGCGGCCCACCCGCGAGCGTTCCAGATTGCGTAAGAGCATGATCACCACGATCACCAGCACGAACAGTGCCCAGTAGTACCACTCCTTGTCGACGCCGAAGTGGATCCCGAAGAGGACAGGTTGATCGATCGACGAGATGCCGTCGGGTCCACCGGTGAGGTTGCCCACGTTGTTGGTGGCGAGGTCGGGGATGATCTCGCCGAAGCCGAGGGTGACGATGGCGAGGTAGTCGCCGCGCAGCCGCAGCGTCGGAGCGCCCAGGACCGCGCCGAACATCGAGGCCACCGCTGCGCCAAGGAAGATGAGCACCCACAGCGGTATGTGGATGGAATGCTTCGGCGACGCCAACGACGCGCACGTGTAGGCCCCGATGGCGAAGAAGGCCGCGTAGCCGAGGTCGAGCAGCCCGGCGAACCCGACCACGACGTTCAGCCCCAGCGCCAGCAGCGTGTAGATCGCCAGTGAGGCTGCCGCCCAGTAGATGAAGTTGGGCGCCTGGTGGAACATCAGCGGCAGCAGCAGGCCGAAGGGAAGGCCGAGCGCGGCGAAGGCCACTGTCGGCCGGCGGATCACCCACTCCCTGGCGCCGTAGGCGGCCGCGGCCATGATGTAGCCAACCATGGTCAGCCACACCGCCGAGTCGGTGACGGTGTGAGGATGGATCGGACCGAAGAGCGGCTCCTCCTGGATCACCCGCGTGAGCAGGAAGACCATCACCGTGAGGACCAGGCCGATAACCCCGGTGACGGCGCGGACCTGGTCGTATCGGGGCGGGACGGGCTGCTTGCGCGACCGGAAGACCAATTCCAGGATCGGTGCGGCGACCAGCACCACCATGGCCACGGCAAGGACGTACACCAGTATGGTGCCGATTCCCGTGGGGCTCGAGGTCACCACGTCCATCGGGCTGAAACCGACGCCGCTCGAGGTCGGCTGGACGAACCACGGCAGCAGCCAGCCCATCAGCAGCAGCAACGATGAGCCGATGCTGAAGATCCAGAACGTGCTGGTGCCAGACCCTCGTGCCCGCTGTGCGCTCAGTGCCGGCGTCGGCCGCTGCAGCAGGCCGAACCCCAGCCTAGGCACGGGTGGTCACGTCCACGCCGAACAGCCCGACCGGGCGGAAGGTGAGGATGATCACCAGGATGGCGAAGATCAGGGCGTCACTCCACTCACCGCCGGCGAGTGAGCCGCCGAAGACATAGATGATCCCGATGATGAAGCCACCGATCCCGGCTCCCACGATGTTGCCGATGCCGCCGAGAACGGCGGCGGTGAACGCGATGATCCCCAGCCGGTAACCGAGGCTCCACTGGATCAGGTTGAAGTACATGCTGTAGACGATCGCGCCTGCAGCCGCCAGCGCGGAACCGATGAAGAACGTCGCGGAGATGGTTCGATTGACATTGATGCCACTGAGCAGCGAGGCGTTGCGGTCCTGTGCCGTGGCGCGCATCGCCTTACCAAGCTTGGTGAGGCGCACGAAGGCGCCGAGCGCGAACATGAGCCCAATCGCCATGCCCACAACCAGCAGGTCCTTCCAATCCACGGTGACGCTGCCGAGCGTGAAGGCATGTCCTGTTATCCACGACGACAGCCCGGTGGGCTTGTTGTCGGCGCCAAAGATCAGAAGCATCAACCCCTCGAGAAAAAAGGACGCGCCGATCGCGGTGATCAAGGGTGCCACCCGTGGTGCGTCACGCAGCCGCCGGTAGGCGACGCGCTCGATGACCATTCCGGTGAGGCCGGCGAAGGCCATGGTGATCGGAAAGAGGATGATCATGGCGGCGAGCAGCCCCAACCCGCCTCCCGTGGCAAGGCTGCCGAGCGCCCCGCCGAAGAACCCTGCGATCAGGTAGGCATAGAAGCCTGAGAGCGTGAAAACGTCGCCGTGGGCGAAGTTGATCAGCTCGATGATCCCGTACACCATGGTGTACCCGACCGCCACCATGGCGTAGATCCCGCCCAGCACCAGCGCGTTCTTGATCTGCTCGCCCAGGAGAGCGAAGCCACCGTTGTGGTACACGCCGAGGGCGGCGGCGACGATCGCGCCCAGCAGGATCTGGGGGAAGTACCGCTGGATCAGCCCGTACAGGCGGCGCAATGCCGCCGTGGTCTGCACCATCGCCGGGTTGGTCGCGGCGCCTCGGTGGCCTCGCGGCGACAGCCCGAGTTGGTCGACCAGAGCGCCCGGCGCGACAGCTGCTGCGGCCCCGCCTCCTGGGGCCGAGGTCTCATCGCTCACGGTCCACCCCCGTTACAGGCCTACCGAGAAGGGGGGAGGGCGCCCGCGTGCGCCCTCCCCTGAGTTCCGCGACTGGTTAGCTGGCGACGGTCACCTTGCCGGTGGCGTCGGCGGTGAGCAACTCCTTGGGGGCCCACTTGGCTCCGTTGATCGTGTAGAGGCTGAAACCCGCGTGGGTGGTGTCGCCGTTGGTATCGAAGGCGACGGTTCCCGTCGCTCCCGAGTAGTTGAGGCTGTGCAACTGCTGCACCACGTCGTCACGGAAGGTCTGAGCGTCGCTCGGGGGCTGACCACCGTTGGCGAGGAGCACCGCCTTGACCGCCGCGATCAGCCCGTTCATGGCGTCGAAGCCGTAGGGGGTGTAGGGGCTCTCGGTGCCGTCCTCGTTGTACGTCGACTTGAAATCGGTGTAGAACTTGGTCGCGGTCGGCAGCTTGCTGGCGTCCGGGGCACTGGTGACCTCGGAGCCGGCGGCATTCGAGCCTGCGTCGGTGATGAACTTGTCGTCCTGGCAGCCGTCACCACCGAGCAGTGGTATGGATGCCGGCATCTGGCTGCGGATGACCCCACAGCCGTTGCCCGAGGTGCCGCCGAAGAAGATCATCTGGGCTCCCTTGGACTGCGCCTCCGCGATCTGGGTCTGGAACTGCTTGGTGGCACCGGGCAGGCTGGCGCTGCCGACGACCGTGCCACCGTCCTGGGCGAAGTACTTCTTGAAGAAGGTCGCAAGACCGCGGCCGTAGGTCTCCTGGTCATCGATCACGTACGCCTTGGTGAACTTGAGCTCCTGGGTGGCCACGTAGCCGAGGATCTGTCCCTGGGTGATGTCCGTGCCGATGGTCCGGAAGTACGTGTGCGGTCCCGGGTACAGCGAGGCTGTGTTGACGTCGGGGTTGGTACCTGGCTGGGTCAGCCCCGGGTTGGTGTTCGCGGGGCTGATCAGGGCGAGGTGGTTCTGGCTCGCCACCGGGATCTCGGCGACGGCGACGCTCGAGTTGAACGGTCCGACCACGCCGACCACCGACGGATCGCTGGCCAGCGCGGTGATGTTGGCAGCGCCCTGGGCCGGGTCATGGCCGTTCTTGAGCACGGTGGCGTCGTCCTTGCTCGTGTACTTGAGCGTGCATCCGCCCAGCGTCTTGTTGGCGTTCGCCTGGGTCACCGCCAGGTGGGCGGCCTTCTCGACGGGCGGCCCATCGGTGGCGTCACCGCCGGTCAGCGGCAGATCCGTGGCCACCGAGATTGTGCCCTGGCAGGACGAGAGGTTGCCGCTGCCGCCGCTGCTCGATGCTGTCGGGCCCGACGTGCCGCAGGCAGAGAGCGCGGCTATCCCCGCGAGACCGACGAATGGCAGCAACCGTTTGGACAGGATCATGAACTTCTCCAAGACTGGTGAACAGGTGGTGTGCTTATCTACACGCCTCAGGGGATCACTGTCAAACAGGCGGCGGCCTTGAACAGCCGCTGTTCGGCCCTGGGAAAGCGTGTCCCTGTCAATTGAAGCAAATCGATGTTCACAATTGTTCACCGCAGAGGAGCGTTGACAACATGGCGGCGACCATCGCGTGCGCGGTCAGCTTCGTGTTCGCCTGGGTTGTCTTCACCCGCTACACGCTCTCCGGTCGCCCCGCCTTCGCCGCCTGGACCGGAGGTCTGCTGATCTTCGCCGGCGCCGCCGGTTGCCAGGCTGCCGGCGAGCACTTCGGCTTCAATGCCCCGCTCTTTCGGGCGTTCTACCTGCTCGGCGGCGTGCTCGGGGTGATCTGGTTGTCAATGGGCACCCTCTTCCTGCTCGCACCCAGGAGGGTGGCCGGCATCGCGGCCCTGCTCCTTGCGGCGGTCACGCTCGCGCTGGCCGTCGACGCCTCCATCGTGGCGGTGGACTCGGCGCGGTTGGACACCGCCGCCGGCGTGCTCGGTGACGCGATCTCGCGCGGATCGCCACTCCAGCTCGGCGCCGTGATCCTCAACATCGTCGGCACGCTGATCCTGGTGGGAGGATCGGGGTGGTCCGCGTACCGGCTGCTGCGCCGCCGCGGAGGCGTGGATCGTGTCGTCTGCAACGTTCTGCTGACCGTTGGTGCGCTGGTGATCGCGGCTGGGTTCAGCGCCGCCAAGATCGCCGGCGCCTCACTCGACAGCCTCGGCGTGTACGAGGCGATCGGCATCGTGGTGATGTTTGTTGGATTTCTCAGTCTCGGCAGGCTGTGAGCCGCGCCCTCGATCCTCGCTGACTTCGTCCCATCGGCGGAGGGGAGTCGCTACGCTGCGGTCTGGCCGCGTCCTGGGGAGAGACCGCGGACTATCAACGAGGAGGAACGCGGTGACCGACCTTGCTGTGAGGGGGGGTGAGAGCGCCGGGCTCTGGCGGGAGCGCGACGCCGAGTTGATCTCGCCTGCCTACAGCAGGTACTCCGATCTTGTCGTCGACCACGCCCTGGGCGCCCACCTCTTCACCGTAGATGGACGCGACGTGCTCGACTTCGGCTGTGGCATCGGCGTCACCAACCTCGGCCACCTCCATCCCGCCGTCGTCAGGGCGGTGCACGAGCAGGTGGACCGGCTCTGGCACACGTCGGTCACCGCCCTCAGCCCCCGGATGGTGGAGGCCGCGGCTGCCCTGGTCAGCGTCGCGCCCGACGGCCTGGACCAGGTGTTTCTCAACAACAGCGGCGCCGAGGCGCTGGAGTCGAGCATCAAGCTGGCCCGCCGCGCCACCGGTCGGACCGAGATCATCGCCTTCACCGGCGGCTTCCACGGGCGCACCTATGGGGCGATCACGCTCACCGCCAGCAAGGCGAAGTACCGCGAGGGGATGGGGCCGTTCCTGCCCGGGGTGCACCATGTCCGCTATCCGCATTGCTACCGCTACTGCGACCACCCCACTGGCGACACCTGCCCGCTCGCGCGCGGCGACGAGATCGAGCACCTGTTCCGGACGACGGTCCCGCCCGACACCGTGGCCGCGATCGTCGTCGAGCCGCTGCAGGGCGAAGGCGGTTTCGTGGTGCCTCCGGCGGAGCTTCTGCCGCGGCTGCGCGAGATCTGCGACGCGAACGGCATCCTGCTCGTGTGCGATGAGGTGCAGAGTGGGTTTGGCAGGACCGGTCGCTTCTTCTGTGTCGAGCACACCGGCGTGCGACCGGACATCATGTGCGTCGCCAAGGCATTTGGCAACGGGCTGCCCATCGCCGGTCTGGTCGCGACCCATGCGGTGATGTCGAGCTGGCGGCCCGGCGAGCACGGCACCACCTACGGCGGCAACGCGGTCGCCTGCGCGGCGGCGATCGCTGTCATCGAGACGATGAAGCGCGAGGGCATCCCCGAGCGCGCCGCGAGCTTGGGGACGAGGGTGATCGACCGCGTACGCGGATGGAAGGACGAGTTCGCTGAGGTCGGCGATGTTCGCGGCCTCGGGCTGATGATCGGCATCGAGTTCATGCGGGGCGACAGGCCCGCCCCAGACGTCGCCGCCGCCGTGCAGCGACGGTGCGTGGCCTCTGACCTGCTCCTGCTCACCTGTGGTGTCGATGACAACGTGGTCCGCCTGCTGCCCCCGCTGACCATCGACGAGGCTGACCTGCAGCGCGGCCTCGACATCCTCGAGAGATCCATCCGCGACGAGGTGGGGCGATGATCGGCGAGCGCGAGGCCGTCCACGCCGGCAACCTGATCGGCGGCGAGCGGCGCGACGCGGTGGGCAGGCGGACCTTCGAATCGCGCAACCCCGCGCGACATGGCGACCTGGTCGGCGTCTTCCCGCAGAGCTCGTCAGCCGACGTCGACGCGGCCGTCGCCGCTGCGCAGCGCAGCCTCCCGGAGTGGCGGGCCACTCCATGGCCGCGACGCGGCGAGATCATCCTGGCGGCCGCGACCATCATGGAGCAGCGCAAGGAGGATCTCGCCCGCCTGATGACGCGCGAGATGGGCAAGGTTCTCACCGAGGCGCGGGGCGACGTGCAGGAAGCCATCGACATGGGCAAGTTCATCGCCGGTGAAGGGCGCAGGGCGTTCGGGGAGACCGTGCCCAGCGAGCTGCGCAACAAGTGGGCGATGACCATGCGTCAACCGCTGGGCGTGATCGGGTGCATCACCCCGTGGAACTTCCCGATCGCGATCCCATCCTGGAAGATCTTTCCGGCCGTCATGGCCGGCAACACGGTGGTGTTCAAGCCGGCCGAGGACACGCCACTGTGCGGCCTGCGGTTCGTCGAGATCCTGATGGAGGCAGGCCTCCCGCCGGGCGTGGTCGATGTCGTCTTCGGCGACCACGAGGCCGGCGATGCGGTGGTGCGGCATCCCGGGACGGCGGCGATCTTCTTCACCGGCAGTGCCGAAACCGGGCGCCTCATCGCCGCCACCTGCGGGCAGATGCTCAAGAAGGTGTCGCTCGAGCTGGGCGGCAAGAACGGCATCGTGGTGCTGGACGACGCCGACCTCGAGCTCGCCGTGGAGGGCGCGCTCTGGGGCGCGTTCGGCACCGCCGGGCAGCGGTGCACCGCCTCGTCGCGGCTGATCGTCGCCACCGCGGTGCTGCCGCAGTTCACCGATGAGCTGGTGGCTCGGACGCGCGCATTGCGCATCGGCGACGGCCTGGACGACGCGATCGATGTCGGGCCGGTGATCAACGAGACCCAGCTCAGCCGCATCCACGGCTACACCGAGATCGGCGTCGAGGAGGGCGCGAAGCTGCTCACCGGTGGGGAGGTGGCCCGCGACGGTGAGCTCGCGGAGGGCTTCTTCTACACGCCAACTGTGTTCGGCGGCGTCGCCCCGTCGATGCGCATCGCCCAGGAGGAGATCTTCGGCCCCACCACCGCCATCATCGCGGTCGAGTCCGTCGACGAGGCCGTCGCCGCCGCCAACTCGACACAGTTCGGCTTGAGCCTGAGCATCTACACCAACGACCTGCGCGTCGCCTTCCGGGCCATCCACGAGCTCGAGTCCGGGATCGTCTACGTGAACGCACCGACCATCGGTGCCGAGATCCAACTCCCTTTCGGTGGTACCAAGAACACCGGCAATGGGCACCGCGAGGCCGGCGGCCACGTGCTCGACGAGTTCAGTGAGTGGAAGTCGATCTACATCGACTACAGCGGACGGCTGCAACGCGCGCAGATCGACACCGACGCTGACCAGTAGGTTCTGATGCCGCACCTGGAGGAACGGTTCACCACTCACGCCGGCGGGCGAGTGCGCTACCTGGTCGGCGGTGCAGGCCCGGCGCTGGTGCTGTGCCACGGCTTCCTCGGCTCGGCCGAGAACTTCGAGACCTGGTTCGACGAGCTCAGCAGGCTACGCACGCTGGTGATCCCCGATCTGCCTGGCTGCGGCGCATCCGCACCGTTGAAGCGGTCGCGGCACAGCGCCGCACGCCTTGCCGGCGCCGTCGACGCCGTGTGCCGCGAGGTGGCGATCGACCGGTACGACGTCGCCGGACTCTGCCTTGGGGTATCGGTGGCGATGGCGCTCCTGCAGCAGCGGCCCGCCGCCGTCAACAGGATGGTGCTGCATACGCCGCTGCTGTCGCCGGCGTTGGTCCGGCACCGTTTCCATCTCCAGGTCCGGGGCTTCTTGGCCCCCGGCATCTTCCCCGCGATCACGTGGTTGAGCCGGCGCAGGGTGGTGAGCGATCTGTACAAGCGACTCCTCGTCGAAGGCGACGACGTCGACGCGGCCGCGGCGGAGATGAACTTCCGCAACCAGCGTCGCGCCGACCCGCGCGCGATCCGCGAATGGCTGCTCGACGGGCTGGCCCGCGACGATGTGGCCCTGCTGCGCAACTCGCGGCGGCAGGCGCTGATCATCGTTGCCGCTGACGACCGCATCGTCGACGTGCCGCTGCTGCGCCGCACCGTGGCCGGTATGGACACCGTCCGGCTTGTCGAGGTTGAGGACGCGGGGCACGGGTGGACGGAGTCATACGTGCGCCGCCAGCTCCAGCTGATCACAGCATTCCTCAGCGACAGTCCGCTGCCGGCGGCCACAGCGAACGCGTGGGTCGCCTGAGCTGGTGCCGGAGCTGCCCACCGGCGCCGAGTGCGTGATCATCGGTGGCGGAGTGGTGGGCTGCAGCCTCGCCTACCACCTCGCCCGCGCCGGGATGCGGCCGGTGCTGCTCGAGCGAGGCGATTTCGGTGCCGGTTCGACAGCGCGTGGCGCGGGCGGTGTCCGCCAGCAGTTCGGCACCGAGGTCAACGTGCGCATCGGCATGCTCACCAGACGACTGCTCGAGCGGTTCGGCGACGAGGTCGGCGTGACCGCAGACCTGCGCGAGATCGGTTACCTGTTCGTCGCCACCCAGCCAGAGCAGATGGCGCAATTCGAGCGCAATGTCGCCATGCAGCGGTCGGTCGGCCTGCACGACGTCCGGCTGGTTTCGTGTGACGACATCGCCGGTATGGTGCCCGAGTTGAACGTGAGCGACGTCCTCGGCGGCACCTACTGCCCCAGCGATGGCCTGGCCGGTCCCAACGAGGTCACCTCCGGGTACCTTGCGGCAGCGCGACGCCACGGCGCCCAGGTGTTCGAGGGCATCAACGTCGAGGTGATCGAGCACGACGGCGACAGCGTGGCCGCGGTGGTCGCAGGCCGGGCGCGCATCGCGACACCG
The DNA here is from genome assembly GCA_036561525.1 of Candidatus Dormiibacterota bacterium. Classification (GTDB taxonomy): domain Bacteria; phylum Chloroflexota; class Dormibacteria; order Aeolococcales; family Aeolococcaceae; genus Aeolococcus. The sequence continues at coordinate 10,927 of DATBPD010000112.1, read as the reverse complement.
ATGGTGGTGAACTGCGCCGGTCCCTACGCCGCCGCCGTCGGCGAGATGGCCGGCGTCAAGGTTCCCGTCAGGCCGTTCCGCCGGCACATCTTCATCACCGAGGAGTTCGGGCTGCAGCCGGATCCGCCGTTCACAGTCGACATGCGCACGTCGTTCTACTTCCACCCCGAGGGCAACGGCATGCTTCTCGGCATGAGCGACCCGGCTGAGCCGTCATCGTTCGATACCAACGTCGATTGGGGCTTCCTCGAGCACCTCGTCGAACACGCTACCCACCGTCTGCCCATCCTGGAGCGGGCGGCGATCAGGACCGGCTGGGCGGGCCTGTACGAGGTGTCACCCGACAATCAGGCGATCGTCGGCGAGTCCGAGCTGCGCGGCTTCTGGCTCTGCTGCGGCTTCAGCGGTCACGGCTTCATGCAGGCGCCGGCGGTTGGGCTCCTGCTCGCGCAGGGAATCACCGGGGCTGCGAGCGACATCGACCTCTCGCCGTTCAGCCCTGACCGGTTCGCACGCGGGCAGAGCACACCGGAGGCCGCGGTCATCTGACCCCGGCTTGCGGTCCGGATCAGGCCGGGCGTCGTCGCGCGAAGTTGGCGCCGACGAAGCAGAGCACGGCAAGGGCGGCGGCGACAATCGCGTGCTTCTCATGGCGACCGACCACGCTGGCGAGCAGGCCGGTGTCAGTTGTCGCGTAGAAGATGGCGACCGCGACGAAGAGGACGCCGAGCAACGCAAGCAGGATGGCGAGGATCGGAGTTCGAGTGGTCATGGGACTCCCAAGGTTCAATGAAGGAGGATCAGCCCGGTGACCCCGAGGATCGCACAGTAGGCGGCGAACGGGTCGAGCCGGCCGATCTGGAAATACCTGATCAGGAAGCGGGCGCTGGCATATGCGATCAGGCCGGCGACGACGGCTCCCACCGTGTACAGGCCGAACGGGGCGCCGCTGCCGGGAAGTTGTGGCACCTCGAGGAGTCCCGCGGCGAGGATGATCGGGGTGGCCAGCAGGAACGCGAATCGCACCGCCTCGCCGTGGCGCAACCCGGCGACCAGCCCACCCGCCATGGTCACCCCGGCCCGCGAGACGCCCGGCAGCAGCGCGAACACCTGGAAGAACCCCACGAGGCCCGCGCGAGCGAAGCTCATCTGCTCGATGGTGCCGAACCGTTCTTCGCGTCCAGCCTGACGTCCGATCCCACGCTTGCGCTCGTCTCCGCGGCGCAGCAGCTCCGCGCCGGCGAGGACGGCACCGTTGACGACCAGGAAGGTCGCTGCCAACCGGGGATGCGCGAACAGCGATTTCAGCGGTGTCTCGAGGAGAAAGCCGATCACGCCGGCCGGGATGGTGCCGACCACCAGCAGCATCGCCAGGCGCTCCTCGGAGTTGTCGATTCGCCCGCGCACTGACGCAGTGACGAAGCCGCGAACGATGCGCCACCACTGGTCCCAGTACAGCGCCACGAGGGCCACACCGGTGCCGATGTGAAGGAAAGCAAGGAATGGCACGAAGCTGGATGCCGACGTGTCGACACCGAGGTTGAAAAGAGCCGGGACGACCACGGCATGGCCGAGCGAGGACACCGGGAAGAGCTCGGTGGCGCCCTGGAGAACGGCGAGAAAGATGACGAGGCCGGTGCTCACGCCGCCCGAGCCTAGCAGCCGGTCACGCCTTCACGGGTATCACCCCCACCGCTGCGACAGCGATGATGAACGCGTGGAGCATGGCGACCTCGAGCCGGCACAGCCGCTCTTGGCGGCGATGCCCGTGGCGAGTGTGGCTGCGCCGATCCCGCCGTTGCGGCACTGGCCGCCGCCCGCGCTCACCGTCCGTCCATTCCGCTGGTACTGGATCGCACAGTGGCCGACGCTGCTCGGCACCTGGATGCAGGTGGTGGCCCTTGGCTTCCTGGTTTTCGACCTGACCCACAGCACCGCAGCAGTGGCCGCGGTGTCCGCCGCCGATGGACTGCCCGCAGTCCTCCTGTCGCTGGGCGGCGGCCTGCTCGCCGATCGGCTGCCGCGGCGCCGCATCCTGCTGTTCACCCAGTCCGTGCTTGGCGTCAGCTCCGGTGTCCTTGCTGTGCTGGCACTCACCGGCCACGCCGGCTTCTGGGCGATCATCGCCGTCGCTGTCGTGTACGGGTCGGCGGACGCGCTCGACCTGCCGACGCGCCAGGCCCTGGTCGCCGACCTCGTCGAGCGCGACCTGATCGTCAACGCCGTGGCTCTCAGCTCGACGGCGATGAGCGCGACCCGCATCGTCGGCCCCTCGCTGGCAGGCCTGCTGATCGCCACCGCCGGCCCGGGCGCGTGCTTTGCAGTGCTCTCGGTTGCCTACATCGCCCCGCTGGCGGTGCTGCTCACGGTCATCCCCGACGTCAAGCCACTGCCGCGCGCCGCCGGGGCGACGACCCTCAGCGAGCTGTTCGAAGGACTGCGCCTGGTGCGCCGCGACCCGCTGGTCCGCGGCATTGTCATCGTCTGCGCGACGCTCGCCTTCCTGGGGGTTTCGTACATGCCGTACCTGCCAGTCCTGGCCAGAATGCAGTTGCATGGCGGGCCGGCCGTGCTCGGCCTGCTGTACTCGATCGGCGGCATCGGCGGCGTCGTGGGCGGCATCGTCATCGCCACCATCGGCAATACCGCGGGGAGGCGCCGGTTGCTGATCGTCGGTGGCGCCGTGTACGCCGTGAGCCTGTTCACCGTGGCCCACTCGGCAGCGCTGCCGCTGACCCTGGTGGCACTGGTGGGCATCAGCTTCGCCTTCCTGGCGATGAACACGTCGATGATGACACTGCTGCAGACCGACGCCGACCCTCGGTTGCGAGGCCGGCTGCTCGGCATCTACGCCATGCTCTTTGCCGGGCTGCAGCCGCTCGGAACGGTGCTGTACGCGCTCCTGCAGCCGGCCGCCGGCCTCTTCAACGCCATCGGCGTCGGCGCCGTCGCGGTGGGCGTGGTCGCCATCGCGGTGGGCCTGTCGCCGAGCTTCCGTTCCAGCTTCGTCCCGGCGCTGCCGGACCGATCTCAGAGCGGTGCTGACTAGACTGGATGATGTGCCCCGCTGCCTCGTCATCCTCCTCGTGCTGCTGTGCAGTGGCTGCAGCAATTCGCCGCCCTCGCCGAGTGGCGACAGCGCGGTGATCGCACGGGTCGGCCCCACAGCGATCACCAACGATCTCTTCCAGGTGCGCCTGACGAGCGCGCTCAAATCGGTGTCGCTGGCAGGAGGTCCGCCCAACAACCCGGCGATGCGCAGCCAGGTCCGTGCGTCCGTGCTGCGCAGCCTGATCATCGACACCATCATCGCCCAGGAGGCAGTCGCTTCCAGCGTCGCCGCCACCGCCGCCGAGATTGCGGCGCAGGTGCAGGCGGACGTCTCGGCGGCCGGGGGAACCAGCCAGCTGCAAAGCAAGCTGGCCAGCCTCGGCGGTTCGATGACCCAGCTGCACGACGAGATCTCCTCGTCGCTCAACGAGCAGAAGCTCGAAGATGTCTTCGCCAAGCAGCGCGCCATGGAGATTGAACAGAAGCTGACTGGCGGGACCTCGTTCGCGACGCTGGCCGCGCAGTACTCGGATGACACCGGCACAGCCGCCAAGGGCGGCGCGCTCGGGGCGGTGCCCCGCACCCAGGTCCAGGGCGACGATCCGGTGTACTCCGGCGCGGTGCTGGCACTGACGCCGGGGCAACACACCACCACGCCGATCCGCGACGCCCAGGGATACGACATCGTGCAGCTGGAGTCGACCACGGCGACCACGCTGACGCTGCGCCACATCGTGGTCAACGCACCGCAGCCGTACACGGTGAGAGAACGCCCCGGCTGGTTCAGCGAGGCGATCTTCGAATCGATCGCCCAGGATTGCGCCGCCAACCAGATCCACGTGTACATCAACGACGTCGGCGATGACGTCTGCGCCGCGGCGAGATCGAGCGCCTCGCCAAGCCCGCTGGCCACGCCGACCCGCACCCCGTGAGGGCCTTCGTTGCCCTCGCGGTGCTTCCGCCCGCTCTCGAGCAGGTGGAATCCCTGGCCGGGCAGCTCAGCGATACGGTCCCCGGAGTGCGCTGGGCGCCGCTCGAGACGGCGCACATCACGCTCCATTTCTTCGGCCAGATCAGTGACCAGAGGGTTGCGTGCGCCGTGCAGGCACTCGAGCCGGTGTTCGCCGGGCAGCCGCCGATCCAGCTGCGGCTGAGCGGCCTGGGTGCGTTCCCATCCGAGACTCGACCGCGCGTGCTGTGGTGCGGCGTTGACGGAGATACGGACTCGCTGCGAGCCCTTGGCGGGCGCTGCTCGTCAACGCTGGCAAGCGCCGGCTTTGCCGTCGACAGGCGACCATTCCACCCGCACTGCACGCTGGGCCGGCCGTCTGGACTGTGGGCGGAGAGCGCGCGAGAGCGATGGATCGAGGCAGCGTCGCAACATCAGTCGACTGACGATTTCACCGCCAACGTGGCCGTCCTGTACGAGTCGCTGACAGGACCCATGGGGGCGCGTCACCTGCCGCGCATCACACTGCCGCTGCGCGGCTGAGGAAGGCACGGCCACCGCTCGCGTAGCCCAGCAGCCGGAAGCCGCCGCCGCCGTCACACCGGGAGGCTGAGCCGAGTGCCCGTGCGCAGCGCTTCATCCAACTGCAAGGTTGCCAGCCGGACTCTGGGCGCACAGAAACCGCGGAGCCTGTCGCGGTTCGCTGCAGGGGAGGGCGAGGCCCGACGGCACCGCCCTCCCCGCCAGCCGCTAGCGGCGCAGTGCCTCGATGAGGCGGTCGGCCGACCCAGCAAGTCCGAACGTCGCGACCAGCCCGTGCAGAGCTGTCGCGTCGGCTGGATAGGAGTCGCGTCGACCGGCCGGAAGCTCGACAGCCAGGTCGGGCACCGGCTGCACCACGCGCATCGCCCGGGAGATGTAGTCGCGTTGGGCGGCGCTGAGGCTGCCATCGCTGAGCAGCCCGGCGACGCCACCGTGCCTGTTGATCAGGCTGGCCGCGGTCACTGCACCGACGCCCTTCAACCCCGGCAACCCGTCCGACGGATCGCCGCGAAGGACGGCGTAGTCCGCGTACATCCGGCCGGGGATGCCGTATCGCCGCGTCACCTCGGCCTCGTCGACCACGGCGAGGCCACCCTTCTCCGGGTAGAGAACGCGTACGCGTGGGTCCTCGATGAGCCCATAGAGATCGCGATCCCCGCTGACGATGTCGACTGTGCCGGGAACCTTGGCGGTCCACGTGGCGATGACATCCTCCGCTTCATAGTCGGGGGTGCCCACGAAGTCGATACCGATCGCGTCCAGGAAGTCGTGGATGATCGGCATCTGCGGTTCGAGGTCGGGGGGTATCGGCTCCGCGGCCCGGTGCGCCTTGTACGCGGGGATGAGCTCAACTCGCCAGGCCGGACGCCAGTCCTCGTCGCTGGCCACGGCGATCTTCGACGGCCGGCGGGTGGTGATCAGCCGGGTGAGCGTCTCGAGGAATCCGCGGACGGCGTTGATCAGCTGCCCGTCGGGGGACCGCACCGTCGCCGGAACCCCGTGGAAGGCGCGGAAGATGAGGCTCGAGCCGTCGACGAACAACCAGTCGCAGGACATCGATCGTCAGGCGGCCTCAGCACAACCGGGGCTCGGCGCCCTCGGTGCGCACCGAGTACAGCTCGAGCGCGGCGGTGACCACGTGGCGGGGCAGGCGCTCGAGGTCGGCGAGGACATCGAGGGCCGCCACCGTGATGTGCCGCGCATCCACCTCGAAATGGTTGCGCAGCGCAGCGCGCGTGTCGCTGCGGCCGAATCCGTCGGTTCCAAGCGGCACGAAGCGTTGGGGAACGAAGCGAGCCACCTGTTCGGCAACCGTCTTCTGATAGTCGCTGACTGCGACCACCGGTCCCTGCACGTCGCGCAGCTGGTCCTCGATGTACGAGGTCCGCCGGGGGCCATCGGGGTGGAGGCGGTTCCAGCGCTCCGCTGTGAGCGCGTCATTGCGCAGCGCGAGGTAACTGGTGACGTTCCAGATATCGGCGGCGACATCATGGTCGAGCAGCATGCGCTGTGCCTCGAGCGCGGCGGGCATGGCGGTGCCGCTCGCGAAGAGCTGGATCCGTTGAGCGCGCTCCTCGGCAGCGGGTTGCAACCGGTACAACCCGCGCAGGATGCCCTCCTCCACGCCATCGGGCATCGGCGGCTGCGGATAGTTCTCGTTGTAGAGGGTGAGGTAGTAGAAGATGTCCTCGTTGCGCTCGTACATGCGGCGCATCCCCTCGCGGATGATCACGGCCACCTCGTATGCGTAGGCCGGGTCGTACACCTCACAGTTGGGAACCGCTGAGAACAGCAGTGGGGAATGCCCGTCCTGGTGCTGCAGGCCCTCGCCGTTGAGCGTGGTCCGACCGGCGGTGGCGCCGAGCAGAAAGCCCCGCCCGCGCGCGTCACCGAAGGCCCACACCAGGTCACCGACACGCTGATAGCCGAACATCGAATAGAAGATGTAGAAGGGGATCATCGGCTCGCCGTGGGTTGCGTACGACGTTCCCGCCGCTGCGAAGCTACCCATCGAGCCCGACTCTGTGATGCCCTCCTCGAGCAGCTGGCCGTCGCGAGCCTCCTGGTAGCTCAGCAACATGTTGGCGTCGACCGGTTCGTACTGCTGACCAAACGGCGCGTAGATCTTGACCTCACGGAAGAGGGCGTCCATGCCGAAGGTGCGCGCCTCATCGGGAATGATCGGCACGATGCGACGGCCGACCTCGGGGTCACGGAGCAGGTTGCGCAGCACCGCCCCGAATGCGGACGTGGTCGACGCCGGTCGCCCGCCGCTGCCCGCCAGAGTCCCGGCCCACACACCGTCGCCGGGTACCACCAGTGAGCGCTCGCGCACCACGCGTTTGGGCAGGGTGCCACCCAGCGCAAGACGCCGGCTCATCAGGTAGTCGACCTCGTCGGACCGCGCGCCGGGATGGTAGTAGGGTGGCACCCCCTCGCTCAGCTCCTGATCGCTGATGGGGAGCTCCAGCTTGTCGCGGAATGCCTTCAGCTCAGCCTCGCCGATCTTCTTGATCTGGTGGGTGGCGTTGCGGCCTTCAAACAGCGAGCCGAGGGTCCAGCCTTTGACGGTATGGGCGAGGATCACCGTTGGCGCACCCTTCTGTTGGAGCGCCAGCCGGTATGCGCTGTACAGCTTGCGATGGTCGTGACCGCCACGCCGCAGATGGCGGAGGTCGTTGTCGGAGAGGTGCTCGACCAGCTTGCGCAGCCGCGGGTCGGGTCCGAAGAAGTTCTCGCGAATGTACGCACCGGTCTCGTCGGTGGAGTACTTCTGAAATTGGCCGTCGTTGGTGGTGTTCATCTTGTCGACGAGAACCCGGTCCACGTCGCGAGCGAGGAGGGGATCCCACTCCCGCCCCCAGAGCACCTTGACCACATTCCAGCCGGCGCCGCGGAAGATCGACTCCAGCTCCTGGATGATCTTGCCGTTGCCGCGGACCGGGCCATCGAGCCGTTGCAGGTTGCAGCTGATCACGAAGACGAGGTTGTCGAGCTGTTCTCGTGAGGCCAGCGCGATCGCCCCCGTGGCCTCGGGCTCGTCCATCTCACCGTCACCGAGGAACGCCCACACCCTGGACTCGCTGGTGTCGGCGATCTGCCGCGCGTAGAGATAGCGGTTGAATCGAGCCTGGTAGATGGCGTTGAGCGGACCGAGCCCCATCGACACGGTGGGGAATTCCCAGAAGTCGGGCATGAGCCGCGGATGCGGGTACGAGCTCAGCCCCTTGCCGCCGGTCTCGTGGCGGAAATTGTCGAGGTGCTCCTCGGTGAGCCGGCCCTCGAGGAATGCGCGCGCGTACATCCCGGGAGCGGCATGACCCTGGTAGTAGATCTGGTCGCCGGGCCGGCCGTCGTCCTTGCCGCGGAAGAAGTGATTGAAGCCGACCTCGTACAGCGACGCGGACGCCGCGTAGGTGCTGAGATGGCCGCCGATGCCGTCACTGCGCTTGTTGGCGCGGGTCACCATGACCGCGGCGTTCCAGCGGACGATGCGCCGGATGCGGCGTTCCATCTCCTCATCGCCCGGGAACCAGGGTTCCTCCTCGGGGGGGATGGTGTTGATGTACGGCGTCGACACCAGCGGTGGGACACCGACGTTGAGCTTGCGAGCTCGCTCGACGAGCTTGCCGATCACAAAGCGGGCACGCGAGACGCCCTCGGTGGCGACCAGGGTCTCCAGCGACTCGAGCCACTCGTCGGTCTCGTCGGGGTCGCTGTCGGGCAGTTGGTGGAGGAACGCGTCGAAGGTCATGGTTACGCTCCCGCGCCCACACCGGTGGCGCGATCGGCAGCCTGCGCGCGTTGCAGGCGCAATGTGTTGTCGCGGCTCTCGAGAACCAGCCGCCGTGCTGCCTCGGTCAACTCGCCGCCTTCGAGCAGGGTATCGGCGGCGGCAATGACCGCATCATCGGCTCGATACGCAGGAAACATCCCCTGGGTGAAGGTCTCAGCCTCCTCCGAGGCACGTTGGAGCCAGTACTTGGGCACCTGCTCCACCCATCTCGCTATGTACGGCGCCAGCAACTCCTGCTGGTCGCGCTCCTGGAGACCGCCGATGAGCGCGCGTTGCATCGCCAGGGGCGTTGCTGCGTCGATGATCCGCGCCCAAGCGGCTGACTTGGCGTCGGCGTTCGGCCGTGACGCGCGCGCCGCAGCGGCCTTGCGCGCGCCCAGGTCAGTCCTGTCGCGGGTGGCCTCGGCATCGATGGCAGCGTTGTCGAGGCGTCCGGCCGCGGCGAGGCGGCGGATTATCAACCAGCGCAGATCCTGGTCGACCGTGATGCCCTCGGGCACGAACCGTCCCGCGAGCAACCCGGCGGCGAACGCGAAGTCCTCTGGCGCGTCCGACGTGGCCAGCGTGCACCTCAGCGCGCTCAACTGCAGCGGGCTCCCCGGCGCTGCCGACGCCAGGATGGTCGCGGCAGTCTGGTGGAGATGTGCCCTTGCGGCGCGGCGGTTGCCCGGGTCGGTGAAGTTCTCCACGGCTCCCATCGCCTGGCCGAGCATGTCGTCGACGATGGTGGGAAGCGTCTCGTTTGGGGCGTGACGGTGCACGAAGTCGATGTACTGGCCGGCCGGGATGTCCGCGTCGCGCGCCATGTCCCACATCGACGCCCAGAGCAGCGATCGGGCGAGCGGGTCGTCGAGGTCGGAGAGGTGGTCGATGACCGTCTGGGTGGAGACGTCGTCGAGGCGAATCTTGGCGAAGGTGAGATCGCCGTCGTTGAGCAACACCAGCGCCGGTCGTGCCCGCCCGCGCAACTCCGTAATCTCAGTGCGGGCGCCGCTGATGTCGAGCTCGATGCGCTCGGTGCGTACCAGGCGGCCATTGTCGTCGAGGTCGAAGAGGCCGACACCGATGCGGTGCGACCGCAGGGTGGGCAGAGACGGCGTGGCCGGTGCCTGCAGCACCGCGCAGCTCTCGACGATGCCATCGGTGGCGCTGATCTCGGCACGAAGCACGTTCATCCCAGCCGTCTCGAGCCACTCGCGCGACCAGGCGGCAAGGTCGCGGCCCGAATGGCGCTCCAGGGGGGCGAGAAAATCGCGCAGCGTCGCGTTGCCCCACTGATGCTCGGTGAAGTACTCGCGGATGCCCCCGAAGAACGCGTCCTCGCCGACCCAGGCCACCAGCTGGCGCAGCACCGAGGCGCCCTTGGCATAGCTGATGCCGTCGAAGTTGAGCCTGCCCGTGCTGACATCGGGGACCTCAGCTGCGATCGGATGGGTGGTGGGCAGCTGATCCTGGCGGGCTGCCCAGGACTTGTCGCCGTTGGCGAAATCGACCCAGGCGAAGGTGAACTTGGTCGCAGTGGCCTGGGCGTCATTGCCCATGTAGGTCGCGAAGCTCTCGTTGAGCCAGAGGTCATTCCACCAGCGCATGGTCACGAGGTCGCCGAACCACATGTGCGCCATCTCGTGAAGGATCGTCCCAGCCCGCCAGGCCCGTACCGACGCGGGGACGGCGCCGCGATAGATCGCGCTCTCCTCGTTGAAGGTGACGCAGGCGACGTTCTCCATCGCACCGGCATTGAACTCGGGGACGAACAGCTGGTCGTACTTGTCCCCGAACGGGTAGCGCATGCCGAAGCGCATGGCAAAATGGTCCAGCCCCTGCTTGGTGATCTCGAAGATCTCGTCGTCGTCAAGGTAGCGGCGCAGTGACTGCCTGCAGTAGAGGTTGAGCTCGATGCCGTCGTGCATGTCGGTGACGCGCGCGTACGGACCGGCGACGATGGCGACCAGGTAGGTCGACATCAGCGGTGACTCGGTGAACACCACCGTCGACGTCGCCAGGTCGGACGCGTCGGTGTCGACGCGCTCGACAGGACAGTTGCCCACCACCACCCAGGCGGTCGGCGCGATCACCCGCATGGTGAAGCGGGCCTTGAGGTCGGGCTGGTCGAACGCGGCGAACACCCGGTGTGCCTCGAAGGGCTCGCACTGGGTGTAGATGTACACGTGGCCGTCGGCGGGGTCGACGATGCGGTGCAGACCCATCCCGGTATGCGAATAGGGCTGATCGGCGACAACGCGGAGGTGGTTGGTGGCCCGCAGCCCGGCGAGCGCAACGCGGTTGTCGGCGAACGCGGACGCCGGGTCGACCGGCTCGCCATTGAGCACGATCTCCGCGATGCTTTCGGCCTCGAGGTCGATGAACGTCGACCCGCCCTCCATGGCGGAGAAGTCGATCTCGGTCACGCTCCGGAACGCGGAGGCGTCGGGGCGGCCAGTCAGGTCGATGGTGATGTCGTAGCGGAGGTCGGAGAGCAGCCGGTGCCGCTCCTCCGCCTCGGTGCGCAGCAGGTCGTCGGGTATCACCGGACTAGCCTATCGCCCCTGCGGCTGCTTATGCCTTGCGCTCAACCGGCACGTTGCAGG
>DATBPD010000111.1:0-2434 GCA_036561525.1 Candidatus Dormiibacterota bacterium | reverse complement strand
CCGACGCGATCGCCCGCAGGGTCGGTAGCTCGGCGGCCGCCTGATTCTCGTCGAACACGTTGAGGGGCCAGTCGCCGGCGGTGCCTCCTTGCAGGTGCGGGTGGTGAGCGCCGGCGCCGTAGTAGGCACGGATGACGATCGGGTTGATTTCGGCGGTTTCCTGCTCGGGCCACGACAGAGCCCCGATCGCCTCCACGGCCCCGTCGCGGCGTCGCAGTCCAGTGGCGGTCACCTCGCCGATGCCGAGCAGCAAGTCGATGTTGATCTCCTGGAGGGCCTGCCGGGCGTGCGGGTCGAGCAACGCCACGGCCGCGGTGAAGAAGTGTTCCTTGTCTTGCCGGCGGATGGCACCGCCATGCGTACCGTCTCGCAGGTCGGCAAAGTGGCGCAGGAGCTCGGCGGTGTACTGCGGACGCGGACCGTCCATGTCGTCTTCCTTCCCCTGTGCTGGATAGGCGAGACAGGCCAGTTCATGAGCGCTGGCCACCATCACCTCCTCACGCCGAGCGGGGCAAGCCGCCAGCAACGGTACTGCGCAGCGCCTTGTACGGACCCGCGTTCAACCCTTCCCAGCCGACCGGCACTGATCCAGCCCGGCCGCCCTTGGCCTGGGCTTAGGATCACGGTCCGCCACTGGTCCCTGGCCGACGCCCAGGTGACGGCAGGCGCTGGACTCCTGACGCTGCGCGTGGACGGAACCTGGTGCCAATGGCCAGGTGGTTCTCATGGCCACGGACAGGCGCGTGGAGACTGGGCTGTGATTTTCGCACCAGGGGGGCGCTTGCGGCATCGCCGGGCCCGGTGAGCTGCCGCACAGCAGGATGACCACCTGACGCTCGAGCGCGGCGATCTGGGTGGTCATCTCAGCGATGCCACGGCCGCCAGCGGCAATGGGCCCGATGCCGGCCAACAGAGTGCCGGGGTACAACGCGCCACATGCCTACCTGGCGCGTTGCACTCCGGGGCATCATCTACTGCGCATTTATGAGCCATCCGTCCGGGCGGCGCGGAGCTTCGCGATGAGTTCGCGGGCCGCATATCGTCATAGCGGCATGGCGTACGCACCGGTGAACGGCCAGCAGCTCTACTACGAGATCCACGGCCGTGGCAGGCCACTCGTGCTGCTCCACGGCGGACTGATGACCATCGACCTCAATTTCGGGCCGTTGCTCGAACCCCTTGCGGCGAGCAGGCAGGTGATCGCGGTGGAGCTCCAGGGCCACGGGCACACCGCCGACACCGACCGCGCGATGACAATCGAGGCGCTGGCCGGTGACGTCGTCGCGCTGCTGGACCATCTGGGGATCGCCGAGGCCGATCTGTTCGGTTTCAGCCTCGGCGGTCTCGTCGCATACGCGGTCGCGCTCGGCGCGTCCACCCGGGTCGGGAAGCTGATCGTCGCGTCGGCGGACGCCCACCGCCCGCCGGGCCGGGAGAGCGTGCCACTCGACGACGACCGGATGCCGACGCCGGCCGACTTCCAGGCGTGGCGCGACGCCTACGACGCGGTCGCCCCGGACCCCGCGCACTTTGACGAGTTCGCGGCCAGGACGTCGGCCATGGTGCACGAGTTCACGGGGTGGACCGGCGAGCTGCGCTCACTGCAGGTGCCGACGCTGCTGATCTTCGGCGACCGTGACTTCTCACCGCTGCCCGATGTGGTGGAGCTGTTCGAGCTCCTGCCGAACGCGCAACTCGCAGTGCTCCCCGGGACCACGCACGTCGGCGTGACCCGGCGGCCCGGTGAAGTGTTCGCGTTGATCACGCCGTTCCTCGACGCGCGTTGAGCGGCGGTCATGCACGTGCCGCCAGTTCCTGGGCTCCGCACACGTAGGCCAGATATGAGCGGCGCACAAGTGGCACCAACCGGCGGATAACCGCTCAGATCGGCGGCACTGCACGCGTATCGTCACCGCTGGCCGGCTGGGCTTTGCGACTATGCAGCCGCCTCGTCAGCATCCTCGGCAGATCTTGGTGGGCTAGCAGTGAGTAGTCCTTGACCCTTGTTGTTGTCGATCAGGTCGATGCGTTTGCTTGCCGCCTTTCGCCCGGCGCCGGGGTGAGGTGCGGGCCGGTTGCGAGGTGTGAGTGGGTTGCGATCAGCTCGGCCGTGTGTTGGGCGTCGACGAGCCAGGGGGCGTGTCCGCCGGGCACCTCATAGAGCATGGCGCCGTGAATCTGGTCGATCGACAGCCGTGCGCGCTCAATGGAGAGGTACGGGTCGTCGGATCCGAGGATGAAGATCGTGGGTGTCATGATCGCGGCGAGCTCCGCGGTTGTGAGGACACTCTCGGGGCGTGGGCGGCGGAACCGGTCGATCGCGTGCATTAGCGACGCCACGGTTCTCGCGTTCTCCGGCCGGCGTACGGACAGGCGTAGCGCCTCGATCAAAGCGTCCGGCGCGGCCGCCACCTCAGCGGAGCCTTGCCCCTGG
>DATBPD010000110.1:0-3529 GCA_036561525.1 Candidatus Dormiibacterota bacterium | reverse complement strand
GCTGCTGGCCGCGCCGGTGGTCGAGGTGGGCGTCCAGCACACGGTGGCGGGAAATCCGGCTCGCTTCTCCGGAGGCCAAGTTCGGTTGCGACCGGATGAGGAGTGGAAGTCCGCCATGACCGCACGCGACCGCCGGATGGTCGCGGCACTCACCTTGCCCCTGCTGACCGCGTACGGATACCGATTACGCGGTTGACAGATAGCGGACCCTGCTGGATTATCCAGGGGCCCACCGCGACTGAAGGCTCACCGCGGTAAGGGAGAGGCTCGGGGCGTCGTGCTTCTTGGCGCCGCTCTGGTTGGGGCGGCGCGCCGGTTGCGCCGCAGAGGCGTGGATGGCGAGGAGAGGTTATGGCGATGCAAGGCAGGCACGGCGCGGCCGACTCGCCGTCGTGCCGTTCGGCATTAGCAGAGTCGACTCGGGGCGGCGTGGAGTCCTGCTGAAGACCCAGGCTGTGACGATGGGCGCGGATGCCAACCACAGGTGTACGGTGCTCGGAGTGGAGTACGTGGTGGCCGACATGGCTGCCGCGACCGCGGCCGTGGTCGAGCGTGCACTGAGCGGACAGGGGGGTTATGCCTCGTTGGCAGGCGTGCACGGTGTCGTGACGGCGCAGCATCGGCCGCAGCTGAGGAGCGCGCTCGATGGTGCTTGGGCGAACCTGGCCGACGGCGAGCCGGTTGCGTGGATGATGCGCAGGTTGGGCGCGAAGACCGCAAGGCGCGTCGCCGGGCCCGACCTGATGCCGAGCGTGATCGACGCCGGCCAGGCCCACGGACTGCGCCACTTCATGTTTGGCTCGACGCCGGAGGTGCTGGAGCGGCTCGGCGCGAACCTGCACGGCTGGTATCCCCAGGCGAAGATCGTCGGCACCATGTCGCCGCCGTTCCGCCCGCTGACCGACGATGAGGAGCGGGAAATCGCCGATCAGATCCGGTCGAGCGGCGCCCAGATCGTCTGGGTCGGGCTTGGCCTCCCCAAACAGGACGAGTGGATGTGGCGGAACGCGTCCCAGCTGACGCCGTGCATGGCGCTGGGAGTCGGTGCGGCATTCGATTTCCTGGCGGGGACGAAGCCCCGCGCGCCAATGTGGATGCGCCGCCGCGGCCTGGAATGGCTGCACCGCGTATCCAGTGAGCCCCGCCGGCTCGGGTGGCGGTACGCTTCGACCAACAGCGAGTTCATCGTCCGCGCCACACCCCAACTTATGCGTCACTGGTCGAGACAAGCCCTGCGAATCTCGGGCGCCACGCGCTCTCGTCGCTGATGATTGCCCGAACCTCGCGCCCCTACGCCCTGAATCGCGCCGGCGTCCTGGTGATTTTGATGGGATGCCTGGCCGCGGCGCTGGTCGGCCCGCTGGTCGCCACCTCGGCCACGGCGACGTACGGCATGACCGCTCTGCTCGTGATCGCCGGGTTGCTCGCGGTCACTGCCCGCCAACCGGTCGGCCTCGTGCTGGTGGTCGCTGTCGTCTTGGTGGCGGCGCTGAACGACGTGCCGCAGCGGCTGCACGTCGGCCCGACCACCGGGCAGGGCGTGGAGACGCTGGCGCTGATTGCGATCATGGTGCTGGTCTGCCTGAACGGCTACGCCGCGGCCGGCGTCCCCGAGCGCGCTCGGTTCTGGCCGCTGGTGCTGTTCGTGGCCTGGTGCGTGGCCTCCTTCACCTGGGGCGGCGTGAGCCAGGAGGGCATCCAGAACGTGGCGGTGTACGCGGCCTTCCTGGGGATGATGGTGATCGGCGCGTCGGTGGGACGCTGGCGTCCGCAGGCCAGCTTCCGGGCGGTGTCGATCGCGTTTCGGATCGCCGCCGTGGTCGGGCTCAGCCTGTATGGCCTCAGCCTCGTGATTGCGGGCCAGAAGACTCGCCTGATCGTTTCGCCGCGTCCGTTCGCGCTGTTCGGTGTGATTCTGGTGGCGTGGTTCACGGCTGCGCACCTGCGGGGCGAACGTTCGGCGAAATGGTTCATTGCGGCCACGCTCGTACTGACAATCCTGTCGCTTTCCAGGTCCGCACTCGCGGCGCAGTTCCTGATCATCGCGCTCGGGTATGTCGGCTCGGTCAGGGACTTCCGCAGCCTGGTTCGCACCCTTGTGGTCGCGACGGTGGTGCTTGTGGTGGCGCTCTCGGCGGTATTCCTGTACACGCCGCTTCGTGACCGCTTCTTCCAGGGCGACGTTCAGCAGGTCGGCGGGGTCTCGGTGAATGTGATGGGCCGCGATGCAATCTGGTCGGACAACTGGCATTGGTTCCAGCAGAAGCCGATCATCGGTTGGGGAGCGGGCTCATCCGATCGGATGACCGCGGCGCTCCCGCCCGGGTTCGGCGGCGCCACTGTCGGCCATCCCCACAACGACTATCTGCGGATCCTGGTCGATTTCGGTGTGATCGGGCTGGCACTGTGGACGTTCACCTATGTGATGCTGGTCCGGATGATGTGGAAACGCTGGCGCGAACGACTGGCGCTGAACACCACCGCCGCACAGGTCTGCTGCGCTGCGTTCCTGGCGCTCTCGGGCATTGGCCTGACCATGCTGGTCGACAACCCTCTGATCGAGGTCGTCAAGATGGCGCCGCTGGGGATGCTCGTCGGGCTCGCCGCCGGCATGGCGACCGCCGAGGCTGAGGAGGTCGCCGCCTTGCCCCCCACGGCGGAGCCACGCCGCGACGCCGTCCTGCTCGCGCGCTGAGCTCGTGCGGATCCTCGTGCTTCATTCCCGGTACGCGACCGGCTCCTCGTCCGGCGAGAACCGCGTGGTCCAGGACGAGGTGGAGCTGCTGCGCGAACGTGGGCACGACGTGACGGAGTGGTCGCCGATGCCGCCGGAGGGTCGTGCCCGGCAGGCGCTTCTGGGTGCGCGCGCCGTCTGGTCGCCATCCGCACTGCGCGAACTGGGCACGCTGATCCGGTCGCACCACCCTGACGTGATCCACGTGCATAACCTGTTTCCGCTGCTGTCGCCGGCAGTCCTGCGCACCGCCGCGGCGCCCGTCGTCCTCACACTGCACAACTACCGGCTGCTGTGCCTGCCGGCCACGTTCTTGCGGGACGGCAAGACCTGCGAGGACTGTCTCGGCCATGCTCCCTGGCGCGGCGTGGCGCACCGCTGTTACCGCGGGTCGGTTGCCGGCAGCGCGTCGCTTGCGGCATCGATCTCACTGCATAGGCGCCTGCGGACATTCGATCGTGTGGCGAGGTTTCTCGCGGTGAGCGAGTTCGTCCGGGACAAGTACATCGAAGCCGGGTTCGACTCCGGCCGGATCGTGGTCAAGCCGAACTTCGTTCCCGCCACCGCGCAACGGCGCGGACCGGGCCGCGATTTCCTGTATCTCGGGCGGCTGTCCGTCGAGAAGGGCTTGGAGGCGCTGATGCCGATCTGGGCCGAGGTGCCGGCTCGCCTGCTGGTGGTGGGGGATGGCCCCGAGAGAGCCAGGCTCGAGCGCGGTGCACCCGGCAACGTGCGCTTCGTCGGATCGGTGCCCGAGAACGAGGTGCCTGACCTGCTCCGTCAGGCGCGGGCGCT
>DATBPD010000109.1:0-28689 GCA_036561525.1 Candidatus Dormiibacterota bacterium | reverse complement strand
GTACTTGGCCTCCTCGTTCTTGAAGATGAGGTCGGTCTCGTCGTTGCGGATCATCGGCATGTTGGTGGGGATCGGCACCACCTCGAGCTTGTAGATCTTGTCGAACTCCTCGGACTCGGTCAGCGCCGTGCCGGTCATGCCGGCGAGCTTGTCGTAGAGCCGGAAGAAGTTCTGGAAGGTGATCGTCGCCAGCGTGATGTTCTCCTGCTGGACGACCACTCCCTCCTTGGCCTCGATCGCCTGGTGCAGACCGTCCGACCAGCGCCGCCCCGGCATGGTGCGGCCGGTGAACTCGTCGACGATCACCACCTCTTTGTCGGCGTTGACCAGGTAGTCGCGGTCGCGCAGGTACAGCGCGTGCGCTTTGAGTGCCTGGTTGATCTGGTGCGCCTCGGCCACGTGCTCGAGCTCGTAGACGTTCTTGATGCCGGTCCACTGCTCGATCTTGGCCACGCCCTCGTCGGTCAGCGCGGCCGACTTGCTCTTCTCGTCGATCGTGTAGTCGTCCTCGGCGATCAGCCGGGGGATCAGGCGTGCGTACGTGTAGTACTTCTCGGTGGCCTCGTTGCCCTGGCCGCTGATGATCAGCGGGGTGCGCGCCTCGTCGACGAGGATGGAGTCGACCTCGTCCACGATCGCGTAGTGCAGATGGCGCTGCACGCAGCGATCCAACGACTGCGCCATGTTGTCGCGCAGATAGTCGAAACCCAGCTCGTTGTTGGTCGCGTAGGTGATGTCGGCCGCGTACGCCTCACGCCGCGTGCACGGACGCAGGTGCTGCAGGCGCGGGTCGGGGTGGGTCTCGTCCAGGTACTCGGGGTCGTAGATGTAGCCGAAGTCCGGGTTGTCGACGGGCCCGGGCACGATCACCGCCACGCTCATCCCCAGCATGGCGTAGATCGGCGCGTTCCACCCCGCGTCGCGCCGGGCCAGGTAGTCGTTGACGGTCACCAGGTGGGCGCCGCGACCCTCGAGCGCGTTGAGGTACAGCGCCAGTGTGGCCACCAGCGTCTTGCCCTCACCGGTGCGCATCTCGGCGATCTTTCCCTGGTGGAGGACGATCCCCCCGATCAGCTGCACGTCGTAGTGGCGCAAGCCCAGGGTGCGCCGCGAGGCCTCGCGCACCGCCGCGAAGGCCTCGGGGAGCAGTTCGTCCAGCCCGCGACGACGCTCGGCATGACGCTCGCTCTCCTCCTTGCGGGCGAACTCGGCCTCGGCGTCGTCCTCCTGGTCGCTGTTGAGGCCCTGGGCGTAGGTCTGCCCGAAGGTGAGATCGGGACCGGATACGCCGAGCCGCGCTCGGAACTCGTCGGTCTTGGCGCGCAGCTCGGCGTCGCTCAGCGGCTTCATCTCGTCCTCGAGGCCGTTGATCCGGTCAACCGCACCGCGGTGGCGCTTCAGCTCGCGGTTGATGGGGTCGCCGAGGATCTTGTGGAGCACAGGCATCAGACGTTCAATTCTCGCAGGGCACGACCGCGCGGGCGCGTCTCTGGCTAGGCCACCGCCGCGAGGACAGCGATCTCGACCCGGGCGGCTCCGGCGCTGCTCAGGGCCAGCTTCGCCGCCGCCGTGGTGGCGCCGGTGGTGCGCACGTCGTCGACCAGCCAGAGGGTCATCCCGGCCGCTCTGGGTGACGCGACGAAGGCGCCGGCCACGTTGGCCTCGCGCGCCGAGCGGTCGAGCGTGCTCTGCGCGGGGGTGTTCCTGGTCCGCTCCAGCAGCTCGATCAGGGGCAGCCTGTGGAAGTCGGCGAACGCCTGCGCCACCACCCTTGCCTGGTTGTAGCCGCGCTCCACGGCGCGACGGCGGGCCAGTGGTACCGGCGTCACCACCGCCCCTGACGGCGGGTCGAGCCGCTCCGCGCCCAGCCAGGCGAAGGCGCGCAGCGCGGCGCGGCAGTCGCGGAACTTGCCGTGGTGCATGATCCGGCGCACCTCGGCGCCGTACTCGAACGCCGCGGCGGCGCCGGCGACGATTGGCGACGGCGTGGCCTCGATGGCGTCGACGCACTCCTCGCACAGCGCGCGGCCGCTGCGGTCGCAGCCGGCGCAGCGCGACGGGGCGATGCTGTCGAGCAGGGTGGCGAGACGCACAAGGAAAGGATCGCCTCGGCGGCGCGGACCTCGCGCGTACGTCGGGTCCAGGTAGCGCCGCTCAGGGGCGGCCAAGTGGGGCAATGTGTAGGGAACTTGCAGTCTCCTACAGGCTCGAGGTACCATCGCTGCGTACCATGTGAAGGCAGAGGAGCGGAGATGGCCCAGGTTGTCGATCGGGAGGCAGCTCCCCTGCTCGACGAGATCCGGGAGGTCTTCGGCCTCAGTGAGAGCGAGCTCGCCGACCTTTTCGGGGTGCGCCGGCCTTCGCTCACGGCGTGGCGATCGGTGGGCATCCCTCCGGGCCGGCGCGCGACGGCCGAGCGCCTGCTTGGCCTCGCCCGCGTCTTGGATCGTGAGCTGATCCGGTCGCGCATCCCCGAGATCGTGCGGACACCGGATGACTGGCTTGGAAACCGGACGATCCTGGATGTGCTGATCGCCGAGGGACCAGCTCCGGTGTATGGATATCTGGGCCGTCTGTTCGCCTACGCCGAGGGCGCTTGAAGTCGCTGACCCGGTCGGGGACGTACCTGCGGGTGTTCAGTCCGGACTGGAACGACCCGCTCGACACGACGCCGAGCCGGAGGTACGGGGGTCGATGGAATCCTCCCGGAGCCTTCGGCATCCTCTCTCTGTGCGCAGACCGGGCGGTGGCCGCCGCCATTGCTCGATCCCAGCACGTCGGCCGCGCCATCGGGCTCTTCGATCTCAAGCCCGGGCGCCGGCCGCATCTGCTCCAGGTCCACGTGCCCCGCAGCGCCTGCCTTGACGTCGTCACCGCCGCGGGGGTTGCCGACGTGGGCCTGCCGCCCATCTTTCCCTTTGGCGTCGGGCATCCGCGCTGCCAGCGGATCGGGGTTCGCGCCCACCGGGAGGGGTCCCATCGCGGGATCGCCTGCCGCTCGGCTGCCGAGTGTCGGCCGACGGCGTGGGTCGGCGAAGAGTTGGCCTGGTTCGATTCTTCGCCTGCCCTGCGGGAGAATCGGCCGCGCCAGGACTTCGCGACCTGGTATCCGGATCCCGTCCCCTACTGGTGATGTCGGCGCGACAGCGCCGCGATGAACGCTTCTCGATCGTCCGGGCTGCACAGCGACGCGACGAGTGCGGCCTTGCTGCGCAGCGGATCGGGACCTGCAGCCGAATCGGGTCCGTCGCCGCAGACGAGCGGAAGTGCGTGGCGGCCATCCCACTGCGCAGGCTGTAACCGGGCCATGGGATTGCCCGAGCTCTGGAGACCGACACGCTGGTCATGCCGTCGTCTGAGGGCGTCACGCGGACGGATCTATTCCCCGCGAGCGCCGTCGGTCTGCTCGCGGAGGATGTCGGCGTGTCCAACATGCCGGGCGGTCTCTTCGATCATGTGCACCATGATCCAGCGCAGCGTGTAGTCGCGTCGCTTCTCACGCTGCGCGTGGTCGTCGAGGTTGGCGGCCGCCACGATCTCCCGTGAGCGTGACACCTCCTGCTGATACAGCCCGAGGATCCCGCTGACAGTCTCCGCGTCGTCAATTCGGAATTCGGCGTCGTCGCCGCCGTCGGTTGACGGCCGGTACAGGTGCTTCCCCAGGAATGCGATCTGAAACCAACCGCGCTCCACGTAGGCGAGGTGCTTGACGATGCCCAACAGCGTGGTCATCGACGGCACCAGCCGGCGGGTCGCCGCGTCGCGGTCGAGGCCCTCGACCTTGCGGACCAGGTTGTCGCGGTACCAATCGAGGACGGCGCCGAGCTGTGTCTTCTCGTCCGCGTCTGGTGGCGGATCCGGAAACCGAAGGGCAGGCCGGAGCGTCGGCGGGGTGTCCATCCCCCGATGGTACGAACATGCCTTCCTCCAAGCCCGTTACGCCCCCAGGTCGCTGACCCAACGCTGGCCGTTGAAGGTCCACACCACATCGAACACATTCCCCAGACTGCCCGGAAGGCTCTCTCCGATCACGATTGCGTGCGACGACGTGCTGTCGGAGAGTACAAACGTGCTGCGGTACACGGTCGCAGCCAGAGGAGCCCGGATACCCTTGCGCCACGTGTTCCCGTTCCACAGCCACGTCTGTCCGTTTCCGGTCCCGCTGTCTGCCGAAGCGATGAGGACGACGTCCCCGGTGGTCTGATCTTCAGCAATCGTGGAGCTCAGTTGGGGATCGTAGGACGGCGTGTCGCCGGCGGCACGCTTCGACCAGGTCACCCCGTCCCACAGCCAGGTCTCGTGGCTGCCCAGCGCTACTTCAATGAGGGCCAGAACACCGCTGCCCATGCGACTTGATGACCCTCCCACGCCTGCCAGGCGAGCCTCGCCAGTGGTGTCCGCAAAAGACGGCGGTGGCTTGCCGAGTGTCCACGCCCCTCCGTCCCACGTCCACATCCGCGTCTGCGCCGGGCTGTCGAAGTTCGGACCCGACTTCAGAACGCTGAGCAGCAGTGCGTGCCCCGACACCGGGTCGAAGGCAAGCGATTGTGGCTGCTCAGCGCCCGCAAGAGGAAGGTCGGGCCGCCGGGTCCAGCTTGTCCCGTCCCAGCTCCACGTCTGCGCCAGTCCCTGGAAGGCTGACGATCCGACGAGCAGGGAGGTGTGTGTCCGGTCGTCGTAGGCCATCACCTCCACAGCCAGGAAGCCCGGGTGCGACGACGGCTGGACCATGGTCCAGGTACGTCCCTTGAGGGTCCACGTGTCGTCGAGCGGTCCGCCACTCCCATCGGATCCTCCGAACAACACGACCTCATGCCGGTACGAGTCATAGGCCATGGCCGTGAACGCTCGTGAGCCGGGAGATGGTCCCGCCAGGCGAACGGGGCCGACCGGCGGCTGACCTTGTGATGGGAGACGGGTCTGTGGACTGGTTTTGGTACCGGGTCCCTGCGCCAAGCGCGACACCAACACACCGGCCGCAATCAACCCAACCGCGAGAGCGATCGTGGCAGCAAGCTCTCCCAGGCGTGGCCGCCACCGTCGCCGCCTGCCACTGGTGACCCGCCGCCAGATGCTGTCCATCGGGACCGGGACTTCACCATATGCAGCGCGAAGGCGGTGCTCGTCTTCCGAGTCAGCTACATCAGGGTTCATCCATCCTCTCCAGTGTTTCTCGTACCCGTCTGAGCGCACGGTGTATGGCCACGCGCACAGAGTTCTCCGACATCCCGACGATGCGCCCGATTTCAGCGTGCGACAGGTCACTCGAGATGCGCATGCCGACGAGGAGCTGGTCGCGTTGTGTCAATTGCGCAATCGCCCGACCCGCCTGGAGCGCATCCTCACGCAGTCCTAGAGCAACGGCCGGATCTGACATCCGCGCGGCGGAGGTGCGCGGCAAGAGAGACTGCAGCAGCTGACGACGCCGCCTGGCTCGCTGCTGGTCGCGGACGACGTTTCGCGCGATGCCGAACAGCCACCCTTGTGAGCCGAGGGCGGGATCGATGCGGTGCCAGGAACGCCAGGCAGCGAGGAACACGTCAGCGGTGGCATCCTCGGCTGCAGACGGATCGCGCAATTGAGTGAGGCAGAATCGGTAGATGGCTGACGCCTGGGCGCGGTAAACGGGCTCGAAGTCGACAGCGGGCGTGGCCGGGCCCGGGTCGCGAGTCGGGCTGGTCATCTATGTAGATACCGCCGATGGCAGTGGCTCGTTACAGACATCCCAGGCCAGCCGGCCCCACCGAGGGCGCTGGCGCGACGGCGATGCACCCCTTCGTCATGGCGCTCATCTTCCTGAACCGTGCCCACGCGAGCAACCGGTTCTCGCCTGCCAGCCGCCCTCCCCACCATGCGTCTGCCACCATCTGACACATGCCCAACCATCAGGTCTCCGACTTCCACCCCGGCGCCCGCGTCGAGAGCAGCGACGGCAAACACGTCGGCAGCCTGCATCGTTTGGTGCTCGATCACCAGACGTGGGATCTCAAGGAGATCATCGTCCGGGAGACTGAGCGCTTCTCAGGTCGCCTGTTCGCCCCGGGCAGCGGTCTGATGGACGCAGATGTGATCGTCCCCATCTCCTCCGTTGCGTCGGCCACGCACGATCAGGTGAACCTCGCTGCCGCCGCTGCCGAGGTCCGCCAGATGGCGCCCTACCTCGCCTACGGATACGCAGCAGCACAGCCGGGCGACACCCTGCGCGTCCTCGCCGCGCAAACGGGACTCACCGGCTATTGGCCATACGCCGAAGCCGCGCGCAAGACCTCGGGTGAGCTGGAGATCGACGCCGACGAAAACGTCATGCTCGGCCACACGGGCAAGCGACTCGGCAGGGTACGCGACGTCCTCTACGACGGCCGCGAGCTGGTCGGTGTCGTGATCCATCCCGATGGCTGGTGGCAACACGACGTCGTCCTCCAGGTTCGTTTCCTCGATCGCAGTGACGACCTCGCGCTGTTCGCCACTCTCAGCGACAAGGACATCGAGAGCATGCCACCGTTCTCACCGGAGACGGCTGAACCCGACGATCCTCGCTGAACACGACGGCCGGTCCACCTGGCCGCGCTGCGCGCGCTCGGAACCCCGCAGGCCTAACCGATAACACCCGCCACCAGCAGAAGGCCCGCCGCCAGGATCACACAGCCGGCGACACGGTGCCACCAGCCCATTGGTGGCTGGTCACCCTCGCGACCGAAGAGGTCGAGGAGCGACAGCACCACGCCGGGGATGGCGAGCATCACGAACGCATCCGCGATGGCGTCCCGATTGTTGTGGATGGCACTGAGCACGAGCCCGCCGAACACGCGCGCGACGAAGAGCATGAGCACCAGCTTGAGCAGGCCGCGCGGCAGCACCCGGTAGAGCGACGCTATGTTGCGGAAGCGGTTCTCGAAAATGCACAGCAGCTGCGGAACCACGAACAGTGTTGCGCCAACCCACAGCTGCCAGCTCGGACCCACGACCACCGCGGCAACGAACACGAACACGGCAGTGCGAACCACCGTGGCGCCGATCCGTTGCCGCGCACCCGACCTCGGAATCTTCGCCGGGTGTACCGCGCTCAACCGTTGCGGATAGAGGTTGGCGGCGAGTGACTCGGCGATCATGCGTGCGACCAGTGCGAATAGCACCGCGATCGCCGCCACATTCGCGTATCCCGCGATGGGCAGCGCGTAGCCGGCCAATCCGGACAGGCCGCCGACGATCTTCTGCACCGCCCACGCCCCGATGAGCGAGGCGATCACGAAGTCGGCGCCACGGTCCCAGCGCTCCGCAAGGCTTGTCGACGGCGCGCGCCGCAGCGGGCGCGCCGCGCCGGCGACGAGCGGAACCACCGTCCACAGCGCGCACAGACCGAGCAGGGTGCGCACCGCGGCTGCCGAGTCGATGCCACCGAAAATGGCCACACCGCACACGAAGACGAACACGGCGAGCAGACCGGCCATGGCGTCGCACACGCCGAGCACGGCGATGGCGATCGTCAACGCCGCTGCGGGTGGCAGCGCATGTCCGCTGACCGATTGCACCGCGGCGACTCCGAGGGCCAGGCCGGCGAGATAGATGAACAACGTCAGCGAGCCGAGCATGGAGCGCAGGAAGCTTCCATCGACGGCAATGCGCGCCAGCAGCGGTGACCGTGTCGCCAGTCGCACCGGGAGTGCCAGGCTGACCGCGTCGAGCCAGCGGGTCCCGGGGAACCGCCACGTCCAGGATTGGTCCCCGAAGGCCACCTGCTGAGCGTCCGCGGTCTTGACGTGTTTGACCTTGGCAGACTGGACCTTCCCACCCTTGGCACCGCCGTGGCCACCGTGCTTCGACTCATGAGCGACGGTGCCGCCGATCGAGCCGGCGGCGGCCAGCCCACCGCCCGTCCCCAGCGCCAGCAATGTGAATGCCGCCACCTGGCTGTCAACCACCTTCTTCGGCTGTGACAGCGGGTCATACGGCCGCAGCGTCCCCGGTGGAGTGGCAGTCGGCGGCGGTGGCACGACGACCGCAGGGACATGCACGGGCGGCGATGTCGCTGATGGCGTTGGGACCGGGGTCGGTGCGGGCGTCGGCGTCGACGTGGGCGTCGGCGTCGGCGTCGGCGTCGGCGTCGGTGTGGGTGTGGGATGTGGTGTTGGCCGCGGCGTGTGGGTGGGTGCCGGCGTGTGCGTGGGCGGTGGCGGCGTGATGAGTGCGTGCACTTGCACGGGGTAGTGGACGGCTGTGGTCCCGCACGGATTGCCCTCGCAGGCGGCGAGGTCGTAGCTGCCGTTCGGTTCGGCGGGTACGGTGAACGAGAGGGTGGAACTCGCACCCGTCGCCGGCCCGGTCGCGATCGGCGCCGCGCCTCCGTTCCAGTACAAATCTATGCCGGCGCCGAACTCCCAGGAGTCCGTCTGCACCGTGAGCACGTGCCCCGGTGCGACGGACTGTGGGGTCACGGAGACGAAGTTCCCGTAAGCCGCATCCACGGTGGTGATGAGCAGCAAGGGCAACGAGCCCAGCCCGCACACCACGAATCCCCGCACCCATCGCGAAGACCGAGTGCCCCGGGGCTGCGGCTCGCGATCGCGGCGGCGGAGCAGCGGCAGCGCGAGCACCGCGCCAACGTACCCGGCGCCCGCCGCCGGGCAGCGCGCCGTTGGCGACTTGACGACCGGCCGTAACGCCTTCGCGGCATGCCAGGCCGTTCATCGCCGGAGTTTCACCGCGACGCTTGAATACACTGCCTGGCGTGCCGTTCCGCGGTGATCGTCGGAGTCTCGCGGCCGCGGCGATGGTGGGAGTGGCCGCCGTCGTTGTCGTCGTCGTCGTCTTGACCGCGGGCTCGGCCGGGGAGTCCCTGCCAACGCCAGCACCATCAACGCCGTTCGCAATTCCTTTGACAACGCCGGTGCCGCACCAGCCCGTCACCGGTTTTGGATTCAGCGCGGTCGACGATCCCTCGACACACCAGCTGGTCCTCTTCGGCGGCATCGACAGCTACACCACGACGTGGCTCTGGGATGGCCGTCGCTGGACGCTCGCCCGCCCTGCGGCCAGCCCGCGGGGTCGTTTCGGCGCCTCGGCCGCGTACGACCCGATCACACGGATGGTCATGCTCTACGGCGGACGGCTCAGCCCTGGCGACGTCGTCGACGACACCTGGGGATGGGACGGGACGACGTGGCTTGCGCTCGACGCGGGGACGGGGAGCCCGCCGGTCGGCGAGGGCTCGTTGATGGCGTGGGACCCCGCACACAACCAGATGGTGCTCAGCGCCGGTGGACAGACCTGGGTGTGGAACGGAAGCCACTGGGACCGTCAACCCGACGGTGATCTGCCCTCAGGGACAGCCTTCGGCAGCGTCGCCTTCGACCCTGTGACCCGCGCTCTTCTCGCCATCAGCTGTTGTGCCCCTCAGGTGACCACGTACAGGTGGGACGGCATGGCCTGGCGACAGGTCGGCTCAGGCGCGAACGCTCCCGTGATTCTCAGCCTGGCGCTGGATCCCGTCAGCGACAGGTTGCTTCTCTGCACTGACCCGACGCAGTCACAGGTCGGCCGACAGATGTGGTCGTGGAGTGGACGGGACTGGATTCCGCTGGCAGGCGCACGACTCCCGCTGTCGCCGCTCGCCGAGGTGACGGACACGGTCGCCGGGCACCTGCTCATCCTCGGAACCGTTCCGCAACCGAACCAGGGATCCCCGCAGCCCGTGCGCGTCTTCTCGTGGACCGGCTCGACGTGGAGTCAACTGGGCTGAGGGCAAGCCCGGGCACGAATTTGACGCGACCGATCGCCCAGCCCTCCGCCTAGACTCCGCGCGGTGAGCGCGATCTTCGACCTCGCGGACCGCTACGTCACGGCGGCGGCCGGCCTCGACGCCTTCCTGGCAACCATGCTCGGCGTACCCGGGCACGAGGAGGCGATGACCGACTACTCCCCCGACGGGGTGGACGCCGGCGCCGCGCTCACCCGGAGAACCCTCGAGGAGTTGGGCCGCACCGAGGCCGCGAGCGACGCCGACCGCGTCTGCCGCGAGTTCATGCTCGACCGGCTGCAGATCGACATCCAGATGCACGACGCCGGGGAGCCGTGGCGGCTGCTTCGCAACATCGGCTCGCCGGTCTCGTCGATCCGGATGATCTTCGACCTCTGCCCGCAGGCGAGCGCGGACGACTGGGGCCACATCGCGGCCCGCCTCGCCAAGGTCCCGGCGTCGATCGACGGCCTTGAGGCGACACTCCGGCACGGGCTCGAGCTCGGCCTGCCGGCGGCTCGGCGCCAGGCCCTGGTGTGCGCCAAGCAGGCCGCAGTCTGGGGTGGGGTCGAGGGAGATGGCACGCCGTTCTTCGTGGCTCTCGCCGAGCGCTGCCCCCACCAAGCGCTTCGCGCCGATGTCAACGCGGCCGCCCGGGCGGCAACCGACGCCTACGCAGGGCTGGCGCGCTTCCTCCGCAACGACTACGCGCCGGCGGTCCCCGATCACGACCCGGTGGGACGCGATCGCTACCGCCTGGCGGCACGCCATTATCTCGGCAGCGACGTCGATCTCGATGAGACATACGTCTGGGGATGGGAGGAGCTGCGCCGGCTCGACGCGGAGATGCGTCGTGTCGCCGAGCGCATCAGCCCTGGCGCGACGGTTGAGAAGGTCATCGAGCTGCTGACCACCGACCCGGCGCGCGCGGTGACGGGCACCGACAACCTGCAGCGGTTCCTGCAGAACCTGACCGACACCGCGATCGCCGAGCTCAACGGCACCCACTTCGACATCCCTGAACAGATGCGCCGCTGCGAGTGCATGATCGCGCCGCCGGGTGGGGCGGCAGCGATGTACTACACACCTCCGTCTGAGGACTGGAGCCGGCCCGGGCGCACCTGGTATCCGGACACGGGCCGCACCGTGTTCCCAGTGTGGAGCGAGGTCAGCACTGCCTACCATGAAGGGGTTCCCGGCCACCACCTCCAGCTCGGCCTGGTGGCGGGGCTGACGAGCCTCAGCCGCTACCAGCGCACCCTCGGCTTCGTCAGCGGCCACGGCGAGGGCTGGGCGCTGTACGCGGAGCGGCTGATGGGCGAGCTCGGCTATCTCGACAACCCCGACTACGAGATGGGCATGCTGGCGTCGCACATCTTCCGCGCGATGCGCGTTGTCGTCGACATCGGTCTCCACCTCGAGAAGACCATTCCCGACGGTGAGCCGAATGCCGGACAGACGTGGTCATGGGACAACGCGATTCCCTTCGCGGACCGCTACTCACCGATTCGCGGCGACTTCACCCGCAGCGAGGTCGAGCGCTACCTGGGCATGCCCGCGCAGGCGATCAGCTACAAGGTCGGCGAGCGCGCCTGGCTCGAGATGCGCGACGACGTTCGCCGCCGCCAGGGCACGGACTTCGACCTCAAGGCGTTCCACACCCAGGCCCTGCAACTGGGATCGCTCGGCCTGGACCAGATGCGCCGCGAAATGTCGGCGGCGGAGCTGAGCAGGGCAACGTAGGTTCCCGGGGCCGGGCCTCCGAACTCTTGACATCCGCCGCCGACCTCGAGTTCTCCTCCCCGATCGCCGCCGCGTACCGAGCAGATCACCGACGCCGCCGCGTAGCGAGCAGACCCAGCCAGCCGCACGCGCTCCGCCGAAGCATGCCGCACGATCCGAAGGCAATGTGCATCCGCAATGTGCATCCGATGTGACCGGAGCATCTGCCACCATCCACCGCGATGAACGCGTCCGCAAACTTTATTGCCACACGCCTGCGTAACCAGCTGCTCCACGGTGCAGCCCCAGCAACATCCGCGCCCGACGTCGTGCGCTGGATGGGTGCGGTCCAGGCGCAGGATTACGCTGCCGCCAAATGGGCAGTGGCGCAGCGTGCGGGCATGCTGACCAGCACCGACCTGGACCAGGCCCTGGCCGACGCCAGCATCCTGCGAACCCACGTCCTCCGGCCCACATGGCACTTCGTCGTCCCCGCCGACATCCGCTGGATGCTCCGGCTGACCGCGCCGCGCGTCAAGGCGCTGATGGCGTTCGGCAATCGCGAATCGGGCTTCGACGAGGCGACGCTGACTCGCAGCAACCGGCTGATCGCGGCAGCGCTGAAGGATGGCCGGCAGCTGACCCGCGTCGAGCTGGGCGACGCCCTCCGCCGGGCCGGCATCGACTTCCCAAACCTGATCGCCCTCGGCCGGCTCATGGTGAATGCCGAGCTCGACGGCGTCATCTGCAGCGGCGCCCTCCGAGGCAAGCAGCGCACCTACGCGCTGCTCGATGACCGTGTGCCTGCCACCAAGAAGATGGATCGCGACACAGCGCTGGCCGAGCTCGCGTCGCGGTACTTCGCCAGCCATGGTCCGGCCACCATCAAGGACTTCGCCTGGTGGTCGGGGCTCTCCGTAGCCGATTGCACCGCTGCCGTGACGCACGCACAGACACGTCTCGCGCAGACGTCGGTCGGCGGCATCGCCCATTGGTCCGCGTCAGGCGGACAGCGAACGTCGCTCAGGAGGGCCAATCGGGCGCACCTACTTCCCAACTTCGACGAGTACACAGTCGGCTACGCCGATCGCGACCCGATCCGTGACATGGATCATCTGCCGACGTTCGATCAGCGTGGCGATATCCTCAACAGCGTCGTCATCATCGATGGCCGCGTGGCGGGAACGTGGAAGCGCTCGTTGCAGAGGACGACGGTGCGGGTCGCCATCACTCTCTTCAGACCCAGCAGCGACGAGGAGGCGGCCGCCGTTGTCGACGCTGCCGACCGCTACGGTCGCTTCCTCGAGTTGCGTGCGGAGGTCGAGCTCCGCCTGGCGCCGTCGGGCACCGCGAGCTCGGCCAGCCGCTGACCCAACGTCGCCAGCCGAACTCGCCAGCGCTCGAGCCGCCCGGTCACGTCACGAGTCACCCAGAGCCTGCCACGCGGTCCGTGCCCCGCGAGGTACTCCGCCACCGTCTCGGACGGCATCACGATGCACTGCGGCAGGAAGGCACTCTGGCCAGGGTCCCCCAGGAAGATCACGAACCACGTATGCGGAGAGGGCCGCAACGCCGGCCGGTACACCGACACCTGTGCCTCGTTGGCCCCGCGTGCGAATGTCACCGACTTCACCTGTACACCAACGATCTCGTGAGTGCGGGTGTGGTACAGCAGGTACTCGTTCGGCTCGAGGTCGGGGAATGCCTTGAACACGTTGAGCTCCGGGCAGTCAGCGGCCCGGCGAAGCAGCTCCATCTCCGCGCGATAGCCGAGCCGCCTCGCCCCCACCCAATCGAGCGGCCCTGCCACCGCCGGCACCGCCGCAGGCGTCAGCAGCCTCACGCCGACCTCCGCCGTGGTCACGCACCACGGTGCCCAATGGCTCTCCGCCGCAGGTGGCAGCATCATCTCCGCCTCGTAGAGCACCTCACCGCTCGACGTGACATTGCGTTGCGCCAGCTCGCGAAACACGGGCACATCGACAACGAGCGCATGTGTGCCCATCGAGGTCGTCGCCATGTCGACATCCACCGCCACGACCATCGCGCGGTCGTCGAGCAGCTCGTCGCCGGTCACCTGGATGGCGATGCCTCCACGGGGATGCACGCTCCGCCCCTTGACCTGGAGGCGCGCGTAGCCGTCGGTGGAGATGCGATGCACGATGCCATCGATGCCGCGATCGTCGAGCGGAAGGAAGACGTGGAGGTCGCCGTCCGATGTCGCGATCAGCGTGCTCCACACCAGGAACTCCGCCACCTGGCCCACCGCCAGGTTGTGCAACCGCGGGGATTCGCCGGCCGCGGGGTCCATCCTCGGATCCTCCTAGCCGCTCAACAGGTGGAGCCGCACGCGCCGCTGCGGGTTGTCAATGTTGAGGTCGACGAGCACGATGCGCTGCCACGTCCCCAGCCCCAGCACGCCGCCCTCCACCGGGACCACCAGCGACGGGCTCAGCAGCGCCGGCAGCAGGTGGTCGGCGCCATGCCCTCTGCTCCCGTGGCGATGGACGTACCTGTCGTCGCGAGGCAGCAGCTCACCAAGCGCTGCGGCCAGGTCGTGCTCGCTGCCGCTGCCGGTCTCGATCAGCGCCAGGCCGGCGGTGGCGTGGAGCGCGAACACCGACAGCAGCCCGTCCCCGCCGCCGCGCACGAACGCGGCGGCGTCATCGGTGATGTCCACGACCTCGCTGGTGCTGGTGTCGACCCTCAACTCTGTGGACTTCATCGGGACCAGATCCTCGAGCCAGTGAACAGTCCCGTCAATCGTGAACCCGCGGTACCGTCAGGGTATGCTCGGGTGACCGTCGGACTCGTCGATGAGGGAGGGAACGAATGTACCGCCGGCCCGTGCCGCTGGGCTTGGTCGTCTGGCTGATCATCGGCTGCATCGTCGCCGCCAGCCATCACTACTTCGACAACCTCGGATCCATCGGCCCCATCCTGTCCGCAGCCCTCGCCGTGATCCTCTGGCCACTCATCCTCATCGGGGTGAAGTTCACCATCACCACCTGAGCTCGGCAACTAGTAGATAGGTACCCTCGGCGGCATACACATCCTCAGACGGCTGCGAGACCATGGCTGGCCGCAACGGAGGAGCGTCGCTGAGCGATGGTACGGGTGACGACGATGGCAGGGGCGTGGTCGAAGCGCTCTACACCACGCACGCCCCGAGGCTCGTGGCCCTCGCGCGCACGTTGACCGGTAGCGTCGATGCTGCCGACGACCTCGTCCAGGAGACCTTCCTCGGCCTGCTGCGAGCATGCCGGCGCGACCCCAACTACGTTCGCGAGCCGGCCTGGCCACTGCTGCGCACCATGCTGGCTCGGCTGGCGGGCCAACGGCGCCGGAGCGTTGGCCGCGAGTTGCGACGCCTCGCGAGAGCGTACGCGCGGCCGTCGGAGGGCATTTGGGACAGCGACTTGGATGTCGTCGAGGCTCTGCTTTCGCTCCCGCCACGCATGAGGGCCTGTGTCGTCCTGCACTACGGAGAGGATATGCCGGTGGCCGACGTCGCGCAGGCAATGAACACCGCTCCGGCGACTGTGGCCGCTCAGTTACAGGTGGCGCGCAAGAGACTCCGCAAGCGTCTGGAATTGGATGACGCGGCTGCTCTGGGCTCTGTCGCCCGGAGGAATCATCGTGGATGACCGTCGCGACTTGTTCGATCGTTGGCTGTCGACGCGGATCAAGAGCGTGCAGGCACAGGCCAGGTCGGAAGCGGTCCCGGCATTTCGCGTTGGCCGGCGCCCAAGGCGAGCGACGCGGGTGTTGGGCTCGTCGCTCGCGGTTGTCTTGATTGTCGTGGTTGCGGCAGTGGCGCTGATCACTCACCAGGGCACCGGAGAGCAGTCCGCGCCGCCTTCATCCCCAGGCTCCGTCGTCCCGTGGCTCGGACTACCTGCGGCACAGCACCCCACGTCACGTACGCATCGGGGAATCGAGGCATGCGCTGCGTCGACTCTTGCGGTCACAGCGACGGGCGAGCCATTCATAGGTAATGGACCGGCGAACGCCTCGTCGTGGATGGTTGTCATCCGAAATGTTGGAAATACCGTTTGCTTCATCGGGCCCACCGTCGATGTCGCGTTCATCACGCCCGGTGGACGGCAGCGGCTCCCTCGATTGTCCAACGGTGATCCATCGGGCGACATCATCTATCTCGTTCCGGCTGGATCGACCTCAGCCGCGACGGAAGCAGTTGGAGACCTCAACGCAGGATGCATGCCGTTGGGTACTCGACTCGAGTTGAGTCCCGGGCCGACACTCGGCTCGATCACCATCGACCCGGGCCCCCCCGGCGGTGCCGGTCCACCGTGCGCCAATCCGAAGGGCCCCTATTGGTTGTTCCTCACGGTGTGCTGCTACGACGGACCCATAGGGCGACCAGCGCCCCAGGCCCAAGCGGTGATCGATGCCCCTAACACCGTGCACCGAGGTCAACGAACTCACTTTCTCATCACCGTGAAGAATGCTCCTCAGAACACTACCCGGCCGTGCTGCGTAACCTTGCCACCTTTGCCCACGGTTACCCTGAAGCCGTGCCCGGTGTACCAGGAAGAGCTTGAAGGTGTGGCGGGAACGGCAGTCGCCTACACCCTGAATTGCGGGCAAGCCAGACCAATCGGAAATGACGGCACGGAAACCTTCGAGATGTTCATCACCGTCCCCATCGGAGCGCATCCCGGCCCCGCCGTGCTGGCATGGCGTTTCATCAGTCCAGACAACCTGGCGAACGCGACGGCCTACATCGAGATCGCCCCGTAGCGCGACCCTACCGCGGCGCCCCCTCGCGCAGGCTGGTCAGGTCGATGACGAACCGGTAGCGCACGTCGCTCTTCAGCGTCCGCTCGAAAGCCTCGTCCACGTACTGGATGGGGATCACCTCGACATCTGACGCCACCCCGTGCTCGGCGCAGAAGTCGAGCATCTCCTGGGTCTCGCGGATCCCGCCGATCTGCGAACCGGCCAGACGGTGACGGCCATTGATCAGCGCGCCGGCGTCGAGCGGATATGGGGGTGGCAGGCCGACCAGCACCATCGTCGCGTCGCGGCGCAGCAGGCGCAGGTACGCGTTGTAATCGTGCGTCGCCGACACGGTGTCGAGGATGAAATCGAAATGCCCCCCATGCTTGGCCAGCGCGTCAGCATCCGACGTCGCCACGAAGTCGTCGGCGCCGAGCCGCGCGGCGTCCTGCTGCTTGCCCGGCGAGTGGCTGAGCACCGTGACGTGCGTGCCCATCGCGTGCAGGAACTTCACCCCCATGTGGCCGAGGCCGCCGAGGCCGACCACCGCCGCCTGCGAGCCGGCCCCAGCGCCGAAGTGGCGAATCGGCGAGTACGTTGTGATGCCAGCACACATGAGCGGCGCCGCGCCGTCGAGCGGCAGGTCCTCCGGGATCCGCAGCACGTAGGCCTCGTCGATGACGATCCGCTCCGAGTAACCGCCGTACGTCGGCGTCTTCCCGTCCCGCTCGTACCCGTTGTACGTGGCTGTCATCCCGCCGCGCTCGCAGTACTGCTCGTCGCCGGCCAGGCACGACGCGCATTCACGGCACGAATCGACGAATACCCCGACGCCCACCGTGTCGCCGATGTTCCATTTGGTGACGTCGTCGCCAACACTCACCACGCTGCCAACAATCTCGTGGCCCGGCACCATCGGGAAGATCGAGCCACCCCACTCATCGCGGGCCTGGTGGATGTCGCTATGGCAGACGCCGCAGTAGCGGATGTCGATCACCACGTCGTGCGGTTTGGGGTCGCGTCGATCGAACTCGAATGGGCTCAACGGTGCGGTCGGGCCGGTCGCGGCGTAGCCGAGCGTCCTGGGCATGATGGCCGTCAAGCCTAGCCGCCAGCCTCCACCATCCGCACCACCGTCCCCGGCGAAACCCCAGTGCGCGCGGCCGTCCCCGCCCGCAGCTCGATGGCCCCCTTCGACCCGCGCACCAGCGTGCTCGCCCGCCACGGCTTGATGGAATCGAGCACCCGCAGCACCTTGCCATCACCGTCCACGAACAGCACGTCAAGCGGAAAGCGCATGAAGAACATGTGGATCGAGTTGCACGGCCGCAGCACCAGCCCGTGCCCATCGGGAAGGTCGGCCCGGAACATCAGTCCCAGGAACCGAGAGACCATCCCGTCGGCCAGCTCGACGTGCTCGGCGACCACCGCTCCGGCGTCGGTCTCGAGCCGGTAGGTGTGCTTCATCACCCGCATGGTACGCAGCGCTCAGGTCGCCGAATCGGCCGGCCCGGGTATCGTCAACGCATGACTGCTCAGATCGTCGAGATGTACATCGACCCCCTGTGCCCCTGGGCATGGCTGACCTCCCGCTGGCTGCTCGAGGCCGAGAGGGTGAGACCGTTCACCCTGGTCACCAAGGTGTTCTCGCTGGCCGAGGTCAACCGCGAGCACAAGCAGCACCTCGAGCACCTAGACGCCATGTCGCGACCACTGCGCGTGCTCGTGGCAGCGCGACGCGCCGGAGGCGAGGCGGCCATCCGAGCCGTCTACACCGAGATGGGCGAGGCACACCACGAACGCGACCAGCCCCTGGGCGACGATGCCACCCTCCGCGCCGCGGTCGTCGCCGCGGGGCTGGACGCCGCCCTCGTGACCTCCGCCCTGTCCGACGAGGACGTCCAGGCCGAGGTGCTCGCCGAGCATGCGGCGGTCGTCGAGAGGGGCGCCTTCGGCGTGCCCACGCTCAGCGTCGACGGCAGTCCCGCCTACTTCGGCCCGATCGTCGACCGCAGGATCACCGGGGCGGAAGCCGGCAGGCTCTGGGACATCGCCCTCCCGCTGCTCCTCCACGCCAACGTCTTCGAGCTCAAGCGCACCCGCACATCCGCGCCGGACATCGGCCGCAATCGCATCCGCCAGGAAGCCGGCGCCGCTTCAGTCTGATCTCGGGCGCTTGGCGGCGGCCGGGTGCGGTGATAATCGAGTCATGACCGCGCCGGCTCCGCAAGCCATCTCCCGCGTTCGCCTGGCGATCGCCGGGGTGATCGTGATCGCGGCGATGGAGATCGCCGGAGGCATCGCGTCGGGCTCGCTCGCCCTGCTCAGCGACGCCGGCCACCTGGTCACTGACTCGGCCACCCTCGGGCTGACCTGGTACGCCGTCTCGATCAGCCGTCGCCCCACCAGCGCCAGCAACACCTTCGGTCATCACCGCGGCGGCATCGTCGTCGCTGCCCTCAACGGCGCGGTCCTTGTGGTCATCGCCGCCGCCATCGCGTTCGGGGCGGTCACCCGCCTGCAGCACCCTGCCGCTGTGACCGCCGTCGCGGTGATCATCGTCGGCGCCATCGCCCTGCTCGCCAATGTGGCCATCGCCGTGCTCCTGCGCGGCGCCGGCGGCGGGCTTGGGGTGCGCAGCGCGGCGCTGCACGTTGTTGCCGACGCGCTCACCGACGCAGCAGTGATCGTCGGTGCGCTGACCTTGCTCGTGTTCGGCTGGACACGCGCCGACGCAATCGTCTCGCTGCTCATCGCCGGCCTCGTGATCGTCGGCGCTGTCGGTCTGCTCCGTGAGGCGCTGCACATCCTCAACGAGGGAACGCCTCGCGACGTCGACGTCGACGTGCTCCGCGCGCGCATCGTCGCCGTGCCCGGCATCGAAGGTGTTCACGACCTGCACATCTGGTCGCTCGATCGCGAGCATCGCTCGCTGTCGGCCCACGTCACCGTCGCCGACCGGCCTCTCGGCGAGGTCACCGCGATGATGCGCTCAATCGAGCTGCTGCTCTGCAACGACTTCGGCATCGACCATGCCACGCTGCAACCGGAGTGCCCGGCGTGCACCGACGAGGCGCCGCTGTTCTGCGACGTCGACGAGCACCACGAGCTGGTGCACCAGGGAGCCAGGCACCAGGTCTGAGCGCGGCTCTACCCGAGAGGTCGGACCTCTGTCGAGGACTTGGTTGACCTACCGTCGGCGTGAACCACGATGGGTGTGGTGAATGCCTCGCGGGATTGCCTGCCGGCGATGGTGCGGTACTCCCAGGGTTCGAGGAGCACATCATTGCTGCCCGGACGCGTTATCACCGTCGATGATGCCAGTGTGGCGCTCCAGACGATTCGTCCAGTCCGCCAGTCAACCAACCGGTACACAAAGCGTGTGTCCGTGCTGTCGACGTATCCCTGGGTCACCACCAGGTTGTCGTCGCTGGTGAAGGTCAGCACAATTCCTGGCACGGTGCCCAGCCTCGCACCGTCGTTGACGTCACAGACTTGCCAGTCATTGCTCACCGTCGTCCCCATCGGGTTGGACGCAACCAGGCTGGCGTCAGCAGACGCGACGATGCCGGCCAGCGGGAGCGCCAGTGACGGGCATCCTGAAGAGCTGACGACGCGTCCCGCGCTCAGGCGCAGGGCATGAACCTGGGAGGTCTCACCGACGAAGGTCTCTCCGACAATCGCTCGGTCAGTGACTGCGTTGCAGGCGAGCACAGCGGGGTCACCGTGATCACCGAAGGTCCCGAACGACTCCACGCGCCGGCTGGTGCCGGCGGCTGGGTCATCGACGTACAGCGCACCCTGCGCGCCATGGCCGATGAGCTCGTTGGTCGGGGCGGGCGGGGTCGCGGGCGTCATTGACGGCACGTACACAGTACCGGTGTCGGTGAGGAACACGCACAGGTGTCGCGAATCTCCGGCCCAGCTCACATTTCCAATGATCGGCCCGACGACGCGGCCTCCAGAGGTGGGCTTGGCGTGCAGCAACACCAGGGCGGTGCCATCGGGTGACTGGTCAGTCCCAAAGGGCTCGGACGCGGTGACATGCATCGACCCCGTCGCGCGTCCGGTCCAGTCGTATGCCACCAGCATGTGATCGTCTTTGGCGTCGATGAACCAGACGACCGGCCGCGACGGCGAGGCGATCGATGAATCCACGGCGACGACCACCTGGTCGTTCAGCGGCGCTGAACCCGACAGCGGATTCGCAGCCTGGGATCCGGCACCGGTTCCGCCGCAGCCGGCCAGGATCAGCACGATCGCCGTCGTTGGGAGCCGTCGCCCGTGCCGCCGATGACACCGCATGTCGCGGGTCAGGTCCCACCGGTTGGTGGGCTCGGCATCATCAGCATCCCTGCGCAGCCTCCATGCAAGAGTAGACACGCGGCGCCACGGATTGACTGACACCGACGCAGATGATCACGACTCGCCGGTCAATCAGGGGCGGCGAAGCTGGCCCGCACCTCGGTGCCCTCGCCGACCACGCTGCGCACCTCGAGGTGTCCGCCCTCGAGCTCGGCGCGCTGGCGCATGGTGATCAGCCCGAGCCCGGTGCCGCGCCCCAGCCGCGCCTCGGTGGCGGCCACGTCGAAGCCCTCGCCGTCGTCGCGCACCACCAGCGAAACCCGGTTCGGCTGGAACAGCAGCACCACCTCGATGCTGCCGGCGCTGCCCTGGGCCACGCTGTTGGTCACCGCCTCCTGGACGATCCGGAAGAGCGCCAGCTCGACACCGGGGCGCAGCCGGCGCGCCTTGCCAAGCACCACAACGTCGTGGCGAACACGGTCGATGTCGGCGATCAACCGGCGCACCGTGGCAACCAGCCCGGCCTCGCGCAGCTCGCTGGGGTGGATGCCGAACACCAGGCGGTTCAGCTCACGAAGCGCAGCGTCGGCGGAGCGCCGGCAGTGGGCTGCACCGTCGGCTGCGGCGGCCGGGTCGCTGCCCACCGCCCGGCCCAGCAACTCGGTGTGCAGGGCTGCGTCAGCGAGCGTCTGCATCGGCCCCTCGAGGATGTGCTGCGCGGTGCTCTCATGGTCGAGATCGATGAGGTGGAAGAGCTGCCGCACCGCCTGGTTCTGGGCGGCGCCGGCGCCGTCGATCGACACCTCGTGGAGGTGGTCGACCTTGGCGAGCGACTTGCTGAGCTCGCGCAGGGTGCTGCGCTGCTCGCGCAGGCTGTCGATGCGCTGGCGCAGGCAGGAGGCGCGCTCGTCGAGGCGGGCCAGCTCAGTGCGCAGCTCGAGGGCCTCGTCGAGGCGCTGGCGGACATCCGTGCCGCGGCTGCGGCTGAGGCGCTCGATGAGGGCGCGGCGCGAGGCCTCGTACGGGCGCAGCTTGGTGCGCACATCCTCCTTCTCGGCTGAGGTCCCGGCGTGTGCCGCCTCGAGCAGCTCGATGACGTCATCGACGTCGGTGGTGCGACCGTCGACGCCATAGCGAAGCCCCACCAGCGGCGACCGTGCGACGCGCACGTCAAGGGTGAACGGCGGTGCCGAGATATCTGTGCTCACCAACTCCATCCCCGAGCCGATTGGCGCGATAGCCCCCGTCGCAAGTCTAGCCTCCCCGGCGGCCCGGTGGCGGTCACTGGCGCCGCAAGCGCAGCCGGACGAGGTCGAGCAGCACCATCCCCGAGTCGCGCAGGGCGCTGACCCGGGAATCGTCGCGATGGTCCCACTGCACTGGCACCTCGGCGATCTCCCAACCACGGCGCCGCGCTCTCAGCAGCACCTCGGCATCGAAGCCGAATCCAGTGGTGCGAAGGGGCTCGAAGCAGGCCGCCGCGGCTTCGGCGGTGAACACCTTGAACCCGCACTGGGTGTCGTGCAGGCCGGGCAGCACGAGCAGCTGCACCATTCGGTTGTAGGCTCGGCCCATCATCTCCCGCCGCCCCGGCTGATGGACGCCGATGGTCGAGCCGGGCACGGCCCGCGACGCGATCGCCACCGTGCAGTTGCCGCGCAGCCGCTGGCGGAGCCGGGGCAGCTCCTCGATCGGGGTGCTGAGGTCGGCGTCGCTGAAGGCGCGCTGCTCACCGCGGGCGCGGAGCATCCCGGCGCGCACCGCAGCCCCCTTGCCCTGGTTGCGCGGCAGGGCGGCGACCGAAAGCTGCGGCCAGTGCTCGACGACGGACTCGACGAACGCCACCGTGCCGTCGCGGCTGCCGTCGTCGGCGACGATCACCTCGTACTCCTCTGCGGCCGCGTCGAAGTAATCGCGCACGATCCCCAGCGTGGCGGGGAGGCGGTCGCGCTCGTTGTACGCGGGGATCACGAAGCTGATCACCGCACCACCTCGCGGCGTTCGAGCCACCAGAACTGCGGCAGTACCAGCTGCCGACGCCAACGCCGCGGCTCGAGCGCCAGTCGCCACAACCATTCGAACCCGGCGGAGCGGATCACACTCGGGGCACGCCGCGCCGTGCCGGCGAGGTAGTCGAGCGTGCCCCCCACCCCGATGCCGGCGGCGGCCCCGATGGTGCGCAGATGGTCGCGCAGGAAGCGCTCCTGGCGGCCGGCGCCGTAGGCCACGCAGAGAAGTTGCGGGCTCTGCGCCGCCACCCTCGCGGCGGTCGCTGCATCGGGATCACCGCCGTCGGCGACGACGTCGAGTCCGGGGTGGCGAATGCGCAGCTGCTGGGCCGCGCGCGCCGCGACGTCGCCCCATCCGCCGACCAGCGCGATCCGCTCGCCGTGCTCCAGCGCATGCGGTGTGTACGCGTCGACCAGGTCCACGCCACCCACTCGCACCGCATGCGCAAACCCACGACGGTGCAGCGCCCTCACCAGGCCGACGCCGTCCGGTACGACCAGCGCGGCCGATTCGAGGATGCGCGCGAAGTCCGGCTCGCGCCGCGCCCGCATCACCATCTCGGGGTTGAGCGTGACCACCACCGCGCCACCGGGCTCGTCGTGGGTATCGACGAGCTCGCCGAGGCGGCGCACCGCGGCGTCCATGTCGACGATGTCGACAGGGCAGCCGAGCACGCGCGCTCGTATGGGAGGAGGCATTGCCGCGAAAGCCTACAGGACAGTCGGAGGTAGGGCACAATCGCGCGGTGCCTCTACCCCTGCTGCTCGCCCATGGCGCCTCGGGCACCGCCGAATCGATGCGCCCGCACGTCGACGGCCTGCGCCGCCGTGGCATCGACGCCACCGCGATCGATCTGCCGAAAGGCCGTGCCGAACGCGCCCTGCCCGTCTACAAGGAGCGGCTGGCCGAGGTCGGCGGCCCCACGGTCATCGGCGGCCATTCGTTCGGCGGCCGGGTCGCCAGCATGCTGGCCGCGTCCCAGGACAGCAGCGACGTCGCCGGGCTGGTCCTGCTCAGCTACCCCCTGCACCGGCCCGGCCACCCCGACGACCAGCGCACCGAGCACTGGCCCGACATCCACTGCCCTGTCCTGTTCCTCACCGGCGACCGCGACCCCTTTGCCGGCGTCGAGCTGATGCGGGCTGCGATCGCCACCATCGACAACGCCGAGATGGTCGTGTACCGCCACTCCGGTCACGGGCTCGGCGGCTCGCTCGAGGACGCGCTCGACCAGGTGGCCGCCTTTGTGGTCCGCATCAGCCCGTAGGCCTGCAGGCCCGTCAGCGCAGGCGGCTTCATGGCGCCGGAGCTGACACCTTTATGGGGGGTGCGCGAGGGGGAGCTTGCTCCCCCTTCGCTATCTCTTGGTGTACTGCGGCGCCTTGCGGGCGCGCTTGAGGCCGTACTTCTTGCGTTCCTTCTCGCGCGGGTCGCGAGTCAGCAGGCCCGCCTTCTTGAGCATCGGACGAAGCTCCTCGTCGGCGACGACCAGCGCTCGGGCGATGCCGTGGCAGATCGCCCCGGCCTGGCCGGAGACACCGCCACCCTCGACCTTGATCGACGCCACGAAGCGCCCCAGGTTGTCGGTGATGCGCAACGGCTGGGTGACCACGGTCTCGAGATCGCGGCGACCGAAGTACTCGCTGGGAGAACGGCCGTTGATGATCAGGATGCCGTCGCCGGGCACCAGGCGGACGCGCGCGACCGAGGTCTTGCGGCGACCGGTGGCGTAGAAGTAGTGCTCGCTAGCTGCTGGCAACCTTGATCTCTCCGAGTTCGCCGAAGCTGATCGGCTGGGGCTTCTGGGCGGCGTGGTGGTGCTCCGGTCCCGCATAGACACGCAGGCGCTTGAGCATGTCGGCGCCGAGGGTGTTGTGCTGGAGCATGCCGCGCACCGCGTGGGTGATCGGGTACGTGGGGTCACGCACCATCTGCTCCTCGTAGGTGCGTTCGTGGCGCCCGCTGGGATAGCCGGAATACCTGTCGTAGACCTTGAGCGTGCGCTTGCGCCCGGTGACCACGATGTCGCGCGCGTTGATGACCACGATGTGCTCGCCGGTGTTGAGGTGCGGGGTGAACTGGGGGCGGTGCTTGCCGCGCAGGATGCGCGCGATGTTGACCGCCAGCCGTCCCAGCGTCTGGCCGCGCGCGTCGACCAGGTACCACGTGTCGGTGAGCGTTCCCGGCTTGGCGGTGTACGTCGGCTGGCTGGTCTGGCTCATGCGCTTGTCTCCGCGACTGATGCCGCCGGGTACGTGACGGTCCACTGGTGCAGGCCGCGTGCCGGGGCGGCGGTGACGGTCCGTCCACCTTCTGGGTCGGCGAGCAGGCCGGCGAGGTCGTCGACGCTCATCCGCCCGCGGCCCACGGCCACGAGCGCACCGGCGATGCCGCGCATCATGCCGTAGAGGAAGGCGTCGGCGCTCACCTCGATGCCGAGCACCGGCGTCTGCTCGTCGTCGAGGTTGGTGGTGCGGTACAGGCAGATTCGTTCGATGGTGCGCACGGTGCCGCCGCCCGGTCGCGGCGACCGGCCGAAGCCACCGAAATCGTGGGTGCCGCGCAGCAGCTGGGCGGCGCGGCGCATCGCCTCGATGTCGAGGTCGCCGCTGACCTGCCAGGTGTAGCGGCGCATCAATGGGCTGCGCTCGGGGCGCGACATCACCAGGTAGCGATAGGTGCGGCTGAGTGCGTCGAAGCGCGCGTGGAACGCCGCTGGCGCAACCGTCGCGTCGCGCACCGCGACGTCCTGGGGCAGCACCGCGTTGAGCGCCGTCGACAGCTGCGCCGGCTCCCAGTCGCGCGCCAGCCGCACCCCAACCACCTGGCCGTGTGAGTGCGCCCCGGCGTCGGTGCGACCGGCCGCGGTGAGCGCGGGCAGCTCGGTGGTCACGCGCTGCAGCGCGTCGCGGAGCACGCCCTCGACGGTGCGGACCGACGGCTGCGACTGCCAGCCGTGGAAATCCGTGCCGTCGTACTCGAGCACCAGCCGCATCATGGTCATCGCGTCAGTCGACCAGCTCGATGATGGCCATCGGTGCCGCGTCGCCGGGGCGCGGGCCCACGTGGGTGATCCGCGTGTAACCGCCTGGGCGCTCCTTGAAACGCGGCACCAGGGTGGTGAACAGGCGCGCGCTGACCTCGCGGTCGCGCACGTACAGCGCCACCTGGCGGCGCGCGTGCAGATCGTCCGGCTTGGCGGTGGTGATCACCCGCTCCACCCAGCGGCGCAACTCCTTGGCGCGCGCCTCGGTGGTCTGAATGCGCCCGTGCCGCAGCAGGGCGGTGACCTGGTTGCGGGTCATCGCCTGGCGATGCGCGGCGGTGCGGCCGAACTTGCGGCCGGCGCGGCGGTGGCGCACGGGCTGCCTAGCGGCCGCCGGGCTGGAACAGGGTGTCCAGCTCCTCGGGGGTCACCATCTGGCGCTCGACCAGCTTCTCCTTGATCTCATCGAGCGACTTGGCGCCGAAGTTGCGCAGGGTGAGCAGATCCTCCTGG
Organism: Candidatus Dormiibacterota bacterium; assembly: GCA_036561525.1. Classification (GTDB taxonomy): domain Bacteria; phylum Chloroflexota; class Dormibacteria; order Aeolococcales; family Aeolococcaceae; genus Aeolococcus. Next base: position 2,677 of record DATBPD010000109.1, on the reverse strand, counting down.
CGCATCGCCACCAGCTGTCCGACCTTGGTGACGTCGTTGGCCTTGAGGCAGTTGAGCGCGCGGACGGAGAGCTCGAGGTCCTCGATCGGGGTGTCGGCGAGACGGCTGGGCAGGTCGTTGCCGCGCTTCTGGCTCTGCGGGGGCACGGCGAGGTTGTCGCCGAAGCGCACGAAGAGGTCGAGGTGCTGAGTGAACAAGGCCGCAGCCTGGCTGACTGCGTCGACCGGGCTCAGGGTGCTGTCGGTCCACACCTCGACGACCAGCTTGTCCCACTCGGTCTCCTGGCCGACTCGGGTCTTCTCGATGGTGAAGTTGGCGCGGCGCACCGGCGTGAAGATGGCGTCGATGGGGATGACCCCGATGGGCTGACCCTCGCGCTTGTTGCGCTCGGCGGTCACGTAGCCCTTGCCGCGCTCGACGGTCAGGTCCATACGAAGCTGCGACTTGGGACCGTCCAGGGTGCAGATGTGCACGCCGGGGTTGCGGATCTCGACGTCGCTGCTGGTGGTGATGTCGCCGGCGGTGACGTCGCGCGGACCCCGCACATCGAGGGTGATGCGCACCGGCTCGTCGCTGTGCGACACCACGTTGATCTCCTTGATGTTGAGGAGGATCTCGGTGACGTCCTCCTTGACATTGGGAATCGCGGAGAACTCATGGGCGACCCCGTCGATGGACACCGACGTGATCGCGGCGCCGTTGAGGGACGAGAGCAGGACGCGGCGCAGCGAGTTGCCCAGGGTGGTGCCGAAACCGGGCTCGAGGGGCTCGATCTCGAACTTGCCGTAATCGGTACCGCTTTCGACTTCACGGACAGCGGGGGCGGCGATCGTGTCAACCATAGGAACGGGGTGCCTCACAGGAGTGCTGGCGTCGCGCGTCCGCAGCGCCATGCATTGGGGTTACTGGGAGCCGTCGCTCCGGGTTTGATTTCGGGGTTGCCTCATCGAGAATAGAATTCCACAACAAGCTGCTCATCAATCGTCTGCTCCATCTCGTGGCGCTCGGGGAGACGGACCACGGTGCCTTTGAGCGCCACCTCGTCGAGGCTGAGCCAATCCGGCACGGTGCGGCCGGCCACCAGCTCGCGGGCATTGCTGATCGGCGGCAGCTCGCGGCTGCGCTCGCGCACCTGCACCACGTCGCCCGGCCGGACCTGCGCCGAGGCCACGTTGATGACCTTGCCATTGAGGGTGAAGTGGCGGTGCGACACCAGCTGGCGCGCCTCGCGGCGCGACGCGGCCAGGCCGAGCCGGTAGACCACGTTGTCGATGCGGCGCTCGAGCTGCTGCAGCAGGACCGTGCCGGTGACCCCGGTGCTGCGCTCGGCGCGGGCGAAGTAGGTGCGGAACTGCGCCTCGAGCACGCCGTACTGGCGGCGGGCCCGCTGCTTGGCGCGCAGCTGGATGCCGTAGTCGCTGGTCTTGCGCCGGCGCGCCAGGCCGTGCTGCCCCGGGAGAAGCGCATTGCGCTTGTCGAAGGTGCAGTTGGTCAGGCATTTGCTCCCCTTGAGGAAGAGCTTGGTGCCCTCGCGGCGGCAGAGGCGGCAGACGGGTCCTGCTTGGTTGGCCATGAACTTCCTAGACCCGGCGCCGCTTGGGCGGGCGGCAACCGTTGTGCGGGATGGGGGTGACGTCGGTGATCGCGGTCACCTCGAGGCCCGAGGCCTGGAGGCTCCGGATCGCGGCCTCACGGCCGGCCCCCGGTCCCTTGACGTAGATCTCGATGCTCTTGAGGCCGTGCTCCATGGCCCGGCGGGCGGCTCCTTCGGCGGTAATCTGGGCCGCGAACGGCGTGCTCTTGCGCGAGCCCTTGAAGCCCTGGCCGCCGGCCGATCCCCAGGCGATCACGTTGCCCTGAGGGTCGGTGAGGCTGACGATGGTGTTGTTGAAGGTGGCCAGCACGTGGGCGTGGCCGACCGCGACGTTCTTGCGCTCGCGGCGCCGGGTGCGGACGACCTTCTTCTTCTTTGCCATGCCTGCCTACTTCTTCTTGCGGCGCACGCCGACCGTCTTCTTGGGACCGCGACGGGTCCGCGCGTTGGTGCGGGTGCGCTGGCCACGGACAGGCAGGCCGCGGCGATGACGCAGGCCGCGGTAGGTGCCGATCTCCATGAGCCGCTTGATGTTGAGCGCGATCTGGCGGCGGAGGTCGCCCTCGACGCGGCCCTGGAGCTGCTTGGAGATCAGGTCACGCAGCTTGCTCACCTGGGTGTCGCTGAGCTCGCGGGTGCGCACGTCCGGGGAGATCTGGGCCAGCGTCAGCAGCCGCTTCGCCGTCGTCGGCCCGATGCCGAAGATGTACGTCAGCGCCACCTCGATGCGCTTGTCTCGTGGAATGTCGACGCCGGCGATGCGTGCCACTTCTGCTGTCTACCCCTGTCGCTGCTTGTGTTTGGCGTTCTCGCAGATCACCCGGACAGCACCGTGACGCTTGATGATCTTGCACCGATCACACATCTTCTTGACCGAGGCCCTGACCTTCATCGCGTTCTGCTGTCCTTTTCCTGCTGTCGTTGTTGCTGGCTATGCGAGTCGTTGGAGGATGCGGCCCCGACCGGGATCGGCGGCGCTGAGCTCGACCTTGACCCTGTCGCCCGGCAGGATGCGGACCGCCTGGAGGCGCGCCTTTCCGGCCGGATGGCAGAGAACCCTGTGGCCGTTGTCCAGTTCAACCC
>DATBPD010000108.1:0-23472 GCA_036561525.1 Candidatus Dormiibacterota bacterium | reverse complement strand
GTGTGGGCCATCGATCAGCTTGCTGTCGAGCACCCGGATCTCGTCACCGAGGTTCTCGCCGCCGGTGCCGACGCGAGGGAGGCTCAGCAGGCAGTTGCCGGTGGCGCACGAAACGGTGAGGATCTGCTCCTCGCCTCGGCGCGCGTTCGCGAAGCGGTGGAGGCTGCGGTTCGCGCCGCCACCACGGTGCTTGGTCGCTCTGGCCGCGGGACGACAGACCAGACAGCGCGGCGACTCAGGATTACGCTCCAGGCGGCGGTGAGCGGCGGCGCGCGCGAGCGGATGGCACTCTGGCGCGGGACGCTGGATCGGGACCTCGAGCCAACCGGGTTCGGGACGCCTGATGCTATCGAGGCCGACGCGCCGGAGCTCGCCCAGGTGCTGGCGCCGTTACGCCGCCGGACCTCGGGACAGCGCGATCGCTCCGCGCCGGTACGCAGCCGACAGGAGAGCGACCTCGTGGCGCGGCATGCGGCCGAGCGTGCCGCTGCTGAACAAGACAAGGCCGCTGAGCGCGCACGCGGCGTCGCCACCACCAAGCGTCAACACGCACAGCGTCTCGCCGAGCAAGCCCGCGCGGCTCAGGATGAGGCGACGGCGGCGGAGCAAGCCGCGGAGGCGGCCGAGACGGCCGCAAGGGCAGCGCGTCCCGTGCGGGATCGCTGACCTCCGACAACCGTGCCGGTCGGACGACGTGTCACGTCATCCATTGCGCGAACCCTTCCACGAGCCGGCTCGAGCTCTGTGCATCGGGCATCTCCTCCGGATGCCACTGCACCGCCAGCACCAGCAGGTCTGGAGCCTCCACGGCTTCGACGCAGCCGTCGCTGCTGACCGCGGCACGGCGGAGGGACATCGCCAGCCGGTCCACAGCCTGATGGTGGCCGCTGTTGACCGCGGCCAGATCAACTCCGAGGACGCGGTGCAGGTACGTGCCGGTGAGGATCTGCACGTCATGAACCGCGGCTGACGGATCCTTGCCCCACTGAGGATGGTCGACGTGCTGATGCAGCGATCCGCCCAGCGCGACATTGATCACCTGCTGACCTCTGCAGATGCCCAGCACGGGGAGGTTGCGGGCGCGGGCTGCACTGACGAAGTCGAGCTCGAGCGCGTCGAGATCGTTGATGGAGGCCTCGGTGTGTGGTCCCGGCACCTGCCCGTAGCGCGCCGGTGCAACGTCGGGCCCACCGGGCACGACCACGCCGTCGAGGCGGCTGAGCAATCCGGCCGACGTTCCCGGGGTGACCAGGACGGGCACGAGGCCACCGCGGCTCAGCAGGCTGAGGTAGCGCAGGGCGTTCTCGCCGGGACTGCCCGAACGCGTGACGATGTCGTGGGTCCACGTCAGCCCCACCATCGGACTGGCCCTCACGCGCTTCTCCTCATCGCCTCCGGTCCGATCCTACGCGGGCGACAGCAACGGACGCCCCGCAGAGCCCGCGCGGCTACCATGGATGTGAGCAGACGCCGGATCGAGGTCTCACACCATGAAGCGCACCAACCTGGCATGTCCGGCGGCGGTGGCCGGCACCGCTGACACCGCGCTGTTCCTGCTCCGCCGGCCCGGGCTCTTCCGGTCAGCACCTGGACGCGCCGTTGGCAGCGTTGCGTTTCTCGGAGTGTGGATGGCACTCGCGACGCGCACGGCCCATGAAGGCGACAAGCCGACGTCCTCGACGCTCGCGCTCTCCGGCGCCGCGTTCGCCGGCAATCTCGCCACGCTCGCGGTTCACCTGCGCCACGGCGTCGCCGGGCCGCGGGTGTTCCTCGGCACCGCACTGAGCTGCGTCGCTTTCGCCGATTGCGTGCGCCGGGTCCAGCACGGCGGGCGGCGGGGCTAGCTTTCCCCCCATCACCGGTGTAAGCTAATCACCATCGCCGCTATCAGCATGGAGCCATGATCGCTGAGAGCTTCACCGGCAGCCGGCGCCACAGCGGAGCCTCATTGGGTCATCAGCTCGCCTCGGACAGAGCCGGGCGATCGGAGGAGCTGCTCTCCCGCGTGGTCGGGCGCAGTGCCGCATCGGCACCAGTCGGAGTGCCCTCGCGCCGGTAGGCGGGAGGCGGGGCAGTGGCCACCGTGAGTGCCGTTCGACGTGAGGCACCTGAGCCCGACGGTGCCACCGCAGAGCCCCACGTCCTGCGGAGGTCGAATCGCTTCGTCGTCGCGGTGTTCGTGGCATCGGGCGCCGCGGGCCTCGTGTACCAGGTCGTGTGGTCGAGCCAGCTGGTGGTCATCTTCGGCAACACCACCGAAGCGATCGGCACCATCGTCACGGCCTTCCTCGCGGGCCTTGGCCTCGGCGGGATGGTCGGCGGCCTGGTCGCGCCGCGGCTTCGCCATCCATTGCGGATCTATGGCGCAGTTGAGGTTGCTGTGGGTGCCGCTGCGCTGCTCGTGCCCATCGGTTTCGAGGGCATCGCCGGCATCTACAGCTCCGCCTACGACACCACGTCGGCAAGCCAGCTGACCCTCATCCGGCTGCTCCTGACGCTTGCGGCAGTGACACCGGTGACCTTTCTCATGGGCCTGACGCTGCCCCTGCTGACTCGCCACCTGGTCACCTCGATGCGCACCGCAGGGGCACAGATGGGCCTGCTGTACAGTGCCAACACCTTCGGTGCCATGGCCGGCGCCCTGGGGGCGGGCTTCGTGCTCATCGAGCTGCTTGGACTGTCGGCGACCACGCACGTGGCGGTCGCGCTCAACCTGCTGGCGGGGATCACCGCGCTGTTGCTATCGTCCGGCCGGCGCACGGTCGCATCTGTTCATGTTCTCGGGCCCAGCGTCAGCGGCGAGGAGACGATCCTGACGCCGCGATGGCGCCGGTCATTGTTTGCCGCGTCGTTCGTCTCCGGGTTCGTGGCCCTGAGCCTCGAGGTTCTCTGGACGCGCATGCTGGCAGAGGGCACGGGTTCACAGATCTACAACTTCGTCATCATCCTCGCCGTCTATCTCCTCGGGATCGCAGCCGGCGGCGGGATCTATCGACGTCTCAGCAACACGTGGCGCGATACCCCGGCGGCGCTCGCCGCAGCCTTTCTCGGCGTCGCAGTGTGCACCGTGCTGACGGTGCCACTCGCCACCGTGTGGTTGCCCACCGTCAACATCGCACGCGCCCTGATCCTGCTGCCCGCGACCGTCTTCATGGGCTATGCGTTTCCGCTGTCGGCGCGGCTGTTGACGCGAGACGCGGCTGATGGATCGCACAGCATCGGTGTGCTGTATGCGTGGAACACGTTCGGGTGCATCCTTGGTTCGCTCGCCGCGGCCTTCATCCTCGCGGGCAGCCTGGGCACCAACGCCTCGATCCTCGTCTTGGGGTCCGCGGAGGCGGGAGTCGCGGGCGCGCTGATCATCGCCGGCGGCCAGGAGCTAGGCGCCCGGCGGCTGAGCTTGTCACTGATGACCGCCGCGGCCGTCGTCGTGCCTGTGGGCTTGGTGATCACCGCCTCACCGGTGCTGCTCACGGCCACCGAGCATCGCCTCGCCGCAGGCTCACTGCCCTTCTTCCACACCGAGGATCGCCTCTCCACAGTGGATGCCTTGGGCGGGCCACCCTACAAGCGTCGTCTGTTCGCCAGCGGCACGGCGATGACGACGCTCAGCGTCGACACCAAGCTGATGGCGTACGTGCCCAAGATCATGCGCCCCAACGCTTCCACGCTGCTCGACATCTGCTTCGGCATGGGCACGACGTTCCGCTCCGCGCTGCAGCTTGGGCTGCGCACCGACGCGGTCGACCTGTCCCCGTCGGTGCCGCAGCAGATGCCCGTGTTCTACGCCGACGCACAGCAGTACCTGCACAGCCCGCTGGCGCGCGTCATCACCACCGACGGACGCAACTACGTCAGGCTCACATCGCGACGCTACGACCTCATAACCGTCGACCCGCCGCCTCCCATCCAGGCGGCCGGCGCCGCGGTGCTCTACTCGCAGCAGTTCTACGCCGATGCGCACCACGCATTGCGCCCGGGTGGCCTGATGCTCCAGTGGCTGTACTTCGGCGTCGACCTGGACCAGTTCCGGGAGCATATGCGCACCTTCAGGTCCGTCTTCGCGAATGTGCTCGTGCTGTTCACGCCGCGGAGCGGCGGCGTCTATCTGCTGGGATCGGATGGCCCGATCGCCTGGACCGACGCGACTGTTTCCCAGATCCTCGGGACACCCAAGGCGGTCGCCGACATCGCCAACGCGCCCGACGCCGCGTACCTGCCGGCCGGGTCCTGGGCAGACCGTATCGAGCAGATGGTGTGGCTGAAGGACGCACAGGTCGATCGCTTTGTGGGGTCGGGGAGCATCATCACCGACGATCACCCGCTCACGGAGTACTACCTGTTGCACCAGCTCTTCGACGCCGGCCCGGCCGTCACCGAGGCGCGGCTACGGCGACTCGCGCCGCACTGAGGTTCGAATGTCGCACCCGCCCGATATCTCCCGATTGACGCGTGATCTCGGTGATCCGATCGAGACCCGGCCACTGGGCACCGGCTGGAGCGTCGTTCGCACCAGTCCCACCGACGCGGTCGCGGTTGCTGTCGCGGATGCCGCGACGCAGAGGGGCGGCGACAGTGCTGCTCGGGTTGTCGCTGATAGCCCTGCACCAAGCCGGATTTTCGCAAGTCGTGCTGTTCGTCAACCGCGCCAACCAGCCCGCGCTCCGGCTGTACGAGCGCTTCGGGTTCGCTGAGAACGACCCTCATGCAGCGTCCCGGTAGCGAGGAAGAGCACTCGCCGCTCTTTAGAAGGACGGATGCCACCGGCGAGACACTCCTCGAGGTGGTGCGCGCTCTCGCGGCGCTCGAACCCGCGCAGTAGGGCGACGCTCACGGGGTCTTCCGGCTTAGGTGCGGCGCGCCGGGTGATGCGACCAGTTATCGCCAAGGCTGGTCGCTACGGTGGCCATTTGGGCCCCAACCGAGCGCCAACCCGCACCGACCTTAGTCGCGCCGCAACCGCACACTCGAGAGCGATCTGCCCGACCGCTCCAGGGCCTCCTCGCGGGCATGCCGCGTGACCACGCGGAAGGGCCCCACCTCGCAAATTGGGTGAGGCCCTTGAGCTCTGCCCTATGGAAGCATCCGGCGTGATCGGTTATGAGCTCGCCAGGAGCGCACTCCAAGAAGTGCCAGCCCGACGAGCAGGAGTTCAGCGATGTTCACGACCACGACATCAAGGCGGTTGTTGAGGACCCCGTAGAGGATGGCGGAGATGACAAGTGCGGCAGCGACCGTCACGATCAGGTCCTTGGCGAGCCGACGAACGATGGACATCTTGGTCAGTGCCTCCTTTAGCAGCAAGCGCCCCAGAAATGAGTGACGCCGTTCGCGTAGGCATCAAACCGCATCCATCCCCATGCCTTGTACAGTATGGACGACATATTGGGCGTGGCCACTCCCTCCGCCCGGTGCGCTGACAACGCCGCCTCAGTCGCGACCCCACGTGAGGGCGGTGCTTGGGGGTTTACCCCAGCACAGATGGCGATCCCGTCCCTCCGTCACCTGCCTCGGTCGCGGCGGCTCAGGCGAGCGTGCTCTCCCTAGGGAATTGCAGCCGCTGTCAGGGGCGGCGGTAGGGGTGGAGCGCTGGCGCGAAGGCGGCGACGCAGATAGATTGCTGCGACCACCCACGCTGGGATGAATACGACCGCGATACCGACGACCTCGCCGAACGGTTGCCCTCCCGAGCCGATCGTAAAGGTACCGTTCTGCCCCGATGAGGATGCCGCGGGGAGAACGAAGTAGGTGATCACCCCGTAGATTGCGGCGATCAGGCCGAAGAGGGCACCGAACCCGTAGAGAACGGTGAACGCCACGGTCGACCCGCGCTCCACCCACACCGGACGGCCTCCCGGCAAACCCCGCACTGCCTGGGCCAGTGCCCGGTGCGCAAAGGCGACGATGACGCCGACCACGACCAGGGTGAGACCCAGCACCAGGTCCTGCGTCCGCTGCGGGGTCAAGTCGAACTGGGGGACTAGCGGGTTGCACTGGTCTGCGGACGCTCCGGCAGGGCAAGGCCCCGATGACCCCGCAAAGCTCTGAAACCCATATGAGTAGCTGGTGTTCAAGAACCCAAAGGCTGCCTTGACCAAGAGCACGCCGCCGCACAGCGCGGCAGTGGCGGTGACGATGACCATGAGATGCGCGTAGAAGGCGGTGGCGCTGGCCAGGCTGAACGGCTCCGCCGCGCGCTGCCGCAAACCCACGGCGATCCAGATGATCAGGCCGACGACGGTCGCCGGGATCAGGACTGCCAAAACCAGCACGACAGCTTCCTCCTCGCGGCGCAACGCCGCCACGGTGGCCGCAGTCTACGTGGATGCGGGCGCGCCCGCCCGCCGTTGGTCAGGCCGAGCGCTGCTGCTGCATGAGCAACTGCTGCTGCAGCAGTTGACGGCGATCGGGGAACAGCTGGGCCAGGCGCGGCGGTAGCGGCACACCCATGTCGAACAGCTTGTCGATGATCTTCGGGCGGATCCCGGTGGGATTGAACTCGCCGATGATCTTGCCGGTCGCCGGATCGGCGCCCTTGGATTCGAACTTGAAGATCTCCTGCATGGTGACGGTGTCGCCCTCCATGCCGATGACCTCACTGATCGATGTGACCTTGCGCGAGCCGTCCTTGAGGCGGCTCAGCTGGACGACCAGGCTGATCGCGCTGGCGATCTGCTGGCGGATTGCCTTCAGCGGCAGGTCCATGCCCGCCATCAACACCAGTGTTTCGAGACGAGACAGCGACTCGCGGGTGCTGTTGGCGTGGATGGTGGTCAACGAGCCGTCGTGGCCGGTGTTCATCGCCTGGAGCATGTCCAGCGCCTCGCCGCCGCGACACTCGCCGACGACGATGCGATCGGGCCGCATGCGCAAGGAGTTGGCCACCAGGTCGCGGATGGTGATGCGACCGTCGCCGTTGACGTCGGACGGACGCGATTCCATGCGGCAGACGTGCTCCTGGTGGAGCTGCAACTCGGCCGCGTCCTCGATGGTGACAATGCGCTCGTCGATGGGGATGAAGCTCGAGCAGACGTTGAGAAGGGTCGTCTTACCGGTGCCGGTTCCGCCGCTGACCAGGATGTTGGCGCGGGCGAGGACGCACGCCTGGACGAAGGCAGCGCTCTCCACGGTCAGGGTGCCGAAGCCGATCAGGTCATTGACCTGGTACGGATCCTTGCTGAACTTCCGGATGGTGAGGATGGGACCGTCCAGCGCCACCGGGGCGATGGCTGCGTTGACACGCGAGCCGTCCAGGAGGCGAGCGTCGCACAGTGGTGAGCGCTGGTCGATGCGCCGGCCCACCGACGAGACGATGGTGTCGATGACACGGAGGAGATGCTCCTCGCTGTCGAAGCGGATGTCGGTCAGCAGGATCTTGCCCTTGCGCTCGACGTAGACCATCTCAGGTCCGTTGACCATGATCTCGGTGAGGCTGTCGTCGTCGATGAGGGGACGCAGCGGCCCGAGCGCCTCGAGGTAGCGGGGGTCGATGCCCTTGGCGGCGGTTGCGGTGCTCACGCTGTTGCGACTCCTCTGGATGCCGTGGGACGGGACGACGAGTTGCGTCCTCGGGGATTCTCTCCCGTGGCACGCCCATCGCCACACATGGAAACCGCTTCGCGACACGATCTTTTCCGGTCGCCACCGGGACCCGCGCCCCTCCGAGCGTACGATGACCTCGCCAGTCCACCCAGGAGTAGCCCTTGATGCCGACCGACACGTCCGCCGGCAGCCCGTCGGCGGGCGGAACCTCGCAGCGTGACGACAGCGAGAACCTGGTGTTCGCTGCTCACGACCTCGGTCGTGATCGGCCCACGCCGGCGCCTCGTGAGGCCGACGACGCGGCCTTCGAACAGGCGCCGCGTCCCGGTGACGCCGCGCCCGCGCCGCCGATCCGCCAACCCGACCAGGTTCCGGCCCCGCCGCGAGGCCATGACGGTTTCGTCATCCGCGAGCTGGTCGACGCCGTCACCGCCCCGGTCGATGCCCTGGTGATCGGCGACACCCCACCGCCTGCAGCGCCGAGCCCGATCGTGCCCCGGGCGGGCTTTCGGATCACCTCGTCGCCCGAGCTGCCGAGCGCGGGCCGTGATGAGGGCCCGCTGCCCTGGACCGTTCGCCACCCCGTGCCCGCACAGACGGCCGGGACGCCGGAGCAGGTGGGATCGATCACCTCGCGCAAGGGCTGGGCATCTCGCTCCAGCGGACAGGTCGAACGCTCGGCCCAGGACACGGCTCGCCGACTGCGCGAGGATGCGGTGCACGTCAGCTGGAAGGCCGCGTGGATCGCGGTGACCACTGCTGACAACCGCCTCTTCAGGCGGCGGGAAGCTTAGGTCCGCTCAGCGTTTGGTGCCGGCGCCGCCGGCGCTGCGGCGCTGCATGGTGGCGTAGACGGCGTCGAGGGTGGGCCGCTCGCCGCTGCGCAGGATCTCGACGACCACGTCAGGGTCGATGCCGCCCGGCGCAGCCATCGCGGCGGCGCGGGCGGCGTCCTCGGCGGCTGCCTGGGCGACGTGGAGGCGGTCCTTGAGCCGTTCGATGCGCGCCAGCATCGCCAGGCACAGCAGGGCGAGGACGACCGCCAGTGCCCCGAGCGGGATTGCCGGCTGGCTACGGAGGGTGTCGAAGAAGTGTTGCACCCGATCAGACCCCGCAGAGAACTTCGGCGGCGCGGAAGTGCATCTCGCGCGCCATGGCGCGGACGACCGCGTTCTCGTGCCCGGGGATGTCCAGTGAGGAGATCGCCTGGATGGCGGCGACGAAGTCGTCGACACCCGGCCGTGCGTTGCGGATCGCGGTGGCCACGGGGGCGACGTCGTCCTTGCCGAGCCACGCGTCGGCGATGCCGATCAACTCGGCGCGCAGCCCGTCGATGTCGATGTCGACGCGGGTGGGGACGAACTCTGTGGTCGCACCCTCGGCGTCAGGTGTCCGGCCGGCATCGGGGAGCCTGAAGACAGCGGGCTGGCGAGCGGCGGCGACGCGGTGCGCGGCGCCCAGGCGCGGGAAGGCGATCCCTCCGACATTCGGGCCGGCGTCGGCGTCGCTGTCCACACCGAGGAGGGTGACCTGCGCGCCGGCGGCGCGGAGCAAGCGGCCCAGCGCGGCCTTGGTGGTGACCGGGGCCGGCCGGCCAGCGGTGTACACGGCGACCAGCTCGCCGTTGGTGAACAGGGCGACACCGGGGTCGGCGGATGCCGTGACCACGAGGGCGCAAGTGTGGCCGGCGGCGTGCGCGCCGGCGACGAAGCCGTCGACGTTGACCGTCCGGCCGGGCACTGCGGCGCACAGTCGTGGCGCGTGCCAGAGCGTGGACAGCGCCGTGACCAGGCGCGGGTCGTCGATGCTGTACGCGGCCACATTGCCATCCCTGGCGCCGAAGATCGCGCGCGCGGCGTGGGCCTTGACCAGCCGGTCTGTCCGGTCCACCCAGATGGCGTCGGCGATGGCCCCGCCCGCGACCAGAACGGCGCCGCGGTGGTGGGGGGCGGTGAGGACGATCAGGCAGTCGGGCAGCTGCGGCACCGCCCTGTCGATGCCCTGGATGCTGCTCGCCGCATCCGAGAACAGTGCCTTGCCGAGCGGCAGGGGCGTGAGCTCGGGAAGATCGAACGCCGCCGCGGCCGCGGCGGCCACGGCAATGGACGCAGCCGGTTGTGCGGGCTGCACCGGTGCCACCGCAGGCTTCGCGTCAGCCGCGCGAACTGCGGCCTTCGACTTCCGCTTGGTGGCGGTCTTCGCCTTGGCCGGGCCTCGGCCAGCGGTCGTGGCGGGGTCGCGACGGAACAGGAACATCAACTCCTCGGTGGTGCACCGAAGGGTATCGCCTGCGGACTTGGTGCGGCGCCAAGGCGCCACCCGGAAGTCGTCGGGGAGCTCCTCGGCGATGGCGCTGAGCGCGTCGCTACCGACCAGCTTGCGGCCATCGGCGCGTTCGAGCTCGGCGTGGTTGGCCTGGCCGAAGGTGAAGAAGAGGCTGGCGCGCGTGCCGTTCCACTCGACGTCCAGAGCACCGGTGCGCTCCCGGTCGCCGGCGGCCGAGAGCTCGCGGAGCATGGTGATCCGGGACGGAGTTGGCATGTCATCGATTCTAGGTACGGTCGCGCCGCCGTCATCACGCCAGCGTCACCAGAAAGTGGCGCGGTAACGACGGTTTGTCGCGCGCAACCGCTGCCGACGCCGGATCGCTAACCCCTGACTTCCCCGTTACTCGCACGTGACGGCACGTCCGACGGTTGATCCAGTCGGAGCGTTCGATAATCTGTGTATGAACGCACCAGACGCAGCGACCACTCCGTCCGACCCCAACTTGCTGGCGGAGCCGCGCACCCGCCTGGTGCGCGATCGCAGTCTCCTCGAGCGCTTCGGCCTGCGGGCGGGCGAGATGTACCGGGTGGCCTACGTGGCCGGCGGGGCCGAAGCCCGGCGGGTGAGCCGCAGTCTCGTCGTCTTCGACGGGGTCTGCCAGCGGCGCCGCTGGGATGGCGAGGTGGCGTCGTGCCTCGACTTCGTGCTCCCCCAGGGCCGGGCGCTCTCGTTGCTCGGCAGCCAGCTCATCGACGTGCGTCCGGCCGGGCTCAACGAGCGCGGCCAGTGGGTGCTGCTGGCGCAGGCAGCCGGTGGACGACGCCGTCGCGCGTCGCGGCGCAACGTCTCGCGCTTCACCGCCGCCTGACGGGCTACTGGCCGACCGCTTCGCCGACGGGCGAGTCCGTGTCATCGTGGGCGCGTGACAGGCGATCGGTGAGGCCACGGCGCTCGAACCGGTAGCCGATGCCGGGCACCGCGTGGATGTACGTGGGTCGAGGACCCTCCGGCTCGATCTTGCGCCGCAGCCGGTAGACGTGGGCGTCGACGCTGCGCAGGTCGAGGTCGGCTCCCTGGCCCCACACCTTCTGGATCATCTCGGTGCGCGAGATCACTCGTCCCGGCGATGCGGAGAGCAGGGCCAGGAGGTCGAACTCTGTCGGGGTGAGCGTCACGGCCTGGCCATCGCGGAGCACCTCGTGGCGGCCGACGTCGACGATCAGGCCCGGGAACTTGAGGCGGCCGGGACGCACCTGCGCCTGGCTGGTGCGCTGGCGGCGCAGCTTGGCGTTGATGCGCGCGGCGAGCTCGCGGATCTCGAACGGCTTGATCACGTAGTCATCGGCGCCGATCTCGAGCCCGACGACGATGTCGACGGGATCCGAGCTGGCCGACACCATGACGATCGGGATCTCGATCCCGGCGGCCCGGATGCGCCGGCAGACGTCGAAGCCGGTCAGCCCGGGAAGGTTGAGGTCGAGGACGATGAGGTCGACGTCGTTCTGCTCGGCGAGGCGGAGGCCATCGGTGCCGTCGTCGGCGAACTGGATGCCGAAGCCGTGCTGGTTGCCGAGCACCGCGAGGATGTCGTGCATCGAGGGGTCGTCGTCGATCACCAGCACGGTGGCCTCGTGTCCCGACGGCCGTCCCGGCGACGACATCGGTCCGAGCACGGGCTCGGTGTAGCTCTTCATGGACACGCGGCACCTCGAACGGGGGGATGAGTGCGGGCAACGTAGCACGCGTTTGCGCTTATTCCGATCCCGGTTACCCGAGTGTTGCGGACAGTCACGGCACTGGCACTTCCGTTTCTTCTCCCGCGGTCGGCCCGGATCACGACGCCGGTTCCTCGAGCGGCACGGCGATGAAGAAGGAGTTGCCCCGCGCCGTCTGGTTGTCGAGCCAGATCCGCCCGCCCATCCGCTCCACCAGCTGGCGAGCCAGGTAGAGGCCCACGCCGAAGCCGCCGCGCTGGCGCAGCAGCGGGTTCTCCACCTGGTAGAAGGAGGCGAAGACGCGCTCGACCTCGCCGTCAGGGATGCGCCGGCCGTTGTCGCGGACCTCGATGTGCGCCTTGTTGACGACACGCAGCGCGGTGATCTCCACCGGATCGTTGTCGGGCGCGAACTTCAGGGCGTTGTCGATCAGGCAGGCGAGGACGAGCACGAGCCGCTCCTCGTCGACGAAGAGGCTGCCGAGGTTCTCGTCGATGTGCACGAGGAAACGGCCGCGGTCGGCCACCTCGACGAAGCGCGACACCACCTGGCGCAGCACGGTGGTGAAGTCGACGGTGGTGGGCCGCAGGCGGATCTCACCGGACTCGAGCTGCGCGATGCAGAGCAGGTTGTCGGTGAGGCGGCCGAGGTGCTCGGTCTCAGTGCGAAGCTCGTGGAATCCCTCCTGGCGTGCCTGTGCGGGCAGGTGGTCGCCGGCGTCCTGCATCAGCGCCAGCCACGCCTTGATCTTGGTGAGCGGGGTGCGCAGCTCGTGGGAGGCAAGCATCATGAACTCGCTCTTGATGCGGTCGACCTCGCGCAATTCGGCGAAGACGGCGTGCTCCAGCTCGGCGGTGTGGGCCATCTGCTGGGCGCGAGCCATCACCATCTCGCGGGCGAGCAGCGCGCTCGCCAGGGAGACGACGAAGAAGAGGAAGAGGCGCGACACCACCACGTTGGCCAGCTCGTGGTCGATCGGCCCGGAGACCGCCAGCCCGACCCCGACATAGAGCGCGCTGATGGTGATGGCGCACAGCAGGCTGCCGAAAACGCCGAAGCGCAGGCTGCTGAGCCCGATGAGCACGTAGAAGACCACGGCGAGGTTGCTGGTGAAGCCGCCGGTGAGGTACACGAGCGCGCTGGCCACGGCCAGGTCCATCGTCAGCATGGCCAGCTGGGTGTTGCGTCCGGGCAGGTGGTGGACGAGCAGCGCCAGCGTCGCGCTCAGGTTGAACAGGCACCACCCGCCGAGGATCAGGTTGACTGCGCTCGTCGTCGAGGTGTGCGCCTGGCCGGGGAAGTTGTTGCTCACCCCGGCGTACACCAGCACCGCCCAGCGGGCCAGCTCGATGACCCGCTCCACGCCGGCGCGCCGATCGCGATCGAACTGGGCGGGATGGGTGGCGAACGGCTTGCGCGAGACCTCTGGCGCCACCGCCGCCGGGGCTGCCGGCATGCGCTGGGTGAGCTGCTGGGTCACAGCCGCGTCCAGCCCGCGACCGCGCAGGACGCGCAATCAGTCGCAGACCGCGTGCTCACGCGACCAGCCTACCGACCCATTCCGATGGCGGCGACAAGGACCGGTAACGAATACCCCGGTGACGCTGTAACAGGAGTCGCCGCAGCCGTCAGGTCACGAGCACGAGGGCGCGGCGTCAAAGGACGCGGCGCTGCCATCGCCGCCCCCGGCGGACATGACCACGCTCGCCGACAGGGGGTCGCGGCAGTCGACCGACCAGCCCAGGGTGAGCAGTGCCGCCGCCTCCTGGCCGCCGGCCGGGACGATGGCGTCCCGGATGGCGGCGTCGCCGATGACCTGGGCCCAGTCGGGCCGGAGGTCGTGGATGTCGAGGTACTGCTGCAGCGCCGCATCCCCGAAGACCGCGGTCTCGTCGTAGAGGTAGACGACCCGCCCCACCGGGAAGCGGCCGGCGAGGTACCCGGTCCAGGTGTCGATCGAGTAGATGCGATGGCCGGCGAGGTGCACGGCGACGTAATCGGCAGGGGCCTTGGGCTGATGGGAGGACTCGTAGCTCGCCGCCGCGCTCGCCGTCAGCTGCGGGGCGATGGCGACGGCGGTGCCGGCGGCGACCACCGCAACCAGCGCCGAGGCGAACCAGCGGGGGGGCCGTCGCCAGCGCCGCCCGGCCGGCGGCCACAGCGGCAGCCGGGGCAGCTTGGAGCGCTGCGCCGACCACGCATCCGCGCCGTACATCGCCAGCTGGGGAGCCGCGACCAGGGCGAACAGCGAGACGTTGCGCTGCGCCTGCAGGGACGCGGTGAATACGATGCCGGCGAGCACGAGGTCGACGAGGTCGCGGCGCCGGCTGAGCGTCCAGGCCACCGCCAGCAGACCTGCCTCGACCTCGAAGAGGCGCAGCCAGATGCCGTGGAAGTCCGGCGACTGCCACTCGGTGACCACCCCGGTCAGCGTCGGGTTGGTGAACGTGGTGGCCACGTATGCCCACAAGCCGGGGCCGGAGGGGTTGACCAGCGTCACCAGCGCACCGGCGGCGATGGCCGCGCCGAGCAGCAGCCGCGAGCGCCGGCCGGCGGTGCGGGTGGCCAGCAGGGCCAGGACGGCGATGCCCAGCCCGATGATGAACCCGGCGTGCAGGTTGGCCCACACCAGGAACAGCGGGGGCAGCACAAGCAGGATCCGCGTCGAGCCGCTGCGCCAGCGCATCACGACGTACAGCACCACGGCCGCGCCGAAGAGGCTGAACACCTGGCCGCGAACGCCCACCAGCTGCGCCGCGACCAGCGCGCTGAGGATGAGGGCGCCGGCCATCCACGGCCCGGCGGGGCGCCGGTGCGGCGGGATCGACAGCGCTGCGATGAGCAGCGCCGACGACGCCACCACGCCCATCACCAGGGACGCCAGGGATGCGCCACCGACATCGACGACGCGGGCGAGGCCGACCTCGTACAGCCACTGCTGGCCGACCCACGGGTTGGCCGCATGCAGGAAGCTGAACGGCTCAACCGCGGGAATGCCGTGGGCGATGATGTAGTGGCCCATGGCGAGGTGCCACCACACGTCGCTGTCGCGGAAGGGCTGCACGGTGAGCACCAGGCTCAGCAGCGCCGCGCCGATCACCCAGCCGTTACGTCGCAGACTGCTCACCCCGGCGCCTGCTGGAGTTGCGCCGCCGGCGTCTGCACCAGCGCCGTGCAGGTGTCGCCGGGGGTGGTGTACGACGGCTGCGGCGGCAGGTGCAGGGCGGCGACGCGGTCGCGGGGCGCGAACGCGACGTTGTGGGGATCGGCATACACCTGCACCCAGTCGGAGGCGTGAGCGATCACGTTGCTGAGCGGCGCGTTGGTGTCGAAGAGGACGATGTCGGTACCGGCGTTGCGCAGGATGGCGTCCCACTGCGGCGTCACCGACTCGACGTTGCCGTACGTGTACAGCAGGGCATCGCCCATCAGTGCCGCGTCGCCGAACACGAAGACACGGTCGCCCTGGGCGGACAGCCGGTACGCCAGGTAGCCTCCCTCGCCGTACTGGTTGAAGATGCGCAGCGGGAGCGGGTCGGCGGCGAGCCACCGTGCCGCGCACACCGGGAAGTCCTGTGCGTAGAACAGCGAATCCTCACGGGTGCGCATCGACGGCAGCAACCTCGCGCTCAGGTAGACCAGCAGGAGGACACCGCAGAGCAGCCCCCAGGCCACCGCGCGGATGGGGACCGGCGGCAGCGCGGTGCGGCGGCGCGGTCGGGCTCGCCGCCGCGCCACCAGCAGGTCGGCCTGGCTGATCCACACCGGCGTCGACGCCGCTACGAAGAGGGCGATGTGCCGCACCGATTGCAGCGACAGCGCCACCGTGACCAGCACCAGCGCGGCGTCGCGCAGCCGGATGTTGCGATTGACCACGATCAGCGCCACCAGGCTGAGCAACATCAGGCCGAAGAAGCGCACCGACCAGTCGTGGAAGTCCGGCGAATGCCACTCCAGGATGAGCGACTGCTGGGCTACCGAACCCTGCGTGGCAAACGGGTAGAGGATGATCGACGGACCGTTGAGGTTGATGGCCGAGACGACCAGGCACCCCACCAGCAACAGCGCCAGGCCGCGGACGCGCGCGATGGGCGCGCGCCCCTGCAGGTGGAGCAGATGGGCGGCGCCCTCGGCGACGAGCACCACTGCCATGAACCCGAGACCGATGATGAAACCGGAATGGAGGTTGCTCCACACCAGGAAGATGGGCAACAACAGCAGCGTCCCCCGGCCGCCGCGACGCAGATGGCGCTCGGTGAGCAGCAGCGTCAGGCACGCCAGCGCGAAGGTGATCATCTGCGCGCGCGGACCCCAGATCGGGTAGCCGGCGATCACCGCGAGCACCATGCCGCCGCCCAGCGCGAAAGGGCCGGGACGATCCAACCGGGCGCGTACGAAGATGCACAGCACGCCGAGCCAGGTGACCACGCTGAGCACCGCGACGATCGCCGCCAGGCCGGCCCAGCGGTACAGCTCGGCGAAGAGAACCTCGGTGAGCCACTCGTGCATCGTCCAGACGTGGTTGCTCACGGTGTACGTGAAAGGGTCGGTGTGGAGCAGGCCGCCCGTCTGCAGGATCAGCTGGCCGCTGCGCAGGTGCCACCAGAAGTCCGGGTCGCGGATGGCGTTGGTCACCGGGAACGCGGTGGCGATGAGGACGGCGCTGAGGAACAGCCCGCCCGGGGAGGTCAGCCGGTCAACGAACGACTGGCGGGCCCCGTCGGCGTGCTGTGGAGGGCTGGAGAGGGGCGCGGCCACCGGCGCCGTGCTGATCACGTCGCCGGCCATTGTCTCCCGCAATCGCGACGCGTGACCTCGCGCCGCGGTCACGCGCGATCAACGGAATCGTTCTGGCGCGGGCTACGCGGAGGTGACGGCGTGGTCGCCGAGCGCGGCGCGGAGCGCGCTGTTGAGCGCCTCGGCGTCGAACGGCTTGCTCATGAACGTGATGCCGCCGAGACCGATGACGGCTTCGATCTCGTCGTCGAAGTTCCGCGCGGTGAGCAGGATCACGGGGATCGCCACCAGGCGCTGCACGTCGCGGATGGCACGGCACAGCGAGAGCCCGGAGAGCCGCGGCATCATCACGTCGGCGACGATGACGTCCGGGGTCCATTCCTCGAGCACCGCCAGCGCCTCAATGCCGTCCTCGGCAGTGCGCGCCGCGTAGCCGTCGAGGGTGAGGCGCATCTCCAAGAGGCGGCGCAATGACGCGTCGTCCTCGACGACGAGGATGCGGGCCGCGTCCGTATTCGAGAGCGGACCCATAGCAGCTGGCTCCTTGTGAACTGACCCGTCGGTTATAGGTCTGCCCGGGGTTGCCTCGGTGCTGCGCAACCACCCTGTGACCCGCCTTCGACGGGTCCCGCACCCAGCGAGGCCGCGGCGTTCGCGACCGCCGAATCGTGACCGGGATGTCGACGGGTCGCCGGTATCATGGCCGCATGATTCACGGCCCCCGTCTGCGCGCGTCGTGACCGTGCAGCGGCAGGCGCCGGTGCCGGCGCCGGCGGTGAACCCGTCCGCCCTCTCGGGCGTGCGTTTCCTGCTCACCCAGCGCATCGAGGACCTCGAGCAGGCGGCCGCCCGGCTCGACGGGCGGCTCGCCGACACCGCCGATGCGCGCGAGGAGCTGCGGCGCCGCACCGACGAGAGCGAGAAGCGCTGGCGCGGCCTGCTCGACAACCTCCACGGTCTCGACCCCGATGAGCTCGACAACGGCTTCCGCAGCCTGGCCCGCTTCCGCGCCGACCTCGCCGCCGTCGACGAGCGCTTCCGCGACGTCAGCGCCCGGCTGATCGACTTGCGCGGCGAGCAGGAGGTCTTGCGCTCGGTGTACCGCAGCCTCGACGACCTCGCCGCCGCCGCCATGCCGCCCCCCGACAACTCACGGGTGCGCGACGCCTCGCGCCAGGTTTTCCAGATCATCGAGGAGGAACGCATGCGGATCGCCCGCGACATGCACGACGGGCCGGCCCAGTCGATGGCCAACCTGGTCCTGCAGGCGGAGATCCTCGAGCGGCTCATCCAGCGCGACCCGGCCCAGGTGGTGCAGGAGCTGGCCGACTTCAAGGATGGGGTGCGGGCCGTGCTCGAGGACACCCGCCGGCTGATCTTCGACCTCCGGCCGATGACCCTGGACGACCTCGGGCTGGTGCCGACCCTGCGCAAGTTCGTCAAGGACTACGGCGACAAGGCCAAGCTCAACGCGCAGCTGCGGGTGATGGGGGAGGAGGTGCGCCTGCCCGGCTCCTACGAGCCGTCGATCTTCCGGATCATCCAGGAGGCGCTCAACAATGCGCGCAAACACGCCAAGGCGCGCAACGTCGAGGTGCTCATCAACTTCCAGGAGGACACCATCACCGCGGTGGTGCGCGATGACGGCGTGGGCATGGACGTGGCCGCCATCGAGGCAACCATCGACGGCAACAAGCACCTCGGCCTGATCTCGATGCGCGAGCGTGCCGAGCTGGAGAAGGGGACCCTGGAGATCCGCTCCGAGCTGGGCAAGGGCACCGAGGTGAGGGCCGGGCTGCCCCTGTGACGCGCCGCACCGACCCGCAAGAGGGAGGGTGCGGGACAATACGGGCATGAGGTTCCGGGTCCTCGCGTGCGATTACGACGGGACGATCGCATCGCAGGGCATCCTCGACGGCGAGACCGTCGAGTCATTACGCAGCCTGCGCGAGAGCGGCCGCCGCGCCGTGCTCGTGACCGGGCGGATTCTCGACGAGCTCCTCGACATCTGCGACGACGTCGACGTCTTCGACCTCGCCGTCGTCGAGAACGGGGCGCTCATCTACAACCCGGCCACCGGCAGGCAGCGGCTGCTGGCCCCCACCCTGCCGCGCCGCTTCGTCGCCGCCCTCCAGGCCCAGGCGGTGACGCCGCTGTCGGTCGGCCGGGCCATCCTCTCCACCTGGGAGCCCTTCGAGTCGGTGGTGGTGCACACCATCCACGAGATGGAGCTCGACCTCCAGATCGTGTTCAACAAGCACTCCGTGATGGTGCTGCCGGCCAGCGTCAACAAGGCCACCGGCCTGACCACCGCCCTGGAGATGCTCGGCGAGACCGCCGAGGCGACGGTGGCCGTGGGCGACGCGGAGAACGACCTGGTGATGCTCAGCATGGTGGGCTGCGGCGTGGCCGTCGGCAACGCGCTGGCCAGCGTCAAGGAACGCGCCGACCTGGTCATGGCGGGCCGCGCCGGCGAGGGCGTCCGCGAGCTGATCGACCAGATCCTCGCCGACGACCTGGCCTCCGCGCTGGGCCGCGCCGTCCACCGCCGCGCCGGCTAGGGTCAGTCCCGGCGGAGCGCCTGCGCCAGGCTCTCGGCGAGAGGTGTCGCCAGCAGGTCGTCCAGCGGCGGCACCAGCGCCTGGCTCCAGTTGGGCCGGAGCTCGCACGTCGTCCCGGGGACGTTGGGCCGCTCGGCGATGGCGCCGGCATCCTCGAGCGCAGCGGCCACCAGCATCGACGGCGAGGCGGCCAGCGCTCGGTAGGCGTTGACGATCACCGTCTCGACGCCGGCACCCTCGCCGCCGGCGACGCGGGCCACCCGGCCGCGGACCTCGGCGAGGGCCGCGTCGTTGACCGGCACCCCGATCGAGGTCACCTCGGCGCTGTCGGCGCCGCTCCAGAGCCCGGCCAGGGTGGGCAGATCATGGGTGGTGACGGTGCTGAGCGCCCGGCGCGGAAAGGCCGAGGGGTCGCCGTCGGTGAAGTAGAGGAGGGCCGAGCCGAGCATGTCGCGGGCGGCCATCTCCTCGCGGACGCCGGGCTCCACGGTGCCCAGGTCCTCGCCGACCACCACTGCGCCCGCCCGGGCGCTCTCGAGCGCGAGGATGTCGAGGATCTCTGCCGACGGGTAGCGCACGTACACGCCGCGGCGGGGGTCGGCGCCCCGGGGGATCCAGAAGAGCCGGAACAGACCCATGACGTGGTCGATGCGCAGGCCCATCGCGTGCCTGAACCCGGCGCGCAGCACCGCGGCCAGCGGCGCATACCCCCGCGCGCGCAGCTCGCGAGGGTTCCAGGGCGGCTGCGCCCAGTCCTGGCCCAGGGTGTTGAACTCGTCGGGGGGCGCCCCGACAGAGAAGTCGCGGGCGAAGAGGTGGGGGTCGGCCCACACGTCGGCACCCCCCGGGTCCACGCCGATGGGCAGGTCGGTGAGCAGGGGCAGCGCCGCGGCCGCCTCTGCCAGCTGCCGCTCGATCAGCCACTGCAGCCAGGCGTGGAACGCGACCCTGGAGGCGGCGCCGACGCGCACCTCCCTGGCCGCAGCGCCGTCGCACGCCTGCAGCTCCGCGGGCCAGGCGCGGAAGTCGGCGCCGTGGTCCTCGGCGATGACGCAGAAGGTGGCGTAGCGTTCGAGGTCAACGCCGGCGGCGGCGCGCCAGCTCGAGAAGCCGGCGGTCGGCGGGGCGGCGTCGTGGAGGCGCCGCAGCGCGCCGAGCTTGAGGGCGGCGACGGCGTCGCGGTCGATGCGGCGGTCCACGTTGAGCGCCCGGCCGGCCGCGGTGGCCTTCTCGAGATCCGATCCCAGCGTGGCGGCCGCGCCGGGCACCTCCTCGACCCGCAGGTAGAGGGGGTTGCGCCAGCGCCGGCTGGTGGGAAGGTAGGGGCTGGGCTCGACCGGTGGCACCGCCGCGGCCGCGTTGATTGGGTTGATCAGGGTGAAACCGGCCCCGCGCCGGGCGGCCCAGTCGCCGAAGGCGCGCAGGTCGGCGAGGTCGCCGATCCCCCAGCTCGACCGCGAGCGGGCGCTGTGCACCTGCACCACCCAGCCGCCCAGGCGCAGGTCGGGCGGCAGGTGACAGCGACCCGGGCTGACCACGAGACGCCGGGGGCCGTCGGGGGCATTCCAGGTGTGGTACCCGAGGGGGGCGTCCGCGCCCACCACGCCCTCGAGCAGCAGCGAGCGGCCGTCCTCGGTGACCACCTCGAGGGGGCGGTCGAGCGGGTCGCCCGGGTGGAGGATGAGCGGGCCGACGAGGTCATCGCCGGCGCCGAGGGTCGAGCGCGCCGCCTCGACGGCCTCGGCGGCGGCCGCGACCAGCTGATGGGTCGCGTCGTGGTACTCGGTTTGAACGCCCCAGTGGGGGGCGTCGGTCAACGGGCGGCCTCGACCGCCGTCCTCGTCGGGTGCGCCGCGGCGGCACGCCGGGCGATGAGATGGAACTCGGCGGCGGTGTCCACCACGTCATGGTAGTCACCCGTCTCCGAGAGGGTGCGCAGGAACGCGTCCACCACGTCGCCGTCGAACTGGACGCCGCGCAGGCGCGTCAGCTCGGCGGTGACCACGTCACGAGGCCGCGCCAGGGCGTACGAGCGACCCTCGCTCATCACGTCGAAGGCGTCGACCACGCTGACGATGCGGGCGCCGAGCGGGATGGCCGCCCCCTGGAGGCCAAGGGGGTAGCCGGCGCCGTTCCAGTGCTCGTGGTGGTGGCGCACGATCAGGCGGACGTCCTGCCAGGTGTCGATGTCCTCGAGGATGGCGGCGCCGATCTCGGGATGCAGCTGCATGACCTCACGCTCGGCAGGGGTGAGCGGCCCGGGCTTGCGCAGCAGCGCCTCGGGGACGCCGACCTTGCCGATGTCGTGGAGGCAGGCGCCCACCCGGATCGAGAAGCGGTCGTCGTCGCCGAGACCGAGCTGCCGTGCCACCGCCTCGCTGTGCTCGACGAGCCGCTCGGCGTGCTGCCCGGTGGCACAGTCCTTGGACTCCAGCGTGTTGGCCAGGAGCATGGTGAACCGCTCCAGCATCGGCAGCAGCAGGGTGAGGCGGGTGGTGTCCGTCGCCATCTGGCGGCGCTCCAGGGCGCGGCCGGCGACAGTGAGAAGGTGCTCGGCCTTGAACGGCTTGGGGATGAAGCCGACCGCGCCGGCCTGCATGCCGCGCATGGCGAGGTCGAGGTCGTGGAAGGCGGTGACGATGATGCAGGGCAGCGTCGGGTCGATCCGCTGGGCATGGTTGATGACGTCGATGCCGGTAGCGCCGGGCATGCTGTAGTCGGTGATCACCAGGTCGAAGGCGCCCGCCGCCGTGATCGCGGTGATCGCCTCGGCGCCGTCGGCGGCGGCCCGGACGTGGTAGCCCGCCATGGCCATCGCATCCTCGAGGAAGATTCGAACCATCCGGTCGTCGTCGGCGACGAGCACGCGGGGCATCGCTGCGATGGTAGGGTCCGATGGCCCGAATCCTCGAAACCATTTACTCGGCTGTTACACGTCCGTCACGACACCATCGAGAGAGGTTGCGAAAAACGGCCTTGATCGCGCCGGGTGGGCGCGGCCACCGAGGGAGGATCAGCGGGCGGCGGCGTCCTCGCGGACGGGGGCGCGCGACACGGTGGAGCGGAGCGCGTTCTTCCAGTGAGCGCTGACCGCGCGCTGGATCTGGAGGTCGGACCACCACAGCGGCACGAAGGCCACCTGGTCGCGCTGGATGGTGAGGCCCGAGCACAGCAGGCGGCGGCGCACCGGCAGGCCGAAGTCAGCGCGCCAGAAGATCTTGTAGATCAGGTACGCGGCGATCCATCCCACCAGGAAGGCGAGGACGACGCCGAGGAGGGCGGTGTTGACCGGGTGGCCGGCGATGTCGATGTCGCTGAAGAAGAGGTGCACGGCCATAGAGTACGCGCACGCTGTCGACGTTCCTGCAACGAAACAGCAAACAAGAAGAGAAAGGACCCGTCAATTGTGACGGGCCCCTTCTCGCGGCGTCTGAAGACAGGCGGGTGTCAGGCGGTTGCGGTCGGCGCCACCTCGGGCAGCGCCTCGGAGTCGACCTGCTCGGCTGAGCCCTCGAGCTCCTCGTCGTCCTCTTCGTTGTCGGCCTGCAGAGCGGCGAGCGCCGCCGCGGCCTCCTCCTCCTCGTAGAGGCGCGCGGCCTCCTCGCGGAGCTTCTGGTAGTAGTCGAGGCCGGTCCCCGCGGGGATCAGCTTGCCGATGATGACGTTCTCCTTGAGACCGCGCAGCTTGTCGATCTTGCCGGAGATGGCCGCCTCGGTGAGGACGCGGGTGGTCTCTTGGAACGATGCAGCCGACAGCCACGACGCCGTGTTCAGCGCGGCCTTGATGAGACCGAGCAGGACCGTGCCGGCGATGGCGGGCTCGCCACCCTCGCTGAGCGCCTTGGCGTTGGCCTCCTCCCACTCGAACTGCGAGACGATCTCGCCGGGGAGCAGGTCGGTGTCACCCGCGTTGTCGATGCGCACCTTGCGCATCATCTGGCGGACGATCACCTCGATGTGCTTGTCGTTGATGTCGACACCCTGGCTGCGGTACACGCTCTGCACCTCGCGGACCAGGTAGTTCTGGACGTCCTCGCGGCCGCGCACGAGCAGCAGCTCCTGCGGGCTGATCGAGCCCTGGGTGATGCGGTCGCCGGCGACGACGTGGTCGCCGTCGCGCACGATCAGCTGCGCCGACGCCGGCACCGCGTACTCGCGCGTGTCCTCCTCGCTGGTGCGCACCAGCACCTCGTTCTTGCCAACCTTGACCGCGCCGGCGTACTTGGCGCGGACGGTGACCTCGTTGCCGTTGTCGTCGGTGCCGTGGAGCAGCTCGCCGTTCTCGGCGACAACCTCCGCGTCGGCCACCAGCACGGTGAACTTGGGCGCGATCGGGTAGGTGGTGTCGAACACGTCTCGCGAGGTGACCTTCACCTTGAGCGCCTTGGCCTCGGTGCGGACGATCTCCACCTCGCCGTCGGTCTCGCTGATCAGCGCCTTGCCCTTGGGCACGCGCGCCTCGAACAGCTCCTCAACGCGGGGCAGGCCCTGGGTGATGTCCGAACCACCGGTGGCAACACCACCGGTGTGGAAGGTGCGCATGGTCAGCTGGGTGCCCGGCTCGCCGATCGACTGCGCCGCGATGACGCCGACGGCTTCGCCGATCTCCACGAGACGACCGGTTGCGAGGTTGCGTCCGTAGCACATCC
>DATBPD010000107.1:0-69560 GCA_036561525.1 Candidatus Dormiibacterota bacterium | reverse complement strand
ACCGTCGTGGCAGATCTCCCAGGATCCGGTGATGACCCTGCGATCGTCGCTGAACGTGCCCGTGTAGCGCTGCGCGAACTCGAGCGGCGAGAGGTCGGGCGTATCCCGCAACAGCTGCCAGCACCGATCGTCCACGCTCATCTTGTACACGCGGGCGATGCCGCGCGAGTCGAAGTAGTGCTGGAGGAAGTTGCCCTCGCTGTCGGGATCGGCGCCGATGATGGCGATGCCGTCGGGCGCCTCCGGTATCGGGACCTCCCAGCGCTGGATCAGGAACCGCCTCCCCGGCATCCAGTCGAAGACGACCCGTGCGCCGCTGCCGGCGGGCGGTAGGTCCTTGAACTCCGCCGTCATGTCCCACTCGCCGACGAACACGGCCAGCCGGTCGATTGCGGCATTCTCGGTCTGTTGCGCCATCGCACGCTCCTCGTAGAGTCACTGGTCACTTGCCCGCCAACTAAGACCGTCGGCGCGACCGCGAATCATCGCCTCTTGCTCTAGCCGGTGGCTGGCTGCCTGCGCCGCAGGAGAAGCTCTGTCATTCGCCTGCGGCTGAGGCACCTGGGTCGGCGGACTCCGCTGTCGCCCATCGGGTTTAGCGGCGTACCTTGAACCTCAGGTGTAGCACCCGGTCGCCCGGGATGATCACATGCGGGTCCTCCAGTCGATACTGCCTATCGATGCTGCCGAAGTAGCGTGTGCCCGACCCAAACACCACCGGCACCACGTCCATCGCCACCTCGTCCACGAGGCCGGCCGCGAGGATCTGGCTGCCCACTTCGCCAGCGTTCACAGCGATGGTTCGCTCCCCCGCGAGCTCCTGGGCCTTGTCGATCGCAGCCGTCACGCCGTCGACGAAATGGTACGAGGCCTCGGGGTGCCAGCCCTCGGGCTTGGGCCGGTGGGAAACCACGACCACGTGGTCGCCCGCGGGCGGCTGACCCTCCCAGCCGTTCACCAGATCGAATAGTTTGCGGCCCATCACGATCGTGCCGATCGCCTCCCACATCGGGCGGACATACTCGGCCGATGCACGAGAGACCTTGAAGCCGGTTCCAGCTCCCGAATGATCGTACTGCTCCTCGCCGCCTTCGGTGATCGGGGTGTCGCCGTTGACGTACCAGTCGTGGAGCGGCCCGACATCGTCGTTCTCGTCGGCGATGAAGCCGTCCACCGATACCACGTTGTGCAGGATTACCGTGCCCAAACAGGTTCTCCTCGAGTCGCGTTGCGCATTCGGCCCGATCTTGCCGCACCCGACGGCGACTGTCTTGGAAAATCAATCCGCGGGCATCGGGCCGCTGTCCGGCGGGAACCCCGGCTCGGCGGGGAATCGGCGCCGCAGGGCCAGGTAGCCCGTCGGGGTGTGGCCGGTGAAGTCCTTGAACTCCCGGATGAAGTGGGCCTGGTCGAAGTAGCCGGCCGTGTGAGCGAGCTCGGACCAGTCGACCGGACGCAGAGCGTCTACGGACAGGATCAGGCGCGCAAAGCGGTAGATCCGCGCCACCCGCTTCGGGGTGACCCCGACATGAGTCTTGAACTGCGCGGCCAGGTGATTGCCACTCACCCCGGCGGCACCGGTCAGCGCACCGACCGGGACCGCGCCATGGGAAGTCTCCAAACGCCCGCCTGCCTGCTGGAACAGATGTGCCGACGGCATCGGCGGGACATTCGGGCCGGCGGTGGCGCGGTACCCCGGTCAGCCAGTAGATGTCGTCGATGAACCGATCGAGCGGCGGGGCCGGCACCCGGCTGCCATATTCCATCGACTCAGTGTGGCCGACGAGGATTCAGTTCGCGTCGCGACCAACCGTCTTGGAAGGCCGAGCGGTCACAGGGTCATCGCGCACCCTCGCGTGCGTACTCATCGTGGCGGCGGATCCACTGGGGCGAGCCGCCCTCGTTGCGTCCCTTGGGGGCGCGGTCGAGAATCGGGTAGTACCCCATCAGGAACTCCAGCCCGCGGGCCGTGCACGAATACGTGTGGTAGAGGCTGCCGTCGTCCAGGATGAACGCGCTGAAGCCCGGCCCCTCGGACAGGTAGCCGGCGACGTCTGTGCCAGTGACGCTCGCCATGTGGGTGAGGATCGGCGGCATTCCGGCCGCGACCATTGGCCCGATGGCCGCGCGGGCCTGCTCCTCGGTCTGCGAAACACGGAAGTCGAAGTTGAACTCGCTGTCGGCAGACGAGACCCAGGGAAAGCTCCAGCCCATCCGCCGCTTGTAGGCCTGGAGCTTCTCGAGCGGTGCGCGCGAGACGTACAACATGGTCACGTCGCGCGCGTTGAGGTGAGTGAGAACGCTGTTGACGCTGTCGGCGCTCGACGAGCAGGTCGGACAGCCGAGCTCGTAGCTCGGTCCGAACATGAAGTGGTACACCAGAAGTTGGGACCGACCGTCGAAGAGCTCAGCCAGCGTCCTGGTGCCCTCGTCGGTCTGAAAGCGGTACTCCTTCTCCATCGCGACCCAGGGCAGCTCGCGTCGTTGGCGCGCCAGCTCGTCGCCGAGCCGGGTCAACTCCTTTTCGCGCACGAGCAGGTCCTCGCGGGCGGCCTGCCACTCCTCGCGGGTCCCAACCTTGTGAACAGTCATCCGTCTGCCTCCTATCGGTGCACACCGTCGCTCCCAGCGATTCCAGCACGTCCAAGGAGGCCGCTGCCAGGCTCGGCTGCCGGAGTCAATTCGCGAAGTCCTCCGTGAGCCAGAGCCGGTGCTGGTTGGCGTCGAAAACAACATCGACGCCGACCATGGTGCCGGTGTTGGTCAGGATGTTCAGGCGGTGTGCGAGATCGCCGAGCATGAGCTGCTCCAGGACGAGTGCGGCAGCGGAGGAGAGCGTGCCCGACTCCCCGACGTTCTCCCCCGCCCAACCCCATGGCACCCCCTGCCGGCTGACTCGGGTGCCCAGCGGCGCCTCGCCTGGCAGCTGGTGCGAGAGCTGGCCCGCCGCCGCCATCGCAAGGTTGTGAGCGTGGGCGCTGCGGCCGAGACCCGCACTCCATTGCAGAGCAGGCAGGCCGGCCCCACCCCGGCTCTGGTTGATCGCCGCAAACACGGCGCCGGCGGCGGATTCTGACCGCATCGGGGCCGGTGGCTGCGGAAGTGGCGCTGGCGGTGGTGGTGACGAAGAGGGTCGCGGCGGCGCCCGCCGGTGGGGCGCCATCGCAGGCTGTGCTGGTTGGGTCGGCGGCGGCACAGTCGAGGGCGCTGCGAGGGCCGACGGCGTCGTGAGGCCCTGCCGGGCGAGCGGGACCGGCCAAGCCTGGTCGCTTCGGCTGGTTGCTGCCAGCGCCCTGGCGCTGGTGACCTCGGGCGGTGATGCCACCGAGTCGCCACTGGCCACGCCGAGGCTCGCGAGCACGGCGATGAGCACGAGCCTTCGGGCGCCGGCCTTCTCGCTCGCGCGCACGTGCTCGCGTGCCCCTCCCCCTCGCCGCATCGCGGGGTTATACCGCGCCTATCTGGCCTCCCGCAGACGGCTGGGAGGGCATGGTGACGTGAGGCGGCGCGTCGGGCCGCGATCCTGGCCTCGAGCGGCTCACAGGTCGCTACCCTGTGGCGCCATGACGCAACCGTCCGGCAACGCGGTGACGATCGCAGGTGCCGGCGACGGCGCGCGACCGGCGATGCGCTTGCAATGGACGGTTGGGGTGGCCGTCGTCGTTGTCGTGATCGCCGTGGCTGTGCTCGCTGCATCACCGCTCTCGGTGGCTACCTCCTGGGCTGGACGTGGACGGGCTTCGCAGACAAGCGGATGTGGGAGTGGCTGAATCTGCTGCTGTTCCCGCTCGTCCTGTTCCTGCTGCCCGGATGGGCACGGCAGGTGAGTGAGTTGAGCGCTCGCGCGGGCGCCTACGCAATGGCCACGGCGCTTCTGTTCGTGATCGTCATCATCGGGGGCTACGGCTGGGGCTGGGAGTGGACCGGGTTCGTGGGCTCCTTCCGCGATTGGCTCGGGCTCCTGATCGCGCCCTTCGTTGTCCCGGCGGTGTTCGCGTGGATCTACACGCGCAGACGGATGCGTGAGCCGTTGGCCGCCGTGCCGGCCACAGCCAGCTCGACGCCGCCGGCCGGCTGATCATGAACGAGATTCAGTCAGGCACGCGCCAGGCGAGGGCACCCGCCACCACCATCAGCACGGCGCCCACGAGCGCCAGGAAGAATCCCCCACCGTAGTAAGGCTGCACGGTGAGCGAGACGCCGCGAAGGCTCCAGTCGAAGTAGTCGATGATCATCCCCATCACGATTGCGAAGGCAAGAGCTGTGACTGCCCATTTGACGCCGGGACCGGAGGCGGCCACGTACGTCCGGATCGCCAGCGCAAGCTGGACGGGAGCAACCACGAGCAGCCAGTTGGCGGTGTCGAGACCGCTGATCACCTCGGTTGTCGGCGGTCCCGAATACACGTCTGCCGGGACGACAAGGTGGTGCCAGGGCAGCGGCATCGCCACCGCAACGATACCCGTAGCCACGATCAGCGTCGTCGGAAGCAGGCGCGTCGCGCGCACTGTTGTGTTGTCACGCGCGTCCAGCGAGCCCCACCAGTTCGATACCGTGTCGGCTCGGATGCGCCTGCCGCCTCGGCGCGGTTCCATGACAACACAATACAGTCGGCCGAATGAAGGATGAACAGCCCAGCGACCACGTGACACGCAACCGCGCGGCGTGGGACGTCATGTCGGTCGAGTACATCGAGCCAGGACGCAGAGCGTGGGCATCCGATGAGGCGTGGTGGGGCATCTGGCACGTGCCCGAGGCCGACCTCCATCTCCTCCCGGACGTCGACGGGCTCGACACCGTCGAGCTGGGGTGCGGCACCGCCTACGTCTCAGCGTGGCTGGCGCGGCGTGGGGCGCGTCCGGTGGGCATCGACAACTCGCCCAAGCAGTTGGAGACAGCGCGAGCTCTACAACGCGAACATGGGATCGACTTCCCGCTGCTCCTCGGCAACGCTGAGACCGTTCCGCTGCCAGGTGCCAGCTTCGACCTCGCCATCAGCGAATACGGCGCTGCCCTCTGGTGTGACCCGTACAAGTGGATCCCCGAAGCCTCGCGCCTGCTTCGCCCCGGTGGGCGGCTGATCTTCTACACCAACGGAACCATCCTCACCCTCTGTGAGACGGACGACGCGGACGTGTCCGTGGAGGCGGAGCTCCATCGGGCGTATTTCGGCCTGCACCGCACCGAGTGGTCGGACAACAACACCGTCGAGTTCCACCTCGGCTACGGCGACTGGATCCGGCTGCTGCGTGCCAACGCCTTCGAGGTCGAGAACCTGATCGAGGTCCGCCCGCCAGAGGGGGCGACGACGAGCTATCCGTACGTCGACATCTCGTGGGCCCGGCGGTGGCCGTCCGAGGAAGCCTGGATCGCGCGCAAGCGCTAGGCGGTCAGGGCTCTCTGATCGGTGCGCCGGCGCACCTCGGCGAGCACGTCGGCCGCATGCCGCGACGGCGCGACGTGTGGCCAGACGTGGGCCACGTGCCCGTCAGGGCCGATGAGGAACGAAACCCGCTGCACAACGGGAAGGACGCCCATCATCTTGCCAACGCCATACGCCCTGCGGATCTGGTTGTCGCCGTCGGACGCGAGCGCGAACTCCAGGCCGTACTTCTCTGAGAAGCGCCTGTGCGATTCCCAGCTGTCCGTGCTGACGCCGATGACATCCGCGCCGCTCTCGGTCAGCGCGGACAGGTTGTCATTGAGCGCGCAGGCCTCGGCTGTGCATCCCGGCGTGTCGTCCTTCGGGTAGAAATAGACGAGGACGTACCTGTCGCGCAGAGAAGACAGCGTCAGCGTGGTCCCATCGCGGCGGCGCGCAGTGATGTCCGGTGCCGTCTCTCCGATGCTCAGTAGTGCCATCTGCGTGCCTCCTCATGACGAGACTACGCGACCAGGCCCGATCGGCGCCCTCGGCGTGGTTCGCCGCGCGATACTCGCCGGTTGTGACCGAGGCGGCGTTGATCGGATCTGAGAGTGGCCCGGAGGCCAAGACCGCGTATCAGGCCAGTCCGCCCTGGGCGCGCGACTTCAACGACGTCACCCGCTGGTGGCGGCGCCTCTTCTCCGAGATCCTCGGCACCTTCCTCCTCGTCCTCGGCGGCGTGGGCAGCCACGTTGTGACGTCGGTGAGCGGCGTCTCGATCTCGAGAGCGGCTGCGGTCACCGTACCGGGTTTGACCGTCATGGCGGTCATCCTGTTCATGGGCAAGGTTGGCGGAGCGCACCTCAACCCGGTGGTGAGCATCGCGTTCGCCCTGCGCCGAGAGTTCCCCTGGGTGCGCGTCCCCGGCTACATCGGCAGCCAGGTGCTGGGCGGGGTGCTCGCCTGCCTCTTCCTCTGGGCGGTTCTCGGCCGGCCCGGCAGCTTCGGCGCCACGGTGCCCGCCGCCTCGGTCAGCGACGTCCAGGCGATGCTCATCGAGGTTGTGCTGACCATGGGCCTGGTGAGCGTCATCCTCGGCACCGCGTCGAGCGCGCAGAACGTCGGAGGCTTGTCGGCGCTGGCCGTCGGTGGCTACATCGCGCTCGCCGGCCTGTGGTCGGACCCGATCAGCGGCGCATCGATGAACCCGGTGCGCAGCTTCGCACCGGACCTGATCCGCGGTGACCTCACCCACACCTGGCTCTACGTCGTCGGCCCCTTGCTCGGCGCGCTCCTGGCAGTGGCGTTCGCCTTCATCCTGCGAGGGCCCGGCGGCGATCCGGCCGCGATGGCCGCGGCGCAGGGCGATGATTCGGAGCGCCGGCGCTGACCCGCCGCTCCACCTCGACCTGCGGAGGATCGACCATGGTGGCACCCAGAGAACGGTGGACCAAGACGCCCGCCGCCCACGACTACCCGGCTGCGTCCGATTACCTGAGCCTCCTGTTCGACCCGCCCACCGTTCGCGAGCTGGTGCGCAGCCTGCGTTCGGCGACGTTGACCACGAGGAAGGCGAAGGACCTCCTGCGTGCCAGTGGGCTGGCGCTGCTGCCCATCAACGACCCTGAGGTGGCCAAGGACTTCAAGAAGGTGAAGAAGGGCCAACGACTTTCCCCCGTCCTGCTGGTGCGTGGCGGTCTTGACCACGACCGGCTGCTGACCGTCGCGGACGGCTATCACCGCATCTGCATCAGCTACCACCTCAACGAGGACGCCGACATCCCCTGCCGGATCGCCGACCTGCCGCCGCCGCGGGTGCGCGCGGTGGCCGTGCCCGGGACTCCGGCACCGCGCAAGCGCAGCTGATTACGGCTCGCTGCGGTTCTCGGGCTCCCAGGCGTGGTCAAGCGCGTGCCACGCGCGGAGTGGCCTCAGCGGCGGCAGCGCGGTCGGGTGCGCCGAAGTCGGTCGTCGGCGTCCCCGGCTGTCGCTCGATCACCGTGAACTCGCCGACCTTGAACGGTACCCCCGCGGTCTCAGCCACCTCGCGATAGCGCGACCCATGCTCGGTCAGCGCGGCAAGCGCCGCCAGCTCGTCGCGACCCGATCGGCACCACCCCGGCCAGTCGAGAGCGGCGGCGAAAGTGCGCTTCCTGCCGGCCTCGATGTACACCCGGACCGGCTCCCCGCCGCCACTCCTCGCCGCCACGAGCAGCAGCATCGCACAGCGGCGGGGCGGCGCCCGGCTCGCTGTCATGCCAAACGAGGATGCAATACGCTAGGACGCACATGGCCCGACAGAGACAGAGCGGCGCTGACCCGGGCGTCGCCGCAACCATCGACAACGTGCTGATCGTCGGCGCGTTCCTGGGGCGGTCGAACCGCGAACAGACGGAGATCGAGCTCGACGAGCTCGAGGAGCTGGCACGCACCCTCGGCACCAAGGTCGTCGAGCGGGCTCCGGTGCCACTCCGCGAGATCCACCCGGGCACCTTCTTCGGCTCCGGCACCGTGGACGCGCTCGGCGCCCGCATCCAGGAGCTTGGCGGCCCCGCGGCGCTCGTCAATGACCAGCTCTCGCCCCGCCAGCAGCGCAACCTCGAGGAGAGGTGGGGCGTCCCCGTGCTCGATCGGACCGAGGTGATCCTCTCCATCTTCGCCCGCCGTGCCCGCAGCGCCGAGGGCCGCGTCCAGGTCGAGATGGCACAGCTCGAGCACCAGCTGCCCCGCCTGGCCGGGGGCTGGGCTCACCTGGAGCGGCAGCGCGGGCGCGTCGGCACCGGCGGCATGCGCGGCGGCATGGGTGAGAAGCAGATCGAGGTGGACCGCCGCCTGATCAACCAGAAGCTGCGCCGGTTGCGTCTGCGACTCCGCGCGATCGAGAGGCAGCGCACCACTCGGCGAACCGCGCGCACGGCCGTGCCGCTGGCGTCATGCGCGCTGGTCGGCTACACCAACGCCGGCAAGTCGACACTGCTCAATAGGCTCACCAACTCAACGGTGCTCGCCGACGACCTGTTGTTCGCCACGCTCGACCCCACCTCACGACTGCTCGGATTGGCCAGCGGGCGGCGAATCATCGTCACCGACACCGTCGGGTTCATCCAGTCGCTGCCCCACGAGCTGGTCGAGGCTTTCGCGGCCACGCTCGAAGAGGTGCGCGAGGCGCACCTGCTGGCGATCGTCGTCGACGCGGCCCATCCCGACGCCGAGGCGCAGCTGGCGACGGTGCTCGAGACGCTCGAGGAGATGGACTGTGATCAGCCTGCCGTGCTCGCCGTCAACAAGGTCGACCGCCTCTCCGCCGCGGAGGCCGCCGAGATCGCCCAACGGCTCGGCGAGATCGCGGGCCTCGCACCCGTGCTCGTCTCCGCCACCAAGGGAACCGGCCTGCGCGAGCTCCGCTCCGCTGTCGACCAGCTGGCCGCCGCCGCCGTGCCCGACACGCGTGCCAACCGCCCGATCATGGCGGCAGGGACGACATTCGACATACCACTCCAGCCTGAGCAGGGTCCTGAATCCGAGCACACGCGTCGCGCCGCCTCCTGACCGGGCGGTCGCGCCCGGGTAACGGTCGCGCCGCGCGGCGATCTGCGCACCCGCCAACCGCGAAACTCAGCAGCGTGTCGGTGATGACGAGGCGTCAATACGCGCCTGGAGCAAAACGGGAGGCGCGCAGCCGGCGGTCGATGCTGTCGTTGCTGATCACGGCCGCCGCGATCGCGGCCTCGGTGGCGGCCGCCTACAACTTCGTGCTGGTTCCCGTGTTCGGGCACTTCACCGGGGCGTTCGAGGATTTCGCCGCGTACTCGCAGGCGGCTCATGCCGTTGCCGCAGGTTCCAGCCCGTATGCCAATTTCGACAGCGGCACGATCGTGATGTCGGGGTTCATCTACCCACCGTTCGCGGCTGTGCTCCTCCGGCCGCTCGACCTGCTGTCGGCGCGCTGGCAGGAGATCGGCTGGCTGTGGCTGTCCCTCGGCGCGCTCGTCGCCGGGGCGGTGATCACCGCGAGGGCGTTGTTGCCCGCGGCCTGGCCCCGTGCACGCATCGGCATCATCGTGGCGCTCACATTCCCGCCGGCCACGTACAACCTCTGGCACGGGCAGATGAACCTGGTCATCTTCCTGCTCCTCGCCGTGGCTCTGTCTGACTACCTGTCCGGCCACCGGACGCGGTGCGGGATCGTCCTCGGTGTGGCAGCGAGCATCAAGCTTGCCCCGATCGTGCTCCTCGTGGTGGTCGCCCGCCGGGGCTGGTGGCGCGCCGCCGCCGCCGGGGTGGCCGCGGCGGGAGCATCCGTCGCCGTGGCGATGGTCGCCCTCGGCTGGTCGGTGACTCAGCAGTACATCACCTCGGTCTTCCCCTTCCTCAATCGCGACAACGGCTGGATCTACAACCAAACGTGGAATGGCGTGGTCAGCAGGCTCGATCAACACTCCGTTCTCGCCAACGATGTCCCCTCGCTGTGGGTGCACGCGCTGGCCACGGCGCTGTCGGTGGGCACGATCGCCACCCTGTGGTTCGTGGTGAGCACACGGCAGCGGTCGCGCGCGGAGCGGGGAGCTGAGTTCGCCTGCGGGATCATCGCCATGCTGTTGGTCGGGTCGATCGCCTGGTACCCGGTGTATGTCCACTTGCTCATCGCCCTCGCCGCCGCTGCCGGGCTTGCCTACGAGCGCGGCGCCCACCGGCGCGCCCTGACCGGGTGGACGGTCGCCGCCCTGGTCGGCATCGGCGTGGTCGGGGCCGGCGTCATCGCGGCGATCAGCATGGAAAGCATCGTCAGCATCTCCACGGGACCTCTGTGGTGGGTCTTCCTCCAGGCCTGCTCGCTGCCGGTGCTGCTCGCCGCGGGCCTGCTTCTCACCATGGTGCGCGCGCTGCGCACTCAAGCGGTCAGCCCAGGCGTTGCGCCCGCGCGGTAGCACGCTCCACGTCACGGCGGGCGTCGCGCTCGGCGATCGTACGGCGCTTGTCCCATAGCTTCTTGCCGCGAGCCAGCCCGAACTCCAGCTTGATGCGGTTGCGGGTCAGGTAGATTCGCAGCGGCACCAACGTCAGCCCCTGCTGCGCCACCTTGGCTCCCAGATACTCGATCTCTCGCTTGTGCAGAAGCAGCCGGCGGCGGCGTTGCGGCTCGTGGTTGCGACGGTGTCCCTGCGTGTACTCGGCGATGTTGACCCCCAACAACCAGGCTTCGCCGTTCTCGACTCGAACATAGCCTTCGCGCAGCTGGGTACGACCGCCGCGCAGCGCCTTCACCTCCGTGCCGGCGAGCTCGATCCCGGCCTCGAACCTCTCCAGGATCTCGTATTCGTGTGATGCCTGCCGGTTGCGTGCCAGGGTCGGGTCGGTGGCCCTGACAGACTTCGCCTTGGCCATGGCCGCTAGGCCGCCGGCCGGCGGCCGCGAAGGTAAGCCGCCGCGCTCATCGGACGTCCTCCCGGAGGCTGCACGAACGCGACACGGTACACCCCCGCCGCGGTGCTGACGTCGATGGCGTCCCCGACCGTGGCAACGACCTCGCCCGGTGGCGACCCCGCCGCGGCGGCGTCAGTGTTGACAGCGCCGGCGAGAATTCGAACGCGCTGGCCGCCGAGCGGCGCGGTGGTGCCGGGCCACGGCAGCAGCGCGCGGACGTGGCGGTCGATGTCGAGCGCGGCCGACGCGGACCACTCGATGCGGCCGTCGTCGCGCGACAGCCGGGGCGCGTTCGTGGCCAGGGCATGATTCTGCGGCGTGGCCGTTGCCGTGCCGGCGGCGGCCGCCTCGAGCACCTCGAGCAGCAGCCCGGCGCCGTGCGCAGCGAGGCGCTCGGTGAGCAGCGGGGTGGTGTCGGTCGCCGCGATCGGCACCGCGCGCGTCGCGTACACCGCACCGGTGTCGAGACCGGCGTCCATGCGCATGATCGACACGCCGGTGCGGGCGTCTCCGGCGAGGATCGCGGCGGCGACGGGCGCCGCGCCCCGCCAGCGTGGCAGCAGCGAGCCGTGCACATTGATGCCGCCGAGCGGCGGCGTGTCGAGCAGATCCGCTGGGATGATCTGGCCATAGGCGGCAACAACAAGGGCGTCGGGCGCGAGACCAAGGATGGTGGCAACGCTCTCCGGGGCGCGGATGCGCTCGGGCCGCAGCACCGGCAGGCCGAGCAGCGTCGCCGCATCGGCAACGGGACGCGCGGCAGGACGGCCGCGCGAGCCGGCGCGGTCGGGTTGGGTGATGACGGCGAGCACCTCGTGCGCGTCCGCGACCCCACGCAGGGCCGGGACCGCGAAGTCGGCGGTCCCGCAGAAGACGATGCGCATCACGATGCGTCCTGGCGCACGGCTGCGATCAGCCGACGAGCTCGCCCTCGAGCGCCTCAGCATGGTCCTCGGTGGCCGGATCCCAGCTGCGCAGGGTGCCCTCGATCACCTTGGTGGTGAACAGGATCCCGTCGAGGTGGTCGACCTCGTGCTGGATCGCCCGAGCCAGCAGTCCGTCGCCCTTGACGCGGATCTCCTTGCCGTGCCGGTTCAGGCCCTTGGCGACGACGCGCTCGCAGCGGGTGACCTCCCCGATCAGGCCGGGCACTGAGAGGCAGCCCTCGATCCCGGTCTGCTCACCCTCGCAGCGCACCATCTCCGGGTTGGCGAGCTGGTAGACCTGGTTGTCGACGCGCAGCACGATGACGCGGTGCGACACCCCCACCTGCGGGGCGGCGAGGCCGGCGCCGTGGGCGTCGATCATGGTCTCCACCATGTCGTCCATCAGCTTGCGGATGGCGTCGTCGACACGCGGCACCCGCGTCGCCTTGGTGGTGAGGATCGGATCCTCGTCAGTGGAGAGGACGATGGGGAGCAGTGCCACGGGTCACCTCAGGGTCCTGGATCGACATCGATGCTCCAACCGCGGCCACGCGGCAGGTGCGGGAAGGCCCTCTCGATCACCTCGCCCCGCACTGTGATCTGCCAGCGGTACTCGCCGCGCAGCCTGTGCAGGAAGGCGGGAGTCGGCCCGAGGACGTCAAGGCCCGACCCCGCGCCGAGTTTATCAGACACCTCCGCGAGCGCCTGCCGAGCGTCCAGCTCGGCGCGCGCGTCCTCACGGTGGGCGACGGTGCAGACCACCATGCGCGTGTATGGTGGGAAGGCAAGTGCCTTGCGGACGCGGATCTCCTCGCGTGCAAACGAGAGATAGTCGTGCGTCGTCGCGTGCCGCACCGCATAGTGTTGCGGGCTGTAGGTCTGCAGGATGACCCGCGCGGGCTCGTCGCCGCGACCGGCGCGCCCTGCCACCTGGGTGAGCAGGGAGAACGTCGACTCACCGCTGCGATAGTCGGGGAAGTGCAGTGACACGTCGGCGTTGACGATCCCGACCAGGCGCACATTGCCGAGGTCCCAGCCCTTGGCAACCATCTGCGTGCCGATCAGGCAGTCGGCCTGGTGACGGGCGAACTGGTCGTAGATGGTGAAGTAGGCGTCGCGGGTCGCTGTGGTGTCGCGGTCCATGCGCAGCAGGCGCACCTCGGGAAAGCGCTCGTGCACCTCGACCTCGAGCCGCTCGGTGCCCATGCCCAACCCCCGGATCGCGGTCGACCGGCAGCTCGGGCAGACCTCCGGCAGCGGTCGGGAATTGCCGCAGTAATGGCAGTCGCAGCGCCGTCGCTGCGCGTGGTAGACGAGAGACACGCTGCAGCTGTCGCAGCTGATCGCCTCGCCGCAGTTGCGGCAGACCACCACGGTGGCGCTGCCGCGGCGGTTGAGGAAGAGGATCGACTGGCCACCTGCGTCGTGGCACTCGCGAAACGCGCGCACCAGCTCGAGTGACAGCGGGCTGCGGTTGCCCGCATGCAGCTCCTCGCGCAGGTCGACCACCTCGATAGGTGGCAGTGGCCGCCCGCTGATGCGCTGGTCGAGCCTGACGAGCTCAAACCCCCCGGTGTGGGCCGCGTAGTACGTCTCCACTCGCGGCGTGGCGCTGCCAAGCACAACCGGGACGCGCTGGAGTCGACCGCGCTCCAGCGCCACGTCGACGGCGTGGTAACGAGGGATGCGGTCCTGCTTGTAAGCGCTGGCGTCCTCCTCGTCGACGACGATGACGCCGAGACGCGGGAGGGGGGCGAACACGGCGCTCCGCGAGCCCACCACGACGTCGAGACTGCCGTCGCGGATACGGCGCCACTCCCGGGCACGCTCGGACTCGGTGAGCCCCGAATGCAGCACCGCAACGCGGCCCGGGAACCTCGCCGCGAAGCGGCGGATGGTCTGCGGGGTCAGCGCGATCTCGGGGACCATGACGATCGCCTGGCGATCCGCGGCGAGCGCCGCGGCGATGGCGACGAGGTACACCTCGGTCTTGCCCGCACCGGTGACACCGTGGAGCAGCACCCGTCGATGGGTGCCGGCGGCGATGGCCTCGAGGAGCGGCGCAGCGGCGGCGCGCTGCGGCTCGGTCAGGGCGGGCGGGATCTCGGCGGCGTCGTCCTCGCCCGCCCGGGCCGCACGCATCGCGGCGGAGGTGGTGCGCGGCCTGCGCCTGCGGCCGCCCGGCCGGGCCGCTCGGACGCCCTTGGGGAGCATCGCCCTGATCACCTCGCCAAGCGGCGAGCAGTAGCGGTCTGCGATCCAGCGCGCCAGCGCGAGCGCTGCCGCGTCGAGGATCGGAGGCTCGTCGAGGACTGCGCTGATCTGCCTGGCCTCGCCGTCCGCCAGGGCGCGTTCCGCGCCCACGACATAGCCGAGCACACAACGCCGTCCGAACGGCACCTCGACGCGCGCGCCGGGCACCGCGGCGGCGGCGAGGTCCGCGGGCACCGCGTAGGTGAAGTGATCCTGCGGCAGGATCGCCCCGGTATCAGGCACCACGGCGACATAGGCGACGGATGCGCCGTCGGCAGGTGCCTGGGCTGCCGCGGGTGCGGCCTGTGCCGTCACCGCCGCACCCGCCCCGCGCCGGTGAGGCGCCCGGCCACGATGTCGAGCAAGGCGCCGGCGACCTGGGTCTTGGCACGCCGCGAGATGTGCGCCACCAGGCCGTCTGAGTCGAAGACAGTCACCTCGTTGTCCTCGGTGCCCATGCCGATGTCAGGACGCGAGACGTCGTTGAGCACGATCAGGTCGAGCCGCTTCTCGGCAAGCTTGCGGAGCGCGTTGGCCTCGATGTCATCGGTCTCGGCCGCGAAACCGACGACGAGCACGCCGCGGCGAACCGGGTCGTCGGCAAGGCCACCGAGGATGTCGACCGTGGGCACCAGGTCGAGCATCAGCGAGTCACGCTTCTTGAGCTTGCGGGGAGCGATGTCGGCCACCCGGTAATCAGCGACGGCCGCCGCCATCACCAGCACCGTGGCACCGGCCAACGCGCTGCGCACCGCTGCCTGCATCTCGTCGGCGGTCTCGACGCACACCACCGTGACATCCGGATGATCGGGAGCGGCAACCGTGGTGATCAGGGTCACCCTGGCGCCGCGCTCGGCCGCAGCCAGCGCGATGGCATTCCCCATCCGGCCGCTGCTGCGATTGCTGAGGTAGCGCACCGCGTCGATGGGTTCGCGTGTGCCCCCGGCGGTGACGACAACGCGCCGGCCGGCGAACGGCGGGGTTGGTCGGGGCACAGCGGGGCGCACTGTGCCACGTCCCGCCGTGTCAGCCTCCGCCGGCGCGCAACTGCGCGAGAGTTGCCTCCACGACAGTGGCGACGTCGGCCATGCGGCCGACGCCGTCCGCGCCGCTCGCCAACCGGCCGCTGACTGGTCCGATGAACTCGACACGGCGTGAACGCAGAACCTCGACGTTGGTGCGTGTCGCCGGGTGTTCCCACATCGCGGTCTCCATCGCCGGCGCAACCAGGAGTGGGGCGCGGCTGGCCAGCACAGCCGCGGTCACAGCATCGTCGGCCAGCCCGTGCGCCAGCCGCGCGATCAGGTTGGCGGATGCAGCAACCGCGAGGTGCACCTCGGCCCACGATCCGAGGTGGATGTGTCCCATTCCATGGGTGGTGCCGGCCTCCTCCCAGACGTCGTCGAGCACAGGGTGCCCGCTGAGGCTTTGCAAGGTGATCGCCGTGATGAAGCGGCGTGCGCTCATGGTCATGGCGACACGCACCTCACAGCCCTCTTTGCGCAGCGCCGTGATCACCTCGCACGCTTTGTACGCCGCCACGCTGCCGGACACGTGCACGGCCACGCGGGAAGCCTGGCTCTCGGTCGCGCTCACGGCGCCGTCTCGGACCGGCGGCGGCGCACGATGTCGAGGATCTCGCCGGCCGCGCGGTTGACGTCGTCGTTCACAACGCGGTGATCGTACGCCGCGCCCTCGGCCATCTCGGCCACGGCGTTGCGCACCCGCAGCTCGACGGACGCCTGATCCTCGGTGTCACGGGCCGTGAGCCGCCGGCGCAACTCGTCCTCGGACGGTGGCATCAGGAAGATGAGGAGGGCACCCTCGACTCGAGGACGGATCCAGGCTGCCCCCTGGACGTCGATCTTGAGAACGATGTCCTCGCCCCTGGCCAGCGCCTCCTTCACCCGCGCCTCCGCGGTCCCGTAGAGGTGGCCGTGCACGTTCGCCCACTCGAGAAACTCGCCGCGGTCCGCCATCGCGCGGAATGTCGGCTCGTCGATGAAAGAGTAGGAAACGCCGTCGGTCTCCCCCGGCCGCGGCTCTCGGGTGGTGTAGGACACGCTGTAGCGGAGCGCCGCGTCCAGCCGGCGCAGCTCGTGCAGCACTGTGTCCTTGCCGACGCCGCTGGGCCCGGAGAGGACGATCAATCGACCCGGCTGCGTTGTGACCCGGGGCGCGCGCCCCATCAGGAGATCTCCGCAGCGTCGAGCAGGGCTGCCTCGAGGTCCGCGGGCAACGGCGATGTGAAGTCGCAGCGCCGGCCGTCGTCGGGATGGAGGAAGGTGAGGCGCTGGGCGTGCAGCGCCGGCCGGGGGCTCACCTGATCACCGTGGCGCCCGTACACGGGGTCTCCGGCGATCGGGTGACTGATCGACGCGAGGTGCACGCGGATCTGATGGGTGCGACCGGTGAGCAGTCGGATCTCGAGCCGGGTGAAGCGTCGCAGCCGCTGCATCACAGCGAAGTCGGTGATCGCAGGCCGGCCGCCGTCGACGACGGCCATGCGCTGGCGATGCGCGGGATCGCGCCCGATCGGCGCCATGACCCGGCCCGTCGACTCGCGGAAGGTGCCGTGCACGAGCGCCCAATAAACCCGACCAAGGGTGCGCCGCTGGAGCTGCAGCGACAGCGAGTGATGAGCGGCCTGGGTCTTGGCCACCACCAGCAACCCGCTGGTGTCGCGGTCCAGCCGGTGGACGATGCCCGGGCGCTGCTCACCACCGAGCTGTGACCAGGTGGTGCCCCGCTGGCGGAGTCCGTCGGCGAGCGTGCCCGCCGGGTGCCCGGGCGCGGGGTGCACCACCAGGCCGGCGGGTTTGTCGATCACCGCCAGCGCGTCGTCCTCGTACACGATGGTGAGCGGCACCTGCGGTCCGGCAACGTCGGCACGCCGCTCCGCCGCCGGCGGGATGACCACCACGACATCGTCGGCGGCACCAACACGCTGGCCGGATTTGGCGGGGCGGTCGTTGACCCGCACGTGGCCGCCGGCGATCAGCAGCTGTGCGGCGCTGCGGCTGACCCCGGATTGCCTGGCGACACGCAGGTCGAGCCGGCTGACCTGCTCGCCACGCTCAACCACGTCGTTCATGCAGCGCCGTGAGGACCCGGGGCTGGTGGCGCAGTGCGCAGCGTCAGCACGCCGAGGAGGATGCCGAGGACGATCGCCATGTCGGCGACGTTGAACACCGGCCACCTCTGCAGATCGATGAAGTCGACAACGTATCCCTGCACGAACCGGTCGAGCGCGTTGGCGATCGCACCGCCGAGCACCATGCCGAGCAGCACCTGGGGAAACACGCCTGGGCCGAAGCGCCTGCCGGCCAGCAGGATGTAGAGAGCCACGGCCGCCGCCACCACCAGGAACACAACCTGCAATTGAGGGAACAGGCCGAATGCGGCGCCGCGGTTCTGGATGTGGTGAATGGTGACCGGGCCGCTCGCGGGGACCTGGCCGCCCAGCGCGATGTGCTGGGTGACCAGCCATTTGCTGAGATGGTCGAGGGCGAACACGCCGATCGCGGTGCTCAGCATCACGGTCAGCTGGCGGCTCCGGCTGGGGACCGCGTCGCCACCCACCCGCTGACCGGCAGCGGCGGGAGCAGCAGGCAGGTCCTCGTTCATCGCGGCGTCAGGATAGCGGCGGCTGTCGTCAGCGCTGCGCCCCAACCCGGTCACCGAACAGGACCCGGCCAAGCCGCACCATCGTCGAACCCTCGGCGACGGCGATCTCGAAGTCGTCGCTCATACCCATGCTCAGCTCAGCAAGGGTGATCTCGTGGTCGTCGCGGAGCCTGTCACGCAGCAGCCGCAGCCGCGCAAAGCAGTCCCGGGCACCGTCGGGCGAGCCCTGTGGCGCGATGGTCATCAGGCCGACTGGCTCGAGCCCCGGCAGCCCTCTCACCTCCGTGAGCAGCGCGGCCGCCGCATCGGCGCTGACGCCGCTGCGACCGGGAGCCCCGGTCAGCTCGACCTCGATGAGAACACGGAGCGGCGTTGTATCAGCGGCGCGGTGGCGGTCGAGCGCGGCGGCGAGCTGCGCGGAGTCGACCGAGTGCACCACGTCGAAGATCGTCGCCGCCGCGCGCGCCTTGTTGCGCTGGATGTGTCCGATCATGTGCCACGTTGCGG
Organism: Candidatus Dormiibacterota bacterium; assembly: GCA_036561525.1. GTDB lineage: Bacteria > Chloroflexota > Dormibacteria > Aeolococcales > Aeolococcaceae > Aeolococcus. The sequence goes on along the minus strand of DATBPD010000107.1, from coordinate 51,458 downwards.
CGCCACCGACCAGCTCGGACCGCTTGGCCCGGGCCTCCTGCACGCGACTCTCGCCGATGTCGCACAGACCAGCCTGCAGAGCAGACTCGATGGCCACCGCGGGGTGGCCCTTGGTCACGGCCACCAGCCGCACGCCGGCAGGGTCGCGTCCGGCACGTTCGGCTGCCTGCCCCACCCGCGCGCGCACCTGGGTCAGCCGTGAGGCGACGTTCTCGCCGGCGCTCATTTGCCGATGTCGAGAGCCGGCTCGCTGCCCGCGTCGGCGGGTTTGCGGCGGCGACGCGGTGCATCCGGTGGTCGGGTCCCCGGGGGGTTGGCGAGCACGTCCTCGATGGTGGCGCGCATCTGCTCGACGTCCCTGAACGATCGATATACGGACGCGAAGCGCACGTACGCGATCTCGTCGAGCGCGCGCAGGTGCTGCATCACCATCTCACCGACCTCGCGGCTGCGCACCTCGGTGACGTTGCGAGCGCGCAGCGCGTTCTCGATGTCATCGACCACGGTCTCGAGCTGGGCGGAAGCGATGTCACGTTTGGTTGACGCGTTGACCAGCCCGCCCAGCAGCTTGCGCCGGTTGAACTCCTCGCGCCGTCCGTCCTTCTTGACCACCCAGAGCGGCACCGCCTCGACCCGCTCATAGGTGGTGAAACGCTTGTGACAGATGAGGCATTCTCGGCGCCGCCGAATCGCCTCTCCGGTTTCGGAGTCGCGCGAGTCGACGACCTTCGACTCAGGATGCGAACAGTATGGGCATTTCATGGCACAAACAGAGGGCCCCGGCGAGGCGAGGCCCCCTGCTCGATGGCGGGCTGCCTAACGACGGTCCCGGAGGAACGCCGGAATGTCGAGATCATCCGCGTTGGGCGGGCTCGAGGAGCGCCCACCGATGGTGAATGCGGGCGAGGCGGCCATCACCGACCGCGCCGCCGGCTCGTAGGCGAGCGTGCCGAGCACATCGATCTGTCCGGTGAAACCGGTGGCGATCACGGTGATCTTCACCTCGCCCTTCATCTGCTCGTCGATGACCGTCCCGAAGATGATCTGCGCGTCGGGGTCAGCCGATTCGCTGACCAGCTGGGCCGCCTCGTTGACCTCGTAGAGCGTCAGGTCCGGGCCGCCGGTCACGTTGAGCAGGATGCCCTTGGCGCCGGCGATGGTGGTCTCGAGCAGAGGGCTGGCCACCGCGTCACGCGCGGCGTCGGCAGCGCGCGTGTCGCCGTTGCCGAATCCGATGCCCATCAGCGCGGCACCCTGACCCGACATGATCGCCTTGACGTCGGCGAAGTCGAGGTTGATCAGGCCAGGGAACACGATCAGGTCGCTGATGCCCTGGACGCCCTGGCGGAGCACGTCATCGGCCAGCTTGAACGCTTCGGTGATCGGTGTCTTCTTGTCGACCACCTGCATGAGTCGCTCATTGGGGATGGTGATCAGGGTGTCGACACGTCCCTGGAGGTTGGCGATGCCGTCGTCAGCGCAACGCTGCCGCTTCAGCCCTTCGAACTTGAACGGCTTGGTGACCACGCCGATGGTCAGGGCGCCCTGCTCGCGAGCGATCTCCGCGACAGTCGGGGCGGCGCCGGTACCGGTGCCGCCGCCCATGCCTGCGGTGACGAACACCATGTCGCAGTCCTCGAGCAGCTTGGTGATCTCGGCACGCGATTCCTCGGCCGCCTCGGCGCCGCGGACTGGGTCGCCACCAGCGCCGAGCCCGCGCGTCAGCTTGGAGCCGATGCGCACCTTCTTGTGGGCGTTGCTGAGCTGCAGCGCCTGGTGGTCGGTGTTCACGGAGATGAACTCGACTCCCTTGAGGCGGCTCTGGATCATGCGGTTGACGGCGTTGCTGCCGCCGCCGCCGACACCCACAACCTTGATGCGGGCATTTCCCTCCAGCGTCCGGTCGAGATCGTTCATGGGTGTCTCCTCACGCTGCCTGCTCTTCGGACGCAGCGAAACCATCCCCGCACGCGTCGTTTCATCACCGTTGCCACCGTCGACCGCAGCCGGCGTCGGCTCGTCGCCGTCCAGCCCGTACAGCTTCATCCGCTCAGAAAAGTTCACGAATCCACCGACCGAATCGATCGCCGACGTGCTGGCCGTTGCCGTTCTGCGCCCTGCCGGTCAACTGGACACCACGGCCCAGGCGTCCGCGCGCGCCCCAACGCAGCAGGCCAACGACTGTGGCGTGATGCGGTCCGCTGATCTCATCGTTCATGCCGGTGACCCCGTGCGGCGCGGCGACGCGGGCGGGAAGGTCGGTGACCTGCTGGATCACCTCGGCGAAACCGCGCAGCAGCGCCCCGCCACCGGTGAGCACGATGCCGCCGGGAAAGCTGCTCGGCGGCCCTGCCTTCTCGACCTCTGCGGCGATCAACTGCGCCATCTCGCGCGCGCGCGGGCCGATGATCTCGGCGAGAAAGCGCTGCGGGACGTTGACGGGTTCGTCGTATCCCATCGGCAGCAGCTTCACCTCGGCGTCGGCAGGGAGCGTCAGCTGCAAGCAATGTCCGTACGCGCGCTTGGTTGCCTCTGCGGTCTCCAGGTCGCAGCGCAGTCCCACCGCCATGTCGCCGCTGACATGATTGCCGCCCACCGGGATCACCGCCGTGTGGATGATGCTCCCCTTGGCAAAAACTGCGACGTCCGTGGTACCGCCGCCGATGTCGGCGATGACGACGCCGCGGTCGAGCTCGTCCTCACCGATCACCGCCTCCGCAGAGGCCAGCACCTGGAGCACGAGATCCTCGACATCGAGCCCGGCCTTGTGCACCACTTTGATCATGTTTTGGATGGCGGTGTTGGTGCCGGTGATGATGTGCGCGTCGACCTCGAGCCGCGTGCCCGCCATACCGAGCGCGTCGCGCACCCCCTCCTGGCCGTCGATGGTGAACTGCTGGGGGAGGACGTGGATGATCTTGCGATCCGAGGGCACGCTCACCGCGCGCGCCGCCTCAACGGCCCGGGTGACGTCGGCGTCGCGCACCTCGCGGTGACCCGCCGACACCGCGACGACGCCGCGGGAGTTCTGCGAGGTTATGCTGGTGCCCGCCAGGCCGACCACCGCCGAGTCGACGGGGACGCCGCTCATCTGTTCGGCCAGATCGACCGCCTCGGCCACGGCCTCGGCAGCGCGATCGATCTCGATGATCGACCCCTTCCTGACCCCCCGGGAGGGCGCCTCGCCCACACCGATGACACGTAACCCGGTGCTGTCCAGCTCGGCGATGGCGCAGCAGACCTTCGTCGTTCCTAGATCGAGTGCAAAGACGCGGCGAGAACGGGTCAACTTGGCCTCTGAGTATAGCCGGGGCCCGCCCCTTAAGAAAGGGGTAATTGGGTGCAAAACCGCAAGATGCTGAGTTTGCCGCCGGAGTATGCCACAAGATGTGGCCTGCCCGGACCTAACCCCAGGCACTTTTCCACAGGTGTTAACGCAACAGGGCCTCGCCAAAACTGCACCTGTCGGACGAGACCCCGCGGCCGCAGCCCCAGTCGGGCCGCGCAGCGCGGGCCATCATGGCACCGCGGCGGCGCGCTGTAAACGGCTGTCAGCCGGGGCGGAGCACCAATTTGCCGCGGCGCTCTCCGCCGGCCAGCGCAACGAACGCGTCCCTGGCCTCGGCGAGCGGGCGCACCGAGTCGATCAGTGGACGGAGGCGACCGGCCGCGCAGAGCTCGACGATGCGGCCAAGCTCTGTGCGCGTGCCCATGCTGCTCCCGGCGATGGTCAGCTGGCGCCAGAAGATTCGGTTCAGCTGCGCCGGCGGGTTGGGACCTGAGGTGGCTCCCGAGACCACGACGGTTCCGCCGGGCCGGGTGACCCGCAGCGAAAAGTCCCAGGTGGCCTCCCCCACCGTCTCGAGCACGGCGTCGACGCCCCCGTCGCTGGCGGCGAGCACCTGCTTGACGCCATCGCGATCGGTGGCGAACGCCGCGGTGGCACCCAGCTCGACGGCCGCGGCCCGCTTGGCCTCGTCACCAGAGGTGGCGTACACCGTCAGGCCGGCCGCCGCGCCGATCAGGATGGCCGCGCTGGCGACGCCGCCGGTGGCGCCGGTGACCAGGACCCGCTGTCCGGGGCGAAGCCCCGCTCGAACGAAGAGCATCCGGTACGCCGTGAGGTAGGCGGTGGGCAGGCATGCGGCGGTGACGGCGTCGACGCTGCCGGGCAGCGGCAGGATGTTGGCGGCGGGTACCACGAGGCGTTCGGCGAGCGTCCCCGGGTAGGGCGGTTCGCTGAGCAGCCCCACCCATGGACAGTGGAGCGGCTCCCCAGACCGGCACGCCGGGCAGTTCCCGCAGGTCATGACGCTGTGGACCACCACCGCCGCACCGACTGGTGGCGACCCTTCCGGCGCATCGCCATCGCCATAGGCGAGCACCCTGCCGGCGGCGTCGCAGCCGAGCACCTGCGGATCGGTCAGGCGGCGCGAGCTGATGCCGCGCAGGGTCCAGAGGTCGTGGTGATTGAGCGACGCGGCACCGACGGCGACCAGCACCTCTCCGGGCCCCGCTTCCGGCTCGGGCACCTCGCCGACCTCGAGGTTGGCGATGGGGTCGTCTCCGCCGTACCTGACCGCACGAACTGCAAGCATGGCGGCAACCCTACCAGCACCCGTGGCGACCAGCCGGCCCGGTGCGTCACCATCACGCGCATGCGCATCGACAGCCTGTTCGCGCGCCACGACCCACTCTTCTCGTTCGAGTTCTTCCCCCCGCGTGACGACCAGGGTTCGGAGAGGCTCTTTGCCACCATCGCGGCCCTGGCCGACCTCGAGCCGGCCTTCGTGTCGGTCACCCACGGCGCCGGCGGGAGCAGCCGCGACGACCGCACGGTACGACTCGTCGAGCGCCTCCACAACGAGACCGGCCTTCTGCCGATGGCCCACCTCACCTGTCGAGACTCGACAGTTGACGATCTGCTCGACGAGGTCCGCCAGTACGAGGCCGTCGGAATCGACAACGTGCTGGCCATACGCGGCGATCCACCCGACGGGGAGGGCGCGTTCGTCCCCCGCGAGGGCGGTTTGCGCTACGGCAGCGAGCTCGTCCGCCTGCTCACCGACAACGCCGACCTGTGTGTGGGAGCCGCCTGTTCGCCGGAGAAGCATGTCGAGTCGGCAAGCCTCGAGGAGGACGTCGCCGCCGCTCTCCACAAGGTCGAGGCGGGAGCGAAGTTCCTCATCACCCAGCTGTTCTTCGACAACGCGGTCTACGCCAGCTTCCTCAGCCGAGCTCGCGCGGTCGGCATCGACGTGCCCATCGTGCCGGGGATCATGCCGATCACCAACGTCGACCAGGTGTACCGTTTCACCGCCAAGATCGGCGCGTCGATTCCCGCCGAGCTGCGTCGTGCTCTCGAGTCCCGGTCGGACGACCCCGCCGCAGTGCTGCAGCTCGGCGTCGCCTGGGCGACGTTGCAGTGCAGTGAGCTGCTGCGCTCAGGCGCACCCGGGATCCACTTCATCACCCTCAACCGGTCGCCGGCGACCCGCGCGATCCTCAGCGCGTTGCGGATCGCCCGTCCCTGGGCGCGCGATTGAGCGTCAGCGCCGTGGCGAGGGCGGGGCCAGGTTGAACACGAAGGGGGTTGGCGTGGGTCGCGGCGTCGGGGATGGAGTGGGGGTGGGAGAGTTGCCCGCCGTGGGCGCCTCAGGAACGACCGCGGTCTGCGGCGGCGCGGAGGTCGGCAGGGTGCTCGCGGCGATGTCGCTGAGCAGCGCTGCCGGTTCGCCGGGCTTGCCGCCGATCGCGGGCGCGCTCGGGTTCTCGAGGTTGACGTACCCGAAGGCGGGGCTGACGAAGTTGACCTTCCCCTTCAACGCCGCCAGCACCTCGAGCTGACCCGGGACCGCGGCCACCGCATCGCTGCTGTCGAGCGACCCGAACACGGCCTGCCACCCGGTGCCGCACCAGGCCGAGAAAACGTTGCTGCTGCTGATCACGTAGGCGTCCAGGCTGCAGCCGAACGTCGCCTTCCAGCGCTGGGCCGCACTGGCCAGGATCTCCGCGAAGCCGCTCCCCAGCTGCTGCTGCCCGCCAGGGCGGTAGTCGAGGAGCAGCGGGACGCCCGGCCGGGCCGCGGCCCTCGATTGCGTGAAGCCAAGCGTCGCGCCGTTGGCGGCGACGAACGTGCTGTCCGAGCCGTGGCGCAGGAGCAGGTCCGGCTGCCACTCGGTGACGGCGATGTGCACCGTGGACGGCAGCTGGGTCGTGACCGTGGCGGTGCGCACCCACGGCAACGCGGCGAGCCGCGCGCGGATGGCGTCGCCGTCGACGGTGAACAGGCTGGTCTGCGGCACTCGCGCAGCGGCGACCACGGCATCGCGGCTCAGCAGGTGGTCGCCGACGACGTCCACGGTGTGGACCTTGAATGCCGGCGAGAACAGCAGCGCGGCAAGGATGCCGACCTGCACAAGCAGAAAGCCGGCGGCGGCGACACGCCGGAACCGCGAGCCGTGGTGGCTGTCAGCGACGGGCGCGGCGTGACGAGGCCCGTGACGGCGCCTCCGTGGCGAGGCCTCCAGGGGAACACCGGCTGGGACATGGAAGCGACGGCCCATCCGAGGCCCGTCGACGAGGCCTGCAGCCACGGCACGTACCTGCGCATGGCGCGCGGCGACGTCGTCAAGTGGCGGGGTCGCGCGCGGGGGGCGCTCTCGGAGGTGCTGGGGCATCGATGTGAGGACGTGAGGGAGGACGTTTCGGCCCTGGGCGCCGGTTGGCACATTATGGGGTGGAATCCGGCCTCACAACCACTTCTCGACGCCAGATCCGCGCTCAGGCGGCACCGAGATATGTATCGGGGAGGTCGTTGGCGAAAAGCACCGCGTCACCGGCTGTCGCGATCCGGCCGATGACGGCGGTGGCGTCGGCGAGAGAGCGCACGACGTGCACCCGCTCGTCGGGAATGCCCCCGGCGCGCAGCCCCTCGCGCAGCGCACGTCCCGGACGCGCGTCCATGACGATCACGTGGTCGCAGACCCGCGCGGCATGCTCACCGTACCGCCGGTTCTCATCATCCTCGAGCGCACCGAGCTCGACGAGCCCTGGGGTGACCAGGATGCGGTGGCGGGCGTCGAGCTCGGCCAGCACCTCGAGCGCGTTGTGCACCCCGACCGGGTTGGCGTTGTACGAGTCGTCGATGACGGTGATCGCGTTGCCGGTGGGGATGGGCTGCAGCCGGTGGTCGACAGCCGCAAGCGAGGTTGCGGCGCGCAGGGCCGGCTCGAGCGGCAGCCCCAGCCGGTGCACGGTCGCCAGCGCAGCGCTGACGTTGAGCACCTGGTGGCGTCCCAGCAGCGGGACTGTCACCTCGTGGCGCAGGCCGGCGATCGGCCAGCTCCAGGTGAAGGTTGACCCGCTCCCGGTGATCTGGACATCGCCGGCAACAACATCGAGGTCGATCGAATCGCCCTCGATGCCATAGCTGATCACCTCACCGCCGGCGGCGCGGGCGCGTGTGCCCAGGGCAGCGGTGGCGGCGTCGCCCGCGTAGACGATGGCGAACCCGGTTGCGGGCAGGGCCTCCAACGCCTCGTACAGGGCGGCCGCGATTCGGTCAACTGTGCCGAACCTCTCCAGGTGCTGCGGACCCACCGAGGTGAGCAGCGCGTGGCTGGGCCGCACCAGCGCGCAGATGGAAGCGATCTCACCGGGCGCGTAGGCGTCCATCTCGACGATGAAGGTGCGGTGCTCTTCGCCGAGAAGGTCGTTGACCGTTCGACTGACCCCCATCAGCGTGTTGAAGCTCTTCGGCGTCGCCAGGGTGGGTCCGTACTGCTCGAGAAAGTGCGCCAGGATGTGTTTGGTCGATGTCTTGCCGTAGCTGCCCGCGACGGCGATGACCAGAGGGTCGACCTGCTCGATGCGCCGGCGCGCCTGGCGCAGAAAGACGCGCCGCACCCACGCCTCGGCCGGGCGGTTGACGGCGTTCGCCGCCACCAGGAGAACCATGCCGAGCAGCGTCGCTCCGACGCTGGCGACCACCACCACCAGCCCGGCGAGCCACACCGGTGTCGCCAGCTGCACAGCGAGGCCGACGCCGGCAGCGACGATCAGCGCGAGCACCGCGGTGCTGGCGAGCAGGCGGCGCAGCCGCGGCGTGAACACCAACGCCTTCTTGGGCGGCAGCCAGTGCCAGCCAGGCTGCGCGGCGAGACCACCGGCCAGCCATGCGCCGCCGAGCAGGGCGCGCAGAGGCGAGGTGGATGGATCGATCCATGCGGCCACGGTCACCGCCGCAGGCGCGGCGGCGGCAACCAGGACGGCGCGGTGCAGCAACCACGCGCGCCGGCAACCCCAGGCGAAGAGTCGGCCCGGCTCGTACTCCTCGATCTGGTGCATGCGTGCCGCAACCAGCACGATCCGGGTCAGCAGCCACAGCCAGGCAGCGGCGCCGAGCCCGGCGAGGACAGCCGTGAGCGCGGCGCTCACCCCGCGCTCCCCTCCAGGAAGACATCGACGATGCGGCAGAACCGGTCTGGCTGCTCGGCGTAGGCGAAGTGCCCGGATCCCTCGAGGATGACCAGGCCGGCGTCGGGGATGAGCCGTTCCATGGTGCGACCGTCGCTGAGCGGCGTCTCCTGGTCACGGTCGCCCCAGATGAGCAGTGTCGGCACTCGCAGCCGCGAGAGCTGCGCACGCAGGTCGGCGTTGACCAGCCGCACCATGCTGGCGCGCAGCGTCCCCGACGCCGCCCGGTAGTCGGCGCTGCCGCGGCGGTCGGCGCGCTTCGCGGCCGCGCGCCGCACCACCGCGGGAAGGCGGTGCGACCGCGCCGCCGCGCGGAGCAGCTTGAAGGTGCGCAGCCGCCAGTGGTACCGCGGGCCATGGCTGGGGCGGATTCCGGCGCTGTCGGTGAGCACCAGCTTGGCAACGCGCTCCGGGCAAGCTGCGGCGAGCGCGATTGCGATCCGCCCACCGTTGGAATGGGCCACGATGTGGCTGCGCGCGACGCCGAGTCGATCGAGCAGCGCGATGACCCATGCGCTGTACTCGTCGACGCCCCACGCGCTCGGTGGCGACTCGGTGGCACCGAAGCCAGGAAGGTCAGGGACGATGACGCGATAGCCCGCCAGGCGGTCAGCGATGGGGAGCATCAGCTCTTTGGTGGCGCCCCAGCCGTGGAGGAGCAGAAGCGGTTGCCCAGTCCCAGCCTCGACCACCGCGGCGGTCGGTTCCTCACCTTCGTGTGCGGCGCCGCGCCCGGAGCCGCGTGGCTCCTGCGCACCGCTCACCTCGACGATTTGGGGCCACCACCGAGCATCCAGCGATCGAACACCGCGGTGCTCGCGGCGCGCCGCGCGTGGCGGCGCTGAGCGATCTGGATGAGCTCGTCGAGCAATGCGGTGAATGAGATCCCCGCCGGCTCGAACAGGTAGAAGGAGAGGGAGCCCGGGATCGGATTGATCTCGTTGACGATGAGCGCCCCGGCCGCGGGGTCGATCATGAGGTCGATACGGGCGACGCCGGAGGCGCCGATGGCCGCGAACGAGTCCAGCGCGGCCTCGGTGATCCGTTCCGCGAGGGCTTGCTCGAGGGGCGCGGGGATGAGCCGCTGCGCACCCTTCATCCCAGCGGACGCGCCCGACGCCTTGCCGCCCTTCGAGCGGTATTTGTCGTCGTAGGTCAGCAGCCCGCGCTTGGTGGGCTGCTCGAGCAGCGATGCACGCGCCCCGCTCTCATCGCCGAGCACTGCACAGTTGATCTCCACGATTCCCTCCTGGGCCGCCTCGATGATGCAGCGCTGGTCATAGGTCAGCGCCACCTCGAGCGCAGCGCTGAGCGCAGCCCGGTCGGTGACTCGCGCAACGCCGATGCTCGATCCCAGGTTCACCGGCTTGACGTAGAGCGGGTAGGGCGCCAGCTCCTCGGCACGATGGGCCGCCGAAGCAGGGTCGACGCGCCATTGCTCGCGCTCGATGCACACGTCGTCGAGCACCGGCAGGCCCGCTGCGCGCAGCACCGTCTTGGCCAGACGCTTGTCCATCGCCATGGCCGACGCGGCCACGCCACTGCCCGTGTACGGTACGCCCGCCATCTCGAGCAACCCCTGCAGCGTGCCATCCTCACCGAGGTTGCCGTGCACCAGCGGCATCGCCACCTCGACGTCGACGGGGTCGCTGCTGCCGCGCCCGAACGGCCCTCGCCGGGACGTGGTCACCGGCACGATGGTCATGCCCGGACTCGATGGGTCGACCAGCGGTGTCACCACGGTGCAGTCCGCCAGCAGGCTCTGCACGTCGCCGAAACGCCTCAGGTCGGCGAGCGCCTCGCCGGTGTACCAGCGGCCGTCCTTGGCGATGTAGACCGGGACGCGGCGGTGTTGCGGGGCGAGCGCGGCCATCGCCTGGTGGGCGGTGATCACCGACACCTCGTGCTCCACCGAGCGACTGCCGAAGATGCAGGCGACGGTGGTCACGACCCGCCCCGGGCCGCGGCCTGGGCCGGCAGAGGCTCGCCAAGGACCACGATCTCTCGCTCGAGAACGACATCGAAGCGCGCTGCCACCTCGTTGCGTGCGATGTCCACAAGCGCGAGGACGTCGGCGGCGGTCGCCCGCTTGATGTTGAGGATGAAGTTGGCGTGCTTCGGCGAGATCTGCGCCCCACCGTGGGTGCGGCCCTTGAGCCCGGACTCCTCGATCAGGCGGCCGGCGAAGTCCCCGGGCGGGTTCTTGAAGGTGCTGCCCAGGCTGCGCACCCCGTACGGTTGGGTCCGCTTCCGTTCCGCCTGCACGGCGTCGGTGCGAGCGCGCACGGTGGGGATCGCCTGCGCAGAGACGGTGAAGCTGCCGCGCATCACCACGTGACCACGCAGATCGCCCTTGAACCTCGACTCGCGGTAGGAGAATCCGCAGTCTGCTGCGCTGAGCCATCGAGTGGTCCCATCCGGGGCAGCCACCTCACATTCGACCAGTGTGCCTGCCACGTCGCCGCCGAAGGCGCCTGCATTGCCCCACACGGAGGCGCCGCAGCTGCCCGGCACGCCGATGCCCCACTCCATGCCGGCGATGCCCAGACGGGCAAGATCGAGCGCCACCCGCGGCATCATCGCTCCGGCGGCGAGGGTCACGGCTGCCTTGCCAACCCTCATCTCTTTGCTCAGCGGCCGCACTGCCAGCCCGCGCACTCCCCCGTCGAGGATGAGCGCGTTGCTGCCAGCCCCGACGACCGTCACGGGGACGCTCGACTCCGTGCATCGCGCCAGCAGCTCCGGGAGCGTGGCGAGGTCGTCGACCCCCACGAAGAAGTCCGCGGGTCCGCCGATGCCGTACTGACTGTGCCGGGCGAGCGACTCGTTGCAGCGCACCCCGGGCCAGCCCGCCAGCCATTCAGCGGACACGCGACGCCTCCAATGAGCGGACCAGCCGGGCGGCGATCTTCTCGAAGCCGCCCAGGGAGAGGACGATAAGCACGTCACCAGCGCGCACCATCCGTTGGACCAGCGCGATCGCCTCATCCGAGGAGTCGACCACGTGCACCGGCGCAACAGCCGAGACCCTGGCGGCGACATCGTGGCTGCTGATGCCCGAGGCCATGCCGCGTTCGCGGGCGGCCTCGATCGGCCCAAGGATCACCACGTCTGCGCCCGTGAAGCTGCGGCTGTAGTCCTCGAGGAGCGTGCGCGTGCGGGAATACGTGTGCGGCGTGTGGATGGCGACGACGCGGCGCCCGGGGAAGCGGAGTCGCGCCGCTGCGATGGTGGCCTCGACCTCGGTCGGATGGTGCGCGTAGTCGTCGACGACGGTGATGCCGTCGACGTCGCCGCAGACCTCGAACCGCCGGGCGGGTCCCCTGAAGGTGGCGCACGCTTGCACGATCGGCCGCCACGACGCACCCGCGTCGGTCGCGAGCAGCAGCGCGGCCGTGGCGTTGAGGGCGTTGTGGACACCGGGGAACGTGAGCGTCACCGCAGTGGACGAACCCCCGTGCGTGACCGTGAAGTGCTGCCGGTCGTCGTGGTCGTCGCCGATCTGCACCTGCCAGTCCGCGTCTGCCACCGTGCCATAGGTGAGCACCCGGCAGCGGGCGTGGGCGACGAGGCCAACGCACTCCGGATCGTCGGCGCAGAGCACGAGAAGAGCGCTCGGCGGCAGTGAACCAACCAGCTCGATGAAGGGGGCGCGGTACGCTGCCAGCGTCGGATAGACATCGGGGTGGTCAAGCTCGAGGCGGGTGACACAGGCAGCTGCAGGCTGGATGTGGAGGAACTTGGGGCGCGGGTCCCACGGTGCGGTGGTGTATTCGTCGCCTTCGAAAACGAAGGGGCCACCGCCGAGCCTGGCGCTGCCGCCGAGGTCGAGCGAGGTGGAGCCGAGCCGGAATCCCGGGTCCATCCCGCTGGCATCGAGCATGTGGGCGAGCAGCGACGACGTGGTGGTCTTGCCGTGCGTTCCGCACACCGCGATGCGCCAACGATCCGCGGTCAGGCGGAGGTAGAACTCGATCTCGCTGCACACCGGCAGGTCGCGATCGCGAGCGGCGAGCCACTCCGGGTTGTCGGCACGCGTCTGGTTGCCCACCACCACCAGGTCGGGAACGCCCCACCGTTCAAGGTTGGCGGCGGCGCTGCCGTCGACCCAGTCAATGCCGGCTGTGGTGAGGATGTCGGTCGTCGGCGCATAGGCCTGGTCGTCGGAGCCCGACACCCGCCAGCCCTGCTCGCGCGCTACCAGGGCGGCGCCGCTGACCGCATAGCCGCAGATGCCGAGGAAGTGAACGTGACCGGTCACGCCGGAATTCTCGCCGGAGCACCGCTGAGGGCGTGCAGCAGGCTCACCACCCGCGCCGCCGCGTCGCGCCGGCCAAGTCCGTCGCTCGCTGTGGCCATCCGGCGCCATGAAGCGGGCTCTTCGATCAGGGCGGTCAGCTCGCTGTCGACACGAGCGGGTTCGCAGTCCGCGTCGGGGATGAGCCGCGCCGCGCCGGCGTCGACATACGGGGCGGCGTTGAAACGCTGGTGATCACCCGCATGAGGGTATGGCACCAGGATCATGGGACGCCCCAGCGCCGCGCACTCGGCAAGCGAGGAGCCGCCGGCGCGCATCAACACCAGGTCTGCGCTGGCGATCGCCGCGCCGACGTCGTCGATGAACTGGCTGAGCACCCAGCGCGACCGGGACTCCGGCAGCAGAGCGTCGGCGACGGCGCGCATCTCGTCGATGTCAAGGCTGCCGGTCTGGTGGGTGATGCGCAACCACGGGAACCTCTCGAGGAGGGCGGCAACGCAGCCGGCGACCGCGCGGTTGATGCGTCGCGCACCCTGCGAGCCGCCCATCACGAGCACCTGCTCGCAGCGGTCGCGCAGAGGACGCAGCGGCGCGGCTAGCACTTCGGCACGAATCGGGTTGCCGGTGTTGACCACGCGAGCGCGGCGAAGGTGCGCCGCCGTCTCCTCGTATGACGCCGCCACCAGGCTGCCACGCCGCGCCAGCAGGCGGGTGGCCCGCCCGGGCAACGCGTTCTGTTCCAGCAGCGCCACCGGCGCGCGCAGCGTGCGCGCCGCGATCACCACCGGCACACTGACGTAGCCGGCGCCGCCGACGACGACGTCGGCACGGAAACCGCGGATGATGCCGCGCGCCGCGACGATCGCCGCCGGCAGCTGTGCGGCGAAGCGGGTCAGGCTGGCCGCACTCCCCGCGTCAAGCCCGGAGATGCGCAGCGTCTCGAGGCGGAAGCCGGCCGCCGTCACCATCCCTTCGGCGACGCCGCCACGCCGACCCACGACGAGCACCTCGCCGCCGGGGTCAGTCCGGCGCAACTCCTGGGCGACGGCCAGCACCGGTGTCAGGTGGCCACCCGTCCCGCCTCCGGCGATCAACGTGCGCACGCAACATCACTCCCTGTCTGCGGCCCTGCGCCGACACATTGCAGAGGATGCCGACCCCCGCGAGCGTCACGGCCAGTGAGGTGCCACCGTAGCTGATGAAGGGCAGCGGGACGCCGGTGGTCGGGATCACACCGGTGACCGCGCCGATGTTGACGAAGGCCTGGATCCCAATCCACGCGGAAATACCTCCGGCGAGCAGTGCCCCGTATGCATCGGGAGCGCGCAGCGAGGCGCGGACGCCGCGCCACAGCAACAGTGTGAACGCCAGCACCACGGAAACAGTTCCAACCAGGCCGAGCTCCTCGCCGATGATGGCGAAGATGAAGTCGGTGTGAGCCTCGGGTAGCCATTGGTACTTCTGCACCGAGTTGCCCAGGCCAACCCCCGCGAACCCGCCGCTGCCCAGCGCATACAGGGCCTGGCAGGCCTGGAACCCGGTGGTGAGGGGATCATCACACGGGTGGGTGAAGTTGGTCAGGCGGCTCGACCGGTATGCGACCAGCGTGACCAGCAGGTAGCCGCCCACCATGACCACGCCGAGCAGCACCAGGAGGTGGCGCTTGCGCACCCCGCCGAGCGCGAGCAGTGCGATCGCCGTGCCCGCGATGATGATGCTGCTACCGAGGTCGCGTTCGAGCAGGACGAGCGCGAGGAGAACGCCGACCAGCAGCCCGTAGTCGCGGACACCGCGGATGGTGCGGACCGCCGGGGCGCGGTCGCACAGCCACTTCGAGAAGAACAGCACCGCGACAAGGATGGCGATCGCCGACGGTTGCACGGACAGCGGTCCGATGGTGAACCAGCGCCGGGCCCCGTTGGCCTGGGTGCCGAAGTGCGGAAGCAGCACGAGGACGAGCAGCGCCACCATGCAAAGCCCCACCACCGGCGTCAGCCGGCGCAGCCTGTGGTAGTCGATGCGCGCGAGGATGACCAGCGCGGTGACGCCGAGCGCCATGCCGATGACCTGCCTCTCGAAGAAGTAGTTGGCATTCTCGAACCACAGGTATCCCAGCGCCTCGCTGGCGCTGTACACCATCACCAGGCCGAAGGCGCACAGCGCGGCGATGTCCGTGAGCAACCAGCCGTCGACGCCACCCAGGCTGAGAGCGCGGCCGCCGGTCAGCGTCTCGCGCAGGCGCATCGCCGGAACCGCCAGAGGCCGTGCGCGCGCTGCCATCAGGCCGGCTCCCGGCGGGGCGGCAGAGCCTGCACCGACGCGCTGAACGCCGACCCGCGCTCCTCGAAGCTGGTGAACTGGTCGAAGCTGGCGTAGCCGGGCGCGAGCACGACCACGTCGCCGGCGATGGCACGGTCGGCGGCCACCGCGATCGCGGCGTCCTGGTCGGCGACCACGACGCGAGAAGCGTAGCCCAGTGCCGCCAGGGCCGCGTCGAGCTCCGCGGCCGTGTCTCCGTTGAGGATTGCCAGGCGCGCGTGGCGGGCGACGGCGGCGGCGAGCTCGCCGGCGGGAACGCCCTTGCTGTGGCCTCCGCCGATCCAGACGATCGGACGGTCGAACGACTCCAGCGCCCGCGTCGCGGCGTCGACATTGGTTGCCTTGCTGTCGTTGATCCAGAGGATGCCGTCGCGGTCGGCGACGACCTCCAGGCGATGGGGCACTGCGGTGAATTCCCGCACGGCGGCCGCGATGTGGGGCGCCGGCACGCCGGCGGCATGGCCCACCGTGGTGGCAGCGAGCACGTTGAGGACGTTGTGCGCGCCAAACAGAGGGATGTCGGTGACGGGCATGACCGCGTACGGACGGCCGCCCTCGATGATGACCAGCTCAGGGCCTTCGACGGTTGCGCCGTCGACGATGCCCGCGCCGATGCCGAAGAACCGCACCGGGGCGGCGGCCCTGGCAGCCATCGACCTTGTCACCGGATCATCCCAGCCGAGCACGGCAAACGACTGCGCATGCTCGATGGCGCGGCGCTTGGCCGCCGTGTACGCCTCGAGGCTGCCGTGCCTATCGAGATGGTCGGGGCTGAGGTTCAGCACAGCGGCGATCTCACACCTTGGCGCCAGCACGGACTCGAGCTGAAATGACGACAGCTCCAGGACCACCCAGTCG
Organism: Candidatus Dormiibacterota bacterium; assembly: GCA_036561525.1. GTDB lineage: Bacteria > Chloroflexota > Dormibacteria > Aeolococcales > Aeolococcaceae > Aeolococcus. The sequence continues at coordinate 35,545 of DATBPD010000107.1, read as the reverse complement.
TCGCTGCCCACGGCGTCGAGGCGATCGAGCATCGTGGCCCCGATGTTGCCGCCCAGATGGACGCGGCGACCGTCGTGACCGATCACCGCCGCGCAGAGGCTCGTGGTGGTCGTCTTGCCGTTGGTGCCGGTGATCCCCACGATGTGGCCAGGGCAGCGTTCGAAGACGAGCGCCATCTCGCTGCGCACCGGGATGCCCAGCTGTCGAGCCAGCTCGAGCTCGGGTGCCGTCCAGGACACGCCCGGTGAGGGGCATACAAGGGTGGCGCCGCGAACCACGTCCGGCTGGTAGCCGCCGAGCTGCGTGCGCACGGTGGTGGGTAGCGAGGACGCCAGCTCGCGCAGCCCGTCGTTGTCGCCGCGGTCGACGACCACGACGTCGTACCCATCGGCGGCGAGCACTCGCGCACACGCCGCACCGCTGCGGCCGAGGCCGATCACGACCGCACGACCGCTCACCCCACCACTCCACGCGCGCGAGCGTAGAGGACGGTGAGCAACGTGCCCACCGCGGCGGCGGCGGTGAAGCACACCACCAGCCGCTGCTCACGCAGCCCCAGCTCCTCGAAGTGATGATGCAGAGGGCTGGCCCGCAGGATTCTGCGCCTGAAGCGCCTGACCGCGGTCACGTTGATGATCACGCTCAGGGTCTCGGCGACGAACACAATGCCCATCAGCGGCAGCAGCCAGAGAATGTGGAGCTCGGCGGCGACGGCGACGAGCGCACAACCAAGCGCCAGTGACCCGGTGTCGCCCATGAAGAGGCGCGCCGGGAACCAGTTGAAGAGCAGGAAGGCCACCAGCCCGCCAACCAGGGCGGCGCTGACCACAACCGCCGGCAACGCGTGCTGATGCAGCGCGATGGCGAGGAGCCCGGCGAACACCACGGCTGCGCAGCTGGCTGCGAGTCCGTCGACCCCGTCGGTGAGGTTGACCGCGTTGCTCACCGCGACCACAGCGACAATGCTCGCCAGGATGATGCCAGCGCCGTGCAGGTCGGGCGCTCCGAGACCTGGCACGTACTGGCGGGTGGCGCCGACGACGTCGAGGCCGATGCCGACCAGCAGGCCGATGAAGGCCTGGAACGCCAACTTCTCCCGTGCGCCGAGCCCGAACACGCCGCGGCCGTGGATGTTGGCGCGGTCATCGAGCAGGCCGAGCAACGCGCCCGCGCCAAGCGCAAAGACCATGACGAAGCCCAGCCGGCTGCGGTCGAAGGCCAGCCATGCGGCGGCGACGATCGCGCAGAAGAGCACGCCACCCATGGTCGGCGTCCCCTCCTTGATGACGTGCGTGGTCGGGCTGTACGCCTGCACGCGCTGCCCGGCCCCATGGCGTGCCAGCTGCGTGATCAACCATGGGTAGAGGGCAACTCCGGCAAGCAGCGCCAGGCCGAGCACCACCGCGGCGTGCCTCACGGCAGGATGCGCCACTCGTCGATGGCCACCTGGGCGACCTGCTTCCAGACCGGCGCGGCGAGCGTCGCGCCGAACCGCTGCACCCTCGTCTCCTGCGGGTAGTTGAGCACCACCAACATTGTGAATCGAGGGTTCTTGGCGGGGAGGAAGCCGGCGAACGACACCACGAGGTTGGAGCCGTAACGACCGTTCTGCGCGACGCTGGCGGTGCCGGTCTTGCCGGCCACCTCGCCTTTGAAAGCTGGGATTCGAGCGAGCGAACCCTCGGCGCCGCGGTCCTCGACCACGCCGGTCATCATCTGCGCCAGGGTGCCCGCGGCCGCGGTCGAGATCACCCGGCGACTGGTCGGCTTGACCGCTGTCGACCTGCCGGTGGTGGGGTCGATGACCGCCTGCACCGCGTGTGGCTGGACCCACACACCTCCATTGCCGACGGCGTTGACGGCGGCGAGAATCTCGATCGGGGTCACCTGGATGTGCTGGCCGAATGCCGCCTCAGCGAGGTCAAGCGGGCTCTGGGTGCTCTGCGGCGCGAGCGGCACATTCTGCTCGCCGGCCAGGTCGACGCCGGTCGGTGCGCCCACGCCGAAGGACAGCAGGTTGCGGTAGAAGGCGTCGGGGCCCATCAGCTGGCCGACCTTGATGGCGCCGTTGTTGAGCGACTCGTCGAGCACATACTGCATGTTGATGGTGCCGTGCGCGCGGTTGTCCCAGTCGTGGATGGTGGCGCCGTCGATGGTCGTGGGACCCTCGTTGAACGTGTACCCGGGGGTGATCGCACGGGTGTTGAGGCCACCGGCAAAGGTGATCACCTTCTCGACCGATCCCGGCTCATAGACATTCGACACGGCGAGGTCGCGAAGGTTGCCGATCGACGAGCTCCAGTAGGCGTTGGCGTCGTACGTCGGGGCCTGGGCCCAGGCTTTGATGACGCCCGTCTTGGTGTCCATCATGATCAGCGTCCCTGACGCTGCCTGGGCGCTGGCAACCCCCTGGGCGAGTGCCTGCTCGGCCCAGTACTGCAACTGGGAGTCGAGCCCAAGCTGAAGGTCCTGGCCGTTGCGCGCATTCGCCTGCGGGTCGTTGCTCAACGTGATCGAGTTGCCGGTCACGTCCCGCACCGTCGACTGGCGGCCGTCGGTGCCGTGCAGGATGCGGTCGTAGTAGGACTCGACCCCGTACTGGCCGTGGCCGTCGCTGTTGACGTAGCCGAGCAGGTTGGCGGCGAATGAGGCACCCGGGACCGGTGAGGGCTCATAGACCCGCTGCGTGGCCGGTTCCACGACGATCCCCGGAAGGTTGAGCGCGGACAGCCGGTCGGTCACCGCCTGTGAGACCCCCTTGGCCAGGTACACGAAGCGCGTCTGTTCTGAGATGAGTCCCAGGATCGTGGTCGCGTCCGCTGACAGCACCGGCGCCAGCTGGCGGGCGACATCGCCGCGAGTGGTCACCGCGATCAAGCCGGGGTCGGCGTAGACGTCGTAGACGGTCTGGTTGCTGACCAGCACCCTTCCGGTGCTGTCGAGGATGCGGCCCCGCGTCGCCGGGATGACGACCGACTTCTGGTGGAGGGCGGTCGCCGTGGCCGCGAGCTGGGCGTGCTGACGCACCTGCACATCGAAGAGCCGCACGCAGACGGTGCCGGCCATCGCCGCGAATGCCAGCACCAGCCACATGCTGCGGTGTCGGAAGTCGGGTGCCTCAGGCGCGAACCAGCCGCGCACCCCGGGCGGTTGGCTGTCGGTGCGACGCCGGCTCACCCTCCTGCCCCGTGGTCCGAGGAGCGGACGCCGAGGGCGCCTCCGACACTGGCGACGAACTGCTGGAGCGGGTCACCACCGCCCGGCTGCGCTGCGATCAGCGGCCCGGGAACTTTCACCACCGGCTTGAGCGGCACGTTGACGTAGGACCAGTGCCCAGCCGGCCGCATGCCGAGCTTTTGAGCCGCGGCGACGATGCGCTCGGCGCTCTCCAGGCGAGCCAGCTGATCGCCGAGCTGCGCATTCTGCCCGCGCAGTTGCTGGTTCTGGTCAGAGAGCACCACCGCCTGGTACGTCGCCGAGGTGGAATGAGCGCTCTGGCTGACGTAGGCGACACCGACCCCGGCAAGCGCAGCGATCAGCGGAAGCAACGGAAGCGGTGTGCGCGGACCGCCGCGGCGCAGGCGGGTCCGGCGCGCTGGCGATTCGTCCAGCGGGACACCGGTGAGGTCGTCGGCAGGCAGTTGAAGGCGCGTCTTTTTGGGCAATGCCCGAATCTCCGTATGGGTGAGGCGTTGGGTGGGTGACGGATGCGGACGGATGACCGACGATGCGGATCAGCGCGCGTCGTCGAGCTTCTCGGCGATGCGCAGCCGGGCGGAGCGGGCTCGCGGGTTGGTGGCGAGCTCAGCGGCGTCGGGCTTGATCGCCTTGCGGCTGAGGAGGAGAAGAGAGGCCCGGTGAGCGCAGGTGCAGTGTGTCTGTTGGGGCGGACATAGACAGTTCTGTGCTGCGACGTGGAGTGCGTTCTTGACAATGGTGTCCTCAAGGGAGTGGAAGGAGACAACCCCAAGACGCCCACCGGGCCGGATGATGCGAATTGCTGCCTGCAGTCCCGCGGTGAGGCTCTCCAGCTCGTGGTTGACCTCGATGCGGAGCGCCTGGAATGTACGGGTCGCCGGGTGGATCCTCTTCGGCCAGAAGCGGCGTGGGATGGTCCGCTCGATCACCTCACTCAGCTGAGTCGTGGTGGCGATGGGGTGCCCAGCTCGGCTGCGGACGATCGCCGCGGCGATGCCGCGGGCGAACCGCTCCTCCCCGTAGGTTCGGATCAGGGCGACAAGGTCAGCCTCGGGCCATTCGTTGACGATGTCTGCTGCGCTGGCGCCCGAACCGGAATCCATACGCATGTCGAGCGGACCGGGGAGGCGGAAGCTGAAGCCACGCACCGGGTCATCGAGTTGCAGAGAGGAGATGCCGAGATCGAGCACGACGCCGTCGACACTCGGAAACCCGTGCTGGACGGCGATCGACTCCATGTCGGCGAAGTCGCCATGGGCGGGGACCATCGCCTCGCCGTGGTCTGCGAAGCGTTGCCGCGCCAGGGCCACGGCGGCCGGGTCGCGGTCGATCGCAAGGATGCGCCCGCCGGGGAGGACGCGTTCGAGGAACGCGGCGGCATACCCGCCGGCACCCAGGGTGCCGTCGACGTACGTCTGCCCCGGCCGGGGCTGCAGGCTCTCTATGAGGGGGTGTAGAAGGACCGGCCGGTGACCCGTCGCCTCAGGCGTCGGACCACCGGGCGTGGCGGGGGTGTCGTCGTCCATGTCGGCCACGATCGACATGGAAACCCTTTTCGTCTTTTCTGCGGATGGCCGCGGTCACGCGGGGTCGTCCGGCACGGCTGGGCCGGAGCGACCAACTCGATCGCCCAGCTCGGTGAAGGTCTTCGCATCGAGACCTCCCCGTTCGGCGTCCCACACCACGTCTCCGACGATCTCCACCACGTTGGAGACACCGACGAAGACGGCGTGATCCTCGATGCGGGCGAAGGTTCGGTGGTCGGGTGTGAGCAGGATGCGACCCTGGGCATCGACCTCGACCTCGCGCGCACCGGCGTAGAGATGACGCATGAACAGGCGCTGCTCGGCCGAGCTCTCGGCCGTGAGCCTGAAGTGCCGCTCGTACTCCTGCCACTCCTGGGCGGGCCTGATCACGAGACGGTTTTCCGCGCCGGGGGCAACCACTGCACCGGCGAGGTCGCGGCGGAACTGAGCAGGGAGGGCGACGCGACCCTTGGAGTCGACGGCATGGCGGAAGCTTCCGTAGAACACGCCTCAGACCCACCGATCACGTCGCTGCCGCCGGTTGCGCACATTCGTGCCCTTCTTCCCCACTTTTCACCACTTCGCCCCACCAGTGGCGGAAAGGTAGCAGTCTGAACTCAACGCGTCAACGCGAACAGATGTGCGTGTACATCTCTTCACAGGCGCCGCGAGTCAACTCCCCGCGCGGGGCATCCTCCAGACATCGACCCCGAGCTCGTGCTCGGGCGCAACGCCGGCCAGCCAGGTGGCGAACTGTATGGCAGCGCTGTTCGAGCCGGATTGGAACGGGCCCACCACGATGAGGCTGACGCCACGCCCCCGGAGGTCCGACAGCATCGTGTCGCGAACGGCCGCAGTGCGTGGGATCGGCGAAACAGCGTTCAGCGAGACGTTGTAGGACTCGGCGGTGACCGCTGTCCCGGTCCCGCCGACCGTAGCGGTGCCGTCCGGACCGACGATGTAGATGTAGCCGCCGACCATCGAATAGCTGTAGCCCGCCTCGGCCTGCCACAGCATGGGATTGGCGATCGGCTCCTCGGCTGGGTATGGCAGCACGAGCACGGTTCGGCCATCGAGCAAAGCGTGACCGGTGGCGGACGTGAAGAGCGCCGGCGCTGTCGCAGCGGTGGCGCCAAGCGGCAGCACAGGAAGCAGCGACGCCCCGGCGACAACCACGGCAAGGCCGGCCCGAAGCCGCGAGTGCCCGCGGCGCACATGGCGCTCGATGAACACAGCGATCATCAACGCCACGCCCAGGTCGACGAAGACCGACATCCTCTCGGTGAGCACATTGCTGAGGATCGGCAGCCGGGACACAAGCAGCCACGGCAGCGGAATGGGGGTGATCTGGCCGCCGACATGGAGGTGAGCGCCGAGGCTGAGCACCAGCATGCACGCGGTGGCAATCGCGATGACGCGCATGATCGAATCCCGGCGGTCGAGCCAGATCGCAACACCGCACAGAGCGATCACCGGCACGCCGAGGAAGCCCGTCCACTCCTCCGGGTCGCGCACCGCGGCGGCGGTGAGACCCGTGAGGAAGGTCGGTGAGAGCAGGTTCTCCTTGGTCGGAATCACCAGGTTGGCGAGGTCTGTCGCGCGCGCGGCCGGTGCACCGATCACCGTGTTGAGCGGGATCGCGTGGGGGCCGAACAACTGGAACCAGAGCGGGTAGCCGCAGAGCACAAGCGCAACCGCGGCGGCCACCGCCAAGCCGCGGAGCACGTGACCTGCGGACGATCGCACCGCGCTGCGATGAGTTGCCGCAAGCACCGCCACGACGGCGCCCGCGGCGATCAGCGTGGTCAGCATCAACTCGGACGAGAGGGCAAACTCGAGGCCGCAGGCAGCGCCGATCAGAGCGCCCACCCGGCTCGCCGGGTAGCGCCGTCGCACCACCAGCTCGTCCACGAGGATGAGCAGCAGCGCGATCATGAAGCAGCCGGCCAGGTGCAGCTGGCCGAGCAGGTGACCGGTGATGAAGGGGCTGAACACGAAGATCGCACCGGCGACGAATGCCGGGACAGCGCCAGCGCGTGCGCAGCGGCGGGCCAACAGGAAGACTGCGAACCCGTCAAGGGCCAGCGCCAGCGTCACCGCGACGTTGTAGGCCACGACAGGTCCCCACGCGGCGACGACTGGAGACATCAGGATTCCCCACGGCGTGATCGCCGGGCCCCAGAGAAGGTTGACGCCTGTAGGGGGATTGATCACCGCTGACTGCAACAGGCTCTCGCCGTGGCCGAGCGCATGAGCCGGCCAGCCGAGAAACCACATGTCCATCAGGGCGTCGCCGCCCGAGCCCGGGTATGTGTGAGCCGGGTTGAGCCACGCGGGGAACACGTAGGCGATGGCCAGGATCAGGAAGGCAAGTGCAGCGAGGACCGTCGGTGACCCGCGGAGACGTCGCGCTGCGCTGGACACGCGCGGACCATACACCGGGATTCGCCGCCCCGCCGACGGGGTTACCATCAGCTGGCAAGCCGGCCGGACGGCCGCGGGCGCTCGTCGTCCGAGGAAAGTCCGGGCTCCACAGAGCAGGGCGCTGGGCAACACCCAGTCGGGGTGACCCGAAGGAGAGTGCCACAGAAATGACACAGCCGGGGCGCAAGCCTCGGCAACGGTGAAATGGTGGGGTAAGAGCCCACCGGCGGCCGGGTGACCGGCCGGCCAGGTAAACCCCGTCCGGAGCAAGGCCGAACAGGGACGGGCGGCGTGCCGCCCAGGGGCTGCTCGCTCCATGTCCCGGGTCAGGCCGCTGAAGGCGCCGGGCAATCGGCGTCGTAGATGGATGGCCGTCCCCCGTCGCCGGGGAGCGGCGACCCGCGGGTCGTCAACAAAGCGGCGGGGACAGAACCCGGCTTACAGGCCGGCTTGCACGCTCCCCCCTCAGTCGAGCGGAAGCTCGCCCTGCGGTGGAGCCACAGCGGGTGCGTTGGCGAGCTGACGCGCAACCGCGGCCACGGCGAGCTCGTCGACGCGCTCATTGCCGGGCTCCCCGCTGTGGCCGCGGACGTGCTCGAACTCCACGCGACCGTCGACGAGGGCGTCGATGCCCGGGTAGAGGTCGAGGTTGGCCTTGCGCTTCCAGCGACGCAGCAGCCAGTTGATGACACCGAGGCTGTCGGTGCGCACCACGATCCGCCAGTCACGGTCCTCTCGGATGCGCGCCCTGACGGCCCGAAGGCCCTCGCGCACCGCCTTGAGCTCCTCGCGGTTGTTGGTGGTCATCGGCTCGGCTCCGGCGGCCTCCTCGACGGACCCGTCCGGCCACTCCACTCGGTATGCCCACGCCCCCGCGCCGGGATTGCCCGAACATGCCCCGTCCGTGTAGACGACGACGGTGCCGCTCACGACACCACGATGCGATCACAACGCGGACATTGGGCGGGCTCGTCGGCGAGCCGGATGCGTCGCACCTCGGAGTTGGCGAACGGGATGTGACAACCGCCGCAGCTGTCGCCCGTGATGCGCACCACCGCCGGCTGCACACGACGGCTGAGCCGCAGGTACAGCGACGCGTCGGCGGCGTCCAGCGCGGCCATGACGTCGGCGCGTTCGCGCTCGTGCTGATCGATCGCGGTGCGGAGGGCCGCCACTCGCTCGAGCAGCTCGCCGGCGTGGTCGGCACGCTCCTGTTCGAGGTCGACGATCGCGGCGTTGGCATCGCGCTCCGCGCCCGCGGCGGACTCGGCATGTTGCATCAGCTCGAGCAGCCGGTCGTCCTCGCTGCTGATGCGCGCGCGGAGCGCCGCCAGCTCGTGTTGCATGGCGAGCAGCTCCTGGGGATTGCCCACCGAACCGTCATAGAGGTGACGGTCGAGCTCACGCGCGCGCTTGCGCAGCCCATCCGCCTCCCGTTCGGCGCTGGCGAGGTCGGCGTCCGCGGTGGCCTGCTGGCGGCGCACCCGGCGCGCCACGCGCCGTCGCCGGTCGAGCTCTGGGTCGCCGGCGATCTCCGCCTCCGCGTCGCGCAGGCGCGTCGAGTCATGCGCCAGCCGCGCGTCGATCTGCTGAAGGCGCAGCAGCTCGCCGCTGCGACTCACCCGGCCGCCTGCGAGGTGGCGACGAGGCGGCGCAGCGTTTCCCGCGCCGCCCCGGAATCGATGGCGGCGCGGGCGCGCTCGATCCCGTCCGCCATCCCCTCGGCCGCATCCGCGGCGACGATCGCCGCCGCGGCGTTGAGCAGGACCACGTCACGGGCTGCGCCGGTGGCGCCATCGAGAACTGCGACGATGACCCGGGCGTTGGTGGTGGCATCCCCGCCGACGACCGCCTGCGCCGGCGCTGCGGTCAGCCCGAGCCCTTGAGGATCGATCTCGATGTCGCGCACGCCGGCGGGCGTGACCTCGTAGCCGTGCGCCACCCCATCAAGGCCGAGCTCGTCCATACCACCGGGTCCGGAGAATACCAGCGCATGAAGGTGGCCGAGCCGGTGGAGCACCCCCGCCATGACGCCGACCGGGGCATTGCCGGCCACCCCGAGCGCCTGGTGGCGGACTCGGGCGGGATTGGCCAGCGGTCCAAGAATGTTGAAGACGTTGCGGATGCCAAGCTCGCGGCGAGCCGCGGCCGCGTGCCGCATCGCGGGGTGGAATGCGGGCGCGAAGATGAAACCGATCCCGGCCTCGTCGACGCAGCGGCGCACACCCGGGCCGTCGAGCGCAACGCGCACACCGAGCTCCTCGAGGACGTCGGCGCTGCCGCACCGTGACGATTGCGCGCGGTTGCCGTGCTTGGCGACGCGGCAGCCGGCGGCAGCTGCCACCAATGCCGCCGCCGTCGAGATGTTGAAGGTGTTGCTGCCGTCGCCGCCGGTGCCGCAGGTGTCGACGGCGCCGGGCTCGAGGTCGACCACGGTCGCGTGGTCGCGCATCGACATCACCATCCCGGTGATCTCGTCGACGGACTCGCCCTTGGTTCGCAGGGCTGCCAGGAGGCCGCCGATCTGCGCCTGGGTCGCCGCGCCGTCCATGACCAGGTCCATGACCGCGCGCGCGGTCCCGACGCCCAGCGATTCGCCGCAGACGATCGATTCCAGCGCCGCACGCATCAGCTCCTCGGTCACGTGGGCGCGACGGTAGCATCCGCGGGCCCGGCATATACTCGCCGCGCTCATGGCCGCGCGCACTCTCATCCCCTTCGACCCGGAGGTGGTGCAACCGTGGACACTCGGCGAGGGGCGCCGCGGCGTGCTGCTGCTCCATGGGTTCGCCGGCACACCGCCGGAGCTGCGCGGTCTCGGCGAGCACCTGGCGCGCAACGGCTACCGCTGCCGGGCCCCGCTGCTCGCCGGCCACGGCACCACGCCCGCAGCGCTGGGGGCATCCGCCCGTACCGACTGGATGGCCTCCGCGCAGCGAGAGCTCGACATCCTGGCCTCCGACTGCGACGAGGTGATGGTCGCCGGCCAGTCGATGGGCGGCACCCTCGCGCTGCACCTGGCCGCCACCGACCTGCGTGTTGCCGCGGTGGCGACGCTGGCCGCTGCGGTCTGGATCTCCGGGGTTGCGGCGCGCCTGCTGCCGGTCGCCCGGCATGTGGTGCGATGGCACCAAGCCGGCGACGACATCGACCTCTACGACCCGGCCGGCGCCGACCAACTGTACTCGCACGGCCGGCGCCCGATGTCGTCGATCTACGAGTTCACCCGATTGATCGGCCGTGTCCGCGATGAGCTGGCGGCGATTCGCGCACCGGTGCTCGTCATCCACGGGGGACGCGACCGCACCATCCACCCGGACAACGCGGTGGAGATCGAACGACGACTTGTGTGCAGCACCGACGTGGCCCGAATCTCGTTCCCGCGCAGCGGCCACGGCATGAGCGTCGACATCGACCGGGACCCGATCAACGCCGCCGTCCTGAGCTGGTTCGACTCACATTCGCCACTGGCCACGCGGCCACCGGTCGGGGCCGTTCCCGCGCACCGGTGAGCTAGCCACCGAGCTCCTCGAGGAGCCGGCGCGCCAGCTCGGGGTCGAGAACAGGGTTCGTTGGTGGCCCTTCGTCGACGGGCTGATGGCGTCGCGACCTTCCCGTGGTGGCGGCGCGGCGGCCGGCGTCACTGCGGATGGGGCCGGTCACCGTGCGTCCACAGGACGTGCAGCGCAGCACCGTCGTGCTGCTTCCAGCACCCACGTACTCGCGGTGCGAAGCCCGCAAGACGCCTGCGCAATGGGGGCACGGTCGCAGCGATGACTGATCCCGACCCCCCGATGCGACGCCGCGTTGCATTGCCTCAGACCTCCTTCACGCACATTTACCGAGGCTTGGTCACGACGTGACCGCGACCGGCGACGGCAAGCGTACGTTGCCAACACGGCCGACGGCACCGGGTCCACATCCCGGGCCACGCCGCACAGCGGAGCAGGAGCAGAGATGGCAGCCGCAGAACTGCAGCGCCTGGCCGACGCCAGGGAGGACGACGCGGCCGGGCGGTACATCCGCCAGCAGCTTCTCGCCACCGTGATCGAGGATGCCGTGCGTCGCGCCGACGCCATGCTGCGACTCGAAGCCAGCCTGCGCAGCACGATGAGGCCCCACGCCGCCTGACCAACCGGCGCAGCCGCGGGTGTCACGTAGAGTGATCCCATGGCCGACCTCGAGGACCTGCTCCGGGCCACGGTCGACCGGCTCGACGCCGCGCACGACGAGGCGCCGCCGGCGAGCCGCCGAGCCGCGGGCGTTCTGCTCCTCTTCGACACGCGCGATCCGCGGCTCCCCCTGCTCTTCATCGAGCGCACGGCGCACCTCCGCCACCACGCTGGCCAGATCGGCTTCCCCGGTGGGGGCAGTGAGTCCGACGACGCGGACATCGTGGCCACCGCGCTCCGCGAGGCGGCCGAGGAGGCTGCCATCCCCGCCGACGCCGTCGAGGTGATCGGCTTGTTGCCGCCATTTCTGACAGCAACATCGGACAACTGGCTGACGCCGGTGATCGGCCTGCGCGATCGCGACATCGACCTGCGCCCCGACCACCTCGAGGTTGCCCGTCTCTTCCACGTCGACCTCCAGAGCCTCATCGAGGGGCCCCACACGGTGCAAACCCTCACTCACCAGGGGCGGCCCCGCGAGGTGCACTTCTACGACGTCGGCGGCGAAGTCATCTGGGGCGTGACCGCGGCGATCATCGCTGCGCTGATCGGGCGCATCACGGCAACCGTCGCCCGCACCGCAACGTCAGCGGTGGCGCGGGTGCACGACGAACGGGTTTGAGCTCATCTCCTCACCGATGGTGGTGCTGGAGCCGTGGCCGGGATGTACAACCGTGGCGGGCGGCAGCGTGTAGAGATGCCTCTCGATGCTGACCAGGAGCTGCGGCCAGTCACCGCCGGGCAGATCGGCGCGACCGACGCCGCGCCGAAAGAGCGTGTCGCCGCTGAGCAGGTCGCGCCCGACGATGAAGCACACCGAGCCGCGCGTGTGCCCGGGGGTATGCAGCACCTCGATGTCGAGACCGTGCCACCCGATCACCTGGCCCTCGGCGAGGTCCTCGTCGATCTCCACGTCGGCAAGGTCGGCCGGGATCCCGGGCAGAAAGCGGACGCTGACCAGCTGCTCGCGGTCGTCGGGATGCAGGGCGACAGGGCAGTGGTGCGCCGCCACGATCGCGGGGACGCCGTTGACGTGGTCGCCGTGGCCGTGGGTGAGCAGAACGCGCTCGCACCGCCAGGCCTTGCTGTCGAGGAGGTGGAGGGTGTCCTGGTGCTGCAGCCCCGGATCGATGACGAGCGCGGCATCGCTGTCGCGACGGTGCAGCACGTAGCAGTTCTGGTCATAGGCCGGGTCGACCACGACGTGCAGGTCGAGGAGCTCGCCAAGGGCTTCGGCCATCAGGCGGTGATGGTCGGCGGCTGCCCGTCGTCACCGCCCAGGGGCAGCATGAAGCCGGCGCTGCGACGCTCACGACGCTGGGCCGGCGCATCGGTGAGGGCTCGCGCCAGCACCTCGCCGACGTTGTCGACGGGCACCACCTCGACGGTCTCCAGCACATCACGGGGAATCTCGTCGAGGTCGCGAAGGTTCTTGCGCGGCAGGATGAAGGTCGTCAACCCCGACCGATGGGCAGCCAGCAGCTTGTCCTTGACGCCGCCGATGGGCAGCACCCGACCGCGCAGCGTCACCTCGCCGGTCATGGCGACGTCGCGACGCACCCTGCGTCCGGAGGCGACGCTGACCATCGCGGTGACCATGGTCACTCCCGCCGAGGGACCATCCTTGGGAATCGCGCCGGCGGGCACGTGGATGTGCAGAGCGTGGGTCTCGAAGAAGTCGCGCGGAGCCCCGTACTCCACGGCGTGGACCCGGGCCCACGAGAGCGCGGCCTTGGCCGACTCCTCCATGACGCTGCCGAGCTGTCCGGTCAGCGACAGGGCTGGGTCGGCCACCACGGCGAGCGCCTCCACGGTGACGATGTCACCGCCGACGTCGCTGACCACAACCCCGGTGACCGCGCCCACCTCGTCGGCCTCCTGTGCCTCCCCGTAGTCATAGCGCTGCGGCCCCAGGAACTCGCTGAGCTGGGCGGGTTCGACCACGACGCTCTCCACCCCTGCCGCCAGGCGGCGGGGCACCTTGCGCGCGATCTCGGCGATGGTGCGGTCGAGCTGGCGCACACCCGCTTCGCGCGTGTAGCCCCGGAGGATGGCCACCAGCGTGTCGTGGCCGATCGACAGCTCGCCGCCGTCGAGCCCGTGCTGGCCGAGCTGACGTGGCAGCAGGTGACCCTCGGCGATGCCCAGCTTCTCCACCTCGGTGTAGCCACTGATGCGGATCAGCTCCATGCGATCGCGGAGCGCCGGACCGATCGTCTCGACCATGTTGGCGGTGGTGATGAAGAGCACATGCGAGAGGTCGTAGGGGACCTCGAGGTAGTGGTCGCTGAACTCGCGATTCTGCTCGGGGTCGAGGACCTCGAGGAGAGCCGCGGACGGGTCGCCGCGGAAGTCGGTGCCAACCTTGTCAATTTCATCCAGCATGATCACCGGGTTGACACTGCCCGCCTGCTTCATCGACTGGATGATCCGCCCGGGCAGAGCGCCGATGTAGGTGCGCCGGTGTCCGCGGATCTCCGCCTCGTCGCGGATGCCGCCGAGCGACAGGCGCACGAAGCGTCGGTCCATGGCCCGCGCGATGCTGCGCCCAAGCGAGGTCTTGCCGACTCCGGGTGGCCCGACCAGGCAGAGGATGGGCGTCTGCAGGACCCGCGGCGGCGGGCTCGCGTCGCGCGCCGGCGGCTCTGCCGACTCAGCGTGCGCGTCGCCGCCGGCAGCGTCGTCAGGCGCGCGCTCGGCGGCGGAGGCGGCCGTCGCGTCGGCGCGGCGCTGGGCTCGATCGCGCACCGCCATCCACTCGAGGATGCGGTCCTTCACCTTGGCGAGGCCATAGTGGTCGGCGTCGAGGATGGCTGCGGCCGTGTCGATGTCGACGTCGCGGTGCGGCGGCTCGCCCCACGGAAGGTCGAGCAGCCAATCGACCCAGGTGCGCACCATGCCAAGCTCAGGCGACGCGCCGGGGATCTGTTCGAGGCGCGACACCTCCTTGAGCGCCCGGGCCCGGACCGCCGGGGGCATCCCCAGGGCCTCGATGCGCGCGGTGAGATCCTCGCCGTCGTCGCCCTCGCCGTCGAGCTCGGCGAGCTCCTTGCGCACCGCCCGAAGCTGCTCACGCAGGATGTGCTCACGCTGCGACTTGTTGATGGTGCGGGTGACGTCCTCGTGGATCCGAGTGCGCATCGACGCCACCTCCACCTGGCGACCCAGCAGCGGCGCCAGGCGGCGAAGGCGGACCATCGCGTCCAGCGTCTGGAGCAGCTCCACCCGTTCCTCCACGGTCAGGTCCGGAGCCGCCGAGGCGATATCGGCGACGCGGGATGGGCCACCCGCCCTGGCCATCGACGCGCCCACCTCGGGGGCGACCTGGCCTCCCGCGGTCACGTACTCGGCGAACAGCTGGCGCACGCTCCCCGCCAGCGCGTCGGCCTCGGTGCCGGTGTCGTCGGTGTCGTCGATGGCCACGTACGCCGCCGACCAGTGCTCGCCGTCTTCCTCGAAGGAAACCAGCCGCACCCGATGCTGGCCCTCGACCAGGGCATGCGCCCCAGCCCCGGGGAGGAGTCGCAGGGCACCGACGGTGGCGACGACGGCGATCTCGTGGAGGTCTGCGAAGCCGACGTCATCCGGTTGCGCGTCGCGCTGAACCGCGAGGATGACCCGCCCGTCGGCGTTGACGGCGGCCTGCAGCCCGGCCACCGAGCGCCGCCGGCCGGCCGCGAGCGGCGCCAGCTGGTGAGGGAAGACGACGTTGTCGCGGAGCGGGACCACCGGGAGCCGCTCGGGCACCGGCTGGGGCGGCGACACTTCTGCGGGCTCGTCCTCGATCATCGGACGAGCATAACCGTGGACTCCCGGATCGACCGACGCTCACGGTGGGTTCGAGACGTGCCAGTCGCGCTCGAAGGCCGCCGCGAAGTAGTCGGCCGCGGCGCGATCATCGATGCGCAGGCCGCTCTCGATGGAGCTGCCCAGCCCCGCCGCGCTCCAGTTCGCGGACATCACCAGGGCACTGGAGTCGACGACCAAACCCTTGGTGTGGCCGGTGGTGCACCGGGCCGGGTCCATCACCCGCGCCGGCACCCCGCGCTCACGAAGGGTGGCCGCGTCACCACCCGCCGGCTCCTGGCCGAGGAGCACACGGACATCGAGCCCCCGGCGGCGAGCCTCAGCGAGGCGCTCGAGGAGCGGACGCACCTCGTGGGCCCAGGTGTGCATGTAGGGCACAACGAGGAGGCAGCGCTTTTCGGCCGAATCGAGGATCGCCTCGATCTCCTGCCGGACCGCCCTCGCCTCGATCGCCAGGTGCAGGCGCCGCGGCCCGACATCGACCAGAAGAGGCGCGACGCTCGGTCGCGGGATCCCGACAGGCGGCACCTCGGCGACCACTTCCACAGCCCAGATCGGTGGGGGCGGAGCCGACTCCCGCCACGCCGCGGTGATCCGCGACCTCGCCGTCGACGCCAGGCCGGGGGCCCCGTCGATGAACGCCCACCACTCGCGGGTGCCCGCCTGCGCAGGTGCCTCCGGCGGCAGGCGGCCGCGGCGGTCGGCGGGGGCGTCCCGCTCGATGAGGTTGCCCGTCCCCACCGCCAGGCGATGGCCGTCGGCGACGAGCAGCTTCCAGTGCGCCTCGCGCGCCGCTTCATGGCGTTTCAGGCGAATCGGCACGGCCGTGCCGCGCGCCGCCGCCGCCCGCAGCTCTTCGAGGCATCCGCGGTTGGCGCCGCCGTGCCCGTCGAGCAGCACCCGGACCTCGACGCCGCGCTCGACCGCCCGGGGGAACTCCCAGGCAAAGGCGGGCCCCGCTTCGTACACCGCGACGTCCAACCGGGTGCTCGCCGCGGCCAGGAATCGGCGCAGCAGAGTGCCGGCTGAGTCCGGTCCGAGGGCGCAGGTCAGCGCCGTCATGGGCGCCCGTTGCTGAGGACGCTGGCAAGCATGCGCGGGCCACAATAGGTCGCATCGACGAGATTGAGGGCATCCACTGGCCCGATCCACCCCCGGTCCCGGCGGGCGCGCGCCTCCGCGAGCCCGCGGCCACGCCGAACGACGCGCCGCCCCCGCCGCAGGCGCTCGACCGCCCGCGCCGAGGTTGGCGCAGCCTGGTCGCCATGCTCGCCGTCGGGCTCATCGTCGGTGCGGGCGTCGCCTACGCCGCCACCCGCAACCCCTCTGGAGGCTCGGGGGCCGCGGACGTCCGAGTCAACGACAACCCGGTCAACGTCGGCACCGTCGCCACGGTGGCCGTCGCCAAGCAGCTCGCCCCGGCGGTGGCGACCATCATCGCCGCCCAATCAGCCTCCTCGAACGCGCTGGGCAGCGGCTTCGTCATCGCCCACGACACCTCGGTCAGCTACCTGGTGACCAACAACCATGTGGTCACCGGCGCCACCGGCCTGCACGTGGTCATGCCCGACGGCCAGGAGTTTGCCGCCAAGCTGGTGGGCACGGACAGCCTCGATGACATCGCCGTGGTCAGCGTCCCGAGCACCTCCCTTGCCCAGGCGACCTTCGGCACCTCGGCCAACCTGGCAGTTGGACAGCCGGTGATCGCCATCGGTTCCCCGCTTGGCAACCAGGGCTCGGTGACCGCGGGGGTGATCAGCGCTCTGCACCGCACCATCAGCGCCAGCGACAGCGGCGGGGCGTCATCCGAGACGCTCGAGGACGTCCTCCAGACCGACGCGTCGATCAATCCGGGGAACAGCGGTGGCCCGCTGTCGGACATGGCCGGCGATGTCGTCGGGGTCAACGTGGCCACGGCGGGCAACGCCAACAACATCGGCTACAGCATCCCCGCCGACCTCGCCCGCTACGTCGCCGAGACGCTGATCAACCACCAGAAGGTGCAGCATCCCTTCCTGGGCATCACCTACCTGCCCAGCATCGACGCCATCGAAGCCGGCTCGGGGTTCTCGGGTCCGGGGGTCTTCGTGAAGAGCGTCCGCGCCGGGACACCCGCGGCGGGGGCTGGGTTCAGGGCGGCCGACATCCTGGTGGCCATCGACGGCGTCGACATCGACAACGGGCGGACGCTCGGCGGTCTGATCCAGGCGCACCGGGACGGCGACGTGATCACCTGCAAGGTGCGCCGGGGTGGACAGACGATCACGCTCCACGCCACCCTCGAGGAGCGCCCTGGCGTCTGATCGCCGCGCCCTCAGCGCGGCTCGCGGGTACGGACCGTCGCGGGCACGCGCGAGCGGCGCGTGCTCCAGGCGGGCCGGCGGTCGACGAACTCGTAGAGCGCGGCAGGTCGGCCCGGGCCACCCTTGACGACTCCGCCGGTGGTGCGCACCAGGCCGGACTGCTCGAGACCGCGGCGGAAGTTCGAAGGCTCGTAGGCGACGCCGCTGATGGCCTCGAACACGCGCCGGGCCTGGGGCATGGTGAACTGCTCGGGAAGAAGGCCGACGGCAATGTTGGACCACCACACCTTGCCGCGCAGGCGCTCGACAGCGTCGCCGATGACCTCAGCGTGGTCGAACGCAAGCGGCGGTAGGTCGTCGACCGCGAACCAACGCGCCGCCGACTCGTGCTCGCGCAGGACGGCGGCGTCGATGAGCCCGAGGTAGGCCACCGACGGGATCCAGCCGCGCGGGTCGCGGTTGGGATCGCCGAACGTCTGCAGCTGCTCCATGTAGACAGCCCCGACCCCAGTCTTCTCGGTGAGCTTGCGCTGCGCAGTCTCCTCGGGTCGCTCGTCACCGCTCATGAAGCCGCCGGGCAGCGACCACATGCCGGCTGCCGGCTGCTCCTCACGTCGAACAAGCAGCACGTGCAGACGTCCGGACACGGGGGCAAGCACGACCGGCAGCGCGGTCAGCCCGGCGGGTGACGCGAAGCCGGCGCTGTTGACGGCGCGGAGCGGTTCGTGCATGGCCGGTCAACGTAGCAGCCGGCGGCAGCGGCCGTACAGGGTGGCATCTTCATCGCCATCCTCCCCCTGCTGTCGCCTGAGAAGGGCGAGCAGATGACGTTCGCCGTCCAGGGCATCCTGCTGCTCGTCTCCGGCGTGTACTACCCGCTGACGGTGCCTCCGGGACTGTTCCAGGCCATCGGTCGAGCCTCACCGCTCACCTACACGCTCTCCGGCATGCGCGACGCGCTGCTCAACAACAGCGGCGTGGCTGCGCTGCTTCCCACGGTCGCGGTGCTGCTTGCCATGGGCGTTGTGCTGGTGACCGGCGGCATCGTGGCCTTCGGGGCCGCGGAGAGGCGTGCCAAGCGCCTCGGCCTGCCCAAGCGCAACGGCTGACCGGACGCCAGGCTCGTCACGGCCCGATGGCGCCGCGACGGCTGGCCGGCGGAACGTGAACCGGCCGTGACGCAATTGCCACGAATGGTGATTCCGCGCGCACTACGCTGGCCGCAGTGAATGGGTCTCCATCCGGCACCCTCCCGCCTCTCGGCGTGCCCCGCCCGCCGCGCCGCACGTTGATCGCGCCTCCCGCAGCCGTGCGGCTCGCCCAGGTCTGTCTGGTGTTCCGCATCGCCGTGGTCGTCGGGCTGATGCTCACCGCCGGCCTCTCCGCCCCTGCGACCTCCCTGCGCCTCCCCGCATCGCAGACAGTTCTCCTGCCCGGCGGCGCGCTCTGGACGGCCCTGGCCGCCTGGGTGCTCGCCGGCTCCATCCTGGAGACGGCGCTCGTTCTCCGCCTCGGCACCCTGCGGACCGGCAGCCGCCGGCTCGTCCTGCTCGCCGAATCCGCGGTGATCGTCGGCACCGGCATGTACGCCGCCGCCGGCGTCAAGACGGCACTGGTGCCCCTGGTGGCATCGATCGCAGCCGTGGTCCTGCTTCGCCTCGATCACGTGCGCCATTCGTTCAATCGCGCCCGGGCCGAGCGGCGCCTGGTGGGCCATCGAATCCCGTCGGTTCTCTACACCGGGTACGGGTTCGCCGACCCGGTCGGGGCGAGGCACCGCCAGGAGGTGGGTTACCGGTTGGGCATCGACTGCCCGCGCACCGACGAGGCCGACGCGGAGAAGTCGAGGGCGTAACCGACGGCGGGTTCGACATGGCCGGCCGCCGCGAAGCTGCCCTCAGCGAACGCAACGCAGCCGCGAGCCTCGTAGAACCGGCGCGCAGCCGCGCGAGCAAGGGTCCAGACCTCCATCCGCGCGCAGCCGCGGAGGCGGAACTCGTCGACTGCCCGCGACCAGAGAGCCAGGCCGACGCCTCGTCCCTGCTCTTCGGGTCGCACATAGAATGCGGCCAGCTCAGCGTCCCCGCTGCGCAGCAGGCCGAGCGATGCGAGGCCGATGAGCCCGCCATCGCGCCGGGCGCCGAGGGTGCCGGCGGGTGCGAGCCTTGACGCCACCCAGCTGCCCTCGCCCTCGACGTCACCGTCGAAGATCCCGTCGATCTCGGCGACGGAGAAGATGTGGGAGTACGCCGCCTGCCAGGCGGCGCGGACGACGTCGACCCGCGCCTCGCGCTCCGAGGCGCTCTCGGTCCAGCCGATGCTGAGCGCGCTCAACTCCGGGTCGCCACCTCCTGCCGGGTGACAACAAGCTCGATCGAGCGCGCCATCGCCGCGGTGAAGGCGCGGCGTTCTGCGGCGTCGGTGACCGCGTCCACCAGGTGGCCGGCACGGCGGTGCTCGATCCACGGCGGCACGCCCTGACCGATCAACTCGGTGTCGACCCGCGCGCAGACCAGGCAGTCGTCGTGCTCGTCGACCTCGACCGACACCCTGCTGACCACCGCGGTGTCGTCAAGGACCTTCCAAGCCTTGGCCCAGCGCCGGGATTGGCCGCCGGGGGTGAGCAGCAGCCGGACGGGGTCGGTGATCACTGCGGCGCCTGCGCTCGCAGCCACCCTGTGGAGAAGGTCGCGCACGGAGGCATCGAGCTCCCGCCCCATCCAGCCGACCAGGGAGGGGGCGCGATTGTCGAGGTCGGGCAGCCCTGCGACAGCCTCCGCACCGTCGAGCGCGCTCATCGTCGACCCGTGCCGGCGGCAGAAGGGCAGGCCGCCAACCAGCACGGCGTGTTGTGGACACCACCCGGTGGGACAGCTGCGGCCGCGTTTGTCCATGTATCCGCACGCCGATCCGTCGCGGCGCCGGCACCCGGCCATGCGGCAACGCTGAATGGTCGCGGCGGTCGGCGCCTCAGGGCTCGCGGCCTTCTTCGATCGACCGAACACGCGCCCTCCTCCGGATCTTCCTTGGCCGTACTCGACCGTGATGGTGGGACGTGCCGGCCCGCGGCGTCAAGCGCACGCCGCAAAGCCCTCGTTCGCGTCGGAAGCGCCACTCGCACTGTCAGTTGTGGTATCACTACTTCGCGCAACCCGTTCGCCATCTGGGCGGTGCTCCCGCTGATCACCCTGACATTCGCCGGGCTGGCGTTTGCCATCGTTGTCCTCGGACTCCTGCTCATCCCGGCGGTCACCCTCACGGGAAGCCTCAACCTCACCCACGACGGCGTCCTTCTCGGAGCGTGGCGCTGACCGGCTCAGCCGTGCCTCGGCGTGCCGGTCAGCGCCGCCGCCGTGCCCAGGGTCACATACACGCCGCCGGTGACCAGGCGCTGTCCGCGCGAACGCCACAGCCGCCGGCGCAGCCAGCCGCCAGCCGCCGAGCCGACCAGGGCATAGGTGCCGTCAGTGACCAGACCGAGCGCGATGAACAGTCCACCCAACATCAGCACCTGCAAAGCCACCGCCCCCCTTGCGGGGTTGATGAATTGGGGGAGAAACGCGAGAAAGAACAGCGCAGTCTTGGGGTTGAGGATATTGACGAGCACGCCGGTCGCAACCACGCGCCGCAAAGGCGCTCGCACTAGGGTGTCATCTGCTGGGCGCGAATCGCGCACCAGGATGCGCCGAATCCCGATCGTGATGAGGTAGGCGGCGCCCGCCAATTTCACAAGCGTGAACGCCTCTGCCGACGACGCCAGGAGTGCCGAGATCCCAAGCGCCGCTGCGCTGACGTGGACCACGGTGCCGAGGTGCACACCGGCGACCGAGGCGAGCCCGGCGGCGCGGCCCTCGTCAACGCTGCGCGTGACGATGTACATCACCGCAGGCCCGGGGATCACCAGCAGCGCCAGCGAGGCGATCGCGAAGACAGTGAACGTGGCCCAGGTTGGCATCAGCATCAGTCAGAAACCGAGGGCCGGTTCATCTCCATCGGCAGTGGGGTCGGGGCCGCGCGGGAGGCGATGAGGTCGGCGACGATGCCGGTCCAGCCGGTCTGGTGAGAAGCACCGAGACCCGCGCCGGTGTCGCCGTGGAAGTACTCGTGGAACGGAATCTGGCTGTGCCATGCGGGATCGGTCTGGAGGCGCTGGTCGGCGCCAAACACCGGTCTGCTGCCGTCCTCGCGTTGCGTGAACAGCGAGACCAGTCGCGCCGATATCCGTGCCGCGACCTCGCCGAGGTTGTGGAGCTGTCCCGACCCTGTCGGGTATTCGATGGTGAACCCGTCGCCGACAAACAGGTGGTAGCGGCGCAGTGCCTCGATGACGAGGTAGTTGATGGGAAACCAGACAGGTCCGCGCCAGTTGGAGTTGCCCCCGAAGAGGTTCGAGGTCGACTCGGCGGGCTCGTAGTCGAGTCGCATCGTCATGCCGCCGACCTCGATCTCCAGTGGATGGTCGAGGTGGTAGCGCGACAACGCGCGTAGCCCATGCGGCGAGAGGAATTCGGCCTCGTCGAGGACGCGCGTCAGCATGCGCCGCAAGCGCACCGGGTCAACCGGGCTCAACAGCCGGCGGCTCTGCGCGGAGTCAACGTCGACGTGGGCGATCACCCGGCCGAACTGTGTCTTGTTGCGCAGGAACCAGTCCATCCTGCGCACGAACGCGGGCAGCTCGGCCCTCACCTCGGGCTCCATGACCGTGACCGCGCACATCGCGATCAGGCCGACAGCCGAGTGAGCACGGATGGGGACCCGGCTGTCGTCCGAGGCGCGCACCACATCGTAGTACCAGCCGTCGCCATCATCCCACAGACCCTGCTCGTCCATCGCGCTGGCGATCAGCGCGAAGTGCTCGAAGAACTTGGTGGCAACGTCTTCGTAGGTGTTGTCGTTGCGGGCGAGAACCATCGCCATCTCCAGGAGGTTCAGGCAGTACATCGCCATCCACGCGGTTCCGTCCGACTGTTCGAGATACCCGGCCTCGGGGGGAAGAGTGGAGCGGTTGAACAGGCCGATGTTGTCAAGCCCCAGGAAGCCGCCCTCGAAGATGTTGTTGCCCTCGGCGTCCTTGCGGTTCACCCACCAGGTGAAGTTGATGAGCAGCTTGTGGAACACGCGCTCGAGGAAGTCGTGGTCGCGCGCGCCGTCGATCTCGAACACACGCAGCGCCGCCCACGCGTGGACCGGCGGGTTGACGTCGTCGAACGACCACTCGTAGGCGGGCAGCTGCCCGTTGGGACGCATGTACCACTCCCGCAGCAGCAGGATCAGCTGCCGCTTGGCGAACTGGGCGTCGACATGCGCCAGGGCGACGCAGTGGAAGCCGAGGTCCCAGGCCGCGAACCACGGGTACTCCCATGCGTCCGGCATGGAGATGACGTCGAGGGCGTCGAAGTGGCGCCAGCCGCCGTTGCGAATCGCGCCGCGGCCCGGCGGCGGCGGGGGTTGCCCGGGGTCGCCGTCGAGCCAGCTGCAGACGTCGTAGTGATAGAACTGCTTGCCCCAGAGCATGCCGGCGAACGCCTGCCGCATCACCGAGGCCTCGTCGGCGCTTGCGTCGGCCGGAGTCAGCGCCGCGTAGAATGCGTCGGCCTCGGCGCGACGGGTCGCCATGAGCCGGTCCGCGCCGTCAGCTGAGGTCGCCGAGTCGGAGAGGCGCAGCGTCACCGTCGCCGTCTCTCCGGGCGCCACCGTCACCACGTGGTGGAACGCCGCTTTGGTCCCCTCCTGCGCGGGGTTCACAGTGGCGGCACCGCGGACAACGTGGTCGTTGATGCCGTCCTTGGGGAAGGCGGACCCGGCGCACGCCCACAGAAGCTCGGTGTTGCTGTCGTTGTCGCAGACGAGAACGGGCGCGGCGGTTGCCGAGGTGAGCCGGCGTGTGCCCAGCGCCGGGTCCTCGGCGATGATGGCGCCGTCCTCGACGTGGATCCGCGGACGCATTGCTCCAACCTGCCACGACCAGGTGTTGCGAAACCACAGGGTCGGGAGGACATGCAATGTCGCGGTGTCCGGTCCGGCGTTGCGGGCGCTGACGCGCACCACCAAGTCCTCGGCGCTCGCCTTGGCGTACTCGGCGGTGATCTGCCAGTACCGGTCCTCGTCGAACACGCCGGTGTCGAGCAGCTCGTACTCCGCCTGCTGACGGTCGCGGCGAGCGTTCTCTTCGACCAGCTGGCCATAGGGGAACGCAACCTGGGGATAGTGATAGAGCCAGCGCATCCATGAGTGGGTCGGCGTCGAGTCGAGGAACCACCAGTAGTCCTTGACGTCCTCGCCGTGGTTGCCCTGCTCGTTGGTGAGCCCGAAGGCGCGCTCCTTCAGCGTCGCGTCGACCCCGTTCCAGAACGCCAGGGCGAGACAGAGTCGCTGGTCGATGTCGCAGACGCCACCGAGGCCATCCTCGTTCCATCGGTACGCGCGAGAGCGCGAGTGCTCGTATGGGAAGAAATTCCAGGCGTCGCCGTTCGCGCTGTAGTCCTCGCGGACGGTGCCCCAGGCGCGCTCGCTGAGATACGGACCCCAGCGCCGCCAGCGCACCGCTCCGCTGTCCGCCTCCGCGAGCCGGCGACCTTCGGCGGTCGCGGCGGTGGCGGCGCTCACCCGCGGCAGTCTACCGATGCTCGGTGCGCACCCATCGCCAGGGCACCGTGGGCTCGCGCCGCAAAGCCCCGCGCGCTTCGAGGAGGACGAGATGGGCGAGCGTCTCCCCCACCGCCGCGCGCTGCATGTGACCACGCACCTGGTCCCACGTGCGCGACCACGGCAGCCGGCGGGTCGTCTCCCAGCAGGTGGCCCCGGGATGGTCGGCAATCGCCTGCTCCACGACACGGAGCCGCTCGGCATGATGCTCGAGCAGCTCGTCGACGCGGGCGGCCAGCGGGGCGAAGCGCCACTCGTGCGCCGGCAGCACCTCCTCGACATCGAGGTCGCGAACGGCGCGCAGGGAGTCGAGGAAGTCGGCCAGCGGGTTGCCCTGCTGTTGCGCGTGGACGGAGATGTTGGGACTGATCCGTGGCAGCACGTGGTCACCGCTGAGCAGGACCCGCCGGTCGCGGTCGAGGAAGCAGACGTGGCCCGGTGAGTGTCCCGGCGTGTGCAGCGGTACGATGTCCCAGCCCCGCAGCGGCAGCTGCCTGCCGTGTTCGAGGAGCACGTCGGGCTCCGCCTGGCTGACGAACTCACGCACGCCCATCGACGCTTCGCTCAGCTCAGCCACGACGTCGGCGGGGACGCCGCAGTTGGCAAGAAGACCGCGCATCTGGGCGACCACCATGCCCACGTCGGCGCCGTAGCGGCCGGGAAGGAGAGCAGCGTCGGCTGGGTGCAGAGCCACCCAGGCGCCGCTGGCCTCGCGCAGCCGACCCGCCAAACCGTAGTGGTCGGGATGAATGTGCGTGATCAGGGCGGCCCGGACGTCGCCGACTGAGTACCCGGCTACGGCAAGGCCATCGACGAGCGCAGTCCACGCCGCCTCGGTGTTCCAGCCGGTGTCGACGACGGCGACGCCGTCGTGGAGCTCGAGCAGGTGGACGAGGACGTAGCGCAGCGGGTTGTCAGGGATGGGCACCGGTACTGACCAGAGCTGGGGACGCACCAGCTCGACCGCGGGCAGGACACCGTCACGCCAGGCCTGCCTCTGCGCTGTGCCGGTGATCTCGACTGCGGTCACGAGGGCGGATCGTATGTCACTCGGTCTCGAACAACACCGACTGGAGCGCCCCCGACGGGTAAGGTGGACAGCGTGGACAATCTCTCCCCGCTGGCCATTGCGGTCGATGAGGCCGGTGACGCGGCACGCGCGGCGGTGGCCTTCGTCAAACCACGCCTGCGCGGCGTCCTCCACGAGCTCGCCTTTCCGATCTCGCTGATCGCGGGCGCGTGGGCAATCCTGCACGCGCCCGCCGCGGGCGGCGCGCGGACCTCGACGGCCATCTATGCAGCCACGCTCAGCGCCTGCCTCGGCGTCAGCGCGCTGTATCACCGTGGCCACTGGTCGGTGTCGGTGCGGCGCTGGCTGCGCCGCCTCGACCACGCCACCATCTTCATGCTCGTCGCCGGCACCTTCACCCCGATCGCCGTCATCGCGCTCACCGGTTGGTTGAGCGTGACCACCCTCGTCGTGGTGTGGGGCGGTGCCGTGCTCGGCAGCATCGTCAACCTCTTCTGGATCGACGCGCCCGTCGTGATCGAGGTTGGGCCCTACATCGCCATCGGCGGCTTCGGCGTGGTCATCATGCCCCGGCTGCTCAGCAACGTCGGACCCGTCGGGGTCGGCCTCCTCGCCCTCGGTGGAGCCGTCTACGTCGCCGGCGCGATCATCTACGCGCGGAAGCGACCCGATCCCTGGCCGCACACGTTCGGCTTCCATGAGATCTTCCACGCGCTGGTCATCGCGGCCGCGGTGCTGCAGTGGGTCGTGATCACGCACTGGTTGACACCGGCGGGCTGAGCGAGGCTCCAGCCTCTCATCGGGCGTCTGCCCGGGCGTGCATCGGGGGCGGCCGCTGCGCGTACAGCACCAGCCCCCGCGGGCTCGAGGCGAACCCCGCAGAGCGCAGCCTGGCGGCCAGGAGGTGTGCCGACGCCGGTTCGCCATCGATGGCCTGGAGGTCGAGCCTGCCCATGCGCGCCGCCACCACGGAGAGCATCGCAATGTCAGCGTCATCGGGTTCATGGCCGCAGAGCATCGAGCGACCGCCGCGCTCGACGAAGAGGCGCAGCTCGCCGCCGCGGAGGATGGTGTACGCGCCGGCGGCACGTGACGCTCGGCCTTCCAACTTCGGCCAGGGCAAGACTGCGCCGAACGGGTTGGCGGGGTCCACGGCGGCGAGGAGGGTGGCGCGGGTCTCCACCGCTCGCTGGCCGCGGAGCGCATCCACCGCTCCGGGCAGAGCGAATTGCGCAGCGCCGCAGCCCTCGACGAAATAGCCCCGCCGGATGCGACCGGCCTCCTCCATGGCACGCAGCACCGGGTACAGGGCCGCAAAGCCGCCGCTCACCCCCTCTCCCGCAACCGCTTCGCGAGTGAGCACGCCGTGGCGCTGCAGCAGGCTGGTGGCCAGCCCGATGCCCCGCTCGGTCGCGCCCACGTTGGTGCGCCCTGCCCCGGTCAGCGACCAGCGGCCCTGGGCGCGGGGCGGCACCAGTCGCATCAGCGGCCGGCGCGGGTGGCGCCGCACCGGGCCGAGGAAGCGCAGCGGTTGCAGCGTGTCGTTGCACACCTCGCCCGCCCAGACGAGGTCGTACACCGCGTCGATGACCTCGTCAATTGGCACACCCGGACAGGCGTCGAGGAGATCGCGCACGAATGCCGCTCCGCCGCGGCCCAGGCGATCGCGGATGGCATCGTGCAGGGGAGAGCGGGGCGGGTCGAGCGTCGCGGCCAGTAGCGCGGGCGCCTCGCCGCGCAGGAAGAGCGCGACGCGGCCATCGTCGCGGCCCACTGCGCCCCTCCCCTGCCAGACCACCTCGCCGGCGGCGATCAGCTCGTCGAGGAGCCGGCCGTCGTAAGCCATCCGCGCCGGGAGCAGGTCCCGCTCCAGCACCGAGAGAGCCACGGGCATCCCCTGCAGCTGGGTGATCACCTCGAGCAGGCGTTCCAGCCCTCGATCCTTCGAACCGACACCGTGCCAGGCGGGCAGGAATCGCGCCAGGGTGTCGCCGGGGACCGCTTCGACCTCACGGCGAAGCGCCGCCAGCGAGCGCCGCCGCAGTCTCTGCAGCACCTCGGGGTGGCAGTACTCGCGGTCGCCACCGCCCGGCCGGAAGTGGCCGGCGATCAGCTCCCCGCTCGCCACCAGGGCGCTCAGCACGTCGACCACGCTGTGCACTGAGATGGCCCACCGTGCCGCCACCTCGCCGGCGACGAACGGGACGTGGGTGCGCGCGTACCTGCGGACCAGCACCGCGAGCGCGTCCGGTGAGGGCGCCACGTGCACTGCGGCCAGCCCCGGAGGCAGGGCGACGCCGAGCGCGTCACGGTACCGACCGGCGTCGTCGGCGGCGATGACGCGCGCCTCCCCGGCGAGCCGCACCCGCAGTGCGCGGCGGCCTGCAACCAGCTCACGGCCCCACCCGGCCGTGATTCCCCGGGCTTCGGCCTCGCCGTCGGCGAGGTCGCCGACCCGGCGCAGGACGTCGAGTGCACCGTCCGCATCGCGGGGATGCGATGAGGTGTCGAGGCGCTGCAGCTCGAGCTCGGTGGCGTCGATCGCGTCCGCGTCGAGCAGTTCGCGAAGATCGTCGCTGCCGAGCAGCTCGGCGAGCAGCTCGCGATCGAGGCTGAGCGCCGCGGCCCGCCGTTCGGCGAGCGGCGCGTCGCCGTCGTACATGTACTGGGCGATGTATTCGAAGAGGAGCGAGCTCGCCACTGGTGAGGCCTGGGCTGTCTGCGCCTCGACGACGCGGATCTGGCGGGCGCGCACCGCGCGCATGATCCCGGCCAGCGCCTCGAGGTCGAAGACATCGCGGAGGCATTCGCGATAGGTCTCAACCAGGATGGGGAAGGACGGGTGTCGAGCCACCACCTGGAGCAACCCGGCGCTGCGCTGGCGCTGCTGCCACAGCGGGGTGCGCTGGCCAGGGCGGCGACGCGGCAGGAGCAGCGCCCGCGCGGCATTCTCGCGGAACCTGGAGGCGAACAGCGAGCTGCCATCGAGCTGTTCGGTGACGGCGGCGATGATGTCATCGGGGTCGAGGAAGAGTGCGGACACGTCGGGCAGGCGGTCGGCGTCGGCGATGCGCAGCGCGAAGCCGTCGTCGCTGTGGATCGCCTGCACATCCGAGCCGACCTCGTCGCGCATCCGCTGCGCGGCCACCAGCGACCAGGGGGCATGCACCCGCGCGCCAAACGGGCTGAGCACGCACAGCCGCCAGTCGCCGAGCTGGTCGCGGAATCGCTCGACGACGATGGTGCGATCGTCGGGCGTCGCTCCGGTGGCCGCGGCCTGGTCGGCGAGGTGATCCATGAGGTTGCGCGCCGCCCGCTCATCCAGGCCGGCCCGGCTGCGCAGGCGGTGCACCGCGTCGTCGTCGGAGAGCGCGCCGAGCTCGCGCACCATGGCGCCGAGCGCGGCGCCCACCTCGTACGGACGCCCGACTGAGTCGCCGTGCCAGAAGGCGACCCTGCCCGGTTCGCCGGGGGCGGGCAGGACCAGCACCTGCTGTGGGGTGATGTCCACACAACGCCAGGTGGTCGCGCCGAGGATGAACGTCTCGCCGGGGCGCAGCTCGTAGACCATCTCCTCGTCGAGCTCGCCAACGCGACGGCCGTCCTCGAAGATGTTGACGCTGTACAGACCGCGATCGGGGATGGTCCCGCCGCTGGTCACCGCCAACCGCTGCGCCCCGGCGCGGCCGCGGACGGTCCCGGCCACGCGGTCCCAGACGATGCGCGCGCGCAGCTCGCCGAACTCCTCTGACGGGTAGCGCCCGTCCAGCATGTCGAGGGTGGCGTCGAAAGCAAGCTCACCGAGATCGGCGAACGGATACGCCCGGGTCAGCGTGCGGCGCAGGTCGGCGACCTCCCAGGTGTCGAGTGCCGCCATCGCGACGATCTGCTGGGCGAGCACGTCGAGCGGGTTGCGCGGCACCCGCGTCGCCTCGATGACTCCGTCGACCATGCGCTCGGCGATCGCCGCGGCCTCGACGAGGTCGCCCCGGTGGGTCGGGAAGATGGTGCCCTTCGAAACCTCGCCGACGCTGTGACCGGCGCGGCCGATCCGTTGCAGCCCGGCGGCGACGGTCGACGGCGAGCCCACCTGTACCACCAGGTCGACGGCTCCCATGTCGATGCCGAGCTCGAGCGACGACGTGGCGACGATCGCGGGAAGCCTGCCCTCCTTGAGCATCTCTTCGACGACGGTGCGCTGCTCACGTGCGATCGACCCGTGATGAGGCCGGACCAGGTCTTCCCCGGCGAGGTCGTTGAGCTGCCCGCTGAGCCGCTCGGCCAACCGTCGCGAGTTGACGAAGACGATCGTCGATCGATGCGACCTGATCAGCTCGAGCAGGCGCGGCGCGATCGCCGGCCAGATGCTGCGCCGGGGCGCCCTCGCGGCTGGTTCATCGCCGCCACGGTCGGCGCCACGGTCGAGGTCGGCCATGTCATCCACCGGCACCTCGATGCGCAGCTCCATCGGCTTGCGCATCCCGGCATCGACGATCACCACCTCACGGTCGCGGCCTCCGAGGAAGCGCGCCACCTCGTTGAGCGGACGCTGCGTCGCCGAGAGGCCGACACGCTGCGGGTCGGTTCCGCAGAGGACGCTCAGCCGCTCCAGGCTGAGCGCCAGGTGGGCGCCGCGCTTGGTGCCGGCGAGCGCGTGGATCTCGTCGACGATCACCGTGCGCACACTGCGCAGCGTCTCGCGGGCCGCGCTGGTGAGCATCAGGAACAGCGATTCAGGGGTGGTGATCAGGATGTCTGGCGGGTGCCGGGCCAGGTCGCGCCGCTGCGCGGGGGACGTGTCACCGCTGCGAACTGCGGTACGCGCCGGCGCGAAGGCGTCACCGCAACGCCGTGCCTCGAGCGCGATGCCGTGCAGCGGGGCGCGCAGGTTGCGCTCGACGTCCACGGTCAGCGCCTTGAGCGGCGAGATGTAGAGCACCCGGCAACGCCCTGCCTCCGGCGGCGTCGGGGTTCGGCCGAGGCTGTCGACGAACCACATGAACGCGGCGAGCGTCTTGCCGCTCCCGGTGGGTGCGCAGAGCAGGGCATTGCGGCCGGCGGCGATCTCCGGCCAGCCACGCTGCTGTACCTCCGTCGGCGCGCCGAGGGCGTCGCCGAACCACCGCTGCGCCGCGGGGGAGAAGAGGCTCATCGTGTCCACGCCGAGATGATCCCCTACCCGGCGGCGCGGTCGTTCACCGCGGGTCGAGCGGCAGCGCCAGCTGCCGGGAGCGTCGGGTGCCGTGGCCGACGCTCCAGCTGCCCGGTGCCCTGGGCGAGGCCTGAGCGGAGGGTGGCGGCAGCCAGGCGGGGAGACGGCTGAGCACGGTGGACAGCCGACCCTGGTAGTGGCCCGGAGCAGGTCGGTCGACCGAGATGCGGTTCTCACCGGTCATGCTACCGATGATCAAGAGGGACGGCGACAACAGTGTGTCGCCGCCGGCCCCGGGTGTGAGGAGTGTCGCGGGTCAGCTCTGAGGCTGGAGAATCGCGAACAACTCGGCTGGCGGCTCCCCCGGGGCGTAGCCCGGCCCTGACGGCGGGCGGCGATCGCCCTCGCCAGAACGGGACACGCGGTCACGTATCGTCGCGCCGATGACCGACATCACCACCCCGGTGACGACCAAGAGCCGGCCGCCGCTCGAGTCGCGCTGGCCGGCGACGCTCGCGGTTGTCGCGGCCATCGTGCTGTACGTCACCCTGCCCGCCTCGCTGGTGCTTGGACCGCGCTGGATCCTGCCCGCGCTCGAAGGCGCGATCCTGGTTCCCCTCACGGTGGCCCGACCCCATCGCCATGCCGGCGAAGCGGGCCCCAGCCGGATTGCCGCGATCGTGCTCATCGCCATCGCCAACGTCGGCAACGTCGCCTCGCTCGTGCTCCTGATCCATGACCTCCTCGTCCACGGAGGCGCGATCACGGGGAGGACCCTGGTCTTCGCAGCGATCCAGATCTACCTGACCAACGTGATCATCTTCGGGCTCTGGTACTGGGAGCTCGACGCCGGTGGACCTGCACGGCGCCTTGCCGGGGATGCGCGGTTCCCCGACTTCCTCTACCCGCAGATGAATGCGCCCAACCATGCACCGTCGGGATGGCGACCCCACTTCATCGACTACCTGTATGTGTCGCTCACCAACGCCACCGCCTTCAGCCCCACCGACACCATGCCGTTGACGCACCTCGCCAAGATCCTCATGGGTCTGCAGTCGGTCGCCTCGCTGCTCACCGTCGCGCTGGTGGCGGGCCGCGCGGTCAACATCCTCAACTGAGCCGATGAGTCAGCGCTACGAGAGCGGCGAGAAGTTTCTCCGCGTCATCCAGCTGTTCGTACGACTGTCCGACACGCAGACGGGCCTCACCACCCGCCAGCTCGCCGACCAGCTCGAGGTGACCACCCGCACCGTGCAGCGCTACCTGAGCACGCTACGCGACAGCGCCGGCATCGACATCGAGGAGGTCGACGGCCGTTTCCGCGTCGGCTCGCGCAGCCGGTTGCCCGCTATGCAGCTCGACCACTACCAGGCCACCGAGCTACTGCTCGCGGTGCGTGCCATGCAGCAGATGCGCTCCGAGCAGCAGCCCGCGCTGATCGGTGCGCTGGCGCAGCTGGCGCGCGCGTTGAGCGTGCCCGTGGTGACCCGTTATCTGCAGGGGCTGATCGCCGCCGCAGAACGGCGCCCGGCCGGTGGTGAGCGCCACCAAATCGAGCGCGTTCTGGTCGACGGCTTCGTGCAGCGCCGCTGCGTCGAGGTCACCTATCGCGACGCGGAGGGTCGTGAGACGCGCCGCGTGCTGCGACCGTACTTTCTCGAACCGCGCGCGGAGAGCCGCACGCTGTACATCTTCGCCCACGACGACCTCTCCGACGAGGTGCGGCCTTTCCGACTCGACCGTGTCCGCGACGCACGCCTGTTGGCCGACACCTTCACGGTCCCGGACGACTTCGACATCGACGCGGTGGTCAGCGGATCGTGGGGCATCTGGCAGGCGCCGGGACAGGACCATGTCCACCTGCGCTTCGACAGGGCCATCGCCGAGCGCGCACGGGAAGCTCTCGGCCATCGCGCTGCCGAGGTGCACGAGCGCGACGACGGCGACATCGACGTCCATGTCCGGGTGGCCAGTGAGGTCGAGATGCGTTCATGGGTGCTCGGCTGGGGCGGATCCGTCGAGGTGATCGCGCCGCCGTCGCTGCGCGCGCACATCGCGTCCACGCTGCGAGCGGGGGCCGCACGATACCAGCAGCGCGTCACAATACCGCCGACCGTCCCACCGGGAGGCAGCCAATGAGCGTCGCAGCCAACGCCGTCGCCCATCGCATCCAGGCAGTTCTCGCCGAGCAGCGCACCGAGTTGCGCCACGTGTCTCTCGACATCCACTCGCACCCTGAGACGGCCTTCGAGGAGACGCGTGCGTGCGCAACATTGTGCGGCCTCCTCAAGGCGCACGGCTTCGAGGTCCGCCGTGACGTGTCAGGGATGCAGACCGCCTTCGTCGCCGATGCACACAGCGGTGAGGGCGGTCCGCGTGTCGCCTTCGTGTGCGAGTACGACGCACTGCGAGGCTTGGGCCATGCCTGCGGACACAACCTCATCGGCACAGCATCCGCTGCGGCAGGCATCTCGTTGCTGTACGCGCTTCGCGAGAACGGCGTCGGCGGGAACGTGCGGGTGGTGGGCAGCCCCGCGGAGGAGGGAGGCGGCGGCAAGATCCCGCTGGTCAACGACGGCGTCTTCGATGACTGCGATGCCGCGTTGATCCTCCATCCCACCGATCGCACCATGGCGGTCATGTGGGCTCTCGCTTGCACAAATTGGCGGTGGACGTTCACGGGCCGCGCCGCCCACGCCGCGGGCGACCCCGACAGGGGATTGAACGCGCTCGACGCGTTCGTCCACGCGTACAACGGTGTTTCCCTGTGGCGCCAACAGGTGCGGGATGGCGCCCGGGTCCACGGCTTCATCGCAGAGGGCGGAACCGCCCCGAACATCATCCCCGAGCGCACCAGCGGCGAGTTCATCACCAGGGCCCGCGACGCTGCCTACCTCGACGAGATGAACATCCGCTTCCGCGCCATCTTCGAGGCGGCCGCGGCTGCGACGGGATGCTCGCTGGAGCTGGTCGAGGAGAGCACCTACAAGGACCTGCGGTCCAACCCGGTTCTGGCTGAGCGCGGCCACCTGCATCTCGAGGAGGTCGGCTTGGCGCCGGCGGTCACCATGCCTTGGGAACGCGTCGGTTCCACCGACGTCGGTGACGTCTCCTACGCGTGCCCGACCATCCATCCCGAGGTGGCCATCAGCCGTGAAGGTGTGTTCTGTCACACCCACGAGTTCCGCGAGGCGGCGGCGACCGAGGCCGCTCATGATGTGATGCTGCGCGGCGCGGCGGCGCTGGCTCTCACCGGTGCCGACGTCGTCACCGACCCCGCGATCCGCCAGGCGGTGCGAACTTCTTTTGCCGCCGAGCCGTGGCGCCGCCGGCAGTGGCAGGGCTCGGGCGCCTGAGCCGCCGTCGAAGGTTTGTCGACACCGGCGATCGGGTACGGTCTGAGCATGTCCGAGAAAGTCGTCAAGACCGACCAGGAGTGGCGTGACCAGCTCACGCCTGAGCAGTACGCGGTTCTACGCCGCGGCGCCACCGAGCGAGCGGGGACCGGCCAGTACGTCCACGTCAAATCCACCGGCCAGTACCTGTGCGCGGGTTGCGGCGCCGAGCTGTTCGACTCGAGCACCAAGTACGACTCCGGCAGCGGCTGGCCGAGCTTCTCCGCGCCTGCCGAGCCGGACCTCATCGAGGAGCACCGCGACTTCAAGATGATCGTGCCTCGGACCGAGGTGCGCTGCGGGCGCTGCGGGGGTCATCTCGGCCACGTCTTCTCCGACGGCCCGGAGCCGACCGGGCAGCGCTACTGCATCAACTCCGCAGCGCTGCGCTTTGCCAAGGGCGCGCCCTCCGGTGCAGAGCCCGCGGGCGAGGAGGCATCGACCGAAGCCTGAGCAGTCCCCGCCACCGCCGGTGGCGGCGCCTCAGGGACCGATCGGTCGCGATGCAAGACGACGCCGAGCATCACCAACGCGATGCCGGCGAGGTCGACCGGGGTTGGCAGCTGGCGCAGCACGATGACTCCGATCCCCGTGGCGGTTGCGGGCAGCAGGGCCACGAACAGCGCATATGTGGCGCGGGCCAGGCGGGCCATCGCCAGTTGATCGAAAACGTACGGGATCACCGACGACGACACGCCCACCCCGATCCCGGCAGCCAGCGCGACCGGGTCGGCGAAGGCGTGGGTTGCGCCTCGGAGTCCGATCGGTGACACGAAGATGAACGCGAACAGCATTGCTGCGGCCAGGCCATCGATGTCACCCAGCCTCGAGCGTTGGGCGACGCGGTGCGCCAGGACGATGTACGCGGCGAACAGAGCTGCATTGGCAAATGCAAACCCGACACCGAGCGGCTCACCGACGAAACGCGCGTGGGTGAGCAGGTAGACGCCCACACCGGCCGCCAGGATGGCGGCGAAGTTGCGCGGCACCCGAGCGCCGATTGCCGCAAGGACGATCGGTCCCATGAACTCGATCGCGGCCACCGTCGCCAGCGGCAAGCGGTTGATGGAGATGTAGAAACAGACGTTCATGAGGGCAAACACGGCGCCCAGGGCGACGATCAGCAGCTGACCGCCGCGGTCGAGCGCGAGAAAGGCGCGCCACGGCCGCCGCCACACCGCGAAGATGAGCGCTGCCGAGGCGATGCGCAACCACGCCACGCCGAGGACGTCGACGCGGGCGAAGAGGAGCACCGCGAATGACGGCCCGAGATAGTGGAAGACGGCGCTGCCCATGAAGTACGCATGCGGCGGCACCGTGGCCGAACGGAGCGCCGCGATGCGTTGCAGCTGGTTCGAGGGCATGTGAGCACGCTACCGGGATCGCAATGAGATTGACATAGATGATCAAAGGCATTAGCCTGCCATTACCTAATGAAGAACGGCAAGATACACAAGACTCTTAACGCTTCCGTCAGTATCGACCAGCTTGACCGAAAGATCATCGGCCAGCTCGCCACCGACGGGCGCGTGGCTCTCGCCGAACTGGGCCGGCGGGTGAACCTCTCGCCACCGGCGGTCGCTGAGCGCGTCCAGCGGCTGGAGCGAACCGGCGTCATCACCGGCTACCGCGCCGAGATCGACCCGCGCGCCCTGGGCTACAGCCTGACCGCGATCGTCCGTGTCAAGCCCGCGCCCGGCCAGCTGCGCAGGATCCCTGAGCTGGCCCTGGAGATCCCGGAGGTTGGCGAATGTCACCGCATCACCGGGGAAGACTGCTTCTACCTCAAGGTCCACCTGCGATCGATCGATGAGTTGAGCGACCTGCTCGATCGCTTTCTTGCGTACGGCGAGACCACCACGTCGATCATCAACGCGTCGCCGATCCCCCGTC
>DATBPD010000106.1:0-30850 GCA_036561525.1 Candidatus Dormiibacterota bacterium | reverse complement strand
ACTACGTCGGCACCGAGCATCTGCTTCTCGGTCTGCTCATCGAGGGTGAGGGCATCGCCGCCCATGTCCTCGAGGATCTCGGCGCCAAC
This sequence comes from Candidatus Dormiibacterota bacterium, assembly GCA_036561525.1. Taxonomy (GTDB): domain Bacteria; phylum Chloroflexota; class Dormibacteria; order Aeolococcales; family Aeolococcaceae; genus Aeolococcus. The sequence goes on along the minus strand of DATBPD010000106.1, from coordinate 30,761 downwards.
CTCGAGAAGGTCCGCGGCGAGATCGACCGCCTGCTCCACGAGTCGGGGCTCGAGGAGGAGGCGAAGGAGGCGCAGAAGAAGCCCAGCAAGACACCGCTGCTCGACCAGTTCTGCCGCGACCTCACCGAGCTGGCGCTGAAGAACGCGCTCGACCCCGTCATCGGTCGCGCCATGGAGATCGAGCGCGTCGTGCAGATCCTCAGCCGGCGCACCAAGAACAACCCGGCGCTGATCGGCGAGCCGGGGGTCGGCAAGACGGCGATCGCCGAGGGCCTGGCTCAGGCGATCATCCTCGGCAACATTCCGGAATCGTTGATGGGCAAGCGTGTTCTCACCCTCGACATGGGCGCCCTGGTGGCCGGGACCAAGTATCGCGGCGAGTTCGAGGAGCGCCTCAAGAAGATCCTCGACGAGATCCGCCAGTCGCGCGAGGTGGTGCTGTTCATCGACGAGCTGCACACCCTGGTCGGTGCCGGCGCTGCCGAGGGCGCCATCGATGCCGCCAACATCCTCAAGCCTGCGCTCGCCCGCGGCGAGATCCAGTGCATCGGTGCGACCACCCTCAACGAGTACCGCAAGTACATCGAGAAGGACGCTGCGCTCGAACGCCGCTTCCAGCCGGTGTTCGTCGACGAGCCCAGCCTGCAGGAGACCATCGAGATCCTGCACGGGATCAGGCCGCTGTACGACAAGCACCACCGAGTCCAGATCACCGACGACGCCCTCAAGGCGGCGGCCGAGCTGAGCGTGCGCTACGTCACCGATCGGTCCCTGCCTGACAAGGCGATCGACCTCATCGACGAGGCGAGCGCACGGGTGCGCATGAAGCTCACCACAACGCCCGACAACCTCCGGGAGATGCAGAAGGAGATCCGCGAGCTCCAGGCGCAGAAGGAGGAGGCGATTGCCGGGCAGGACTACGAGACCGCGGCGAGCTTCCGTGACAAGGAGAAGAAGCTCAAGGAGAAGTACGTCTCGCTCGAGATGCAGTGGCGCGACGAGCTCGGTGCCACCGTGCCCGAGGTCAACGAGGAGCACATCGCCGAGATCATCAGCTCGTGGACAGGCGTGCCGGTGTCGCGGCTGGTGGAAGAGGAGACCTCGCGGTTGCTGCGCATGGAGGAGGAGATCCACAAGCGGCTGATCGGCCAGGACGACGCCGTCAAGGTCATCTCCCAGGCGGTGCGCCGGGCCCGCGCCGGTCTCAAGGATGCCAAGCGGCCGATCGGGTCGTTCATGTTCCTCGGGCCCACCGGTGTCGGTAAGACGGAGCTGGCACGCTCGCTGGCGGCCTTCCTCTTCGACAACGAGGACGCGATCATCCGCCTCGACATGAGCGAGTTCATGGAGCGCCACTCGACCGCGCGCCTGGTCGGCTCGCCGCCCGGGTATGTCGGCTACGACGACGGTGGCCAGCTCACCGAAGCGGTGCGCCGCCGGCCGTACAGCGTGGTGCTCTTCGACGAGATCGAGAAGGCGCATCCCGAAGTCTTCAACATGCTGTTGCAGATCCTCGAGGACGGCCGCCTGTCCGACGCCAAGGGCAAGGCGGTGAACTTCGCCAACTGCATCGTGATCATGACCAGCAACATCGGCATCTCCAACCTCAAGGCCAACATGTCGATGGGCTTCCAGCCGTCCATCCCCGACGAGCGCAACGCCACGTCGGAGCACGGCAAGATGCGCGACCAGATCATGGAGGAGCTGAAGCGGGCATTCCGCCCTGAGTTCCTCAACCGTGTCGACGCCGTGGTGGTGTTCCACCGCCTTGACATGGCACAGATGCGCAACATCGTTGACCTGATGCTCGCCAGGGTGGCGGTGCACCTCGCCGCCCAGGAGCTCAACTTCAGCGTCACCGACGCCGCCAAGGACAAGATCGTCGAGGAGGGGTTCGACAAGGTCTACGGCGCCCGCCCCCTGCGACGCGTCATCCAGCGAGTCATCGAGGACCCGCTGTCCGAGGAGTTGCTCCGCCTCAAGCACGGTCCTGGTGACACGGTCATCGTCGACCTCACCGATGGTGAGGTGAGGATGAACCTGATGCCCAAGAGCAAGGAGAAGCGCGAGCGCAAGGAGAAGGTGGAGAAGGCCGAGGCCGCCGCGGCGGGCACGCCACCGGCTGAGTAATCCTGGCGTCGCGCTGTGCTAGCTTGCTCGGCCGTGACTGAGGTGCCGATCCCCGACGGCTGGGATGAGCGGGTCACAGCCCTGGGCGGCCATTTCCTGCAGAGTGCGGCGTGGGCGCGCGTGCAGGTGCGTCTGCACAACGAGGTCAGCTTTGCTGATGGCGCCGGCTGGTGCTGGCTGGGCATCGTGCGCCGCGTCGGTCCCTTCCGTTACCTGTACCTGCCATTCGGACCGACGCTGGCCGACCCGGCCCGCCTTCCCGAAGCGATGCGCACTGCCCATTCCCGTGCGGATGAGCTGGGCTGCGCATTCATCAGGCTGGAGCCCGACGGTGCCACGGCAGCGCAGCTGGCGGTGCTCAGAGCGCGGCGGGTTCGCTCACGCCAGCACGAGCACACGCTGGTCCTGCGCATCGACGTCGACGACGCCACTCTTCGTGGTGGCCTCAACAGCGGCCACCGGTCGCGCATCAACACCGCCGAGAAGCGCGGATTGTCGATCGAGCAGGTGCGGGACCCCGCGGACATCGCGGACTTCATCGCGCTGCTGCGGCAGACGGAGACGCGCGCGGGGTTCTACTCGCACGATGACGGCTACTACCACGCCATCGCGCGGGAGCTCATGCCCACCGGCGAGGCAGCGCTCTACTACGCCGCCGTCGATGGACGGCGGATTGCCGGCGCCCTGCTCTTCGACTTCACGGACACCCGTTACTACGCGTTCGCGGCCAGCGACACGGAGCGCCGTGCCCTGATGCCGGCCCCGCCCCTGGTGTGGCGCGCCATCCTCGACGGTCGCCGCAACGGCAAGAGCTGGTTCGATTTCTGGGGGGTGGCCCCGCCCGGCCAACCCGGTCACAAGTGGGCCGGGATCACCGAGTTCAAGCGCGGTTTCGGCGGTGAGCTGCGGACCCGGGGGGGCACCTGGGAGCTGGCGGTGCGCCCACTGAGCGCGCGACTCTTCACAGTCGCTCAGGCACTGCGCCGTTGAGGCCGGCAACAGCGGCGGAGCTCAACGTCTGGGACGACATGGTGGTTGGCAACCCTGACGGCGGTCACTACCTGCAGACGCGTGCCTGGGCGGAGGCGAAGTCCTGCTGGGGATGGCAGCCCCATCACATGGTCCACGAAGGGACATCGGGCCGCGTCGCGGTGCTGTTCCTGAGCCGCCGCGTGGCCGGGCTCGGGACCATCTGGTACGCGCCCAAGGGTCCCGGGGTCATCGACGCCACCAGCCTGGTCGACATGGTGCCGTGGACGGGCCCGCCCCCCGGGGCATTCGTGGTCAAGGTGGAGCCGGAGGTCCTCGGCGGCGCCGACCTGCGTGGCTGGCGGGAGACCGGCCTGGTCAAGGCCGCGGGTGACATCCAGAGCAACCGCGCCACCATCGTGGTCGACCTGCGTCCTGACGAGGACGCTGTGCTGGCTTCGTTCAAGCCGAAGACGCGCTACAACGTCCGCCTCGCCGCACGACGCGGCGTGACCGTCGTGAATGCGGCGGTCGACCCCGAACACGCGCGCGTCCTCTATCGGTTGCTGGTGCAGACCAACGCGCGCAACGGCATCCCGGTGCGTCGCGCCGACTACTTCGCGGACTGCTGGGCTCGCCTCGGATCGCGCGACCAGGGACGCCTGTTCTTTGCGGTGCACGGCGGCGAGGTGCTGGCCGGCGCCTTCGTCGCCCATCTCGGCCGCCGGGGTTGGTACAAGGACGGCGGTTCCACGCGTCACAGCTCGCAGCTGATGGCGCCGTACCTCCTGCAATGGGAGGTGATGCGATGGCTGCGTGCGCGTGGTGTCGAGGACTACGACCTCGTCGCGGTGCCGCGGCCCGCAGAGCTAACCGCCGATCATCCCTTCGCCGGCCTGCACCGGTTCAAGAGCGGCTTCAACGAGAGGGTCACCGAGTACGCCGGGGTGTGGGACTGGCCGGTGAGGCCACGGGCGCTGGCGGTCTGGAATCTTGCGGGCGAACGCATCGCGCGACAGTGGACCGCGCGGGTCCACGACGACTTTTTTTATTGACCCACGCCCGTGCCGATGGGGCAGCTCACGCCCGTGCCCTGGAGGCCGCAGTAGCCGTTGGGGTTGGCGTACAGGTACTGCTGGTGGTACGGCTCGGCGAAGTAGAAGGCGGGCGACTCGACGATCTCGGTGCTGATCTCGCCCCTGTCCGCTGCCGCAAGGCGTTGCTGGTACGTTGTGGCAGACCGCGCCGCGGCCTCCGCCTGGTCCGAGCCGAAGGTGCCGAGCAGGCTGCGGTACTGGGTGCCGACGTCGTTGCCCTGGCGCATCCCCTGGGTGGGGTCGTGCTCCTCCCAGAAGGTGCTGAGCAGCTTCTCGTACGCGATCTGCGCTGGGTCGTAGACCACGAGCACCACCTCGGCGTGGCCGGTTCGCGCCGAACACACCTCTTCATACGTGGGGTTGTGGGTGAAGCCGCCGGCGTATCCGACCGCCGTGACCCAGACCCCATCGAGCCGCCAGAAGAGCCGTTCGGCACCCCAGAAGCAGCCCATGCCGAAGACTGCGGTGCGCAGGCCCTCGGGGTACGGCGGCGTCATCGAATGGCCGTTGACCCGGTGCGCCGCGGTGATCTCCATCGGTTCGGCGCGGCCGGGCAGGGCCTGGTCGGCGGACACGGCATGCGTCTTGTGGGGGCTGAGAAAGCTGAACATGGAGACCTCCTGCTCGTGATTGTGACCGCTGCCGGCCGATTCCAACCCTGGCTCTGGCAGGCCTGGCCCCGCCGGCTTCTCGCAGACGAGTGGAACGCATGTGCGGGTACCCTTGACCGTGAATGCCCCATGACACCATCGACATCCGCGGAGCTCGCGAGCACAACCTCAAGGGCATCGACCTCACCCTCCCTCGGGATCGCCTGATCGTCATCACCGGGCTGTCCGGCAGTGGCAAGTCGAGTCTGGCCTTCGACACCATCTACGCCGAGGGCCAGCGCCGCTACGTGGAGTCGCTGAGCGCCTATGCGCGCCAGTTCCTCGGCCAGATGGAGAAGCCGGATGTCGACCACATCGACGGCCTCAGCCCGGCCATCTCGATCGACCAGAAGGGCACCAGCAAGAACCCCAGGTCCACCGTCGGCACGGTCACGGAGATCTACGACCATCTCCGCCTGCTCTACGCGCGCATCGGCCATCCACACTGTCCCAACTGCGCACGGGAGATCAGCAAGCAGTCGATCGAACAGATCACCGACCAGGTGCTCGACCTGCCCGAGGGCACCAGGCTGATGGTGACGGCGCCGATGGTTCAGGGGCGCAAGGGGGAGCACCGCGAGGTCTTCGCCGAGGCCAGGAGGAGCGGCTTCGTCCGTGCGCGAGTCGACGGTGAGCTGCGTGACCTCAGTGAGCAGATCTCGCTCGACAAGAAGTTCAAGCACGATGTCGAGATCGTCGTCGACCGGGTCGTGGTCAACGCCGACCTGCGCAGCCGCCTGCACGACTCGCTCGAGCAGGCCGCCAAGCTGAGCGGCGGCCTGATCCTCTTGATCCCAGTTGCAGCCTCAGAATCAGCCGCGGCGGGGTCGCCGCGAGTGGGGGGTGAGGCCGAGCCGGCTGAGCCGGGCGGCCGAGGGGGGCGCAGCGCCCCGCCGTCAGATGACACGGGGTCCCCAGGTGGCCTGCCACTTGGGGAGATGCTGTTCTCGAAGGACTTCGCCTGCGTGTACTGCGGCATCTCGATGGAGGAGCCGGCACCGCGAAACTTCTCGTTCAACAGTCCGCACGGGGCATGCACGGTGTGCACCGGGCTCGGTATGCGCATGGAGGTCGATCCCGATGCGGTCGTGCCCGATCCATCGTTGAGCATCAACGAGGGCGCGCTGTCGGGCTGGACCCGCGGCCCTTCGATGACCTGGCTGATGGACGTCCTCGAGACCGTCGCCAAGAAGTTCAAGGTATCGCTGAACGCGCCGTGGCGGGACCTGCCGCCCAAGGCTCAGCGGCTGATCCTCTATGGGCTGCCCAAGGACGAGACGGTGCGCATCCGCTATGTCAGCCACAGTGGCTACGCGCGCAGCTACGACGCAGGGTTCGAAGGAGTCGTCAACAACCTGGAGCGGCGCTACCGCGAGACCGAGTCTGACTGGGTGAAGCAGGAGATCGAGCGGCTGATGATGCAGACGCCGTGCCCGGCATGCAACGGCGGCCGTCTCAAGCCCGAATACCTGGCCGTCACCGTCGATGGCATGAACATCATGGAGCTGTGCCGTCACAGCGTCCTGGCAGCGCTGGGGCGCATCGACCGCCTGCAGATCAGCGAGCGCGAGACCCTGATTGCACGCCAGGTCCTCAAGGAGATCCGTGAGCGGCTCGGGTTCCTCCACGACGTGGGGCTCGACTACCTGACGCTCGATCGTGGGGCGGCCACCCTGAGCGGTGGCGAGGCTCAGCGAATCCGCCTCGCCACCCAGATCGGCAGCCGGCTGATGGGCGTGCTCTACATCCTCGACGAACCGTCGATCGGCCTGCACCAGCGCGACAACCACAAGCTGATCCGAACCCTGGAGAGCCTGCGCGACATCGGCAACACGGTCATCGTCATCGAGCACGACGAGGACACCATTCGCGCGGCCGACTACGTGGTCGACGTCGGTCCCGGCGCCGGCGAGCACGGCGGCCACGTTGTCGCTGCCGGGACCATCGACGAGGTGCTGGCCATCCCGGACAGCATCACCGCGCAATTCCTCAATGGCCAGCGATCGGTTCCGCTGCCTCTGATCCGCCGCCGCGGCAGCGGCAGGCAATTGGTGGTGCGCGGGGCGCGCGAGAACAACCTCAAAGACATCGACGTCGCCTTTCCCATGGGCACGTTCATCTGCGTCACCGGCGTCAGCGGCAGCGGCAAGAGCACTCTTGTCAACGACATCCTCTACCGACGGCTGGCCCAGTACCTCTACCGAGCCAAGCAGCGGCCCGGGGGTCACGCCGGCGTGGACGGGCTCGAGAACGTGGACAAGGTCATCGACGTCGATCAGTCCCCGATTGGGCGCACCCCGCGCAGCAACCCGGCGACGTACGTCGGCATGTTCACCGACATCCGCGATCTCTATGCCAAGCTGCCCGAGGCGCGGGTGCGCGGTTACAAGCCGGGACGCTTCTCCTTCAACGTTGCGGGCGGACGCTGCGAAGCGTGCGCCGGCGACGGCATGATCAAGATCGAGATGCACTTCCTCCCCGACATCTACGTGCCCTGCGAGGTCTGCAAGGGCCGGCGCTACAACCGCGAGGCGCTGCAGGTGCTGTTCCGCGACAGGAGCATCGCCGACGTGCTGGACATGACCGTCGACGAAGCTGCCGGGTTGTTCGAGAACCAGCCGAAGATCCTGCGCAGGCTGCGCACCCTCCAGGACGTCGGCCTCGGCTACATCCGGCTCGGCCAGCCCGCGACCCAGCTGAGTGGCGGAGAGGCGCAGCGCGTCAAGCTGAGCACCGAGTTGAGCCGTCGCGGGACAGGCAGCACCGTGTACATCCTCGACGAGCCCACCACGGGTCTGCACTTCGCCGACGTCGAGAAGCTCCTGGTCGTGCTCCACCGGCTGGTCGACGCGGGCAACACGGTGATCGTCATCGAGCACAACCTCGATGTCATCAAGACGGCTGACCAGGTGGTCGACCTCGGCCCCGACGGCGGGGACGGGGGCGGCGAGGTGCTCGCCCTGGGGACTCCTGAGGAGATCGCCGCCGAGCCGCGCAGCGTCACCGGCGAGTACCTACGCCCGCTGTTGCGCCGCCGCGACCCGGTGCTCTCGTCCGCGGCCCTGAGCCCGCGCCCGCGGCGGTCGCCCAACCAGCGGCGCAAGAAAGCCGCCGCCGCAGTGTGATGCCGACTTCCCGAATCAACGCCCATGAAGTACCGTGGGTGAGATGGTCCAGTTGGACACCGGGGGTGAGGAGCGGCGCGTGCGGCTGCGCCGCCTCGACGACTGCCTCACCATTCTCGAGCAGGCACACGAGCTCGACATGACCCTGGTCACAGCGGGCATGGCCGAAGCACTCAGCGAGCGGGTCCCGACCATCCGCGAGGGAATGGTGATCGCCGATGCCATCGAGGAGGTGCTTCGTCAGCAGGAGCCATACATGATCCAGGTGCGCCCGGAGGTGACCCGCCGGGTCCGCCGCCGCCGCGACCCGTTTGACGTGCGGCTGCTGTTGAACCGCCGGTGAGCGCATTCGGCTTCGACCCGGAGGAGATTCTCCGGCGGCGACGAGGTCCGCGCGTGGTCAGGACCGGAGGCGGCCCGCCCGCCGGTCGCCGTGGCCGCAGGATCGCCGGCATCGTCATCGTGGCGATCATCGTTGTGGTCATCATCGGCCGCTGGTTGCTTGGCCTTCGAGCCAGCTACCTCTACTACGCGAGCCTGAACCACACCAACGTCTTCTGGACGCCGTTCATCACTCAGCTGATCCTGTTCGTGGTGGGTGCGCTGATCACCGGCGGCGGCGTGGGTGTGAGCGTCTTTGGATGGACCCGCGCGGCGCGCAACCTCGACAAGTACGGCGGCCGGATCGCGCTGTGGGCGGGGATGGGCGTCGCCGTGATCGCCGGCATCGCCGGAGGCGCCTTCCTCGCCGGGCAATGGCAGGACGTGCTTCTGTGGTTGCACGGGCAGTCCTTTGGGGCCACCGACCCGGTCTTCCACCAGGACTACTCGTTCTTCATCTTCACCCTTCCCGTGCTGGACGACATCCAGGCCCTGCTCTGGGCAGTGGCGATCGTCGGCCTGCTCGGCGCCATCGGCCTCGCTGCCGCATCGTTCTCGCTGGCCAACACGCCCACCGAGGTGAATCTCCCGGTCAAACCGCCGGAGGGGCGCAGCTTCGAGCAGGGATTCAGCGCCGCGGTCACCCACGCCGGTTTCTGCCTTGCCGGGATCTTCGTCCTGGCTGCCCTTGGAGCCCATTTCGGTGTCTATCACCTGGCCACGTCGCAACACGACAACTTCGTCGGCCTCGACGCCACCCAGCGCAACGTCACCCGCCCGGTTCTCGGCGTCCTGCAGTGGGTGGCGCTGGCGCTGGCCGGCCTGACGGTCGCGCTCGTCCTGGTGCGACGGGCGCGCAAGGCTACGTCCAGCGCCGCGATTTTCGGTGGCACGCTGGTGGGGTGGCTCGTCCTCGCCGGTGTCGTGCAGGGAGTGCCTGCGCTCATCTACCAGGGCGCGTCGGTCAACCCCAACGCGCAGGTGGCGCAGACACCCTCGATCAATGACTACCTCGCCACCAGCCGCTATGCCTGGGCGCTGATGCCGTCCGATGTCGAGGTCCGCACCTTCGGCACGGTCGGTCCGCCCACCCTCGCCGACCTCGCCGCGGATCCCGGCACCCTGCGCAACGTGCGCATCCAGGACGTCTCCCAGCTGCCGGACACCTTCAACCAGATCGACCGTAGTCGCAGCTACCAGACCTATCCGACCATCACCGTCGACCGCTACCCGTCCTCAGGGGGCAGCGGCGATACCGAGGTGATGCTCGGCCCGCGCGAGATCGCCGAGGGCGACATTCCCAATGCGTCCTTCGTCAACAGCGCGCTCAACTACACGCACGGCTACGGCATCACCGCCGTCTCGGTCAATGCCGTCGCTGCCGAGGGCAAGCCGCAGATATTGGTCGGCCAGCAACCCATGAAGCAGGTGGCGCCCGACGCGCCGCCCGGCCTCAGCTTCAACGGCGCGACCGGGGACCCGCGCATCTACTGCGGCCTGTCGACCACGCAGCCGGTGGTCACGGGAACGCAGCAGAGCGAGTTCGACTACCCCGCGGGCGGTGGCGATGCCACCTTCCACGCCGGCAGCGAGATGCAGGGCATCGCGGTGGGCAACGTCTTCGACAAGCTGGCCGTGTCAGTCGACTCCTTCGGCAGCCTCGATCTCTTCCTCAACAACTCGCTCACCGACAACAGCAGGGTGCTCGTCCATCGCGAGATCAAGAATCGCATCAGCAGCATCGCCCCGTTCCTGAAGGTCGACGGCGACCCGTACGTCGTCGTCGATGACGCCACCGGCCACCTGGACTACATCGCCGACGCGTATGTCCAGACCGACCGCTTCCCCGAATCGGCAGTGCAGAACGGATCGTCGTACATGCGCAATGCGGTCAAGGCGGTTGTCGACGCTCGCACCTGCGCGGTGACGCTCTACGCGGTCGACCTCAACGAGCCGATCACCGCGGCGTGGAATGCCATCTATCCCGGTCTGTTGCAGCCGCTCAGCGCCATGAGCTCGTCGCTTCGGGCACACCTGCGCTACCCGGAGGACCTGTTCACCGCCCAGTCGCATGTGTACGCCAACGTCCACGTCAGCGATGCCTCGGTGTTCTTCAACGGCAGCGACCGCTACCGCATCGCCCAGCAGCAGCTCAACGGCACGCAGCAGGACACCACCCCGTACTACGTCGAGGTCACCCTCCCCGGCGACTCACAACCCACCTTCATCCTGTTCCAGTCGTTCTCACCGGCGAGCACGACGGCGGGCAGCGCCAACAACATGACGGCGTGGTTGGCGGCGCAATCGGACTACACCACGACCAACCATCCCAAGCTTGTCGCCGTGCCGCTCAACAACTCGGCCAACGTGCTCGGCCCGCTGCAGTTCGACAACAACATCAACACGGACCCGATCATCAGCCCGGAGATCAGCCTGCTCAGCCAGCACGGCTCGTCGGTCATCCTCGGCAACGTCATCGTGCTGCCCTTCAACAACGACTCGTTCCTCTACGTCCGCCCGCTGTACGTCCTGGCCAACGGCTCGGCGGGCGGGACCGCCTTCCCGCAGCTGCACGAGGTGATCGTCGGCACCCAGAACACCGTGGCTCAGGGCCCTTCCTTCGCCCAGGCGCTGCAGACCTTGCTCAACACCACAGAGCCGATCCCCGGGCTGCCGACCACCCCGACATCGCCGACCAACCCGACCAACCCGACCAACCCGACGACCCCGCCGTCGACGGCGAACTTCAGCAGCCAAGAGCTGCAGCTGCTCAACGACCTCCTCACCCACCAGGCCAATGCGCAAGCGGCGCTCCAGAAGGGCGACTTCACAACATTCGGCAAGGAAGAGGACATCGTCAAGGCCGACGCCTCCCAGCTCAGCACTCTCCTCCAGCAGAACCCCAAACCAACCGCATCGCCGTCGGCATCGGCTTCGCCGAGCGCCACCCCCTAGCGCGCGCCCGCCTGAGGGCTGTTTGGATAGGCTGCTGGCGTGGACCTGATCGCACCGGGCATTCACCAGATCGACACCATGCTCGGTGGCATGGACCGGATGACCGCTGGATTCCTTGTCGAGGGCACGCAGCCCGCGCTTGTCGAGACGGGGTCGCAGACCAGCGTGGCCGTGGTGCGCGAGGCACTGACCGCGGCGGGCCTCGGTGCGCAGGACCTGCGCTGGATCGTGGTGACGCACATCCATCTCGACCACGCCGGCGGCGTCGGTGACATCGCCGCCGCCTTCCCCAACGCCACCGTGGTCGTCCATGAGCGTGGCGCACGCCATCTGCTCGACCCGAGCCGGCTGCTCGAGAGTGCCTCGCGCGTCTACGGCCCGCTGCTCGACGGGTTGTACGGGCGCATGCTGCCGGTCGCCGCGGACCGGCTGGTGGCCGCGGCCGACGGCCACCGCGTCGACCTCGGTGACGGGCACTTCCTCACCATGGTCGATTCGCCGGGCCACGCCAAGCATCACCACGCGGTGCTCGACGAGCAGACCGGCACCCTGCTCGTCGGCGATGCGGTGGGAGTCAAGCTCCCCGACTTCGGCATCCTCCGGCCCGCGACGCCGCCGCCCGACTTCGACCTGGAGCAGGCCACGCGGAGCCTGCGACGGTTCGCCGAGCTGGGTCCCACCCGGGTGGTGCTCACCCATTACGGACCCGTCGCCCAGCCGTTGGAGACGCTCATCGAGGCCGAGGACATGCTCAACCAATGGGTGCAGGTCGCCGAGCACACCATGTGCGAGAGCGAGGCGACCGGCATCGACGACGTCGCCGCCGCGCTTGCCGACGCGTTCGCCGAGCCGCCGGACGACCTCGCGCCCGCCGTGCGCGAGAAGTTCGAGGTCCTCAACGGCGTGCACAGCAACGCTGCGGGCATCCATCGCTACCTGTCACGGCGCGAGCCTGCGCGAACGCAGTGAACGCGGCCCGGGCGTCGGGGTCGGGATCGCGGCTGCTGGCCGCGGTGGTGCTGAGCGCCTGCATCGGGGTCATCGGCGGCGGGCTCGGCGCCTGGGGCGTCTATACGCATTTCGGTCCGGTGCAGCGGGTGATCACCGAGACCAAGACCGGTGGCGGCACCATCTCCGTCGGTGACATCGCCACTGCGGTGCAACCCTCGCTGGTCACGATCAGCACGCAGGTGGTGACCGCGCCGCAGCTCGCCTCCGGTGCGGGCACGGGTCTCGCGGAGGGCTTCGCCGTCAGCAGCGACGGGCTGATCGTGACCTCGGCGCGGGCGGTGCGCGGCGCTTCGCGGCTGCGTGTGGCCACTGCCGACGGCAAGGGGTACGACGCGGTCATCGCCGCCAGCGACGTCGGCGACGGCATCGTGGTGCTGCGGGCGGCGGGGGCAACGGGCATGACGCCGCTGAAGATCGCCACCCAGAGCCCGCGCATCGGTGACCTCGCCGTGGCCGCATACCATCCCGCGCTGGGCACGTTGACCACGCGGAGCGGGGTGGTGGCCGCGGTCGGCGTGGATGCCAGCGACGGTTCGGTGACTCTGGCCGACCTCATCGCCGTCGACTCCAGCTCGGCGCCCGACGCCGAGGGAGCGCCGCTGGTCGACGGCACCGGATCCGTGATCGGGGTGGTCACCGATGTCCCCGGCGCGCCCGGCGTCCTCGCCGCGTCCGGTCACGACGCCGCCACGCTGGTGGCCGCAGCCCAGCGTGGCTCCCCGGCCTCAGCGGCCACCTTCGGGGTGACCAGCGCGCCCGTCGACCCGGCGTCGGCGGCTGCGCTCGGCATCCCGCCGGGCGCCCTGATTCGCAGCGTGAGCGCCACCGGTCCCGCGGCGGGACTGCTCTCTCCCGGCGACATGGTCGTGGCCGTCAACGGCACCGCGGTGACCTCGGCCGGCGGGTTTCAGCCAGGCGACTTCGGGCTGCTGGTCGGCGACCGGGCGACGCTCCAGGTGACCGGCCCGACCGGCGCGAGCCGCACGGTCACCTTCGCGGTCGCGAGCGGCTGACCCGGGCGGCTGCGTCGCCACCGCGCGCCGCCCGCCGCTACCATGCTCCGAGATGGAGATCACCTACCTCGGCCTGTCCTGTGTGCGGCTTCGCGGCCGCGACACGCAGGTCATCGTCGATCCCCCGGACGGCCAGCTGCCCGGGCTCGGCAGGAACGGCCCAGACCTGATCGTGCGCACCGAGGGCCGCACCGACCCGGAGAAGCTCCGCCACCGTGAGGGCCACGGCCAGGAGATCGCCGGGGCGGGGGAGTTCGAGGCACGGGGGGTGACCATCCGCGGCGTCGACACGGGTGACGGCCGCACCCTGATGCGCGTCGAGATCGACGACGTCAGGGTGGTCAGCGTGGGGCGGCTCGACCGCCAGCTCACCGAGGAGGAGATCGACGTCCTCGGCCACGTCGACGTGCTGGTGGCACCGGTGGGGGGCGGCGACGCGCTCGCCCCCGCCGCCGCCACCAAGCTGGTCAACACCATCTCGCCGGCGATCGTGGTGCCTGTGCGGTACCGCTCCGCCGCCTCGCCGGGGAGTGGCGACTACGAACCCGTCGATCACTTCGCCAAGGAGATGGGGCTCGCCGAGGGCACCTATCAGGCCCTGCCCAAGCTCAACCTCAACGGCGCGATCAGCGGCACCGACGAATCGAGGGTCGTGATCCTCGAGGCACGCGGCACTGGCTGAAAGGAGGCCGGCACCGAACATCGGTTCACCCCCGGAGGCGGGCGGCTGGTAGACTGTCGAAAACCTCTAGGGAGGCTCCCCATGGCCAAGTTCGTCTTCGTCACCGGGGGAGTGGTCTCCTCTCTGGGCAAGGGAATCACCGCCGCCTCGATCGGCACCATCCTCAAGGCGCGCGGCCTGCACGTCGGCATGCAGAAGCTCGATCCCTACCTCAACGTCGACCCCGGGACGATGTCGCCGTACCAGCATGGCGAGGTGTTCGTCACCGACGACGGCGCCGAGACCGACCTCGACCTCGGCCACTACGAGCGCTTCGTCGACGTCGCCCTCAGCAAGGCCAGCAACGTCACCACCGGCAAGATCTATTCGAGCGTGATCGCCAAGGAGCGCCGCGGCGATTACCTCGGCGGCACCGTCCAGGTCATCCCACACATCACCAACGAGATCAAGCAGCGCATCCTGCGGGTCGCGGAGAACGAGCTGCCCGAGCCCGACGTGGTCATCGTCGAGGTCGGCGGCACGGTCGGCGACATCGAGTCGCTGCCCTTCCTCGAGGCCATCCGTCAGCTCAAGAACGACGTCGGGCGCAGCAACGTCTGTTACGTGCACCTCACCCTGGTCCCGTATGTCGCTGCCAGCGAGGAGTTCAAGAGCAAGCCCACCCAGCACAGCGTCAACACTCTGCGCAGCATCGGCATCCAGCCGGATGTGATCGTGGCACGCAGCGAGCAGCCGATCAGTGAGAGCCTCAAGGAGAAGATCGGCCTGTTCGGTGACGTCGAGCGCCGCGCGGTGATCAACGTCCCCGACGTGCGATCCATCTACGAGGTGCCGTTGTTCCTCGAAGACACCGGGCTTGGCGACTACATTGTCCAGATGCTCGGCATCGAGGCCTCGCCGCCGGATCTCGACGGCTGGCGTGACCTGGTGGCGCGCATCGGCGCCACCAAGCCACCCGTGCGCATCGCGGTGGTGGGCAAGTACGTCGAGATGCCCGACGCCTACATCAGCGTCACCGAATCGCTCCGCCACGCCGCCGTCAACACCGGGGTGGAGCTGACCATCCAGTGGGTCAACTCGGAGGAGTTGGAGGCGGAGGCCACCGCGCTCGAGGGTGCCGACGGCATCGTTGTCCCCGGCGGCTTCGGCCACCGTGGCATCGAGGGCAAGGTGCTGGCGTCGCGTTTCGCACGCGTGCACCAGGTGCCATACCTGGGGCTGTGCCTCGGCATGCAGTGCGCGGTCGTCGACTTCGCTCGCGAAGTTCTTGACGCTCCTGACGCGAACTCGACCGAGTTCAACGCCTTCACGTCGGTGCCGGTGATCGACCTGCTTCCCGAGCAGCGCGACATCGAGAACAAGGGGGGCACGATGCGGCTGGGCGTGTACCCGTGCAAGCTGGTGCCCGGCAGTCGCGCCGCCGCCGCCTATGGTGAGGCGCTGATCTACGAGCGCCACCGTCACCGCTTCGAGTTCAACAACCACTACCGCGACAGGCTGGCGGCGGCCGGCATGGTGTTCAGCGGCACGTCCCCCAACGGCAGGCTGGTCGAGATCGTGGAGCTGCGCGACCACCCATTCTTTGTGGGTTCGCAGTTCCATCCCGAGTTCCGCTCCCGCCCCAACCGGCCACACCCCCTGTTCCGCGATTTCATGCGCGCCGCGGCGGGCGGCGCACGGAGCATTGCCGGCGACGTCGACACGCTCGTGCCGGTTGCGGTGCTCGGGACAGCCGAGGGCCGCGCCACCGCAGGCTGAGCCCGACGCGGCCGCCCATAATCCAAGGGATGGCCGAGACCGCTGCTCCCGACCTGGCGGCTGCGCCCGCCAAGGTCGGCCGCGATCGACACCGCGGCCTCGAGCTCCTCCGCGCCACCGAGGCTGCCGCGTTGTCAGTGGGCCGCTGGCTGGGCCGTGGCGACAAAGCGGGCACACGTGACGCGGGCCAGCATGTGATGGAGGAGGCCCTGGTGGCCATGCCCTTCGACGGACGGGTGGTGATCGGTCCCGAGGGCGGCAGCAGCAACCTCGCCGCCGGCCGCCGCATCGGCGTCGGACGCGACCACGTCGACCTCGCGATCATCCCCGTCGACGGTGTCAGCCTGGTCTCGCGCGGGCTCAGCCAGGCTCTCAGCATCGCCGCGGCGGCCGAGCCGGGCGGCATCCTCTCGCCGCCGCCGGTTGCATACATGCACAAGATCGCTGTCGGTCCCGCCGCCAAGGGTGCGGTGGACATCGCCGACACACCGGAGAACAACCTGCGCCGCATCGCCTTTGCAATGGACGTGCAGGTGCAGGACCTCACCGTGATCATGCTCGACCGCCCGCGCCACCAGGCGCTCCTCGAGCACGTGCGCTCCCTCGGCGCCCGCGTCGCTCTCATCTCCGACGGCGACGTGGGGGCGGCGATGATGGCCGCCTGGCCAGGCAGCGGGATCGACGTGATGATCGGCTCGGGGGGCACCCAGGAAGCGATCGTCGCCGCCTGCGCGATGCGCTGCCTGGGCGGCGAGCTGCATTGCCGCCCCTGGGTGCGCCACGAGGAGGAGGCGGTGGCCGTCCGCGCCGCCGGCTTCGACCCCGACGAGGCCATCAGCATGGAGCGGCTGGTGCCCGGCCGCCACGTCAGCATCGCGGTGACCGGCATCTCCGGCGGTGGCATCCTCCGCGGCGTCCAGTACCACAACTGGTGGGCCGAGACGCACAGCCTGGTGATGCGCGCGCAGAGCGGGACGGTGCGCGAGATCCTGACCAAGCACCATGTGGCGCTGCCACCGGAGGGAGCGCGGCGGGTGCGGTAGCCCGAGGAACCAGTCAAGCCGGGAGGGGAGGGGTTGCGGGATCGCGCCGCGGACAGGCTTCGCAGGCGCTGGCGTCGCTGCGAACTCGCCACCGGCGAGTTCTCCACTCCTTCGCCTGCTGCAGAACTTGCGCGACCCCGCAACCCCTCCCCTCCCTCATCGTGGGGGTTCTTCCAGCGGCTATCACCCTGGCCTTACTTTCGTGGGCTAGCGCCACACCTTGCACTTGCGGCTGAGATACTTGGCTGCTTCGTCCAGCTGCTGGCAGAAGGGTGCTGGGTGTGATCCTCCCGAAAGACCGCGACCCTCGTTTCGTGACGATCCGCCGCGGTGGGACCCTCACCGATTCGAATCACCAGCTCCTCGCCATGTGGGCGGCATCGTGCGCGGAGCACGTCCTCGACCTCTTCGAGTCGGCTCAGCCTGAGGACTCGCGACCGCGTCGCGCGATCGAACTCGGGCGGGCCTGGGCGTGCGGCCAGGTCACCATGACCCAGGCTCGCACGGCGGCCGGCCATGCGATGGCCGCGGCCAGAGCCCTGAGTGGAGCAGCACGCCACGCCGCGTTCGCTGCCGGCCAGGCCGCAGCCACAGCCCACGTCGCCGCGCACGAGCTCGGTGCGGCCGCCTACGCGGTCAAGGCCGCACGTGCTGCCGCGCCGCAGGGAGAGGGCGCGAGCGCAGGGCGACTCGAGTGCCGGTGGCAGCGCGACCAGCTCCAGGAGGCGATCCGCGAGCTCGTACTCGATGACCAGCAGTTGCGGAACCACCTCTGCTGGTCGGTGTTCGCCTGCTGAGAGCGCGTCGGGGCGCCGGCACGGGCCCACAAGTCGGCGTCAGTGCCACCCCTTGCACATGCAGACTTGCTGTGTAATCATGTAATTCATGAGACACCAGCATGAGGCCCAGGCCTCCTTCACCGACGACGAACTGTCCGGTTGGTTTGCGGGGCGCATCCCCGACGACCTGTTCTCCGGGCCCCCGACGATCACCGGCGATCGTGACGAGATCCTCATCGTGGGAACGGTCGCCGAGCCCGAGTTGCCCGCCGATGCCAGCCAGGCGGCTCGGAATGCGGCTCGCTCGGCCCGGATCGGGCGGTTCCGCGATGAGACGCGCGAGCGCCGCATCGGCGTGGCTTCCGAGGCTGAGAGGCTGTTCGGGCGCAAGGTGTCCTGGGGCGCTCGCTGCGGCGACGTCGAGGAGCACTTCACCACCCTTGGGGTGCCGGTCATGACCCGGCTGCGCCTGCGTGACCGGGCGGTTCTCGACACGCTCATCGACGCCGGGGTTGCCCGGAGTAGGAGCGAGGCGCTGGCCTGGTGCGTCAGGCTGGTCGGCAAGCACCAGGACGAGTGGATCAAGAGCCTCCGCGAGGCGCTGTCCGCCGTCGAGAGGGTGCGTGGCGAGGGGCCGGCGGCCGGCTGACATGGCCATCGACGGACCGGCGGGGAGAACAGACGGCGAGGATCCGCTCGACGCGTACTCCCGCGTGGTCAGCAGCGTGGCCGCCGCGCTGGCGCCCTCGGTGCTCAGCCTGCTGGTCGAGCGGCGCAGCCGCGGCGCGCGCACACCGGCCGGGAGCGGCTCCGCCTGGGTTCTGACCGTCGACGGGTACCTGGTCACCTCAGCCCACGTGGTGCACCGCGCAGCGGGGGGCAGCGCACACGTGCCCGACGGACGCCAGCTGGCTTTCGACGTGGTCGGGGAGGACGTGCTCTCCGACCTCGCCGTGGTTCGGGCCGGGGGCGGCGACCTGGTCGCTGCGGCCCTGGGCGACGCCGACCGGCTCCGCGTCGGCGAGCTGGTCGTCGCCATCGGCAATCCGCATGGCCTCGCCGGTTCGGTGACCGCGGGGGTGGTCAGCGCGCTCGGGCGCTCGCTGCCGACGCGTGCTGGAGACCACCTCAGCGTGGTCGAGAATGTCATCCAGACCGACGCCGCGCTCAACCCCGGAAGCTCGGGTGGCGCGCTGGCCGACAGTCATGGCCGCGTGGTCGGGGTCAACACCGCGCTGGCGGGTCATGGCCTGGGCCTGGCCGTTCCCGTCAACGCCACGACGCTCGCCATGATCGGCGCGCTGATCCGCCACGGGCGGGTGCGCCGAGCATTCCTCGGCGTGGCCGGTCGTGCCCAGCCGCTGCCGCCGCGCGCCGCCGCGCGCCTGGGACGAGCACGCGGCCTGCAGGTCGTCGAGGTGGTGCCGGGCAGCGCGGCCGAATCCGCCGGTCTGCGTCGCGGTGACCTGATCGTCGACGTCGACGCCCACCCGGTGCAGACCGCAAGCGACCTGCAGAGGCTGATGACCGCTGACCTCGTCGACCGCTTCGCCGTGCTGGTCGTCGTTCGTGACGGCGAGCTGCGCACGGTCACCGCGATCCCGGCGGAATTGCGTGCCGCCTGACCGGTCACGGTGGACGCTCGGCGGGGCGCACCCATAATCGAGCGATGCGCCTTGTGGCCGGCCGCTCTGACGGCTCCATTGAGATCATCGACGGCTACCGCGCCGCCGCCCGGAGCGGGCGGGCCCTGGTGGCGATCGCCCCGGACGACCTGCTCGCGCTGCCCGAGGAGGCGACGCTGACCCATCTCCCTGGTCGCCGTCCTCTGGCCGTGGACAGCGATGGTGCTGCGGTTGCCGTTGACGGCGATTGGCTCGCCGTTGCGGCTGTGCTGCCAGTCGGCCACCTGCGCACGCTCCTGCCTGCGACCGAGCGCACCTCGGGCGCACGCCGGCTACCGCTCTTCGGCTACACCGCGGTCGTCGAGCATGGCGGCGACCTGATGTGCGCGGCACTGCGAACTGACGCCTTCGACTGGTGGCAGCCGGCCAACTTCGAGCGCCCGGACCTTGGCGCCGCGGTGCAGCAGGCGCGCCAGGCCATGCCCGGCAACCGGCTCGTCGACCACCTCGCCAACTGCGCGCTCGTCAACCGGTGTTACACCGCGCAGAACACCTTCCACCGCCGCTACGAGGGTGCCCTCCCGGCGTCCCCGGCGTGCAACGCCGACTGCCTCGGCTGCATCTCGCTGCAGACCGACGGCGAGGTGCCCGCCCCGCAACAGCGGATGAGTTTCGCGCCCACCGCAGACGAGCTGGTGGCGATCGCCGATTGGCACCTCGGCGGGCCCGACGCGGCCATCGTCTCGTTCGGGCAGGGGTGCGAGGGCGAGGCCCTGACCAGGGACGACGCCCTCGTGGAGGCCACCCGCCGCATCCGCGAGCTGCATCCGAGCGCGACCATCCACATCAACACCAATGGCAGCAAGCCGCACGTCCTCGAGCGGCTCGTCGACGCCGGGCTCAACAGCGTCAGGATCAGCGCCATCTCCTTCAACGACAGCATCTTCCGCCCCTACTACCGCCCCATCGGCTACGGGCTCGACGACGTGATCGCCTGCGGCGCGCTGGTGCACGAGCGCGGCGGCCAGGTGTGTCTCAACCTGCTCACCTTCCCCGGCGTCAGCGACGTGGCTGAGGAGGTCGATGCGACGGTGCGCGCCTGCCGGGCGATGGGCGTCGACCAGGTGCAATGGCGCTCGCTCAACGTCGACCACGACTGGCTGCTCGACGTGTTGCCCCCGCTCCCGTCTGGGGTGGGCATGCGGGCGGCCTACCAACGCGTCCGCGACCTGCTCCCCGGCGTCGAGCATGGCAACTTCACGCGCGCGGCGGCCGTCGCCGTCTGATTCGGGGTTGGCGCAACTGGGCGCGTGGTATGCTGAGCCCGTTCCCACCTGAGTGTTTCCGAGTGCCATGAAGACCGAGATCCATCCCCAGTACCACGCCAACGCCCTGGTGACCTGCCTGTGCGGCAACACCTTCACGACGGGCTCGACGCTTGCCGAATTGAAGACCGAGGTCTGCTCGGTGTGCCATCCGTTCTTCACCGGCACCCAGCGGATCATCGACACCGGTGGCCAGGTGGAGCGCTTCCGCCGCCGCGCCGCCGCCAAATCCGGCGCCAAACCGGCCTGATCACGCCGGCCCCAGCGTAGAGTGGGCGTGATGCGACGCCCCGGTCTCCGCGACATCCTGCTCACCGCTGCTCTCAACGCCGCCACGGCGCCGCCGCAGATGTTCTTCTACGGCGGCCAGGCCGTGATCGAGGGCGTGCTGATGCGCGGCCGCCATCACTACGCGGTGGCGGCCCGCCGGCCGGACGGCAGCATCACGGTGCGTTCCGAGATGCTGACCTCGCGCGTCTACACCCACCCGATGTGGGCCAAGCCCTTCCTTCGCGGCGTGGCCGGGCTGTACGAGATGCTCGGGCTCGGCATGCGCGCGCTGCAGTGGTCAGCGAACGTGCAGCTCGGCGAGGAGGCGCAGCTCAGCGCCGGGACCCTGCGGGTGACCATCGCCATCTCGATGGTGTTCGCGCTTGGCCTCTTCATCGGGCTTCCCCTGCTCCTGGCCAGCGTCCTCCATCGCGGCGGCACGCAGCGCAGCGCGGTCGGCGTGCTCATCGAGGGCGTCATCCGCGCCCTCATCCTGCTCGGCTACCTGGTGGCGATCGGCCAGATGCGCAGCGTGCGCCGTCTCTTCGAGTACCACGGCGCCGAGCACAAGGCGATCAACTGCCTCGAATCGGGGGCGGCGGTGGACGTTGCCCAGGTGCGTCTCAGCAGTCGCCTCCACCCGCGATGCGGCACCGGCTTCCTGGTGGTGGTGGCGCTGGTCAGCGTGGTCGTGTTCACGCCGCTGGGGGTGTTGCCCATCCCGGTGCGGCTGGCCCTGCAGGTCCTGCTGGTGCCGGTGGTGGCGGCGATCTCCTACGAGGCGATTCGCGGGCTCGCGCGCGTTCGGCACACGACGTTCGGTCGAGTTGCCCTCGTTCCCGTCCTGGCCACGCAGCGGCTGTCCACCCGCGAGCCCAACGACCGCCAGATCGAGGTGGCCATCTGCGCGCTGGACGCGGCCCGCGCCGGCGACGGGTCCGTCGCCGAGGCCCACGGCGCCGTCGCCACCGCGCAGGGCTAACCTTTCGTCGCCATGGCCGCGATCGATGATCGTCTGCGCGCGCTCGAGGAGCGCTTCGATGAGATCGGCGTGCAGCTGGCGCAGCCGGACGTGTACAACGACATCGACAGGGTCCAGCGCCTCTCGCAGGAGCAGGCGCGGCTCCGCGAGGTCGTCGAGACCGGCCGGAGCTGGCGCGCTGCCCACCACGCCGTGCGCGAGGCGCAGGACCTGCAGCGCAACCAGGCCGACGCTGAGATCGTGACCATGGCGGAGGAGGAGGAGGCCGCCCAGCACGCTGTCGAGGAGAGGGCTCAGCAGCGCTTGCGCGCGCTGCTGGTGCCCACCGACCCCAACGACGATCGGGATGTCGTCGTCGAGATCCGCGCCGGGACCGGCGGTGATGAGGCAGCGCTCTTCGCCGCGGATCTCTTCCGCATGTACAGCCGCTACGCGGAGCGACAGAGGTGGCGCGTCGAGCTGCTCGACGCCAGCGAGTCGGGCACCCACGGGTTCAAGGAGGTGGTCTTCGAGGTGCACGGCCACGGCGCGTACTCGAAGCTGAAGTTCGAGTCCGGAGTGCATCGCGTGCAGCGCGTTCCGCAGACCGAGTCACAGGGGCGCATCCACACGTCGGCGGCGTCCGTTGTGGTGCTGCCCGAGGCGGACGAGGTCGAGGTGAACATCGCCGAGAACGAGCTGAAGATTGACGTGTACCGCAGCACCGGCCCCGGCGGCCAGAGCGTCAACACCACCGACTCCGCGGTGCGCATCACCCATCTCCCCACCGGCCTGGTGGTCACCTGCCAGGACGAGAAGTCGCAGATCAAGAACCGCGCCAAGGCGCTGCGGGTGCTGCGCGCGCGCCTCTACGACCTCGCCCAGGCCGAGCGCGACGCCGAGCTAAAGGCGACCCGTCGCTCGGCGGTCGGAACCGGCGACCGCAGCGAGAAGATCCGCACCTACAACTACGCGCAGTCGCGCATCACCGACCACCGCATCCACCTCGACGTCTTCCAGCTCAACAAGGTTCTCGACGGCGAGCTCGAGCTGCTCATCGAGCCTCTCTCCCAGGAGGACCAGGCGCATCGCCTCCTCGATGACGACGGCGATGCCTGATCATCCGTGCGCACCCTGATGGAGGTGGTGCGTCTCAGCACCGGGTATCTCGACAGCCATGGCAGCAGCTCGCCGCGGCTGGACGCCGAGCTGCTCGCCGCACAGGCGCTCAAGCTGCGCCGCATCGACGTGTACCTGCAGTTCGACAGGCCCCTGGAGGAGGAGCAGCTCGGCGCCATCCGCGAGCTGGTGCGCCGTCGTGGTGACGGCGAGCCGGTGGCGCACATCACCGGCGAGCGAGAGTTCCACGGCCGCACGTTCACGGTTTCGCCCGACGTGCTGATCCCCCGTCCGGAGACCGAGACCCTGGTCGGCCTGGCGATCGCGGAGGCGCTGCGCCGCGCCCCAGGCGGCGAAGGGCTGCGCATCGCCGACGTCGCCACCGGCAGCGGCTGCATCGCGGTCACGCTCGCGGCCGAGCTCCCCGGCGCCAAGGTCACGGCCACCGACGTCAGCGAGGCTGCTCTGGGTATCGCGCGCGCCAACGCAACGCGCCACGGTGTTGCCGACCGAGTCGAGCTGGTGCACGGGTCATGGTGCGCGCCGCTGGCTGAGCGGCGGTTCGACATCGTGGTCGCCAATCCGCCCTACATACCGACCCAGGAGCTCGCCGGCCTGGGGCGCGACGTGCGCGACCACGAACCGGCTCTGGCGCTCGACGGCGGCGCCGACGGACTCGACGCCTATCGCGCGCTGCTGCCCTCGATCGCCACCGTTCTTGCCGCGGGCGGATGGTCGGCGCTGGAGATCGACACCCGGGCGGCCGAGCGGGTCAGCGCGCTGGCTGTCGAGGCGCTCGGCCCGGGCACCGTCACGGACATTCACCCCGACCTCACCCTCCGGCCGCGGGTGGTGTCGATCAGCCGCGCCACTGCATGAGCGCGGTGTCGAGCTCGGCAGCCGACCTGGGCGCGCCTCTCGCCGCGTTGCATCGCGGTGAGGTGATCGCCGCGGCCACCGACACCGTCTACGGCCTGGCCTGCGACCCTCGCGACCCCGCGGCTGTCGACCGCGTCTACGCGATCAAGCGCCGCCCCGCCGGCCTCGAGCTGACCCTGCTCGCCCACGACGCCGCTCAGCTCGAGGGCGTGGTCACCTGGACGGCCGCAGCGGCCCGGTTGGCCGCTGCGTTCTGGCCGGGGCCGCTGTCGCTGGTGCTCCCCGTCGGTGGCCGGCGCCTGGCGGTGCCGCGCCACGGTGACACGCTGTCGGTGCGCGTCCCCGACCATGGGCTGCTCTTGGCGCTGCTCGAGCAGAGCGGGCCGCTGGCCAGCACCAGCGCCAACCGGCACGGCGAGGCGCCCGCGACCAGCGCCGCCGCGGTCCGCCGCCAATTCGGTGACGAGGTCAGCGTGATCGTGGCGGGCGGCAGCCCTGCCGGCCGGGCCTCCACTATCATCGACTGCAGCGTGACGCCGCCGCGTGTCCTGCGCGAGGGGCCAATCGACCGCCGCAGCCTCTCGGAGTTGGTGCAGGGCTGAGGGGCGGGTCATCGCTCTCGCGCCCCGAGGAGGACGATGACAGCATGGCAGTGCAACAGGAGACCGGCGCCCACGTCGGATTCACGGCCAAGCCCGCGCTTCGCGCCACCGATCCGCAAGTGGCCGCGCTTCTCGACGCCGAGCTGACCCGTCAGGAGGAGACGCTCGAGCTGATCCCGTCGGAGAACCTCGCCTCGGTGGCGGTGCTCGAGGCGCTCGGTTCGTGGCTCAACAACAAGTACGCCGAGGGGGTGCCCGGCAAGCGGTACTACGGTGGCTGCCAGGTCGTCGACCAGGTTGAGAACCTCGCCCGCGACCGGTGCAAGCAGCTGTTCGGCGCCGACCACGCCAACGTCCAGCCGCACTCGGGGTCCCAGGCCAACATGGCCGCCTACGCCAGCGTCCTCAAACCCGGCGACACCGTCCTTGGCATGGCGCTGGACCAGGGCGGTCACCTGACCCACGGCTCACCGGTGAGCTTCAGCGGCAAGCTCTACGACTTCCAGGCGTACACGGTCAGCGAGTCGACGGGCCGGCTCGACTACGCCGAGCTGCGGGCGCGGGCGCGCGAGGTCTCGCCGGCCATGATCGTCGCCGGCTACAGCTCGTACCCGCGACTCCTCGACTTTGCCGCGTTCGAGGAGATCGCCCGCGAGGTCGGGGCCCTCCTGCTCGTCGACATGGCGCATTTCGCCGGCCTGGTCGCGGGCGGGGCGCACCCCTCACCGGTGCCGCATGCCGACTTGGTCACCTTCACCACCCACAAGACCATGCGCGGCCCCTGGGGAGGCGTGATCCTCTGCCGTGCCGCCCACGCGGACGCTGTCGACAAGTCGGTGTGCCCGGGCATCCAGGGTGGACCGCAGATGCACGCCATCGCCGCCAAGGCGGTGATGTTCGCGCAGTGCATGCGGCCCGAGTTCCGCGCCTACGCGCAGCATGTGGTGAGCAACGCGGCAGCCCTCGCTCGCGGGTTGGCCTCGCGCGGCATCGAGATGACCACCGGCGGCACCGACAACCACCTCATGGTGGTCGACCTTCGCCCCTTCAACCTGCGCGGCCGCGCCGTCCAGAACGCCTTCGACGAGGTTGGCGTCACCGTCAACGCCAACGCATTCCCCGGCCACGGGGGCACGCCCTACAACCCCAACGGCATCCGTCTGGGCTCGCCCGCGGTCACCTCGCGCGGGATGGGCGAGGCGGAGATGGACGAGATCGCCGACCTGGTCTCGGTCATGCTCCAGGGCTTCGATGATCCCGGCGTTCACGCCCAGGTCCGCGAGCGCAGCCTCACCCTCTGCAGGCGGTTTCCCCTGCCCTATCGCTCGTGAGCAGCGGGTGGCTGCCGGCGCTTCCGCCGTTCCTGCTGGCCAGCATCGTCACCATCGCCGCGGTACCCCTGACCATGCTGATGGCGCGCCGGCTGGGCGCGGTCGCAGAGCCTGACGCCGCCCGCCACCTCCATCCCGCGCCGACCCCGCGGCTCGGCGGTCTGGCGCTGTTCACGGGTTTCACGGTCGCGCTGATCGTGTTCGGGGGCACGGTGCCAGATCGATGGCAGCTGGTCGCGGTCACCGCCGCGATCACCGCGGCGATGCTCGTCGACGACATCTTCGACCTGCCCTGGAATGCCAAGCTCGCCATCGAGGTTGGCGCCGGCGTGTTCGCGGTGCTGCTGGGGATCACCATCAACTACCTCACCGTGCCCGGCTCGCATGGCCCGTCGCCCTTCGGCCTCGGCCTGATGATCGCGCCGATCACCGTCGTCTTCGTGCTCGGCATGCAGGTGTCGATCAACTTCCTCGACGGCTCCGATGGCGTCGCCGCCGGGGTGGTGGCGATCGTTGCGACGGTGCTGCTGCTCGCCGCCATCAACCGCATCCAGGCACCCGGCGACGTGCAGCACGGTGTCATCGTGATGAGCGGTGCGCTGATGGGCTGCTGCACGGGCTTCCTGGTGTTCAACCTGCCCCCGGCCCGCGTCTTCATGGGCGACACCGGCAGCCACTTCCTCGGGGTGGCTCTGGCCGTGATCAGCATTCTCGGGGTGGCCAAGATCGCTGTGGCCCTGGCCCTGTTCATCCCGCTGATCGCGCTCGGCCTGCCCATCGGCGACACCGCCTTCGCCATCGTGCGCCGGCGTCGCGCTGGGCGGAGCCCGACAGAGCCTGATGCCGGGCATCTTCATCATCGGATGCTGGCCACGGGGATGACCCCGATGGAGACCGCGCTCAGCTTCTACCTGATGACGGCGATCCTCGGCTGCATCGCGCTCTTCATCTTTGGTCACCGTCGCATCATCGACGTGGCCCTGGGTCTGCTGGTGGTGGCGCTCGTCGCACTGGTGTGGCGCAGCCGGCGTCGCCCGCCCAAGCCGGTTCCCCAGGCCGATCCTGCATTCGATGCAGATGGTTCACTGTTGATCCGCGGCCGGCGCAGCATTCCGGCGCGAATCCACCGGCGCAGCGGGGAGGTGGACTGAGCCGCGGTGTCCACGCCGACGCACGATCCGCGTCCACCGGGCGCCGGCGTCAGCAACGCGGAGATGCTCGGGCTGGGTTTGTACCTGGCTCTTGCGGTGACAATTCCGCTGCTGTTGGGCTGGCAATTGGGTGCGCTCGCCGGTGTGCCCGCAGCCGGGGTCGTGGCGGGGCTCCTGATTGGTATCGTTGCAGCCGGCTTGATCTTGTACGTGAAGCTGAGGCGATACTGGTGATCTCAAAAAGCGTTTCCGCGCGGCCAGCGCACGTCGTCCGGTCCGCTGCGGTCGCGTGTGTCGCGGCCGCTTTTGGATGCGCCGTGGTGGGGACGCTCCTCGGCCACCCGGCATGGGGGCTGGGGCTCGCGGTGGGCCTGGCCGCCGGCGCTGGCAACGGCTACGCCGCGGATCGGCTCCTCCTCGTCGGGGTGCCGTTCGTGGCCACAAGCATGCTGCGCATCATCATCCTGACCCTGGTCGCCCTGTTCGCCGGGTTGATCTTCGGGTTCGGTCGGGCGGTGCCGGTGGTGGCGGGCATCGGTGCCGCACAGCTCATCCTCGCGCTCAGCGCGGTGCTGGAGTCGGTGCGGGGGTGATCGGTCCTCTCCTCGCCGCCGCCGGACCGCAGGTCAGCCAGCCGACCACCGTCATCTGCGGCGCCAAGCCCCTGCTTGTGAATCCCGTTCCGATCACGTATTGCGATGTCAACCAGGACACACTGATCAGCAGTCTCGTGGCCATCGCCATCACCCTGGTGCTGGGCTTCCTGATCGCGCGGCGGCTGCGCTCCGGTCGCCCCGGCAAGCTGCAGATGCTGTTGGAGTTCTTCCTCGGCTACGTCAAGGACCTGGTGCGCGACTCCGTCGGCGACGGCGCCGATTTCATCATCCCCATCGCAGCCACGATCGGCTTCTACATCCTGGTGGCCAACTGGATCGCGTTCTTTCCGCTGGCGCGACCGATCCAACCCGCAGCATCGGACGTCAACCAGACACTTGCCATGGCTGTGGTCGTGATCGTGGTCGTGCAGGTGTACAGCGTCAAGGTGCTCGGCTTTCGCGGCTACCTGCGGCGCTTCACCAAACCCTTCGAGCTCAATTGGGCGATGCGGGTGGTGTTCATCCCGCTCAACGTCATCGAGGAGGTGGCCAAGCCGATCACGCTGGCTCTCCGACTGTTCGGCAACATCTTCGCCGGCCTGGTGATGGTCGACCTGCTCAGCGAGCTGCCCGTGTTCCTGGCCTGGATCCCGGTCACCGCCTGGAAACTTTTCGACGTCCTCTTCATCGGCGCGATCCAGGCGTTCATCTTCATGCTCCTCACCGTCATCTATTTCGGACTGGCACGCGAAGGATTGGAAGAAGAGGGACATCACGGCGCTCAGGCCGCGGCGGCCCACGCACAGCACTAGGGAGGCATCATGAACCACGCAATCGCCCTGGCGGGGGCGCTGATCGGGGCGGGCATCGCACTCGGCGGAGGCGCCATCGGCGCCGCCATCGGAGACGGGCTGGCCGGCAACGCGGCCATCCAGGGGCAGGCACGCCAGCCTGAGGCCGCGGGCGCGTTGCGCGTCACCATGTTCCTGATCATCGGGCTCGTCGAGGCCATGTACTTCATCAACCTGGTCTTCGTCTTCATCCTCATCGGCGACGCCAACATCCCCGGCTGATCTGATGAAAGCGATGCTCGCCGACGCCAGCCTGCTCGAGATCAATGTCACGTTCTTGATCGAAGCCATCGCCTTCGTTGCGATGCTGCTGGTCCTGCGTCGGTGGGTCTACCCGAGGGTCATGGCGGCGGCGGAGGCTCGTCAGAACCAGATCGCGCAGGCTCTGGAAGAGGCCGAGCGCAGCCGGCGGGAGGCAAAAGCCGCCCTCGAGGACATCAGCAACCAGGTCGAGCAGGCGCGTGCGCAGGCGCGCGAGATTCTCGACCGCGCCCACAAGGCTGCCGTGCTGGAGACCGAGGAGCTGGTGCGCAAGGGCAGGCGGGAGGCGGAGGCACAGCTCCAGCGTGCCCGCACCGAGATCGCCGCCGAGCGGGACCGGGCCATCCAGGAGATTCGGGCCCAGGTGGGCACGCTCGTGGTGTTGGCTTCGAGCAAGGTGCTCGGTGAGGCCATCGATCGCAAGGCGCACGCGCGATTGATCGAGGAGTCGTTGGCCCAGGTCGACTCCGGCAACGGTCACGGGTCAGGCTGATGGCGTCGTCCATCGGGCGCCGATATGCCCAGGCCTACTTCGACCTGGCACGCCAGCAGGGCAGGATCCCAGAGTGGCGTGACCACCTGGTCCGGTCGGTGCAGACACTCGCCGATCCACAGGTTGCCGCCGCGCTGGCCAACCCGCGCCTGACGCTGAGCGATCGCACCCGTCTGGCGCTCGATGTGCTTGCCGGCGTCGCCGAACCGGCACGCAACCTTGTCCGCCTGCTCATCGAACGCGGTCGCACGGCTGTGCTCGGCGAGCTTGTCGAAACCTACGACGCTCTCACCGACCGCGACAGCGGGGTGATACGAGCCGACGTGACCACCGCGGTCGCCGTCGATGACGACCTCAGGATGCGCATCGCTCGCGCGCTGGGAGAGAAGCTCGGCGCCGCGGTCCAGACAGAGGTTCACCAGGACCCCAACATCCTGGGCGGGCTGATCATCCGAATCGGCGACCGGGTGATCGACAACAGCGTCCGCACTCGGCTGGCGCAGCTGCGGACGGCACTCGTCTGATGCGCATCCCGCCGCTCCATCCGCCCGCGGCGCCCGCCGCCTAGCGACAGAGGAAGCACACCACCATGGCCATACGCAGCGACGAAATCGGCGACATCCTCAAGCAGCGGATCGCCAGCTTCGACGCGCCGGTCGTCGACGCCCACGAAGGTGTGATCACCTCGGTCGGCGACGGTATCGCGCGCATCTACGGGCTCGAGCAGGCGATGGCCGGCGAGCTTCTCGAGTTTCCCGCGCCGCCCGGTGGACACCCGGTTCTCGGATTGGCGCTCGACCTGCGTGAGGACGGCGTCGGCGCGGTCATCATGGGCGAGTACCAGCATCTGCAGGAAGGCGACACCGTCCGGACCACAGGGCGGATCGCGGAGGTGCCCGTCGGCGACGAGCTGATCGGGCGCATCGTCAACGCGCTCGGCGAGCCGCTGGACGGCAAGGGCCCGGTGGAGACGTCGCAGACCCTGCCCATCGAGCACGTGGCTCCCGGCGTCATCTTCCGCCAGGCGGTGACCACGCCGATGCAGACCGGGATCAAGGCCATCGACGCGATGTTCGCCATCGGCCGCGGCCAGCGAGAGCTGATCATCGGCGACCGTCAGACGGGCAAGACCCAGGTGGCGCTCGATGCCATCATCAACCAGAAGGACAGCGGCATCGTCTGCATCTACGTCGCCGTCGGGCAGCGGCGCCAGACGGTCGCCCAGGTGGCCGCCCGCCTCGAGGAGGCCGGCGCGCTGCAGAACACGATCATCGTCGCAGCCACCGCCAGTGATCCGGCCCCGATGCAGTTCATGGCGCCGTACGCGGGCTGCGCCATGGGCGAGTACTTCATGCAGAAGGGCAAGCACGCCCTGATCGTCTACGACGACCTCAGCAAGCACGCCCAGGCGTATCGCCAGCTTTCGCTCCTGCTGCGCCGTCCGCCTTCGCGCGAGGCCTACCCGGGCGACGTCTTCTACCTGCACTCGCGCCTGCTCGAGCGCGCCGCGCGCATGAGCGACAAGGAGGGTGGAGGCACGCTGACCGCGCTGCCGATCATCGAGACGCAGGCCAACGACGTGTCGGCGTACATCCCCACCAACGTCATCTCCATCACCGACGGCCAGATCTTCCTCGAGACGGATCTTTTCAACGCCGGCATCCGACCGGCCATCAATGTCGGCATCTCGGTGTCGCGCGTCGG
>DATBPD010000105.1:0-6277 GCA_036561525.1 Candidatus Dormiibacterota bacterium | reverse complement strand
CCCAGGTGCGACCCGGCGACGAACTCGAGCGTCGATTCCCGGCTGACGGGGTCGACCGGCATCCACAGGGAGCAGGTCTGCGAGCCGGCGATGTTGTAGTACGGCTGGTCCTGGTGCCAGGGGGTGCGCTGCCGGGTGCCGCGCTCCTTCACCAGCATGTGGTCGTGGTACAGGCGAACCCGTCCGGTGCCCATCAGCCGGCCGGCGATGGAGGCCGCCTGCGAGCCGCGGATGAACTGCTCGTACTCAGGTATCCGCTGCCAGTTGCAGAAGTCCTCGACGAAGCGGCCGGCGTCCTCGTCGCGGCTGGCAACGATCGCCCGCTCACTGGGCTCGGCCAGGTTGCGTTCGATGCCGCGCTCGACCAGCGCCACCTCGTCGGGGGTGAAGGCGCCCCGCACCCGCACGGCGCCGTCGCGGCGGAAGTCCTCGATCAGATCCGGGGTCAGCACTGGCCCAGTCTACGGAGTCAGCGGGGATCGACGCAGAATCGGCCGTGCCGCCGGTTCAGGCACAGCAGGCCGGTCAGGCGACCGTCGTCGTCGATCACGGCCAGGCGCTCGCTGCCCAGCTGTTCGAGGCGCTCCATGGCCTGGCCCATGCTGGCGTGCGGGGAGATGGTGGGCGGGCGGTCGCCCGCGTAGCCGCGGGCCGGGGCGGCGTCGTCGGCGGAGTCGGGGATGAGGTCGCGTGTGAGCTCGCCGACCAGGCGCCCGTCGTCCTCGACGACCGGGCAGACCTGCACGCGCGGGTTCTCGAACACCCGCCGCGCATCCGAGACGGTGGCGCCGGCGGCCACGGTCTTGGGTCGCTTGATCATCACCTCGGCGACCCTCTGTGACGCTGCGATCTCCAGGTCAAGCTCGTCCATCGACCGAAGTCTATCCCTCAGTCTTCGCCCTGAGCCTTGCTGTAGGCCGGGGCACCGTCGAACTCGTGCAGCTTCTCGATGTGCGTGAAGCGGTGCTCCTCGGCCAGGCGCGAGAGTAGCGTCAGCAGGTCGGCGTCGGACAGCCCGGCCGACGAGTCGCGCGTGAAGAAGCGGCAGCGCCAGGCGTCCACGCAGTCGGTGGGAGTGCCGGTGGCAGGGAACACGCGGGTGCCGCGGTTGTCGACGATCTTCAGCTTGACCGGGCTGTTCTCGACCAGCCGCTGCATCGAGGTGCCGAGCTCGTCCGGCGTGCCGCCGAACTCGACGAACACGTCCAGGCCGGCCACGCGGCGCACGGCCGGGCGCACCATCACGGGGTCGCGCGTGATCTCGGGCATCTTCAGCGGCCGGTAGGAGCGGGCGGGCCAGGACGCCGATTCGTTGCCCAGGTTGGCGATGATGGCATCGGTGAACGCGGTGGTGGAGGCGGCGCCCGCATCGCCGACGACGTCGCGGGTGAGCGTGCCCTGCTCGAGCGTACAGAGCAGCGCGTTCTCGATCGCGGCCGCCTGGTCGAACAGGTTCAGGTGGCGGAGCATCATCACCGCGGCGCCGATCATGGCGGTCGGGTTGATGGTGTTCTTGCCGGCGTACTTGGGCGCGGATCCGTGCACGGCCTCGAAGATTGCGACGTCGCTGCCGAGGTTCGCCGAGGGCGCGAAGCCGAGGCCGCCGACCAGGGCGGAGGTGAGGTCGCTGAGGATATCGCCGTTCATGTTCGTGGTCACGATCACGTCGAACTGCTCCGGGCGCTTGACCAACTGGTGGGCGCAGTTGTCGACGATCACGTGCCAGGACTCGATCTCGGGGTACTCGGGCGCGATCTCCTCGAACGTGCGCTTGAGCAGGCCCTCGGTCAACTTCATGATGTTCGACTTGGTGGCGCAGGCCACGCTCGAGCGGCCCTCGGCCCGCGCGAACTCGAATGCCAGGCGCACGATCTTCTCGCAGCCCTTGCGGGAGATCACCTTCAGGCACTGCGCGACGCCCGGGGTCTGCATGTGTTCGATGCCGGCGTAGAGGTCCTCGACGTTCTCGCGGACCACGACCAGGTCGATGCCGCGGCCGGAGTAGGGCGTGACGACGCCGGGGAACTCACGTGCGGGGCGGATGTTGGCGTAGGTCTCAAACAGCTTGCGCAATGTGACGTTGGCGCTCTTCTCGCCGAAGCCGACCGGCGTCTCCAGCGGGCCCTTGAGCACGACCCGCGAGCGGCTGATCGAATCGATCGTGTCCTGTGGGACGCCCGACGGCAGGCCCTGCTTGAACACCTCGGCACCGGCCTGGCGCGGCTCCCACTCGATCGGCGCGCCGCTGGCGTCAACGATCCGGCGGGCCGAATCGACCACCTCCGGACCGATGCCGTCGCCCGGTATGAGAGTCACCAGCGTCATCGGCGGGCAGCCTACCGAATGCTCCCCGTGCACGATCCGGTCAAGGCAGTGACCCCCGTTGGGGTGATGGAGGGAGCATGCGGGCAGGCCGATATCCGCCCTAGCGACCATTGCCTGCCCGGGTCCCCCCTGCGCGAACGGTCGCTCGCTCTCTTTGTCTCTGTTCGTCGACTTCTCACTTCGGAGGAAGCATGAAGATCAAACGCACGGTATTCGCTGTCGTGCTCGGCATTGCGCTGGGCACTGCTGGGGTCGCTGGCGCAACCACAGTCACGCACGTACACTGGCCCGCAACCTGCACGAAATTCACGTGCGTAGACCGCCATCTTCAGGTCCTGCACCGCGGCGTCAAGCGAGCCTTGCATCGCCCGATGACGCCCGGGCCGACCGGTGCTATTGGTGCTATTGGTGCTACCGGGGCTATCGGTGCTCAGGGCCCGGCGGGAGTTGCCGGCCCGGTGGGTGCAACCGGCGCCACCGGTGCCCAGGGCGACCAGGGCCTCCAGGGCGATACGGGTGCCACTGGTGCCCAGGGCGACCAGGGTATCCAGGGCGTCCAGGGCGATGCGGGTGCCACTGGTGCCCAGGGCGATACGGGTGCGACTGGTGCCCAGGGCGACCAGGGCCTCCAGGGCGACCAGGGCCTCCAGGGCGATACGGGTGCCACGGGTGCCCAGGGCGACCAAGGTATCCAGGGCGTTCAGGGCGATACGGGTGCCACTGGTGCCCAGGGCATCCAGGGCGATCCTGGTGTCGCCGGCCCGGCCGGGCCGACAGGCCCGATGGGTCCCGCTGGGCCTACCGGTCCGCAGGGTGACCCGGGTGCCACCGGCGGCACCGGTGCCACTGGCGCGACTGGTGCCACCGGCGCGACTGGCGCGACTGGCGCGACTGGTGCCACTGGGCCGCAGGGTGCCACCGGTGCCACCGGTGCCACTGGCCCGGCGGGTCCGACCGGCGCAACTGGGCCGGCCGGTCAGTCAGCCGTCTACACCGCGGCGGGCGCACTCCAGGCCGGTTCGCACATCGTGATCGGCTCGGGTTCAACCAACCCCGGCGGCGTTCTCAATGTCACACTGGCCGGGTCGGCCGCATTCACGAACGGAACCAGCTACCAGTGCACGGCGATGTACCAGGCCAACGCCGCTGGGACGGCACCCCTGGCCTTCCACGGCGCGACGGCCACTGGCTTCATGTTCAAGGGCGATTCCAGCACGACGGTCAGCTTCATCTGCGTCGGCAACTAGTCATGTAGTTCAGGCCGGTTCGCCCGGCATACGAGTACGCGAGGGGGTCCGCAAGGACCCCCTCCGTGCGTTCGGAGGCCAATGCGAGCCAGCCGTTGCGGCCAGAACCGACGAATCCCCCGAACGGGGGGTGACCTCTTACCCCATCGGGGACGATAGGTCGGAGCAGGATGACGTTGATTGCCCCCGAAACAGCCCCCACGCCCGAGTCGGAATACACCTCGGCGGAATCGCCCGCACTTGATCGAACGGGCCACGCACCCGGCCATTCCCGGTGGATGTGGTTCGTCGCTCTGGTGCTGCTGGGAGCCCTGGTCGGGATCGCCGCCGGTCTGTATCTGCGCGGCGGCGGAGCTTCGAATGCGAAACGCCCGCGGGTGACCGCCGTTTCCACCGCCGCTCTCAGTTCGTGGGCTGCGACGGTCGGTCACCCCGTCTACTGGGCCGGGCCCGAGCAGGGTTACAGGTACGAGCTGACGCACACGACGGACGGGCGGATCTACATTCGCTACCTACCCGCCGGGGTTGCGGTTGGCTCTGCCGCACCTGACTATCTGACTGTGGGCACCTATCCGGTCAAGAACGCGCTCTCCACGGTCCGCGCGATCGGATCGAAGCACGGTGGATCGCTGATCAAGCTCACGGCGGGCGGCTGGGCCGCCGTTGACCCAGATCATCCGCTCAGCACCTACATCGCCTACCCCGGCGCCGGGTACGAGGTCGAGGTTTACGATCCCTCGCCGGGTGCGGCTCGCCGACTGGTCACCTCGGGCGCCGTTGGGCCGGTCGGCACCGCGGCGACGACCTCGGTCACGCCCGTGAGGCCGACCCTCGCGTCGATCCAAGATCTGCGCGCACTGGCCGCGTCATCCGGACACGCCATCTACTGGGCGGGGAAGCAGACCGGCACCACCTACGAGCTCTCCGAGCTGAGCGGCGGCGGCATCTTCGTGCGCTACCTGCCCGCCGGCGTCAAGGCGGGCGATCCGCGGCCCTACCCGACCGTCGCCACCTACCCCGTGCATGGGGCGTACGCTGCGGTCAAGAAGATCGCGCTGCGACCGGGGGCCACCAGCGTCAAGGTTTCCAATGGCGGTATCGCGGTCATCGATCCGGCTCACCTCAACAGCGTCTACCTTGCGTACCCCCGCGCCGACGTCGAGGTGGAAGTGTTCGACCCGTCGGCCGGACGCGCACACCACCTGGTCGGCAGCGGCGCCGTCGTCCCGGTCGGCTGAGCCGAGGCCGGTTAGGGCTAGCGGCCGAAGCGCCGAATACGGGCGGCTCGCCGGCGCAGTCCCCGAGCAACTCGCTGCCGACGCGTCAGCCGCCTGCGTGCAAACGCGACATCGAGGTCGACCAGTTCCTTGACGACCTTGCGGCGGATCTCATCGATCGAGGATGCGGGAGGCGGAGGC
Source organism: Candidatus Dormiibacterota bacterium (assembly GCA_036561525.1). Classification (GTDB taxonomy): domain Bacteria; phylum Chloroflexota; class Dormibacteria; order Aeolococcales; family Aeolococcaceae; genus Aeolococcus. Next base: position 1,287 of record DATBPD010000105.1, on the reverse strand, counting down.
ATTGCAGTCGATGGAGTATGCCACCCCGCGGCGCGACGATCGGGTACGAGGCGGAAGAAAAGCCCGGATTGCTGCGTCTCTCTCTAAGTACCCGACAACCGCGCGTGGCTTCCGCGCGACCTAACCGCAGGGAGCGTGGTGCGTGTGTTCACGGTGAGCGTCAAGTACAGCGGCCAGCCCGAGCGTGACGCTGGGGAGTATCCGACTCGGAAGCAGGCGGCCCACGCGGCGGCACTTGCCGCGGGCATCGTCGGGGAACGCGGGGCGCGACCCGTCAAGGTGGGTGTCCATGAGTCCCGGGGCGAGCGATCGCAACATCGCTCGAGTTAAGTCCGGGTTTAGCTGACAGTCGACGGCCGCGGGCGAGGCTAGTATCAGCCAGTCGTGTTGGGCATCTGCCGACCCGTGAGGTTCCGTCTAAAGCGTATCGCCGGAAATGGCCGATAAGCCCATTGACCCGAACGCGCTCCCCAGACAAGGATCTCGCCTGAACCGATGAGCACGCCCGCACGAAACATCTCAGCCGTCCCTGAGCCCGCCCCCGCGCCGCACGTCTCCGACCAGGAGGCGCTCAACCTCTACTACTGGATGGTGCTGACACGCGCCACCGAGGAGCGCGCTCTGAACCTCTACCGGCAGGGCAAGCTGCCCGGCAGCTACTACACCGGCCGCGGTCAGGAGGCGATCTCCGTCGGCATGGCGGCGCCGCTCCGCACCGGGGCCGACGGCGACTGGCTGTCGCCGTGGATCCGCGACCTCGGCTCCTACCTGGTGCACGGCGTACCCGTGTGGCGCATGTTCGCGCAGTTCATGGGCAAGGCCGGTTCTACGACGCGCGGCAAGGACGGCAACCTGCACATCGGCGGCTACGAGTGGAACATCCCCTGCCAGGTGTCGCACATGGCCGACATGATCCCGCTCACGGTGGGAGCGGCGCTGGCCTACAAGCAGCGCGGCGAGGATCGCGTGGCCGTCACGTCCTTCGGCGACGGCGCCACCTCTCGCGGCGACTTCCACGAGGGGCTGAACATCGCGGCCGTGCTCGAGGTGCCTGCCGTGTTCGTGGCCGAGAACAACCGCTGGGCCTACACGACGCCGATCAGCAAGCAGACGAAGGTCACAGACCTCTACAAGAAGGCGCTTGGATACGGCATCCCCGCGATCGAGGTGGACGGCAACGACGTGCTGGCGGTGTACTCGGCGATGAGCGAGGCGGTGGCGCACTGCCGCGCCGGCCGCGGCCCGCGCTTCATCGAGTGCAAGACCTACCGCATGGCCGGCCACGCG
>DATBPD010000104.1:0-3314 GCA_036561525.1 Candidatus Dormiibacterota bacterium | reverse complement strand
GGAGGCAGGCCGACGTCCGCGAAGCGCTGCGCCCGCTTGGCGATGAAGGCGGCCGTGTCATCGAGGAACGCTGTCAGCTGCAACTCGAACTCGGCCTCAGCGGTCGAGTCGCCGACGCCGGCGGTGAGCATTCGCTCCCTGCCCGCGAGCAGTTGATCACGACTTGCTGCCATCTCCGCCTCGAACTCCTCCTCGAGCGAGCGGACGACGTCGAGGCGGGCGGTCCCGGCCGCGGCCAGCCAGCGCAGGCGGTCCTCGGCCGTGCCCAGGCCGCAGCGCGGGTAGAAGCGGCCGCGGTTCTGCTGGCCGTTGCCGACGGCGAGGTGTTGACAGGTCAGCGTCGTGCGCAGCGGCCGGTGCCGCAGGTTGGCGACGGCGAATCGAGCGGCCTGGAAGGTCGGGCAGCCGGGGTTCTCGACGAACTCCGGCGTGAACGCGCGCGAATGCGGACAGCGATCCGGTCTCGTGTTGACCGCGTCAATCGGTGCTCGTGCGCCCTCCACGTCGATCACCTCAAACGGGTCTGGTGGATCAAAACAATGGTAGAGCGTTCCCGGCCAAATAGCCAGGACGGCATGCTCAAAGGTGGATGCCGCGCATCAGCATGCCCAGCACGTAGGCCTCAGCGCTGACCGGCTCGTCCTCCCTGGCGCCGTCGGCCGTGGCGCCGTCTGGGTCGGCCCCGTCGCCCTTCTTGGGACGTCCGCCGCTGTCGGGGAGCATGTGAAAGGCGGCGCTCATGATCACGTTGTGCAGGCCGGGGAGCGTCGCGTGGGTGAGCTCGCCGAATTTGCCGAGCCGCGTGGAGACCTCGTGGGGGCGGGTGATCATGGCTTGCACGATCATGTCGGCGGCCTCCTCAGGGCTGATCGTCGGGAAGTTCTTGTAGATGCCCGTGGGCGCGATCATCGGGGTGCGCACCAACGGCATGTGCACGGTGGTGATGTCGATGCCGTCCGCCGCCACCTCCGACGCGAGGCAGCGCGAGTAGCCGTCGAGCGCGGCCTTGCTGGCGACGTAAGCGGCGAAACGCGGCGGATAGGTCTGGCCGCCGATCGAGGTGATGTTGAGGATGTGGCCCGCGCCCTGCGCCTTCATGCCCGGCAGCGCGGCCATGATCACCGCGATGGCGCCGAAGTAGTTCAGCTGCATGGTGCGCTCGAAATCGTGGAAGCGATCCAATGAGTCCATCACCGAGCGCCGAATCGAGCGGCCGGCGCTGTTGATCAGCACATCGATGCGGCCGTGGTCGGCGATGACCCGCTCCACCATCTCCTTGCACGCGGCCGGGTCGGTGAGGTCGGTCGGGTAGAGGTGCACGGTGCCGCCCTGCGCGTGCACCTCGGCCTCCATCTCCTCCAGCTTTTCCACGCCGCGTGCGACACCGATGATGGTCGCGCCCGCGCCGGCCAGCGCACTGGCGGTGGCCCGGCCGATGCCGCTCGACGCCCCGGTGATCAGCACCACCTTGCCGCCGGCGACGCGGCGGATGTTCTGCTGCGTGGGCAGGTCGGGATCAAGGTGGCGCTCCCAGTAGTCCCAGACCCTCCATGCGTAGTCGTGCAGCCGGGGCACGCGGATGCCGCTGCCCTCGAGCGCGGCCTGCGCCTTCGTCGCGTCGAATGTCGCCGGGTAGTCCATGTACGCAAGCGCCGCCTCGGGGAGGCCGAGCCGGTCGAGCACCTGCTTGCGAATCCGCTGGATGGCGGGCACGCTGCCGACCATCTTCATGGTGTCGCCGGGGATCATCCTGGTCATGCGCCGGTCGAATCGCAGCGCGAACTCCGGCGCGTGGGCGGCGCGGCAGAACGTGTTGAGCGTGTCACCGAGCGACAGCGGCTTGGGATCGACGAGGTGGAAGGCGCGGTTGTCGAGCCCGTCGAGGTGGGCGATGTGGTCCATCGCCCGAGCCACGAAGTCGACCGGGACGAGGTTGAGCGGACCGCCCTCGGGCCCGACGAACGGTGTCCACTGGGGGAATTCGCTGCGCAGCGTCTGGATCAGCTTGAACGCGTAGTAGGGACCGTCGATGCGGTCGGCCTCACCGGTCTGCGATGAGCCGATCACCATGCCCGGGCGGTACACGCGCCAGGGGATGCGAGCCTCGTCGCGCACGATGCGCTCGGCCTCGTACTTGGTCGAGAAATACGGGTGATCGAGCTCCTGGCCTTCGGCAAACATCTCCTCGGTGAAGACGCCCTGGTGGCGGCCAGCAACGGCGATCGAGCTGACGTGGTGGAGCCGCTCCGCTGCGATCGCATTGGCGAGCTCGACGGTGTGACGGGTGCCGGCGATGTTGGCCCGCTCGGTGTCCTCTGCCGACGCGGTGAGGTCGTAGACGGCGGCGAGGTGGAAGACGGTGGCCGCGCGCAGTCGCTGGCGATCGTCGTCGGAGACGCCCAGGCCCGGCTCGGCGATGTCGCCGAAGACAGCGTGCAACCTGTTGCCGTCGGGGTCGAGCTGCTCGCGGAGGGCGGCAAAACGATGGCGCGAGCCCGGGCGGACCAGGACATGGATCTCACCGTCTCGAGCCAGCAGCAGCGGCAGAAGCTGGCGACCGATGAACCCGGTGGCACCGGTGACAAAGTACTGCACCCTGGACCTCCTTCCTCGCCGGCGAACCGAGCGCACAGAACGCGTTGCGCGGTGCCGAGAATAGCCCGGGAGGCGGCCGCCGTACCCGCCGCGCCACAATTGACATTCACGTCAACGTTGAGGAGGCTCTCGCGAGATGCCCGAAGCCGTCATCGTCGCGGCCGGCCGGTCCCCGATCGGCCGCGCCATGAAGGGATCCCTGGTCAACGTCCGCCCGGACGACCTCGGTGCGTACATCGTCACCAAGGTGCTCGAGCAGGTCCCGCAGCTCGATCCCGCGGAGATCGAGGACCTGATCTGCGGCTGTGGCCTTCCCGGCGGCGAGCAGGGCTTCAACCTGGGGCGGGTGGTCAGCATCCTGGCCAAGCTCGATGTGCCCGGCACCACGGTCACGCGCTACTGCTCGAGCTCGCTGCAGAGCACACGGATGGCGGCGCACGCCATCAGGAGCGGTGAGGGCGACGCATTCCTGTCGGTCGGCATCGAGTGCGTCTCGCGGTTCGTCCACGGGGTCAGCGACAACCCGCAGAACCACAACCCGAGGCTGGCGCCGGGCAACCCCGAGGGTTTCCCCGACGTCTACATCGCCATGGGGCAGACCGCCGAGAACGTGGCCCGGCAGCAGGGCATCACGCGCGCGGAGCAGGACAAGTTCGCACTGCGCAGCCAGCAACGCGCCGTCGCCGCCCAGGACAACGGCTTCTTCGCACGCGAGATCA
>DATBPD010000103.1:0-28876 GCA_036561525.1 Candidatus Dormiibacterota bacterium | reverse complement strand
GCGTAGAGAGCGCTCAACTCGGTGAGGCAGATCTGGCGGAGATCGTGGATCCACTGCTCGGTGAGCAGGCTGCGGTCGATGGTGGTGAAATCGATCTCGTCGGTGAAGTTCCAGCGGGCACGCTCGAGGCGTACAAACAGGTCGTCATAAAGCATGAGATTCAGTGTCAGCGAACCCAGGTCGCCAAGCCATCGGCCCCCGCCACACAAATTCACGTCAATTTTTGGCCCTGATGTCCATAATGGCCCGCATGTCGAATAGGCTCCCTCGGTCGACGCTTCCTGCTGCCGACAAATGGGCCACCACGGCCACACTTCCGCCGGAGATCACGGAACATCTGCTCGCGGAGGTCGACATCATCGCCCGGCGCATGACCCGGCGGATCGCGGCGGAGATCAACCTGCCGGCGCAGTTTCGCACCATCGGTTACCTCCGTCTGGTCACCGGCGCGTGTCGCGATGCGCTTCGAACCCTGGTGAGGTTGCTCCGCGATGGCCGGGGGCTGCGCACCGCCGACCTGCAGCGCCTCGGCAACATGGGGGCCCAGCAGGCGGAGATGGGCGTGCCCCTCGAGGTGCTCCTGGCCGCGTACCGGCTGGCGGCGCGAGTGGTCTGGCGCGAGCTCATCGGGGAATCCGCCGGGCTGGAGGTCCTTCCCCGCGCCACGGTCATCGCGGTCACCGGCCAGGTCCTGGAGTACCTCGACGAGATCAGCGGCGCGGTGGGCTCCGCCTACCTCGAGACCCGCGAGCGGTTGATGCGCCGGCGCGACCTCGACCGCGACAGGCTGCTGCAACGGCTGGTGGCGGGCGACGCCACCCCGGAGTTTCGCCGGCTCGCCGCCGCCGCCGAGCTCGACCTCCAGCCTCCCTACCAGGTGCTGGCCTGCGTAGTCGACTCAGCGGCCGCGGAGGGCGCCCTCGAGCGCACCCTGCGGGCCCGCAGCGTGCTCCTCGTGGCCGACCAGCCCAGCACCTGGATCGCGCTCGTGCCCGGGCGCGAGGGCGTCGCCGCATTTCTCGCGGCTGCCGACCGCTCCCTCCCCCACCCCGGTGCCGTCGTCTGGGGCATCGGCCCCGTTGCCATCACCCTCGACGAGGTCGCCGAGAGCGCCAGGCGTGCCCGCGAAGCCCTGCACGTCGGTCTGCGCCTCGACCCCACCGAGCGAGTCTGGGATGACGCCGCGGTGGGCATCTTCGCCACTCTCGCCACCGACCCCGCCGCCATGGCGCGATATCTGGAGCACGTCCTTGGCCGGGTGCTGGCGATGCCTGTGGTGCGCGCGGCGCCGCTGCTCGACACGCTCGAAGCCCTGCTGGCGACACCGAGCCTCAACGAGGCCGCGAGCTCGCTCGGGCTGCACCGGCACACCATCGTGTACCGCACCCGGCGGCTGGCGGAGCTTGGAATCGACCTCGAAGGTCCATCAGCCCGGCACCGCCTCTGGCTGGCCCTGCAATGCCATCGACTTCTCAGCGCTGGCGAAACCGCGGCCCAAGCCGGGGCGCTCCCTCCTTCATGAGCCGCATCCCCACCAGCGAGGATCTCGCGGTGCTCGGCCTCCGTCCGGGGGCCGGCGACGACGAGATCCGCACGGCCTATCGGCGGCTGGCCAAGATCCATCACCCCGACCGCAACCCCGGCGATGCCTCCGCTCTGGAGACCTTTCGTCAGATCACCGACAGCTACGCCGCGCTGCGCGACCGAGGCCAGCGGGCGTCGAGCACGGGGTCACGCTCCCCGCTGTCGGCAGCCCGCGCCGCCCGAAGCCGGGCCTCGTCGCGACGCGGCACCGGGGCGTCCGGGACACGGCTTGCCGACATCCCGGTCGGAGGCTCACTGTGGGTCGACAGCGGCGCTCTCCTGGTGGCGCCTGATCGCACCGCCGCGCTGCGGCCGGCGGCAGACGGTGCCCCCTACCCCACCGTTGCCAAGGTCATCCGTGTCGAGCGCCGCGGGGATGGGCTCCACGTGTTCATTCCTCCGCAACCGTCGGCTCGGTGGGCGGTCGGCGGCGAGGCAGAGAACGAGGGGCTGGCTGTCGCGGCGCTCTGGGTCGGTGGCCGCCAGGACGGGTCCGACGGGTCGCCGTCCGCCGCGAAGGTCCCGCTGCGCCTGATCGGCAACACCGTCGGCGAGATGGCGCCTGGCGACCGGGGCTGGACGCTCGCCGCCGCGCTGGCGGTCGACCCGGCCGGCGTCTGGAGCATCGACCTGGCTCAGCCGGTGAGCCGCGAGCCCCACCGTGACGCCCGATTGCGGGTCCTGCGCGACGACGACGGCTTCCGCGTCCACGCTGACCTGCCCGCGTCAGAGTGGTCGCCAGCCGCGAGCCCCGAGGACGACGGCCGCGCCACCGTCGTCGACGCCATCCTTGCCGGGATGCGCTATCCGCCGCCCGCTGGCTGAGCGGCAGGCGCGGACAAGCTCACTTGGCGACGAGCGCGTCTCCCTCGGCATCCCGAGCGAGCATGAAGAGCAGGTCAGAGCAGCGATTGAGGTAGCGCAACACCTCGGGGTTGGCCAGACCGCCCGCCCGCTCCAGGGTCACGGTGCGGCGCTCGGCGCGCCGGACGAACGTTCGCGCCATGTCGACCGCCGCCGCCACCGCGGTGCCACCGGGGATGACGAAACCCCTGGGCAGCTCGATGCGCGCTTCGAGGTCGCCAACCTCTCTGTCGAGGGCCTCGACCATGGCCGGGCTGACCACGGCGAAGTGCTTCTCGAGCTTGTCGCGATCCGGCGTCGCCGTGGCAAGCTCGGCGCCAACGGTGAAGAGGTCGCGTTGCAGGTCGAGCAGCCGGCCGGCCCGCGGGCTGTCCACGCACAGGGCGCGCGCCAGGCCGAGCGCCGAGATCGCCTCGTCGAGCGCCCCGTACGCCTCGGTGTGCAGGTCGTCCTTGGGAACGCGGCCACCGTAGAGGAGGCTGGTCTCGCCCCGGTCGCCGTGGCGGGTGACGATGCTCACGCCACCCAGCCGCCGTCCGCCGCGGCCTCGACCATGACCTGAAGAGCCACATCCTCGTGGCCGCGGGCACGCTCCTCCACCCATTTGCTGGCGGCCAGGGTGGCGGTGGTGGCGTCACCGACGGCGGTGGTGATCTGGCGGGTCAGCTGAGCCCGAACGTCACCGGCGGCGAAGATGCCCGGCACGCTGGTCATCATGGTCATCGGGTCGGTGACGTAGTAGCCACCCTTGTCGTGGGCGACATGGGCGTCGATCAGCGTCGTGTTGGGGATGAACCCGACGAAGATGAACACCCCGCCGACGTCGAGCCGCGACGGCGCCCGGGTGACCGTGTCGAGAAGGCGCAGATGGCTGACCTTGTGCTCGCCCTCGATCGACTCGACGACCTTGTTGACCAGGATCTCGATCTTGGGGTGCGCGCGCGCCTCCTCGATCAGGATGGGCTGGGCACGAAACTCCTCGCGACGATGGATCAGCGTCACCCGGGTGGCATACCGCGTCAGGAAGATGGCCTCCTCGACGGCGGCGTCGCCGCCTCCGATGACGGCAAGCTCCAGATCCTGGAAGAAGGCGCCGTCACACACAGCGCAGTAGGAGACGCCCCGTCCCGCGAGCTCGATCTCGCCGGGGACGTCGAGCTTGCGCGGGTTGCCGCCGGCCGTGATGATCACCGCCGGTGCGCGATAGTCGCCGGCCGCGGTCTCGACCACCTTCATCCCATCGGCCTCGATGCGGATGCGTTGCGCCGGCGAATAGACCATCTCCGTCCCGAAGTGCTCGGCCTGGGCGAGCATGGCGGCGGCGAGCTCACCACCGAGGATGCTCTTGAAGCCCGGGTAGTCCTCGATCAACTCGGTGTTGAGCAGCTGGCCCCCGGGAGCCTTGGCCTCGATGACCACGGCCTTGATCTTGCTTCGGCCGGCGTACAGGGCGGCGGTCAGCCCGGCCGGACCAGCGCCGACGATGGCGATGTCGTACTCGTTCACGATGCCTTCACCGTACCCGATCGCGGTCTCTCTGAAGCGCTCACCGGTTGCTCAGCGCGCGGCGAAGCTCGTCAGCTCGGCAAGCACGCGGCCCAGCTGGATCGCGTACGCCTCGGTGGTCGACTTGCTGGCGAGCGTCAGGATCCCCACCACCCGCCCGCCGCTGTCGAGAACCGGCCCACCGCTGTTGCCCGGGTAGATCGTCTGGCCGTCGAGGACGAGCATGTCGTGGTAATCGGTGGTCACCGGCGGCTGTCCCGTGGTTGTGTCACCGGTGACAGGAACGTCTGCCTGCACACTGGTCGCGGACTCGTCGGTGATGTCGCCGTGCCCGGTGGCGTGGCTGCTCGCGATCACCACCACCGGCTGCGGCAGGCCATGGAGCAGCGTCCTGAGCGGCAGCAGTGGCGCACCGGCGAAGCCGTCGTGACTGCGCACCACGGCGATGTCGAGCTTGCGGTCGACGCCGACGACGTCGCCCACGTGTGACGAACCGTCGCGGCCGCGGATGCGCACCGCCAGCTGTCCCTGGACGACGTGGGCGTTGGTGACGAAATCGCCTTTGGCGTCGATGAGCCAGCCGGTGCCCAATCCCTCGTCATTGCTCCCCAGGGATTCGATGGTCACGGTCGCGCGTAGCTGGGCGCGAGCCACGTCGTCGATGGACAGAGTCGGAGTGGCGATGGCCTCGGTGGCCGCCGGAGGGTGCGCCGTCGGAGCGGTGCGCGCCACCTCCGTCCGGTTGACCGTGGCCAGGAAGGCAACCACCCCGACGAGGAGCGCCGAGGCAACGGAGATGAGCAGGCGCACCGAACGCGAGGTCAGGGCCGGGCGACGAGGTGGCACGACCGGGAATTGTGCGCGACGATGCGCCGAACACGAGCTGCGCGGATCTGTCGCCGACCGCTCCTACGCCGCGCCCACCTGGGGGTCAAGCACCCCAGACTCACCGAGGCGGCGGAGCGCGTGGGCACGGTGCGACACGCGGTCCTTGGCGCCGGCAGCGGCCTCGCCGAAGGTCACCCCGAGGTCGTCGCTGAGGAAGATGGGGTCGTAGCCGAAGCCACTCATGCCGCGCGGCTCCACGATGGTGCCGTGGCACTCGCCGTGGGCCACGACCGGCTCGGCTCCCGGGCGGCACAGGGCCAGCGCGCACACGTAGCGGGCGTGGCGGTCGCCGGGGGTGCGTCGCTGGACATCGGCGAGCAGGGCCAGCATTCGCTCCTCATCCGTGGCGCCCACGCCCAGCCACCTCGCCGACGCGGGCCCCGGCCAGCCGTGCAGAGCCTCGATCTCGATGCCGCTGTCGTCGCCCAGCGCGGCCAGCCCCACCGCGGAGCTGACAGCCGCCGCCTTGGCCAGCGCGTTGTCCGCATACTTCGGACCCGGCTCCTCGATCTCGGCGCTGAAGCCGACCTGCTCGAGCGAGCGGAGGCGCCAGGGGGACTCGCTGAGCAGCCGGGCGAACTCGGTGAGCTTGGCCGCGTTGTTGGTGGCGATGACGAGCTCGGGCGCCGCCGGCTGGAGCGACGGGCCGGCGCTCACGCTCGCCCGAGCGCCTCCGCCTGGAGTGTGAACAGCGCCCGCATGCCCGTCGCGGCGAGCTCGAGCATGCTGTCCATCTCGATGCGCGAGAACGGCTCGAGCTCGGCGCTGCCCTGCAGCTCGATGAACCGCCCGTCACCGCTGCCGACGCAGTTCATGTCGGTGTCGGCAGCCGAGTCCTCGAGGTAGTTGAGGTCGAGCCGGGGCTCGCCGGCGATGATGCCGGTGCTCACCGCCGCGACCTGCCAGCGCAGCGGGTCGAGCTTGACCAGCCCGGCGGCGCGCAACCTGGCGACGGCGAGAGCGAGCGCGACGTAGCCGCCGGTGATCGAGGCTGTTCGCGTGCCACCGTCCGCGACCAGCACGTCGCAGTCGATGAACACGCTGCGCTCACCGAGCAGGGAGAAATCCACGGCCGCGCGCAGGCTGCGGCCGATCAGCCTTTGGATCTCCTGGACGCGGCCGTCGACGCGCCCCTTGCGCCCGTCGCGCTCGGTGCGCGTCATGGTGCTGCGCGGCAGCATGGCGTACTCGGCGGTGACCCAGCCACGCCCACTCCCCTTGCGGAACTGGGGCACGCGTTCCTCCACACTCGCCGCGCACAGAACCCGCGTGTCGCCGACCGTGATCAGGGCGCTGCCCTCGGCGTACGGCAGCGGGCCGAGCTCGATCGACGTGGGACGTAGCTGGTCCGGCGCTCGGCCATCAGGACGCATGGCCACGCAGTGTAGTGACCGCGTCAGCGTGCCCTGAGCGGGCGGTCAGCGCTTGAGCGCCTTGTCGAGGATGAGGATCGACGCCTCGAAGAAGAGGATCAGCGGGATGAACAGCGCCGTTGGCGTGTAGGGGTCGGCGCCCGGGGTGACGATCAGGGCGCCGATGATGATGCCGACCCAGATCACCTTGCGCTGGGATCGAAGCTTGCGCGACGAGGTGAGGCCGAGCAAGCCGAGCAGGATGACCACCACCGGCAGCTCGAAGGTCACGCCGAAGGCGATGATGAGCAGCAACAGGAAGGACAGGTAGGCGTTGATGTCGGGCAGGTAGGTGGCACTGCTGCCGAGGAACGTCGCCAGGAAGTTGAGCCCAATGGGCATCACGAAGTAGGCGAACGCCGTGCCCGCCGCGAAGAGCAGGAACGCCGACGCAATGAACGGCCCGACGAACTTCCGCTCCGTTGGGCGCAGGCCTGGAGCCACGAAACCCCAGACCTGCCAGAGGATCACCGGAAGGGCGCCGAGGACGCCGACGATCGCCGAGATCTTGATCGGGATGGTCAGGCCCTCGGTGGGGCTTGTGAAGATCGCCGTCGAGGTGAGGTGATTGGTCTTGCTGAGCACCGTGGTGAGCGGGTGCAGCAGGAAGGCGAAGATGGCTCCGTGAAAGATGAAGGCGGCCACGGTGGCCACCACCCACGCGATCGCCGAGATGATAAGGACGCGGCGGAGCTCCTCGAGGTGCTCGACGATGGTCATGCGGCGCTCGTCGCCCGCCACTCCCTGCACCTCTCAACGCCCCGGTGAGCAGGCGGTCACTCAGCTCGCAGGGCTGGAGTCGCCCTCGCCGGCAACATGGTCGCCCGGGCCCGCCGCGGCGCCGCCGCCCACGGTGGCGGGAGTTGTTTGCGGCACCGGCGCGGTCGCCGGCGCCGGTTCCGTGGGGTCGCCCCTGGCGGCCTTGGAGAACTCCTCCTTGGTCTCCGCCGACGCCTTGCGGAACTCACGGATGGCGCGACCGACGCCCGCGCCCACGTCGGGGAGCTTGCCCGGACCCCAGATGATCAGCACGATGATGAGAACGATGGCGATGATCCAAAAGTGGCCGGGGTTGAGGAGCGGCATCTGGGGGAGTCTCCGTTGTGTCACCGGCCGGTCCCACCGTCTGGGACCTCGTGCCGGGGCGTCTTCCTACTCTAGCATCGCATCTGGCGAATCCCTGAGGATCCGCTGAGATGGCTCTCAGCCAGACCGACGGCGAACCCATCGATGACGCGATCGATGTCAGCTGCGAGATGGGCGGTGGAGATGAAGCCGGCTTCGAACTGCGACGGCGGCCACAGCACCCCACCACGGCGCCAGGCCCGGTGCACTCGCGAGAATGCGGCGGTGTCTGCGCGGGTCGCCTCCGCATGGTCGTCGACGGTGGCCAGGCCGATGAAGGCGGTGAGCATGCTGCCGGCTCGATTCACGGCACAGGCCACGCCTGCGTCGTCAGCAGCCTGGGCAAGGCCGGCCGCCAGCGCCGCCCCCAGCGTCTCGAGCTGTGCGTAGGCGTCACCGGCCTTCAGGTGGTCGAGGACCGCACACCCCGCCGCCATCGCCAGCGGATTCCCCGACAGCGTCCCGGCCTGGTAGACGTCGCCGGTGGGTGCCAATCGCTCCATCAGGGCCCGCGATCCGCCGAACGCCCCCACCGGAAGACCGCCACCGATGACCTTGCCGAGGCAGGTGAGATCGGGGCGGACCGAGAACGCATGCTGGGCACCGCCGTATGCCAGCCGGAAACCGGTCATGACCTCGTCGAAGATGAGCAGCACGCCGTGGCGCGCGGTCAGCGTGCGCAGCGCGCCCAGGTATCCCTCCTTGGGGAGCACGCAACCCATGTTGCCTGCGACCGGTTCGATGATCAGCGCGGCGATGCGTTCGCCCTCGCGGTCGAGCACGGCAGCGACCGCGGCAACATCGTTGTAGGGCACCACGATGGTGTCGGCGACGGCCGCCGCGGGCACACCGGGCGAGCCAGGGATGCCGAGGGTGGCGACCCCGGAGCCGGCGGCTGCCAGGAACGCGTCCGCGTGGCCGTGGTACGCGCCGGCGCACTTCACCACACGATCGCGCCCGGTCACCGCGCGCGCCAGCCGCAGCGCCGACATGGTCGCCTCTGTCCCGGAGTTGACGAAGCGCACCATCTCCATCGACGGCATCGCCGCGATGATCCGCTCGGCGAGCTCGACCTCGAGCGCGGTGGTGGTGCCGAATGCGGTGCCCCGCCCGACCTGCTCTCGCAGCGCCGCGACCACTGCCGGATGGCTGTGGCCGAGGATGTGCGGACCGTAGGCGAGGATGTAGTCGGCGTACTCGACGCCGTCCTCGTCGACCACGTGGGCGCCGCTGGCGCGGGCGATGACGGGGGCTTCGCCGCCGACCGCGGTGAATGCCCGCACCGGGCTGCTGACCCCCCCGGGCAGCACCCGCTCGGCGCGCTCGCGCCACTCCGCGGAGCTCACCGCGACGCCAGGCTCGTCACTGCTGCTGGGTGACCGTCACGCTCTGCATGACGTCGCCCTGCTGAGTCGCCTGTGCCACGGACAGACCGGTCGCCACCTTGCCGAACAGGCTGTAGAGCGGCTGAAGCTTGGTGGTGTCATCGGCGATGCAGATGAAGAATTGCGAGCCGGTGCTGTGTGCTGCAGATGCCTTGGCCATGGCGACAGCCCCGAGGCCGTACTGCTGGCGCACCGGCTCCTCGGCGATGGTGTAACCAGGGCCACCGCTACCGTCGCCCTTGGGGTCTCCACCCTGGACGATGAACGAGGCGACCACCCGGTGGAACTTCAGCCCGTCGAAAAAGTGGTTCCGCGCCAGCACCACGAAGTTGTTGACTGTCGCGGGCGCCAGGCCGGGCTGGAGGCACAGCACGATGGCGCCGCGTGGGGTCGTGATGGTGGCCTCGTACAGCTTGGAGGTGTCGATCTGCATCGCCGGTGGCGCGCTGTACACGTGCGGATTGGCCGGCTCGCCCGACGGGGGCATGGGGGGTCCGAACGTGGCCGTGGTGCAGTCGGCGAATGCGATCGCGGCGGGCGACGCGCTGGTGCTCGCTGTGGCCGACGCCGACGGCGACGCCGCGGCCGATGGCGTGCTGACGGAGTTGGCCCTGTCGATGAAAACCACGGCCACCACCAGCGCACCGATGAGCAGCGCCCCGACGGCCAGAGAGAAGGGCAGCCGCGTCGGCGGTGTCGGCGTTCGATCAGACACGGGCCGCGTCCTCCTGGATCCACCGCGCGGCCCGCCGCGCGTCGTAGGTGATGACGAGGTCGGCGCCGGCACGGCGGATGGCGGTGAGCGCTTCCAGCACAGCCGCCCGCTCGTCGAAGGCGCCTGCCGCTGCGGCGGCGTGCAGCATGGCGTACTCGCCGCTGACGCAGTAGGCGGCCAGGGGCAGGTCGGTGGCGTCGCGGACCCGGGCGACGACGTCGAGCGCGGTCAGCGCCGGCTTGACCATGAGCATGTCGGCGCCCTCGTCCACGTCGATGAGAGCCTCTCGGACCGCCTCGCGCTGGTTGGCAACGTCCATCTGGTAGCTGCGCCGGTCGCCAGAACGGGGTGCGCAATCGGCGGCCTCGCGGAACGGGCCGTACATCACCGACGCGAACTTGGCGCTGTAGGCAAGCACAGCGGTGTTGGTGAACCCGTTGTCGTCGAGCGCCTGCCGGATCGCGGCCACCTGCCCGTCCATCATCCCGCTCGGGGCGATGATGTCGGCGCCCGCCGCCGCCTGGGCCACAGCGATGCGACCGTAGACCTCGATGGTGGCATCGTTGTCGACACTGCCGTCGTCGCGCAGCACGCCGCAGTGACCGTGGTCGGTGTATTCGTCGAGGCAGCAGTCGGCGATGAGCACCACCTCGTCGCCGTGGCTGCGGCGCAGGCTGCGCAATGCGGCCTGCACGATGCCGTTCTCGTCCCAGGCCTGCGATCCCTCGGCGTCTTTGCGCGCTGGGACACCGAAGAGGATGACCGCCGCGCATCCCGCGGTGAACGCGTCATCGGCCGCGACGGTGAGCGATTCGATCGTCTCCTGCTGCTGACCGGGCATCGAGACGATCGGCACCGGGGCCTCGATGCCCTCGCGCACGAACGCCGGATGGATGAGATCGCCCGGTGCCAGCCGGGTCTCGCGCGCCAGGGCGCGCAGGCCGGCGGTGCGACGCAGACGGCGTGGTCGCTCAACAGGAAAGGCCATGCGTGGCTCAGGGTAGCCGCTCAGCGTGCAGGACCCGCACCGTTGCGGCGGCCACACCCTCGGCGGTGTGCTCAGCAGCGGTGATGACTGTCGCCCAGCCGGCGTCCCGCGCAGCCGCGGCGGTCACCGGCCCGATGCACACCGCCGGGCAGGCCGGCAGCGGTCGTCCGTTCAGGCCGCGTGTGAAATTGACAACCGTGCTCCCGCTGGTGAATGTGACCGCATCCGGTGGCGCCCCCGCCAACGCGGCGCGGAGGGTGGTGGCCGCGTCCGCCGGCAGCACGGAGCGATACGCGGCGATGACCTCGACGCGGGCGCCTCCGGCGCGCAGCCGGGGGGCGACGACGTCACGACCGCCGGCTGCCGCGATGACCAGCACGTTCCTTCCCACCAGCTGGTGGCTGGCCAGCTCCTCGGCGAGCGACTGCGCCGTCTGCCCGGTCGCCACCAGCTCCGGCTCGATGCCGCGCGAGCGCAGCGCCGCCTCTGTCGCGGGCCCCACCGCTGCGACGGAGACGCCGTCGAGAGCGCCGGGCTCGCCGACGTGGTCGAAGAGCAGCGCCACCGCTGTCTGGCTCGTCACAACCAGCCACGCCCCCGAGCCCCCCATGCGCAACCGTTGCACGGCACCGGCCAGGGCGCGCGCGCCGGCCAGTGGCTCGACGGCGATCAGCGGCACGCGCAGCACGGTTGCCCCCGCCTCCGCGAGCAGCTCGCCGAGCCGGTCGCCCTTGGCCGCGCCGCGGGTGACCACCACCGTGCGGCCGACCAATGGCGGGCCGGCGCTCAACGCAGCGCGCCGGCCACCCGCACGGCCAGGTCTCCCGGGCGGTCCGGATTGCCGCCGAGCTCGACGCGGGCGATCGAACCGCCGGCGCCAAGGGCAGCGGAGACCACCAGGCGGTCGCCATCGAGGCGCGCCCAGACACCGAGCGGCAGCAGGCAGCCGCCGCCGAGGGCGAGCAGGACAGCGCGCTCGCAGTCCACGGCCAGCCTGGTGGTGGCGTCGCCGGCGGCTGCGGCGATCTCCGCGGCCGCCGAGCCGCAGACGGCCTCGAGCGCGATCGCGCCCTGGCCCGGGGCCGGCACGAATTGCCGCGGATCCAGCCGCTGGGTGATCCGGTCCGAGAGGCCGAGCCGGTCCATGGCAGCGGCGGCGACCAGCAGCGCATCCACCTCGCCCGCGGCGAGCTTGCCGAGCCGGGTGTCAACGTTGCCCCGAATCGGCACGCAGCGCAGCCCCGGGCGGATCTCGGCGAGGAGCGCGGACCGGCGTGCGCTGCTGGTGCCCACCGTGGCGCCATCCTCGAGGAGATCGAGCGGCATGCCGTCGCGGGTCACCAGGGCGTCGCAGGGATCGGCGCGCGGCAGATGGGCCACCACCTCGAGGCCGTCGGCGAGCGTCGTGGGCAGGTCCTTGGCGCTGTGAACCGCGATGTCGGCAGCCCCCGCGAGGACGGACCGCTCGATCTCGGCGGTGAACCAGCCCTGCCCCTCCATCTCGTCGATCGGGGTGGACCGGTTGCGGTCACCTCCTGTCCGGACGATGACCAGACGGGCAGGCGCGCCACCGCTGGCCTCGATCGCCGAGGCGGCCAGCGCGGCCTGGGCCCGTGCCAGCGTGCTGCCCCGGGTCGCCAGGCGCAGCACCGCGACTCCGGCGGCCGGGCTCACGAGGCGGCGAGGCTGTTCTCGCCGTGCTCGCCGTCCGCGTCGGGGGCGGCGTCGAGAGCGAAGGCATCGCGCAGGGTGAGGGCCACGGCCGGGTCGTCCGCGAATTCACGCAGGTGGCTGATCGGGGCATGGAGGAGCTTGCCGACGAGGCTGCGGGTGAGTTGCTGGATGCGCTCGACCGTGACCCCGTCGACGCCGGGCATCCGCGCCAGCGTACGCTCCACCTCCTGGCGGCGCAGCGCCTCGGCCTGGCGCACCAGGGCGGCGATCGTCGGACCGGCCGTGTCCCGCTCGTCGATGACGGTCAGCGCGTGGACCACCTCGGCTTCGATAATCGAGGTGGCCTCGGCCAGCGCCGACAGCCGCTGGCCCTGCAGCTCCGCGATCCGTCCGCCCATGGCGTCCACGTCGACCAGGGTCACGCCCGGCACGCTCGCCGCGGCCGGGTCGACGTCGCGCGGCACCGCGATGTCGATGATGCCCAGCGGCCGGTGGCCTCGCACCGCCTGGACCGCGGCGACATCCGCAGCGGTGAGCACCTGCGCGCTGCTGTTGGTGCACGAGATCACCACGTCGATGTCCGCGGCTGCAGCGAGCGGATCCGTCACAGCCACCGCGCCCGCGCCGAGCTCGGCCGCCAGGCTCACCGCCGACTCGCCGCCGCGCGAGACCACGGTGACGCGTGCGCCCGACCGGCTGAGCCGTCGGGCGGCGAGCGTGCTCATCGCGCCCGCCCCGAGGACGAGGACGCCGCGGCCGTCGAGGTCGCTCGCGATCTCGCCGGCGATCTCCACCGCGACGTCGGCGATGCTGCCGGCGCGGCGGCCGATGCCTGTCTCTGTGCGCACCCGCTTGCCGGCCGTGAGCGCCCGGCGCATCACGTAATCGAGCGCGGTGTCCAGCGAGCCCGCCTCGCGCGCCACCTGGTGGGCATCTCGGAACTGGCCCAGGACCTGGGCCTCGCCCACCACCATGCTCTCGAGGCCGCCGGCGACGCGCAGCATGTGGCGGATCGCCTGCGCATCACGCAGCGCAAACAGGTGCGCGCCGATGGCACGGTCACCGGTGGGGTCGAGGTATTGGGCAAGCCGCGGGCAGACATCGTCGGCGAGCTCGGTGGTCGGGCAGCTGACGTAGAACTCGGTGCGATTGCACGTCGACAGCACCGCCGCCCCGCGAAGGCCGCAATGGCCGACGAGGTAACGCAGCAGCGCACTCGCCTCTGATGCCGGGACCACGGCACGCTCCCGCACTGAGATCGGCGCGCTCCGGAAGCTGAGCCCGGCGGCGACGAGGTGCATGCGGGGAACTCCCTCGATCCGGGCGGCTGCGCAGCGCCTGCGGCGAGCGTCCTGCTCCGGGCGAATCGACGTTCTGAGTATATGGAAGGCCCGCATCGAGGCGGCCGGGGCAGCTGCTGGCCGCACACTGCGCCGGTGGTACCCCGCTACGATCGCGGGATGTCCAGGGCGCCCGCCTGATGTCTGGCGAGCCGATCCCCTTCACTGCCGACGACGACACCAAGCCGGTGGCGCGCCCGGCCGGCGGCGACGGTCAGTCGCGCCGACCGCGCTACGGGCGCCGCCGGGGGCCGGTGCCGATCGGTGACAGCTTCGTGCCCCGGCTCGGTCCATCCGGAAAGGAGCCATTCGCGGCGATCGACGACATCGGCGACGACGATGCCGCCGGCCCGCTGGAGCGCCCCAGCGCGCAGACACCGATCGCGGACCTGCGCTTTGTCGCGCTCGACTGCGAGACCACCGGGCAGTCCCCGCACCGGCTCGTCGAGCTCGGCGCAGTCGCGTTCACGCTGGACCGCCATGTCATGTCGTTCGAGACGCTGGTGCACAGCACCGACAGGATCAATCCCTACGCCAAGCGCATCCACGGCATCGGACCGGAGAGCCTGGGCGGCGCGCCGCCCGTCGAGATGGTGCTGGCCCGCTTTCAGCGCTTCTGCAGCGGCGCCGTGCTCGTCGAGCACAGCGCTGACGCCTTCGACACCCGCTTGATCGCCAGCACCATGGAGACCGCGCTCGACGCCGACAACCTCGACACCAGCCGCATGGCCGGGGCCATCTGGGGCCTGCGCGACACCATCGGGCTCGAGCGCATGTGCACCGAGCTGGGCGTGCACCACCGCCGCCCCCACCACGCACTCGCCGACGCCGAGGCCACAGCCGCGTGCTTCGTAGAGCTCGTTCGGCTGGGCACTGAGAAGTTCGGCTGGACCACGCTCGGCGACCTCCTCGAGGTCGCGCAACCGCCGCCGCCGCGGAGTACCGAAGTCCCTCGTGCGCGTCGCCGCCCCGCGGATGCTGCGAGCGGCGACGGGTCGGCACCGGTGGGGACCCGCCGCCGCCGCCGGGGCGGCCGGCGTCATCGTCGCGGCGGATCGGGAGCGACCCCGGCCGCACCACCCGCAGACGCCGCCCCTGCCGAGTGACGCTCAGACGGCGAACTCGGCGACGAGCGGGTGGTGATCCGACGCGATCGTGGCCTCGCGGTCGGGCCAGCGGCGTCCGCCAACGACCTCGCAGCGGCGCAGGCGGCCGGCCATGATCGGGTCGGCAAACACGTAGTCGATGCGCGCAGCAGGCATCCACGTCGCGCAGGTGTATCCGCTGGCACGCGGATGGACCTGGCGGAAGCAGTCTGCGTAGCCGGCTTCGAGCAGGCGCGTCACCGTCCAGCGCTCGATGGTGCGGCCGAGCAGCCGGTCGACGGCGGCGTGGCGCGGCAGCAGCGCGGTCAGCGGGTACACCACGAAAGGAAGCACCGGGATGCCGACGTCGAGGCGGGGATCGACGCCGGCACGCAGCCACGCCTCCTCAGCCTCCGCGCTCGCGTCTCCCGGGCGCGCGGTCACCAGCCCGTTGGCCTGGCGCACCAGGACACGGGCCCGTCGCAACTCGGCCATCCGCTTGAAGAACGCCGTCGCCTCGAGACCGTCGCCGGGAGCGAGCGCGTTGAAGTCGCCGGCGATGAGGTGCGGTGTGCCATTGGAGTCACCGATGTCGCTGAGGAGGGCGTCAAGCTCGCGCCGGCGCCGTGCCTCCCCCTTGTTGCGCTCCCCAAAGCGCGCCGCCAGGTGCACCGAGTGCAGGTGCAGCTCGGGTATGTCGGCACCGCCGGTGACCAGCACGGTTTCGAGGTGACTGCGCAGCATCCGGCCGCGGTGGGTGTGGTTGTGCCAGCGGCGCACGGCGAGCCGCGACAACACCGCGATGTTGATGCCGGTGCCGTCGCTGGCAACGCCGACGACCAGGCGCATGCCGAGGTCGCGCGCCAGCTGCGCGGCGAACTCAGGGTTGCTCACCTCCTGGAGGGCGACCACGTCGGCGTGCAGCCGGCGAAGAACAGCGGTGATGTGCTCTTCGCGGCGCGCACCGCCGAGGAGGATGTTGTACGTGACCACGCGCAGGGATCGGGTGCGGACACGTGCTCTGCTCATACGGAATCGCGCCTACAATGCCACGAGATGGCGGACGCCGGCAGCGTTGGGCGCCCGGGAGCGATCGCCGAGCTGCTGTTTGTCCGCGGTCGCAACCCGGTGCTGAGAGTCGTGGTCGCGGCGGGCATCGCCGTCGCCTGCTGCGTGCTTGGCGTGTACTCGCTCGACATCCAGGCGCATTTCGCCGCGCAGCCGGCGGGGGGGCGGCTGAGCACCTTCCTCGCCCACGGTTCCACCGCGGCGACCGCGTGGACGGGCTGGGCCGCGGCCTTCTTCTTCGGCATCGCGCTGCTGCGCGTGCGTCGCGGCGCTCCGGAGCCGCCGGGGGGACGCACCCCCGTCGAGGCGCTCACCGCCACCCAGCTGCGCGCCGGCTTGGTGCGCGAGTACACAGTCGTGCGCATCGGGCTCACCGTGTTGAGCGCGGTGACTCTCACCGATGTCGCGCGCGCGGCGCGGTTCATGGTGGCGACAGCCAGCGGTGACAGCGTCGCTTCCACCTCGGTGACCGCAACGGTTGTCGAAGCACTCGGTCTGGTGGCCGCGACTGTGGTGCTGGCCCTCTGGACCATGGCCTTTCGCCGCCAGCTGGTGCGGGTCGGCGCGCTGAGCGGTTAGCTGCGGACGCCGTGGTCAGCTGGTGCGCTCGACGACGTACTCGCAGACTCGCTCGAGCGTGCCCCGCGCAGCGGACGATTCGAAGAGATCGAGCTGGGCGCGCGCCCGAGCGGCGAAGTCGTGAGCCTGCGCCTCGGCGGCGTCGATCGCGCCGGAGCTGCGCACCAGGTGGACGACGTCGTTGCAATCGCGATCGGTCAGCGGGTCGCGCGCCAGCACGTCGCGGAGCGCCGCGCCGGTGGCAGGGTCGCGCAGCGCGAGCATCAGCGGCAAGGTGACGGTGCCCTGGCGAAGGTCGGCTCCGACAGGCTTACCGACCTGGTCGGCTGTCGCTGTGTAATCGAGAACGTCGTCAGCGATCTGGAAGGCCATCCCGATGAGGAAGCCGTACTGGCGCAGCGCCTCGGTGTGCGCCTCGTCGAGGTGCGCCACAACCGCGCCGCAGTAGCAGCATGTCTCCACCAGAGCCGCTGTCTTGCGGGCGATCTTGCGGTGGTACTCCTCGAGCGTCTGGTCGTAGTCGCGGTGACTGGTCAGCTGCAGCAGCTCGCCCATGCAGATGGTCATCACCGTGTTGCTGATGGCCAGGTCGATGCTGGGCTCGCCGATGGACGCGAGCAGGTTCGCACCCTTGGCGAAGTAGTAGTCACCGATGATGATCGCCGGGTTGGTGCCCACCGACTCATGGACTGTGGTGATGCCGCGCCGGGTTCGCGCATTGTCGATGAGGTCGTCGTGCACCAGCGTCGCCGTGTGGATGAACTCGATGCCCATGGCGAGGTTGAAGGCGTGGTCGCGGTCTGCGTCACCGAGACCGGAGCTGAGCAGGACGAGCGCGGGTCGCAAGCGCTTGCCCCCGGCGCGGACGATGTGCTCCATCGCCTCGGCCATGGGGCCGAAGTCGGCGGTGACGGACTCCTCCAGCCGGCGCTCGAACTCCACGAGGTCGGGTGCGATCGAGGCCAGCAGTTCGTCGACGACGACGCTCACGGAGCCGCTCCGGACACGGCTACCGCGTCCCACAGGGAGAGCAGCGTCGGCTCGGGCAGCGCTCCGCGGAAGAGCAGCTCAGCGGTGGCCGCGAAACGGCGCGGCGCGGCAGTGACCAGCAACTCTGGCGCCACCGGCCCTGCGCCGTCGGCGGCGAGGCGGTTCACCGCCAGGATCCTGACGACCCGGGCCGCGGTCGTCTCCGCGCTGTCCACCACCGCAAGGGGCCTGCCGTCGAGAACGCGCACGATGGTCGGACGCAGCAGCGGGTAGTGCGTACAGCCGAGCACCAACGTGTCGGCACCCCAGCCGGTGACCTCGGTGAGCACGTCGCCAAGGATCGCCTCTGCGCCCGGCCCCTCCGCCTGGCCGGCCTCGACGATATCGACCAGTTCGGGCGCCGCCAGCCCGAGCACGCCGACCCCGGGATTGGCCTCCTTGATGGCATGAAGGTATTCCTGGCTGGCCCGTGTCCCCTCGGTGCTGATCACCGCCACGCGGCCGTTCCGTGTCGCCTCGACAGCAGCCTGTGCACCAGGCGCGATGACGCCGACGACGGGCACGTCGAAGCGCTCGCGAGCGGCGTTGAGCGCAGCTGCCGTGGCGGTGTTGCAGGCCACCACGACCAGCTTGGTGTCGAGGGCGACGAGGTGTTCGATGATCCGCAGCGCGAACTCACGCACCTCGTGCTGGTAGCGGGGCCCGTACGGGAAGTGGGCGAGATCGGCCAGGTAGGTCAGCCGCTCGCCGGGCAGGCGGGTGTGCAGCTGGCGGAGCACGGTGAGGCCGCCGACTCCGGAATCGAAGATCCCGATCGGCCGGGTGTCGCTCATCGCGGGCAGGATAGTGGTCAGCTGGCGGCCGCCACCACGCCTGTCTGGTCCACGGCAACGCGGTTGGTGTCGAGGAGACGATCGCGGATCCTCGAGCCGATGCCCGGTGCGTTCATCACCGTGATGTGCCCGTACGGGTAATCCCACAGCTCGACACCCCACGCGGTCGCCAGTGCCCCGATGGGCTCGGGACCCACGATGCTGTCCAGTTCTGGACGGACGAGGGTGATGTCCTGTGGTGGGGTGCGGGGCACCAGGTTGCGAAGCACCAGCGGCGCCAGCGACCCGTCGAGCATGGCTCGCGCCTGGATGCGGTCGTCGCCCCAGGCGCCGCCGCTGGTGGCGCTCATGCCGAGCCGCCGGGACAGCTGGCGAGGCAGGTGCTCGAGGAAGGTGGTGGGCGGATCACAGAGGGGGGCCACGGCGACCACGGAGTCGAGGTTCAGCTGCGCCGCCAGCAGCGCGGCGATGAGGCCGCCGAGGCTGACGCCCATGACCGCGATGGTTGGAGTGACCTCCTGCCGCGCCCAGGCGATCAGCGCAGCCGCGTCCTCAACCGACTGGCGAACGTTGGCGCAGATCCGCTGCGGATCGCTGCCGAAGTAGCCGTCACCGCTGTGCTTGCCGGGCACCCGGCGGCGGAGGTGGAACGGAAGGTCGACGAACATGGTGTGCGCGCCGCACGCGCGCAGGGTTCGCGCCTGGAGCGAGTCCCACACCGGGATGGGCACCCCGTAGCCGTGGACGATCAGGACCATGGGCGCATCTGCGGCGAGTGAGGGGGTGAGGTGCGCGGTCGCGATCAGCTTGCTCGCACCGGGATGGTTGCCCAGGCCGTCGCTGGGCCCTTCGAGACGCAGCTCGCGGCTGCGCCGGTGGTCCCACCGGCCTGTGACCGAGATCGGAGCCGGGTTGCTGACACCGCTCGCATCCCAGTACTTCTGCGGGCTGACGGCGTCGCGCCGCGCACTCCCGTCGGTCTCATAGCGGAGCGCGCCGAGCCTCCAGAGCACGGCCGAGTCGATTCCCCGGTGCGCCCGATCCCGACGCACGCTGCGCTGGTCTCCCCTCTCCTCCATCCTCATCGCCACCTGAGCGTACGCCCGCAGCGCGATCCGCGCGGCGCAATTGACAACCACTCCACATGCTCGTCATGGTCGACGCCTGCGTTCTTACCTCGGCATCACCAGAGTGGAGGCGGCGCTGTGAAGGGATTCAAGGACTTCGTCCTGCGCGGCAACGTCGCCGCGCTGGCGGTGGCCTTCGTCATCGGCGGGGCGTTCGGGGCCCTGGTGCAGGGCTTCGTCAAGGACATCATCACCCCACTGATCGCCATCCCCGGGGCCGTCCCGGACTTCGCCAGCGCCACCTTCACAATCGGCAAAGGCACCTTCCACTATGGCGACTTCGTCAACCTGCTGGTGGCGTTCATCGTCATCGCCGCGGCGATCTACTTCGCGCTGGTGGTGCCGATGCAGAAGCTCGAGGCACGGCGGGCCGGAACCGCCACGGAAGCGACCACCAGGGCGTGTCCCGAGTGTCTCAGCGATATCCCGCGGGCTGCGCGGCGCTGCGCCTTCTGTACCGCGCAGGTGCCCCCGGTCGGAATCGAACCGACACCGTAGCCGGGTTTAAGCCGGCCGCCTCTGCCATTGGGCCACGGGGGCGAGCAGAGGGTACCCCCGCGACCAGCTGATCTTCGTAGAGTCGACGAGCAGATGTTCGGTCGCCGCAGCCGTCCCGACGCCACCTACGCGCGCAGCCAGGCGCGCGGCGGCCTGCCGGTCGCGCCCGACGTGGTTGCGCGCGGGCTGGTGATGAGCCTCCTCGAGGGCGGCGACGACCCCGGTCAGCGCCGCCGCTGTGCCCAGCTGCTCATCGACACGCTCGACGACCTGGCCGGGCTGCCGCCGTGCACGGTGGTGGTGGCGGACCGACCTCAGGTGCACGAGCACGATGGTCGCCGCCTCCAGAGCAAGACCTATGGCTACTACCGTTGCCGGTTCGTCGAGGGGATGGTCACCGACGCCCGGATCCGCATCTATCACCGCACGGCGGTGAGGCAGCAGGTGATCTCGGCCAAGGTGTTCCTCAACACCGTGCTCCACGAGTGGGTGCACCACTTCGACTTCGCCGGCCTGCGACTGGCGCGTTCCCCGCACACGGCAGGTTTCTACTCGCGCCTGCGCGCCCTCGCCGAGGCGCTGGACGTGGGGTTCGTGCTGCCACCCGAGCCGGAGGTCCGGGCGTCGGCCGGGGCGTCCGGCGCGCCCGATGTGCAGGTGGGCTGAGCGAGGCGACGGTGAGAATCGAACTCACGATGGAGGTTTTGCAGACCTCTGCCTTACCACTTGGCTACGTCGCCACCTCAAACGATTCTGGCGCCTGGGCTCCTGCAGCGACCAGATGGTAGCGGGCGCTCAGCGGCGGCGGTGGGCGCGCCGCTTGGCTGTGTACATGGCCTGGTCGGCTGCGCTCAGCAGCGTGTGAACGTCCAGCCCATCACCCGGGTAGTTGGACACGCCGACGCTGGCGCCGACGGTCACCGCGTTGCCGTCGACATCGATTGCCCCCTGGAGCACGTTCTGCACCTGCGCGGCCATTCTCTGGGCTTGCTCACCACCAACGCCGGGCAGCAGCACCAGGAACTCATCGCCGCCGAGCCGAGCCACCGTGTCGGACTCGCGAACTGACTCCACCAGCCGGGCTCCGATCGTCTGGAGAACCACGTCGCCGCTGCGATGCCCGAGACTGTCGTTGACCTCCTTGAAACCGTCGAGGTCGATCGCCAACAACGCGAATATGGTCTGGCTCCGCTTGGCGGCGAAGACCGCCTGGTTGATCCGGTCGTAGAGCAGCAGACGGTTCGGCAATCCGGTCAACGGGTCGTGCAGCGCCTGGTGCAGCAGCGCCTTGCGTTCGACCTCGAGATCCATGGCCAGCTTGCTCAGCCGTGTGTCAAAGGCGCGCGCCACGTGGACCAACCCGGCATCGGAGCTGGCACGCACCGCGCGGACCGCCCCGGCCACGACGTCGCGGGGCACCTCGAGGCGCTCCGCCTCCTCCTGCAGCAGCTCGAGGACCGTGTCGCGCCAGATCAGGTAAGCGCGCGTGATGTTGACGATGGCCAGTTGCTCCGAGGCGGCCAGCTCGCCGCGCTCGCTGATGTAGTCCATCTCCTCGTCGGAGATGACCTCGCCATAGGCGATCCAGCGCGCGATCAACAGGGTGGCAAACCAGTTGATGCCCCGGACGCGGAGCTCGTACTCGGCGCTGGGCTGCCGACCGGCCCACGGGTAGCCGCTGAGCCGTTGGTTGCTCAGCTCAGAGCATTCCTCGGCGCGCAGCGCCAGGGCCATGCCGAGGGCGCGAGCAGGGTGCGAGGGTGTGCTGGTGTCGGCCTGGCTGGCGCGGACCGGCGCGCGATCGGTCGGTTGCGACTGCTGCATGTCCAGCAATCGTACGGTGGCACCCGATCGGCTGTACGAGCAGGCTCGGAGCGTGACGCCGCGTGACCGAGTCCGCATCGCGGCCATCGGAGCGTGTCCGGACCGTCACAGACAGCCGCTGCGACAATCCCCACGTGACCGATCTCGCCCTCGAGCTGGCCGCCCGTGCCGCGCGCGTTCTCCCGGGCGGCTCCACCCACGCCGCCCGGGAGTACCGGCCGCCGCTCTACGTGGTGCGAGCGACGGGGTCACACAAGTGGCTCGTGGATGGCCGCGAGCTGGTGGACTACACGATGGGCCACGGGGCGCTGCTGCTCGGCCACGCCCACCCCGCGGTCGTGGCCGCGGTCTGCACCCAGGTCGCGCGCGGCACCCACTACGGGGCCGGCCACCCGCTCGAGGTGGAGTGGGCTGAGCGCATCTCCTCGCTCGTCGAGTCCGTCGACGAGGTGCGGTTCACCGCCTCCGGCACCGAGGCGGCGATGTTGGCGTTGCGCGTGGCGCGCGTCGCCACCGGACGCGACGTGATCGTGAAGCTCGACGAGCACTTCCACGGGTGGTCGGACGCGGTCAGCGTCAACCTCGAGGGTGGCGTCGCCCGCCCCGATCCCGGCGTGCCCGCCCTGCAGCTCGAGGCCACGCGGGTCATCGCATCCGGTGACGCCGACGCGCTGCGCAACGCACTTGCGCCCGGTGACGTCGCCGCGGTCATCTTCGAGGGATCGGGCGCGCACTACGGCCGCGTCCCGATGCCCGAAGGCTACGCGTCCGCGCTGCGCGAGGAGTGCGACCGCGCAGGCACGCTCCTGGTCATCGATGAGGTGGTGACGGGCTTCCGCGTCGCCCCGGGTGGGATGCAGTCGTTGCTCGGCGTCCATCCCGACCTGTCGATCTTCGGCAAGGTCATGGCGGGTGGCCTGCCCGGCGGTTCCGTCGGGGGGCGGCGCGACCTGATGGAGCTGCTGGCCGGCACCATCGCGCATCCCGGCACCTTCAACGCCAACCCGCTGACCGCGTCGGCGGGCATCACCACGCTCGACATCTGCGCCGACGGCAGCCCGCAGCAGGCGGCCTCCGATGCCGCCCAACGCCTGGAAGAAGGCTGGCGCGAGGTGATGGCTCGGCGCGGGGTGGAGGGCACGGTGCGCCGCCTGGCCAGCATCCTGCACATCGAGCTGGCCGAGCCCAGGCGGCAGGCAACGCTCGGCGCGCAGCTGCGCGAGCAGGGCATCGACCTGCTCCACACCAGCGCGTTCTGCTCGGCGGTGCACAGCGAGGACGACATCGCGCTCACGGTCGCCGGGTTGGACCGGGTCCTGAGCAGCTCTCCGACGTAGCCGGCGGAGATGAAGACCGAGCGTCTCGAAGCGTTCAGCGACGGCGTGTTTGCGGTGGCGATCACGCTGCTGGTGCTCAACCTTGGCGTGCCCACCGGCGGCGGCTCATTGATCACCGCGCTGGCAGACCGCTGGCCCAGCTTCGCGGCGTTCGCGCTCAGCTTCGTCACCATCGGGATCATCTGGGTCAACCACCACGTGGTGTTCGGGTCGCTGCGCCGCGTCGACCGGCCGCTGCTCTTTCTCAACATCGGTCTGCTGATGTCGGTGGTCCTGCTGCCGTTCTCGACCTCGTTGTTCGCGCACTACCTGGTCGTGGGCGGCGACCAATCGCACACCGCGGCGGCGCTCTTCAGCGGGTCTCTCCTGTTCATGTCGTTGTGGTTCGATGCCGCCTACGCGTGGATCGGCGCCCACCCGGAGCTGCGCCGGGCGGGGGACGCTCCGCCGGTCTCGATCCGGTCGGTGGCGCGCTTCGGCGCGGGGATCGTCATCTACCTGGGCAGCATCGGCGTCGCGTTGGTGAGCGCGGTGGCGGTGCTGATCCTCACCGCGCTCGTCGCCGTCTACTACATGGTGGACCAGGTCACGACCAAGGTGGCGCCAGAGGACTAGCGGCGCGCCTCGAGAGCCGCGCGGAGGCGCTGCAGACGCGCAGCGATCTCGGCCTCGGCGCCATGATCAGTGGGCATGTAGTAGCGATGTCCCTCCAGGCTGTCGGGAAGATGCCGCTGATCCACCACGGCGTCGACCTCATCGTGGGCGTAGCGGTAGCCCCTGCCGAAGCCCATGCCCCGGGTCAGCGGGGTCGACGCGTTGCGCAGGTGCAGCGGCACCGGCAGGTGGAGCGTCTCGCGCACGTCCTCGAGCGCGTTGCTGTAGGCGCGCATCGCCGAGTTGCTCTTGGGCGCGGTGGCGAGGTAGAGCGCTGCTTGCGCAAGGGGCAGGTAACCCTCGGGCATGCCCACGAAATGCGCCGCCTGCTGCGCCGCGACAGCCACCCCCAGCGCCGCCGGGTCGGCCAGGCCGACGTCCTCAGCGGCCAGGATGACCATGCGGCGTGCGCAGAAGAGCGGGTCCTCGCCGGCCTCGAGCATGCGTGCCAGCCAGTACACGGACGCGTCCGGGTCACTGTCGCGCATCGACTTGATGAACGCCGACGCCAGCCAGTAGTGCTGGTCACCGGCGCGGTCGTAGAGCAGCGATGGATTCTGCAACGCCCCCTCGATTGCCGCAGCATCGACGACCGCTCGGCCGTTGGCGTCACGAGTGGCCGCAACTGCCAGCTCCAGCGCGTCGAGTGCGATGCGTGCGTCACCACCGCTGAGGCTGATCAACCTGCCGCGGGCCACGACGTCGAGCACGACCGCGGTGCCGCCGAGGCCGCGTTCGCTGTCGGTGATGGCTCGGTCGATCAGCGTGCCGAGCGCCACCTCGTCAAGCCCCTCGAGGCGCACCACCCTGGCGCGGGACAGGAGGGCCGCATTGACCTCGAAGCCGGGGTTTTCGGTGGTGGCCCCGAGAAGGGTCACGTTGCCATTCTCGACATCGGGGAGCACGGCGTCCTGCTGTGCCTTGTTGAAGCGGTGGATCTCGTCGATGAAGAGGATGGACCGCTGGCCCATGCGACGGCGTTCTCGCGCCCGCTCCATGATCTTGCGCAGCTCGGCCACCCCCGATGAGACGGCGCTCACCGACTCGAACGCCGCACCCGACATGGCGGCGAGGATGATCGCCAGCGACGTCTTGCCACTTCCGGGGGGACCCCAGAGGATCAGCGACGGCAGCTGCTCACCCTCAAGCGCGCGGCGGAGCACGCTCCCCTGCCCGACGACGCCGTCCTGGCCGGCGAACTCGTCCAGGGTGCGCGGCCGCATCCTCGCGGCGAGCGGCGCGATCGGGGGGCGGGGGGTGGGCGCATCGGCGGGCTGCCCGCCTGCCGCCTTGTCGCCGAAGAGGTCTGCCTGCGGGTCGGTCATCGCCCAAGCCTAGACCGCGGCCCTCTCAGGGCGATGCCGTACCGTGGTCGAGTGTCGCAGCTGATCGGTTTCGCCCACCGCGGTGGTGCGAGCGCGCGGCATCTGCAGAACACCATGGTGGCATTCCGGCGGTCGCTCGAAGAGGGCGCGACGGGCATCGAGAGCGACGTCGCGCTGACCGCCGACGGCGTCCCGGTGCTGATCCATCCGGGTGTGCTCGCCCGCCTGCGACGCCCGGTGTCACGCCTACGCCGCGACGAGCTACCCGTCCAGGTGCCCTCGGTCGAGGATGTGTTCCGCGAGTTGGGGCCGCGCCTGGACCTGTCGTTCGACATGGCGGCGCCGGCCGCAGTCGGGAGAGTGGTTGCCCTTGCGCGCGCGCACGGGGATCCGTC
This sequence comes from Candidatus Dormiibacterota bacterium, assembly GCA_036561525.1. Lineage (GTDB taxonomy): Bacteria > Chloroflexota > Dormibacteria > Aeolococcales > Aeolococcaceae > Aeolococcus. The sequence goes on along the minus strand of DATBPD010000103.1, from coordinate 3,680 downwards.
GCGGCTGTGGCTCACCTACTGGCGCCTCGACGTGATCGCCCACTGGCGGCGGCGCTTCCCCGACGTTCGCCTGGTGTTTCCGACACTCTTCCTGCGAACCAAGGGCGGGAGTCGGCGGGCGGCTGGGTTGCGCGCCGCTGGGGTGGACGCGCTCAACCTCTACCACCGCGGCTGCACGCCCTCGCGCGCGGCGATCGCCCATGACGCCGGGCTGCTGCTGTTCGGCTGGGGCGCCCGGACACAGGGCGCTGCGGCGAGGACGCTGCGCCATGGCGCCGACGGCGTGTTCTGCGATGACACCGCCGGCATGATGGCCGCGATCGCGGCCGAGACCCGACGGCGCCGCGCTGTCAGCGCAGGATGATGAAGCTCACGTTGTCGCGGTATTCGTCCAGCGTGCGCGCGTCCATGTACGACATGGAGCTGCGCAGACCCGCCAGGTAACGGCGCACGACGTCGTCGGCGCCGCCCTTGTAGGGCACCAGCGTCTCGGTGCCCTCGACGTACCCCGGGTCGTCGGTGCCTGCCTGCTGCTGGACTGAGAACGAGGCGGCGCCGCGCATGATCTTCACCTTCTTGCCATCGACGACGATGACCCGTCCGGGCGCTTCGCGGGTGCCGGCCAGCGCCGACCCCACCATCACCAGGTCGGCCCCGAGAGCGAGGAGCTTGCACATGTCCGCCGGGTGACGGATGCCGCTGTCGCCGATGATCAGGGCGCGGCGGCGAACCTGGGCCGCCTCGGCGACAGCGTGCGGCGTTGGCGCATACACGGCGGTCTCTGTCCTGGTCTCGCAGACGCTGCCGCCGGCGATGCCCACCCGGATGGCGTCGGCGCCGCGATCCTCCAGCCACCGAAAGGCCTCAGCGCTGGCGACGTTGCCGGCGATGATGAAGACGTCATCAGCCTGGGTGCGGATCCACTCGATGGCATTGCCAACCTGCTCATGGGCGCCGTTGGCGGTGTCCAGGCAGACTATCCTGCACCCCGCCCCGTACAGGCCGACGAAGCGTTCACGGTAGTCACCGGTGACACCGACGGCAGCCGCCACCGTCGTCGGCGCGTCATGGTGCGATGCCACGAACTCCGCCACCTGCTCGTCCACGGGCTGGAATCTGTGGAGCACGCCGAGCGCGCCGTCGTGGGCCAACGCAGCGCACATCTCGGGACCGCAGACATCGGGCATCGGCGCGCCGAGCAATGGCAGGCGCAGGCGCAGCGGCCCCATCCTCACCGCTGGGTCAGCCTCGGCACGATGGGGAAGCGAGGACGACACCCGGGGCACCAGCGACAGGTGGTCGTAGTCGAAGGCGACGGGCAGGTCGCCAAGCGGATCGGCGTGGGCGCGCAGCAGGGGACCCGCGGTCATGACCGGGCCATGGTACGCGTGGGCTCGCGGGCGTCCGCCGCGATCAGCTCGCCGGCGGCGGGGTCACGACCTCAGTGGTGAAGGACGGCGCGTCCCGGATCACTGAGCGCAGCGCCTGCGCGGCGCCGAGCAGGGCCGCCGACTCGGCGGGCACGACGATGGTGGTGTTGTCGCTGTCGGCGAACTTGGCGAGCGTGTCGAGTTGGAGGATGGCGACCAGCGTCGGATCGGGCGCGGCGGTCTTGATGGCGCTGTACACCGTGGCGATGGCCTGGGCGCGACCCTCGGCCTCGAGGATCAGCGCCTGCCGCTGGCCCTCGGCGCGAAGGATGTTGGCCTGCCTCTCCCCCTCAGCGTTCTTGATCTGCGCCTGCCGGTTGCCGTCGGCGATGTTGACCGCCGACATCTGCTGGCCCTCGGACTGGAGGATGCGAGCTCGCTTCTCCTGGTCGGCCTGCTTCTGCAGGGCCATAGCCTGGAGGATCTGCGCCGGAGGGGTGATGTCGACGATCTCGATGCGGCTGATGCGGATCCCCCACTTGTCGGTGACCTGCTCCATCTGCTCCTGCATGCTGGCGTTGATGCGTTCGCGCTGGGAGAGCGCCTGGTCGAGGGTCACGTTGCCGAACGCGTTACGGAGCGTCGTACGCGCCTGCTGATCGATGGCGACGAAATAGTTGGAGACAGCGAACAGCGCCGCCTGCGCATCGACGACCTGGCTGAAGATGGTGGCGTTGACGGCGACCGCGACGTTGTCAGCGGTGATCACCTCCTGCCGGTCACCGGTGCGCGGTGTCTCACGCATGTCGACGCGGACCAGGCGGTCGATGAAGGGGACGATCAGGGTGACGCCCGGGGGGCGCACCGGCGAGACGTAGCGGCCGAATCGCTGGACGACGCCCACGTATCCCTGCTGCACGACCTTGATCGACTGTGCCAGGGCGATGATGATCAGCAGCGCGGCGACTGCGATGACAACGAAGGTCACGACACTGCCGGTGTCAAGCACGATGTCTCCCCTCCTCTGGGTTTGGTGTCGCTCGAGGCGTCCGGATCCGGCTCACGGCGCGGGGTGCACGAGAAGCGTTGTCCCGCGCACGGCCACCACCACCACAGGGACCTCGGCGGCGAGCGGTTCGGGGAGGTCGGTGACGGCCAGCCAGCGACTCCCCGCGAACAGCGCGTGTCCGGGGTGATGCTCGTCGCCCACGGTATCGAGCGTCACCGCTCGCTGCCCGATGAGCCCGTCGGCACTGGCCTGGATGCCGAGGAACTTCGGGATCGGGACGGAGTGCTCGAAACGCGCGCGCAGCGTCGGCCGGACCAATGACCAGCCGCCGATGCTGATCACCGCGAAGAGCAGCCCCTGCAGCCAGAGGCTGCCGTTGGCCAGCGCGGAGATCGCCGCAGCCGCCGACCCGAGGGCGACGAACAGCGCGTAGAAGGCCTGGGTGTGCACCTCCAGGGCGATGAACGCCACGGTCATCGCCAGCCAGAGCGCGAAGAACAGCGAGTCGGTCGGCATGGGCTGAGTGTACGGCCGCACCGGCGAGTACGACGGTACCTAGCGACCCTCGAGGTTCTGCAGCCGCACGTGGCCGCGCGCCACCGCCTTGCCATCGACCGCGCGCGTGATCACGACATCCCAGAGTTGCTGGGTCCCGCCCTGGTGCACGGCGACGGCGACGACGTCCAGGCGGCCGGAGGTGGTCGAGCGCAGGAAGTCGGTGGCGTTGGCCACTCCCACCGCCGCCCGCCCGCTGTCACGCACGGCGAGCCAGGCGCCGACCGAGGCGAAGGTCTCGACCACCGACGCGAGCACCCCACCATGGAGGATCCCGAACGGCTGGTGATGCTGCGGCCCGGTCTCCAACCAGCCGGTGACCCGCGTGGGTCCCATCTCGTCGTAGTGGATGTCGAGCAACCGAAGGAATTCACTGCCTGCCAGCATGTCGACCTCCGCGTTCGGCGAGGGTTCCGCGACGGGTTCACTCATGCGGCGGAGCGTAGCCGTCGCGGGACGGCGACCGCGCGGCTGACCTACGCCGGGCCGAAGACAGACGATGCCGCGCTGAACAGGGGCAGCTCCGCGTAGCTGGCCCCGAGAACCGCCTTCGGGTCCCCCTGCAACCAATCGCGGATGAGGGTCTGATAGACGCTGCGGAAGTCGACTGTGTACTTGAGGTTGCCGCCGTCGATGGTGCTGGTCAGTGACGGTTGCTCGCCATAGAGTCCACCCTTGACCGGCTTGCCCACGATGAACAGCGGTGCCGCCGCGCCGTGGTCGGTGCCCAGACTGCCGTTCTCGCT
>DATBPD010000102.1:0-3772 GCA_036561525.1 Candidatus Dormiibacterota bacterium | reverse complement strand
AGAGGACACAGTGCCGGGGAGCTGTTTGCCGTCGATCGACTGAAGGCCTGGCGACACCTGGCCCGTGGTGGCGGTCGGTGTCTGAATGGCTGTTGCTGTCGTCGGCATCGAGGCGCTCGGCGGGGAGGATGCGCACGAGACCATCGTGGCAGCCATCAGCGCCGTGCTGAACACCCCGATCACGCTGATCCTCACGAACCGCGCCTCCTCTGTGCGCAGTTCACCTTACCGCGTGGGGGACATCCGACGGTGCGGTGTGGTTACGAACGCGAAGCGCTGTGCTGCTGGCGTCCCCACCAACGCGCCTTGCGCTCGCGGATGCGGACTATTGGTAGATCGTCGCCTGAGTCTCGCTCGCCGAGCAACCAATCCAGGCTGCGGACATCGCCGGGCGCTCTCTCCCATTCCGCGTCTTTGAGGGCGGTGCCGTCTGCACGTCTGCGTCTCATCCTTCGACTGTACGGCGCGTGCGCAATACGTCGGTCACAGCGCCGCTACCTAAGGCAACGTGCCGATGACAACAGGACGCTCCGCAGCAGAGCCGGCTGAGCGATCTCCCTCCCGCTGTGGCCGATCGTGTCCAGCCGGCCGCGATATGAGATGGGACCATTCTGGTATCACATATTCTCCAGGCTGCCCCTGGCTGACGTCGTTTTGCCCAAGGAGGAGTGGTGGCTGCTCGACGGGAGGCGCCCAGTCCCGGCTTGGTCGGGCGGCTGGCAACGTCGGCTGCGCTGGAGTTTCGCCGGCGCATCCCCAAGGCCGACCTCGACGAGCGTGACCCCGACTACATCCGCGACCAACTGCCTTTCCTCTGGATGCTGTCGAGTCTCTACCTCCGCGCCGAGGTGCGCGGCATGGAGAACATCCCTGAGGTCGGGCCGGTGCTGATGGTCGGCAACCATTCTGGCGGCAACATGATCGTCGACACCTTCGCGTTCACGCTCGCCTTCGAAACCCATTTTGGCGTCGAGCGGCCGTTCTACCAACTTGCCCACAACCTGGTGCTTCTGCTCGGACAGTTCATGCCGTGGGTCCCCAACCTGCGCAAGTTCGGGACGGTCGCGGCCGGTCACGAGAATGCCGAGCGAGCGCTGAGGAACGGAGCGGCCGTTCTCGTCTACCCCGGCGGCGACCACGAGACGCATCGGCCGTCATGGGAATCCGCGCAGGTGGACTTCGCGGGGCGAAAGGGATTCATCAGGCTGGCACTCAACAACGACGTGCCCATCGTGCCGGTCGTCGCGATCGGCGGCCAGGAGACAGCGCTGTTCCTCAGCCGCGGTGAGACGCTGGCGCGAATTCTCAGGCTGGACAGGATGTTCCGCCTCAAGGTCCTGCCGATCTCGATTGCCGTCCCATGGGGGCTGAACATCGGCGACATGCTGACGCATGTACCGTTGCCGGCCAAGATCACCATCGACGTGCTGCCGCCCATCAACCTCCGCGAGGAGTTCGGTCGCTCGCCCGACATCGACACCGTCTACGACGAGGTTGTCGCGCGAATGCAGGCGTCGCTGACACAGCTGCAGTCGGAACGACGGCTGCCCGTGGTGGGCTGAGGCTGTGCGCGTCGACGAGGCGATCACCATCAACTGCCGGCCGAGCGCCGCCTGGGAGGTGGTCGGCGATCCCAGCCGGTATGCGTCGCTCATCAGCGGTGTGACGCGCTGGGAGTCGATCAGGCCGGCAGCAACAACCGGTGTCGGGGCGCGTTACGCGATGCGTATGCGGGTCGGCGCGGCCGACGTCGGCGGCGAGGTCGAGGTGGTGGAGCACCAGCCGGGCTGTGACCTCGCCTGGACGGGTGTCACCGGGATCGAGCAACGCGGCCGCTGGCGCGTGCGCGAGGTGGAGCCCGGCGTGACCAGGGTGACGCTGCGAATCGCCTACCAGTCACCGGGCGGGCTCACCGGCCTCGTTGCCGACCGTCTCGCCGCCGGTCAGGTTCGCAAGCACGTGCGCCACACGCTCGTCGACCTGCGCGAGCGGTTGGAGGGTGACGCAGCGGCAGCGAGGCTGCCTGGTGCGGGCGGTCCGCTCGGCTTCGTCGCGCATCAACTGCGCGCCGCTGCGGTCCTCGGCGGCGCGGGCGTGCTTCGCCCCGCGCGTCCCGATCGGCTGGTCACCGCCGCGCTTGGCCTGCACCGGTGGGGCCTTTCGCTGCCGGGCGGGTATGCGATGGCTGCGGCTCTGCACCCGGATGACCTGGCCATCATCGACGACGCCGGGGAGCTGACCTTTGCCGAGATCGACCGGCGCACCTCACAGCTGGCGGCGGGCTTCGCGCGAGCCGGCATTCGCGAAGGCGACCGAGTCGCCATGCTGTGCAGGAATCACCGCGGGATCATCGAAACGAGCGCGGCGTTGGGCAAGCTGGGCGTGGACGTGCTGTTCCTCAACACCGCGTTCGCCGCGCCTCAGATCGCTGAGGTGATCAGCCACGAAGCGGTGGAGGCCATCGTTCACGACGATGAGTTCGCGTCGCTGGTGAAGGGGACGCTGCCCGCGAGCCGGCGATTCATCGCGTGGTGCGACGGCGAGCACACACCACGCAGGTCCCTGGAGCGACTGATCACTCACGCGGGCGCAGCCGAACCACCCGACACGGAGCGCACGGGGCGCATCACCATCCTCACCTCGGGCACCACCGGTGCTCCGCGCGGCGCCTCCCGCAGCCAACCGCGCACCGCTGACCCCGCGGTCGCGATCCTGGCCAGGATCCCGCTGCGCGCCGGGCAACCGACGCTCATCGCGTCGCCCATCTTCCATTCCTGGGGCATGGCCCACCTTGGGCTCGGTGTCATCCTCGCGTCGACCCTGGTGCTGCAGCGGCGCTTCGACGCCGAGGCGACGCTGGCCGCGATCGAGCGCCACCGCGTCAGCGCGCTCGCCGCCGTACCGGTGATGCTGCAGGCGATTCTCGAGCTGCCGGCGCAGACGCGGCGGCGCTACGACACCAGCTCGCTCACGGTGGTCGCGGTCAGTGGCTCAGCCCTGCCTGGCGAGCTCGCTCTTCGGTTCATGGACGAGTTCGGCGACATCCTCTACAACCTGTACGGCTCCACGGAGGTGGCGACGGCGACCATCGCCACACCGGAGGATCTGCGCGCGGCACCGGGCACAGCCGGCCGGCCGCCCTTCGGGACCACCGTTCGTCTTCTCGACGATGACGGCCGCGACGTGCAGCAGTCTGCAACGGGACGCATCTTCGTTGCCAATGACATGCTGTTCGAGGGGTACACAGGCGGTGGCGGCAAGGACGTCGTCGACGGGATGATGGCGACCGGCGACCTCGGGCGATTCGACGACGGAGGCCGGTTGTTCGTTGAGGGACGCGAGGACGACATGCTCGTCTCCGGGGGAGAGAACGTCTTCCCCGAGGAGGTCGAGCAACTTCTTCTGGGGCATCGCGATGTCGTCGATGTTGCTGTGATCGGGGTTCCTGACGAGAGATGGGGTCAGGGCCTCCACGCCTTCGTGGTCAGACGGCCGCGGTCCAAGCTCAGCGAGGACGGGGTGCGCGACCATGTGCGCTCGCGGCTGGCGAAATTCAAGGTGCCGCGAGGGGTCACATTCGTCAACGAACTGCCGCGCAACGCCACCGGCAAGGTGGTGAAGCGTGACCTCGTGGTGCCGAAGACGAAGAAAGAAAAGCGGGCGGCGTCAGTGTCGCGCGGCCGCTGAGGGAAGCCGGGCTGCTCCCGCGGTCGCGGGCTGGGCACGGAACGCGTGACCGACCAGGAAACGCCGCATCGTTGCGTGCAGCGCA
>DATBPD010000101.1:0-10682 GCA_036561525.1 Candidatus Dormiibacterota bacterium | reverse complement strand
AACGCGTCGCCGATCCCCCGTCGCGACCCTCCGATCGGCGACCCTGCTTAGGCAGCCGTCGCACCAGCGTTGCCGTCGGCTCGGTGGTGATGGGCGGTCGGTGCGGCGACCGGGCGTCGAGCGCTAGCCTTGGGAGCGGGTCAACACGCGTGGGAGGGAGCACATGCAGCAGCGCCGTCTGGGCAGAGAGGGGCCGCTGGTTTCGGCCATCGGCTTTGGGGCCATGAGCTTCGCCGGCGTCTACGGAGAATCCGACGACGCGGAGTCGGAAGCAACTCTGACGCGCGCCCTGGACCTCGGGGTGAACTTCATCGACACGGCGAACATCTACGGCGCGGGACGCAGCGAGGAGGTCGTTGGCCGGGTGATCGAAGGTCGGAGGTCCGAGGTCGTTGTGGCCACCAAGTTCGGCGGCGGCGGCGACGCGGGCCTGGGCAGGCCGCAAGCCATCCGAGGGTTTCTCGACGCCAGCCTGACGCGGCTGAGGACCGATCACGTCGACCTCTACTACCTGCATCGCGTCGACCCGACGACACCCATCGAGGAGACCGTCGGCGGTATGGCAGAGCTGGTTCGCGCTGGCAAGGTACGCCACCTCGGCCTCTCGGAGGCATCGGCCGACACCATCCGCCGGGCGCACGCGACGCACCCGATCACCGCCGTTCAGACCGAGTATTCGCTGTTCAGTCGCGACGTTGAAGCAGAGGTCCTGCCCGCCACCCGTGAGCTTGGCATCGGCTTTGTCGCCTACAGCCCGCTCGGTCGCGGGCTGCTCACGGGCCGCTACCTGCGCAACGACGACCTGCCGCAGGACGACTGGCGACGCTCGGTGCCCCGCTTCCAGGGCGAGAACCTCGACCGCAACGGCCGCATCGTTCTGCAGCTCCAGGAAATTGCCGAGTCGCAGCGCCTCACCGTCGCGCAACTGGCGCTCGCGTGGCTGCTGCAGCAGGCTGACGACATCGTGCCGATCCCGGGCACACGCCGGCGCGAGAACCTCGAGGCCAACGCCGCCGCTGCGGACGTGGTCATCTCGGATGAAGACCTGAGGAAGCTCAACGACATCGCGTCACCCGCGGCGGTCGCGGGGGAGCGCGGGGGCACGTCGTACATGGAGCGTGTCAACGCCTGAGCGACGCCTCATCACCCACGCCGGCAGCCACAGCGTCTCGTGCGCCCGCTGAATCGAGCCGCGACGACGTAGACAGTCGAGCTCGGGACCTATCGCGGATCGCGTTCTCGCCGACGGGTGCCGATGGCAAGAATCACGAAACCGACAAGAGCCGCCACAAGGCCGCCGCGCACGGATCCGGATGCCGCCGATCCCGCGGCCGGCACCGGAGGCGACGCAACCAACCCGAGAACCTGGGTCCCCGGCAGAACGCACGCTTGCAAATAGGGCCCAGTCCACGTCAGCTTCGTTGTCACCTGGCTCAACCCCGGCGCACCGGTGAACGTGATGAGGAACTGGGGTAGCCCGATGTTGGTGGCCAAATTCATGTGACTCAGGTCAACTGCGCCGGTGTTGTCGAGGTTGACATTCGACGTACCCGGAATCGTGTTCCCGTCGCCATCGAGGAATTGCACGGACGCGCTCGTGTAGGCCCCCGGCGCGGGAGTGGTGACCTGGAGCGTTGTCCATGCACCGGGTGCGCACGGAGCCCCCGGTGCAACAGCTGCGCTGGCCAGAACCCGGACCGGGCCCGACCCACAGACTCCACCCGTGAAAAGGTCAAAGTTTTGGATCTGAGCCGTTCCCGAGTCAGCGTTCACCCAGATGCAGGTGGGACGCTGAGGGTCCGGGTTCACCGAGTAGAGGAAGAAGAGATTGTTGAAGTGTTCGGGCATGCTGGCGCACGTTGCGTCGGTGCTGTAGTCGAAGCACGCCACCTGGTTGACATTGCCTTCGGGAACGTAGACGCGTGGGCCGAAGACAAAGGAGGGGCTATTCCAGGCAGTTTCGGGCGCCACCACCGCCGCCAGGCCCGCGGGTGTACTCGCCGTCGCCCCGGCCAGGGTGAAGCACGGATCAGTTCCTGTCGCCAAGCAAAAGCCGGTCGTGTTTCCGGTTGCGACCATCAGAGGGAACGGCGCACCGAAGCCCGTGACAGCGCCACTCGTGGCAGGCCACGTTCCTGCGCAGATTCCGTCCGTGGTGGTGTCGAAACAGCCGAGGTAGTTGGTTCCGCCCTGTGTCGACGGCACGATGATCTCGGTGCCGAAGGCGGCGATCGACGGCTCGGGAAAAGTGGAGTTGGCGACGGCACCGGACCCGAGGGTCACTGCGAACGGCTGCGATGCACATGCAGCCAGCGTGGCGAGGTCGAAGCACAAGAGCCGATCTCTAGTGCCTGAGACCGCACCGTTTGCATAGTTGAACGCATACCACTTCGACCCGACCTGTACGGGATCACTCACATTGCTCAACCCCGGTTCGGTCGCATCGCCGACTGCGCTCAGTGCGCTGAACCCGCAGAAGGGATTGAGGTTGCCGACCGGCTGGGTTGTGTCGATGCACACCACTCCGGCCGTGAAGACTCCCGCAACGATGCGCGTGGCAAAGACGAAGAGATGACCGCTGGGCTGGTCGACATACAGCCCTGGTTGTCCGGATGTGGCAAAGTTGTTCCCGCTTCCATCGGTGATCGTCTTGAAGCTCGCCCAGCATGCCGAAGCGTTGGATTGGTTGTGGCAGTTGACCCGCAGGGTGGCGTTGTGGTGAAAGACGTTGAACAACTGGGTGTTGGTGAGGCCCACGCCCCATCCGTCACCGCCTCCGGCGGCGCCTGCGAAGCTCGAAGCCGGTGGAGCCACGTTGGTAACCACATGCGTGTACGTCACGGTCTGGCCCGACGTGGCCTGAGCCGATGTCAGGCTGACCATGGCTCCGATGACCAAGACCGCCGCGGCAATCGCAGCGACCCGTCCGCGGCTGAGAGCGCGTGTCGCGTTTTTCGCCCGCCGTCCTACCAGCATGCGGCTGATCGTGGAATGGGAGTTGCCGTGAGCGGCCATGTTGCCTCGCAGAATGACGATTGGAAATGGGCAGCGCGGAGCCTAGCAGGCGCACCCTCGCTGGGCTTGAGTGAGGAGGGCCCTCCTTGCAGCAGCAGGTCGAGGCCGTCTCAGGCCGGCTCGGCCTCGATGGGCTCATGCTCGAGGTCTTCCATGGCGCTGACCGATCCGGCAAGGAGGCGTCGCGCAGGGCCGCGGGCGAGGAAGGTATCGCACTACCCTGGTCATGCCCATGGCGACTCTCATCCGCCGGATCGGTCTCGACCTTCCCCCGGAAAGTGCCTTCCGCGCCTGCGTGCGCCTGCTCACCGACGCCGACCCGTCACGTGGCGTCGTCGATCGGCGGTGCAGCCCACATCCGCCTCGCGAGGGCTCTGAGATTCTCACCCGGGTGCGCGACCGCCGCGGCGAGCGCACACTGCGCGCGCGGATCGTTGAGCTTGATCCGCCCCGGTCCTTGGCAACAGCGACCGAGGACGAGGGTCCGGCGGTGCGCACCGGTCTCGCCGTCGAACCCGCCGGCCATGGCAGCATCGTCACGCTCAGGAGCGATGCGACCACCGCCCTCGGCGTCATGGTCCGGGCAACAGGACTGGTCGACCGCGCCCTCCTCGCTCGTGCCCAGCGGCGTGCTGTGAGGGCGACCCTGCGACGGCTGCGCGAGCTGGCCGCCGAGTTCTGACCGGGATCGACGCGGAGTGAACGCATCACGGACGTCTGATGGACGGCCAGCGGGAGACGGGGCTCGAACCCGCAACTTCAACCTTGGGAAGGTTGCACTCTACCGTTGAGTTACTCCCGCGTCAGCGCATAACTCTAGCGCGCCGCCTTGCCGGCCTCCCGGACCTCGAACCTGCCGTCGGCGTACATCTGGCGGAGCAGCTTCTTGTCCTGTTTGCCGACGCTGGTCTTGGGCAGCCCGTCCAGGAAAGTCCAGCGCTCGGGCAGCCACCAGTGCGCCACCTTGCCGTCGAGGAAGATGCGCAGGTCCTCCGGGCTCGCGTCCATGCCCTGTTTGAGCACCACGGCGGCGAGCGGACGCTCGTCCCATTTCGCATCGGGCACGCCGACGACGGCCGCCTCCGCGACGGCCGGGTGCGCGGCGAGCAGGTTCTCGAGCTCCACCGATGAGATCCATTCGCCGCCCGACTTGATGACGTCCTTGGACCGGTCGGTCAGCTGCACATAGCCGCGCTTGTCCATGTAACCGACGTCTCCGGTGCGCAGCCAGCCGTCATGGAACCGCTCCGGAGCCTCCACGCCGTAGTACGACCCGGTGATCCACGGTCCACGGGCCTCGAGCTCGCCGACCGATTCGCCGTCCCAGGCAAGCTCGCGGCCGTCGTCGCCGACGATGCGCAACTCGACGCCCGGCATCATCCGGCCGGTCTTGCCGCGCCACACCAACTCTTCACCCGGCTCGATCCCGGCCGGCGGGTAGGCGATGCAGCCGAGCGGGCTGGTCTCGGTCATTCCCCACGCCTGGATCAGCTCGATGCCGAGCTTGTCGCGAAACGCAGCGATCAGCGACGGCGGAACGGCGGAGCCTCCGCAGATGGCGCGTTTGATGGACGAGAGGTCGGCGTGGGTCGCCTCGGCGTACTGGAGTATCCCGGTGAAGATCGTCGGGACGCCACCGGTGAACGTGGGCCGCTCCGCCTTGATGAACGCGCACAAGGGCTCGGGCTGAAGGAAGCGGTCGGGCAACAGGAGCGTGCAGCCGAGCATCCAGGCCACGTAGGGGATGCCCCAGGCGTTGACGTGGAACATCGGCACGATCATCAGCACCCGGGCTGATTCGTCGAGGCCGAAAGCTCCCCAAACGCCTAGGCAGTGCAGCCAGATGGAGCGGTGGCTGTAGACCACGCCCTTGGGGTCGCCGGTCGTGCCCGTCGTGTAGCACATCGCCGCCGCCGACCACTCGTCGATCTCCGGCCAGTCGTACTGCGCGGGTTGAGCTGAGATCGCCTCCTCGTAGCGGACGTGGTCGCCGAGCGCCCCGATGTCCCCTTCGCCGACCACGATGACGTGCTCGACGGTGGGCAGGTGGCTGCGGATGCCGGCGAGCAGCGGTATCAGCGAGCCGTCGACGATGATCACCTTGTCCTGGGCGTCGTTGACGATGTGCACAAGCTGCTGCGGCGTCAAGCGCAGGTTGAGGGTGTGCAGCACGGCGCCCATGCAGGGGATCGCCAGGTACGCCTCGAGATGCTCCTGGTTGTTCCACGCCAGCGTGCCGACGCGGTCGCCGGGCTCCACGCCCATCGAGGCAAGCACGTTGGCCAGCTGCGCGGCCCGCTCGGCCACCCGCGGGTAGGTGGAGTGCCGCGCCCTCTCACCGTGCCAGGTGATCACCTCGCTGTTGGCGAACAGCCTGGCACCGCGCGTCATCAGCGAGGTGACGGTGAGCTGGTACGGCTGCATGGTGCTGTTCATTCGCCGGGCTCCTTGCGGTGTCTGTGGTCGGGCATTCTCGGTCAGCGGCGACTCTGGCGCAAATCCATGGCGGATGTCCGCCACAAGCGTCGGCCGGCAGCTCCACGGGGGCTCCGATCGCCTGCTAGGCTCGACCGATGGTGACCGCCTTTCTCCTGGTCGTCTGCGAACCCGGACACATCCACGACGTCGCCCAGGGGCTCGCCGACACCGCGGGAATCGCCGAGGTGTACACCACCACGGGCTCGGCCGACTTCGTCGCCGTCGTTCGCGTGGCCAACCTCGACGCGCTGGCGACGCTGGTGACCGAACGGATCACCACCCTCTCAGGGATCACGCGCACCAACACCCACGTGGCCATTCGTTCGTATGGGCGGCGCGACGACGCCGCCGCCTTCGACATCGGGGTCGACTGACCCGCGGCTCGCCGCGGTCTCAGCGCGACGTCCGTCCGAGGTCCGGGGACCATCCGGATGCGCCTGCTAGGCTCGCCCGAGATGGAAGCACAGACCGCGGTGACCCCCCTCGCAGCACCGAGCCACGCAGCCGCCGCGGTCCTCCATGAGGTCTTCGGCCTGCGCGCCTTCCGACCTGGACAGGCGGAGATCGTCGCCGCCGCCGAGGCGGGCCGCGACCTGCTGCTGGTGGCTCCCACCGGCTCGGGCAAGAGCATCGGGTACTGGGTGCCGGGCATTGCCAGAGGCGGACTGACACTGGTGGTGTCGCCCCTGATCGCGCTGATGAACGACCAGGTGACCCGGCTGCGTTCACTCGGCGTGGAGACGGCGGCGCTGCACTCGCAGGTCGACAGGCAGACGCAGGACGCTGCTCTGCGCGCGGCGGAGTCGGGGTCACTCCGCTTCCTCTACGTCACCCCCGAGCGGTTTGCGGTGCCCTCGTTCACGACGGCGCTGTCAGCCCTGCGCGTCAGCCGCCTGGCCATCGACGAGGCCCACTGCATCTCCAGCTGGGGTCACGACTTCCGCCCCGACTACCGCCGACTGCGCGAGGCCGCGCAGATGTGCGGCCGGCCACCGATCGGGGCCTTCACCGCGACGGCGACGCCGCGGGTGCGCGACGACATCGTCGCCTCGCTCGGCATGGTCGATGCCGAGGTGCGCGTCACCGGCTTCGTGCGCCCCGAGCTGCGGCTCTCCGTGGTCCGCTGCCGCGGTCACCGCGAGAAACGTGCCGCCCTGCTCCAGGCGCTGCGCACCCTCCCCGGGCGCGCCATCGTGTACTGCGGGCGGGTGCGCTCCACCGAGGAGATCGCTGAGCTCCTTCGCGACAATGGATTCGCCGCGGCGGCGTACCACGGCGATCTCGGCGCGGCCGATCGGCAGCGTGCGCACGGCGGGTTTGCGGGCGGCCAGATCGAGGTGATCGTGGCCACGTCCGCGTTCGGGATGGGCATCGACCTCCCTGACATCCGCAACGTTGTGCACCTCGACTTCCCAGGCAGCATCGAGCAGTACTACCAGGAGGCGGGCCGCGCCGGACGCGACGGCGAGCGCGCCGACTGCACGCTCCTCTACAGCCCCGCCGACCGCGACCTCCAGGCGTTCTTCATCGAGCAGGCCTACCCCGAGCGCGACGTGGTCCGCGAGGTGTACCGCCAGGTCCTCCGCGAAGGGCGCTGGGACATCGACGACTGGGATGCGCGGCTGCCCGGTCGCGAGAGGCACATCGTCCGGGCCGCGATCGACCTCCTCCGCCGCGCCGGTGCGCTGCTCGACGGCGGCGACGTGGCCCGGCTGCAGGCGGCCCCGGCGGACTTCGACGCTCAGTCAGTCCTGCGCGAGCACGCCTACGCACGCCTCAACCAGGTGATGGGGTACGCGCGCGGCGGGGAGTGCCGCCATGCTCGCATCGCTGACTACTTCGGCGAGGAGGGCGCGGCGAGGTCGTGTGCCTCGTGTGACAACTGCCTTGCTCCGCCACGGCAGCGCGTTGCCGTCTCCCCCACCGACGTCGCCAAAGCCCTGAGCGCGGCCGCACGCTTCGACGGTCACCTCGGCGCCTCACGGCTGGCCGCGCTGCTCCGCGGCACCGACGACGCCTGGACGCAGCAGCGCCCATGGGTTCGCGACGCGCCGTTCTTCGGAGCCCTGCGCACCTGGACCGCCGACGGCACCCGCGAGCTTCTCGTTGTGCTCATCGAGGAAGGCTACCTGCGTCGCAGCAGCGGTGAGCGCCCGGTGCTCTCGCTGACCGTGCTCGGTCACACAGTTCTCGATGGTGACGGCGGCGATGTCGATGTCGAGATCGAGGTCGCCGGGGCGGGTGCCCGCGATCGCGGTCGCACCACCGCGGCCAGCGCCGACCTCGACGCGCCGGCGGGCGAGCGATTCGAACGTCTGCGCGCGTGGCGGCGCGCCACCTCACTGGATGCAGCGGTGCCGGCCTACGTGGTGTTCGGTGACAGGACCCTGCGCGAGCTCGCCCAGCGCAACCCGTCCACCACCGGCGCGCTTGCTGGGATCCCGGGAGTCGGCCCTGCCAAGCTGGCCCGCTACGGCGAGGAGGTGCTGCGGGTGCTCGCTGCGGAACGATCGTGATCCAGCACCCCTCGGCGAGCTTCGCCTTCACAGCCCGGTGCCGGATCCTCAACCGTCCCGGCATGCTGGGCCAGCTCGCCTCGGCGATCGGCGGGCTCGGCGGTGACATCCGCGGCATGGACATCGTCCGCGTCGACCGCGGGGCGATCGTGCGCGACGTGACCGTTCTCGCTGCCGACGCCGATCATGCCCAGCAGCTCGTCGACATGATGAAGAAGGTGCCCGGGGTCGAGGTGCTGGAGTACTCCGATCGCACCTTCCTCGCTCACCTCGGCGGCAAGATCGAGGTGGTGCCGCGCACGCCGATCCGCACCAGAGAGGACCTCTCGATGGTGTACACACCCGGCGTCGCGCGCATCAGCATGGCCATCGCTGCAGACCACTCACGGGCCCGCAACCTCACCATCAAGCGCAACTGCGTCGCCATCGTCACCGACGGCAGTGCGGTGCTCGGCCTTGGCAACATCGGACCCGAGGCAGCGCTGCCGGTCATGGAGGGCAAGTCGATGCTCTTCAAGGAGTTTGGCAGCGTCGACGCGTTTCCCATCTGCCTGGCCACGCAGGACGTTGACGGGATCGTCGCCACCGTGACCAACCTCGCTCCCACGTTCGGAGGCATCAACCTCGAGGATATCTCCGCACCCCGTTGCTTCGAGATCGAAGAGCGGCTGTCCGAGGTGCTCGACATCCCCGTCTTCCACGACGACCAGCACGGCACCGCCATTGTCGTGGTGGCCGCCCTGTTCAACGCCCTCAGGGTGGTCAGCAAGCGCATCGAGGATGTGCGCGTGGTCTGCCTGGGCGTCGGCGCCGCCGGCACCGCCGTGACCAGGCTCCTGCTCGCCGCCGGTGTCGGTGACATCATCGGTGTCGACCAGGCGGGGATCCTCCACGAGGACGTCGAGGGCCTCACCGATTCACACCTGTGGTATGCGCACCACACCAACCCGCGCCGTATTCGGGGCACGCTCGCGCAGGCGCTCGACGGCGCGGATGTGTTCATCGGCACCAGCCTCGGCGGACTGCTCGATCCCGGCCTGGTCAGCCGGATGGCCGACCTGCCCATCGTCTTCGCGCTCGCCAACCCGGAGCCAGAGGTTCAGCCGGAGGCGATCGAGGGGGTGGCGGCGGTGATCGCCACCGGGCGCAGCGACTACCCGAACCAGATCAACAACGTGCTCTGTTTCCCGGGCTTCTTTCGCGGCCTCCTCGACAGCGGGGCTCGCCAGATCACCGATGCGATGAAGCTGTCCGCAGCCGGCGCGATCGCGGACAGCGTCGGCGGCGACCTCCACCCCGAATACATCATCCCGTCGGTGTTCAACCGCGCGGTGGCCCCAGCGGTGGCGGCGGCGGTGGCCGCCGAGGCGACGCGCAGCGGCCTGGCACACAAGCTCGCTGACCTCGTCGATCCGCTGCACACAGGTGACGGGGCGGCGGGCCCCTGACGATCGGGTGGGGCCGGCCGGGTTGCGCGCTCGGTCCGGTACCCTCGATCCATGACCACAACCGGAGCCCCTGCGGCCGCGATGACCGGCGCAGCCCGCTTCCTCGCCGCCGCACGGCGGCAACCGGTGGACCGGACGCCGGTCTGGTTCATGCGCCAGGCCGGACGCTGCCTGGCTGCCTACAGGGAGCTGCGCGAGCAGTACGACATCCTCACCATCACACGGACCCCCGAGCTGTGCGCCCGCGTGACCCTGATGCCGGTCGAGGAGTTCGGTGTCGACGCGGCCGTGCTCTACGCCGACATCATGCTGCCGCTCTACGGGATGGGGGTGCCGTTCACCATCGATCCGGGGCTGGGCCCGGTGATCCACGCGCCGGTGCGCGATGTCGGCGCAGTCAGAGCTCTGCGCATCGTCGACGCGGAGGAGGCCACCCCGGACCTGTTCAGGGCGATCAGGCTGATCCGGCACGAGCTGGACGGGCGCACCGCGGTGCTCGGCTTCGCCGGGGCGCCGTTCACGGTGGCCTCCTACCTCATCGAGGGACGGCCCACCAAGGATTTCGCGCGCAGCAAGGCGCTGATGTACGGCCAGCCCGCCGTCTGGCATGAACTGATGGAGACGCTCACCGAGGTGACCATCCGCTACCTGCGCGCGCAGGTAGCGGCGGGTGTGCAGGCTCTCCAGCTCTTCGATTCCTGGATCGGCGCGTTGGGCGCAGCGGAGTACGCGGAGTACGTGCTGCCGTACGTGCGCCGGATCTTCGAGGGAGTCGCCGGCACCGTGCCGACCATCCACTTCGGCACCTCGACCGCGCACCTGCTCGAGCAGATGGCTGAGGCGGGGTCCGATGTGATGTCCGTCGACTGGAGGCTGCGCCTCGACGCAGCCTGGGCGCGCATCGGCGATCTCGCCATCCAGGGCAACCTCGACCCCGCCATCTGTCTTGCGCGCTGGCCGGTGGTGGAGCGGGAGACGCGGCGCGTTCTCGCGGAGGCAGGCGGCCGGCCCGGACACATCTTCAACCTCGGCCACGGTGTGCTCGCCGACACACCGGGTGACATTCTCCGTGGCATCGTGGAGCTGGTGCACGCTGACACCGCTGGCGCGGCCGCACGGTGAGTGCCGGCCCGAGGTCGCAGTCCTGCGTCGGCGTGCTGCTGCTCACCTTCGGGTCGGCGGTGACGTCCGCTGACGTCCCCGCCTACCTGCGCAGCGTGCGCGG
>DATBPD010000100.1:0-76971 GCA_036561525.1 Candidatus Dormiibacterota bacterium | reverse complement strand
TCCCGGACGGTGAGGCGAGCGAGAAGGGCATCGTGCAGGTGGTCGTGCACGAGGATGCCCGCGGAGCGGTCGACGGTTTCGTCAACTACCGCCAGGAGATCCGCTGGCGCGACGATCTCGCCGCCGGCATCGTCCACGTGCTCCAGCTCAGCGCGCTGAACCGCACCGCGCACGTGGCCCTCTGGCAGCACCTTCTCAACCTCGACCTCTGCGAGCGTCTCGAGACCGATCGCTACTGGCTCGACGACCCTCTCCAGCACCTGCTGCGCGACCCGCGCCGGCTGCGCGTGGTGCCCAACGACGACCTCCATCTCCGCGTCGTCGACGTGGTCGCCATGCTGCAGGCGCGCCGCTACTCGCGCGAGGACACATTGGTCATCGAGGTGCGCGACGACGCCTGCCCCGACATCGCCGGCCGCTACCGTCTCGAGGGTGGCATCGGGGCGGCCGCCGCGGCACGCACCGACGCCGCGGCCGACATCGTTGTCGATGCACCGTCGCTGGGGTCGATCATGCTCGGCGACGTCAGCGTCGCCGCGCTCTTCGCCGCCGGCCTGGTCGATGAGGTGACGCCGGGAGCTGTCCGCCGCGCCGGCGCGATGTTCGCCTGGCAACCGCGGCCGTTGCTCACCTACATGTTCTGACCTTTCTCTCACGCCACCCGAACGCCCGCGGGCGTTCCGACCGCGTGTCGCGACTCTGAGAGGTGAGCGCTGCGCGGTGCGGCGCACCGTGCGAGGAACAGGAGACTGGCGATCGCCACCACGACAATGAAGAGCGCTGCGCGCAGGCCGACGGCGCCCGCGGTGAATCCGATCGCGGGTGGCCCGGCCAGGAAGCCCAACCAGCCGATCGTCGACACCGCGGCAACGCCGACGCTCGTCGACACCCCGGGAATCGAGCCGGCGGCGCGGAACAGAATCGGCACTACGACACCAAGCCCTGCCCCCATGGCGGCGAAGGCGGCGAGCCCGACCGGTGCCGAGGCCGCAACGAGCCCAACGGCAAGGCCCGTCGCAGCCACGAGACCCCCGGCGCGCGCCAGCGCCACCGGCCCGAATCGGCAGGCCAGGCGATCGCCAAGCGTGCGACTCGTCGCCATGGCGAGCGAGAACGCCGCGTACCCGAGCCCGGCGGCCCACGCGGTGGCGTGCGTGGACTGGGACAGGTAGGGCGCGCTCCAATCCGCCGCCGACCCCTCGGCGAGCAGCGAACAGAACGCAGCCGCCCCAAGAAGCAGCAGCGGCCGCGGCGGCCACAGCATCCTTCGTCGTGGCGCAGCGTCGTCCGTGGTGGGAGCGAGCAGGCCTCTTCCCAGCACAAGTCCCGTCACCGTGGCGAGAACGGCGAGCACACCCAGGTGCACTCGGGGCGTGACATGCAACCCCGCCGCGAGCGCCCCAACGCCTGCGCCCACCAGGCCGCCCATGCTGAACGCGGCGTGAAACGACGACAGGATGGTGCGGCCGTACAGTCGCTCGAGCGCAATGCCTTGGGCGTTGACGGCGACATTGATCGAGCCGAAGCTCGCCCCGAATCCGAGGAGTGCGAGACACAGCCAGACAAAGCCTCCTGCAGTCGCCGCGCCGAACAGCGACAAGCCCTCCACCGCGAGCGAGGCGATGACGACTCGGCGACTGCCGGCACGCTCGCACAACCGACCGGCGAACGGCATCGCCACCAAGGCACCCAGCGACGCCGCGAACAACGCCAGCCCCAGCTGGGTGTTGTTGAGTCCTGTCTGCGCCTGCACGGCCGGGATCCGCGACGCCCACGAGCCGAGCAGGAGCCCGTCGGCGAAGAAGAAGAGGGCAATGGCGAGGCGCGTCGGGCGCATCAGGCCAGCACCACCTCGACGCCCTGCGCGCGGTACGCGTCCAGGTCCGCAGCCAACGACGAACGCTCTGTGACGAGGTGCGTGAGCTCATCCAGTGAGCCAACCACGAACGGCCCGGCCGAGCCGAGCTTGTCCGCGGATGACACCGCCACGATCTCTGCCGAAGTGGCGATCATCGCCCGCTTGACATACGACTCCTCGAGGTCGCTGACGGTGATGCCGATGTCGGGATGCAGGCTGCAGATGCCGAGCACCAGGACGTCTGCGCGGACCGCGCGGAGCGCCTCGACGGTCGCCGCCCCGACCGTGGCGCGGGCGGCTTGGTCGAGCCGCCCGCCAAGCACGAAGACGTCGACCCCTGGGTGTTCCGCAAGCGCCACGGCGATCGGCGGGCTGTTGGTGACCACGGTGGCGCGCAGGTCCGGTGGCAGGTGACGGGCGACCTCCAGGGTGGTCGTGCCGGCATCGAGGATGATCACCTGGCCGGAGTGGAACAGGCGGCACGTGGCGCGCGCGATCGCGGCCTTTGCGGCAGGAGCCTGCTCCCGCCGAGCTGCGTATGGGCGGGCGCCGATAGCCGGAGGCAGCGCGCCGCCGTGGACCCTCTGCAGCAGGCCAGCCTTGGCGAGCTCCTGGAGGTCGCGGCGGACGGTGTCCGGCGAGACCCCGAGCCCCGCGCACATCTCGACGGCCACCACCTTCCCGTCGCGGTGGAGGTGCTCGAGAATCACCTGTCGGCGCTCGGCGCTCAGCATCCGCTTATTCAAGCAGATAAGCGCATGAAGGCGCAAGAACCAGCAGATTCCCGCATCGGCCGGATCGCGTGGACCCTAGCCGGACATTGCCCCGTCGAGGAAGTGGCCGAGCGCCGACGTGTATGCCTGCGGCTGCTCGAGGTTGCCGAGATGCGCCCCGCCCTCGAACTCGCGCAACGCAGCCCCGTTGATGGCGGCCGCCATCGCGCGTGACTCGGCGATCGGCACGATGACGTCGTCGGTCCCGCACATCACCAGGGTGGGCACGGTGATGTCGCGCAGCAGCGGCGTGCTGTCGGGCCTGCCGGCGATCGCCTCGATGGCCGCGACGACACCATCGTCAGTGCACATCCTGATGCGCCCGCGCACCGGGTCGGCGATGTGCGCCTCCTCGCGGCAGCCACGGCAGAGCAGCCGCTGCGTCATCGGCTCGACGATCGCCTCGATGCCACCGGCGCGCACATCGTCGATCATCCTCATCCGCGCAGCTCGCGCTGCGTCATCGTCGGCGGCCGCGCGCGTGTTGCTCAGCACCAGCGCGCGCACCCGCTCGCGTGCGGCGCGCAGCAGCGCGAATGCCATGTACCCTCCCATGGAGAGCCCGCACACTGCGAACTCTGTGACACCGAGCATGTCGAGCTCAGCCAGGAGCACGGCGGCGTAGCCGTCGATGGTCACCTTCCGGTGCGGCGGTGGCGACGATCCACATCCCCAGAAATCCGGCCGCAGACAGCGATATCGCCCGCTCAGCGCGGCCACCTGCGCGTCCCACATCGAGGCCTCGAGCGGGAAAGCGTGGAGCAGCAGGAGGGCCGGACCCTCGCCCGTGTCGTGGAAGGCGGGTGCGGCCACGCTGGCGTCAGCCCGGCGCTGACGCCGGCTCGACCACGGGGAAGTCGTCGAGCGTTGCTGGAAGGATCGTTGTCCGCGCGTGCTTCTCCACGTCACGAAGCTTGAGGATCTCGCTCGGCGTGATCAGGGTGATCGCCACCCCGGTGCGCCCCGCGCGGGCGGTGCGGCCGACGCGATGCAGGTACTCGTCGGGCGTGGTGGGCACGTCGTAGTTGATGACGTGCGAGATGTCGTCGATGTCGAGGCCGCGAGCGGCCACGTTGGTGGCGATGAGGTGCTTGACGTGGGTGGCGACGAAGGCGGCCATGGCGGCGTTGCGTTCTTTTTGAGTCAGGTCACCGTGGAGCAGGCCGACGCTCTGGCCGCGCCGCTCGAGCTGGGCCTGGAGCAGGTCCGCGGTTCTCTTCGTCTCCACGAAGATCAGCGACATGACCACGTCCGGCTGGTCGAGGATGCGCATCATCACGTCGACCTTGTCGGCCCAGGTGGTCTGCACGTAGAGCTGGCGGACGCCGGCGACGATCTCGGGGCGGGTGCTGATCGCCACCGTCACCGGTTCGCGCATGTGACGCATCGCCAGCCGTCTGACCCACTCCGGCATGGTGGCGCTGAACAGCATCGTCTGGCGCTCGGTGGGGCACTGCCGCAGGATCTTCTCGACGTCTGGCGCGAAGCCCATGTCGAGCATGCGGTCGGCCTCATCGAGCACCGCGAAGCGCACCCGCTCGAGGCTGAGGGAACGGCGCTGGATGTGGTCGCCCAGCCGCCCCGGGGTGGCCACCACGATGTGGGCGCCCCTGCGGAGCGCGTCGAGCTGGCGCGCCATCGAGTCGCCGCCATAGATGGCCACTGATCTGATCTGGTGCCGGGCCGCCAGCGCGGTGATCTCCTCCTCGACCTGGACTGCCAGCTCGCGTGTCGGGCACAGGATCAGGGCCTGGACTGAACCCCTGCGCGGGTCGAGCTGCTCGATGATGGGGATGCCGAAGGCCGCCGTCTTGCCGCTGCCGGTATGGGCCTGCCCGATCACGTCGCGACCCTGCAGCGCCAGAGGGATGGCCCCTGCCTGGATGGGCGTGGCGACAGTGAAGCCCATCTCGCTGACCGTCATCAGCATGGCGGCGCTGAGCCCCAGCTGGTCGAAGGGAGCAGACTGTTGAACCGGTTCTGTCGCGGCCTCGTCGTCCACGCTTGCTGCGGCGGGGCGGGGCCTTGCGACCTGCGGTCTGTGCGACCGCGCACGAAAAGATGAACGCAAGACGCGGTCAAGTGTAGCCGACGATCGGCATTCGCCGGCGCTTGCCCGGCGGCCCGTAAGATCGTGGCCATGGCCGACGTCCTCTGCACGCTGCCGTTGCCGCCGCCCTTTCCTGAGACGGTCGGAGCCCGGGCGACCGTCGACATCGTCGGGCAGATCGTTCCCACCGCCGAGCTCGCCGCCCGGCTGCGCAGCCACCCCGTCGACGTCCTCTGCCCCCAACTTCGCGACCCCATCACCGCCCATCTCATCGACGCCGCCCTGCCGCGACTCCGCTGCGTGGCTCTCTATGCGGTCGGCTACAACAACGTCGATGTCGACGCCGCCACGGCTCGCGGGGTGGCGGTGACCAACACCCCGGGAGTGCTGACCAACGCCACCGCCGACTGCGCCGTCGGTTTGATGCTCGCCGCCGCCCGCCGCCTCGCCGAGGGGGATCGCGCCATGCGCGCCAGCCAGTTCACCGGGTGGGCGCCCGACTACATGCTCGGGCTCGAGCTCGACGGCGCCGTCCTTGGTGTCGTCGGCTTCGGGCGCATCGGCCAGGCGGTGGCGCGGCGCGCCCTGGCCTTCGGCATGCGCGTGGTGTTCGCGACCGACGTCGAGGTGACCATCGAGAAGGATCTCCGCGGCAGGGCGACGCAGGTGCCGCTGGATCAGCTGCTGTCGTCGGCCGACGTCGTCTCGCTGCACGTCCCGCTCACGCCGGCGACTGAGCACCTCATCAACGAGACTTCTCTGCAGGCGATGAAATCGACGGCGGTGCTGGTCAACACCTCGCGCGGCCCGGTCATCGACGAGCCCGCGCTGGTGCGTGCGCTGCGCGAGGGATGGATCGCGAGCGCGGGCCTGGATGTGTACGAGCGCGAGCCGGAGTTGGCTCCCGGGCTTCGTGATTGCGCCAACGTGGTGCTCTCGCCACACCTCGGCAGCGCCACCACCAAGACGCGGGCGGCGATGGCCGAGCTCACCGCGCAGAACACCATCGCCGCACTCGACGGTCGCCTGCCCCCCAACTGCGTGAACCCGCAGGCATGGGAGGCGGGCGTGCCCCCGCCACTGCGGTGAGCAGCTTCGAGCGGGGTGGTGTCGCGCCGGGGGCGACGCGCGTGCCCCCGCCGATCGGGGAGTACGACGCCGCCGGGTTCGTGCCCAAGCTGGTGGTCCTCGACGTCGACGGCACCCTCATCGACGACAAGCTCACCCTGCATCCGCGGACCAGGGCCGCTGTCACCGCCGCGGCGCGGCGCCTCCCGGTGATCCTCGCCACCGGCCGGATGTACCGCTCTGCCGTGCCATGGGCTCGCCGGCTTGGGGTGACCGAGCCGTTGGTGTGCTACCAGGGCGCGCTGGTCCGCGAGCTGCCTGGCGGCGATGTGCCGGGACCCGTCCTTTTCGAAGAGGACCTACCCGCGGGCGTTGCCGTGCGTGCCATCGAGATCGCGCGTGCCCATGCCTGGCACCGGCAGGCTTACGTGGACGACGAGCTGATCTGCGAGCAGGATCGCCCCGAGGCGCACTTTTACGCCCGCATCGCCCAGGTTCCGATCCGCTTTGTCGATGACCTCGCCGCGGTGGTGACCGGCGGCAGCACCAAGATCGTGTGTGTCAGCGAGGACCAGGCGGTGGTGGAGGCATGCATCGCCGTCATGAGCGCCGGGCTCGGCGACCGCGCCAGGGTGACGCGCTCCATGGAGCAGTTCGTGGAGATGAGCAGCCCGCGGGTCAACAAGGCCTCCGCCACCGAGCTCGTGTGCCGGCGCGCCGGCCTGTCCCTGGCCGATGCGGTTGCGGTCGGCGACGCCCCCAACGACGTCGATATGCTCGAGGCGGCCGGGTGCGGCGTGGCAGTGCGCCATGCCCGCGTCGAGGTGCTCGCCGCTGCCGACGCCACCTGCGCGCCCCCGGACCAGGGCGGTGTGGCCGACGTCCTGGAGCGCTTCGGGCTCACCGGCTGAGGCCCGCGTTCGCCGCTGCGATGCGATGATCGAAGCCACCGTGACCGCGACGCCCACGTCCCACTCACTGCTGCGTCGCGCCGGGCTGCGCTCGACGCCACAACGGCAGGCCGTGCTCGACCTGCTCGCTGATGGGGACGGCCGCCGCCACCTCACCGCCGACGACATCTGGCGCGCCGCCGCGTCCCGCCACCCCTCCTTCAACCGCTCCACCGCGTACCGCGTCCTCGACCAGCTCTGCGATGCCGGCATCGTCCAGCAGACGCGGTTCGGCGACAGCGCGCACTTCGAGATCGCCGGCGCCCCGGAGCGCCACTACCACCTGGTGTGCCGCGCGTGCGGGAGCATCGAGAACCTCCCCAGCGACATCCTCGACGACTTTCCCGGCAAGGTGGCCCGGCAGCACGGCTTCCAGGTGCGCAGCGTCGACCTCACCATCGAGGGGACGTGCCGGAGCTGCCGGCAACGGGCGTGACTCCGTCCCTCGCCTCGCGGCCGAAGCTCAGCCCGCGATGGTGAAGCCGCGGCCGTTCTTGCGGCCAAGCTCGCCGCGGGCGACACGGTCGGTGAGCAGGGCTGGCGGCGACCAGCGCTCCTGGCCGGTCTGGCGATGGCCCTCTTCGAGGATCGATTGGGTGACGTCGAGCCCTACGAGGTCGGCGATCTCGAACGGACCCATCGGCCAGCCCAGCCCGTTGCGCACCGCCAAGTCGCAGTCCTCCACCGAGACGTAGCCGTTCTCGACCAGCGAGAACGCCTCCTGCATGGCGATGAAGAGGATGCGGTTGGCAACGAACCCGAAGCTCTCGCGCTCGACGAGCACGGGCGACTTGCCGATCGCCCGGGCGAATTCAATGGCGGTCAGCACAGCGGACTCCGACGTGTGGGCCCCGCGGACCACCTCGACGAGCGGCATGACCATCGCCGGATTCATGAAGTGCACGTTGAGCAAGCGCCCCGCGTTGGGCACCACATCCGCAAACAATGAAGACGGCAGCGTCGAGCTGTTGGTGCCGATCACCGCATCCCTGTCCGCGTACCTCCCGACCGCGGCGAGGACCGTCCTTTTGGCGTCACGATCCTCAGCGACAGTCTCAATGAGGACCGAGGCCCCGGCGGCGGCAGCGGCAAGATCAGTTGTCGTCTCGACCCGCTCCAGCGCAGCCTCACAGTCAGCCGTCCCCAACTTCCCCTTGTCGACGCGCTTGCGAAGCAAGGTGCCGCACTGCTGGGTGGCGCTATCCAACCGTTCGCGGCTGCGGCTGTACAAGCGCACCGGCATCCCATGCAGAGCGGCCTGGTGCGCGATCTGAGCCCCCATGGCCCCTGCGCCCACGACACAGAGCGTCGACCCCATCGCCGAAAGTCTAGTTGACACGAACGTCAACGAAAAGCTCGCAGGGACGCCGGCGCCCGCCGAGTCCTGCCCGAAGCGGGCGCCGCGGTCTCACCCCCGCCCGGGTGGCGTCATCCCTTGCGAATCTCGTCCCGAGGGATGAGGCATCCGGTCGGCGGCAACGTTACGCTCACCGCCAAATCCTGATGTTCACGGCCCTCCGGAACCTCCTCCGCTCGATCCCAACTGTGGTCGCTGACGGTTGCCTGGCGCTGCTGCTGATGGCCAGCGCCGACTTGCTCACGGTCCAGCAAACGGGCACGCTCACGTTGCTGCACGCCCTGACGATCGCGCTGATAACCCTGCCGGCCACCCTGCGCCGGCGGTATCCGATCCTGGTCACCTGGTTCATAGGTGGGGCCCTCATCGCCAACCTGGTCGCCGGATTCACCAACTCATTCTTTGAGAACTTCTCCATGCTGACCGCGCTCTACGCAGTCTTCACAGAGGTGAGCAGCCGTTGGTTGATCGGTGTCACTGGCGCCGGACTGGTCATGGGGGTGACCGCCGGAATTCTGCTCAGCTGGAGAAATCAGGGACACGTCAATCTCTCTGACCTCCCCTACAACTGGGTGATCTTCGCCTTGCCAGGCATGCTCGGCTATGGCGTGCGCACCCGACGCGCCCAGGTGACGCAGCTCGAGGAACGAGGCGCGTTGCTGGCGCGTGAAGCCGCCATGGAGGAGCGTGAGCACATCGCTCGCGAGCTCCATGATGTGATCGCGCACAGCGTCAGCGTGATGGTCCTCCAGGCCACCGCCGGCGGCCGGATCGCCAGGCGCGATCCCGGGCAGTCGGTCGGGACTTTCGACGTCATCGAGCAAACGGGTCGGCGTGCGCTATCCGATCTGCGCCGGGTCGTCGGTGTGCTGCGCGCGGACGATGAGGAGCACGCCGCGCTGGAACCGCAGCCCGGCCTCGATCAACTTGGATCGCTCATTGACGAGCTCGGCCGTGCTGGGCTGGCAGTGGATGTGAGCGTCCATGGCAGGCGGCGAGCGCTTCCCCCTGGCGTCGAACTGTCGGCGTATCGGGTCGTGCAGGAATCGCTGACCAATGTGCTGAAACATGCGGGCACGGACTACGCTGCCGTGACCGTCACCTTCGGCGCCGCCGATCTGGCGGTCGAGGTGTGCGATGACGGTCGAGGTGCGATCGACCCGAGCCCCGGCGGCAATGGCTTGGCCGGGATGCGCGAGCGCGTCAGCCTGCTGGGCGGTGAGTTCCACGCCGGCCCGGGCGACCGAGGATTTTGCGTCCTGGCGCGACTCCCTCTCGAACCATACCTGCCGTGACCCGGGTCCTCATCGTTGACGATCAGGCGCTGGTACGCGCCGGGCTTCGCGCCATCCTCGAGGGCGAGATCGACATCGAGGTCATTGGCGAGGCTGGTGACGGTGAGGAGGCGATCGCCGCCGCCGGGAGGGTGTCTCCCGATGTGATTCTCATGGACATCCGAATGCCGAAGGTGGACGGGCTGGAGGCGACGCGCAGCATCTGCAAGGCGAACGGGGCGCCGCGCATCGTCATCCTCACGACATTCGATCTCGACGAGTACGTGTACGAGGCGCTGCGCGCCGGAGCCTCTGGCTTCCTTCTCAAGGACGCGCCCGCCGACGATCTGATCCGTGCCGTTCGAGTGGCGGCTTCCGGCGAGGCTCTCCTGGCGCCGTCGGTGACGCGGCGCTTGATCGCACGCTTCTCGGGGCGCAACATGCTGCCACCGTCAGCCAGTCTGAGCCTCCTCACCGAGCGTGAGCGCGACGTCCTGCTGCTCGTCGCGCGGGGTCTGAGCAACCAGGAGGTGGCCCAGAAGCTGTTCCTCAGCGAGACGACCGTGAAGACCCACGTCGCGCATCTGCTCGACAAGCTCGATCTCCGTGACCGCGTGCAGGCGGTGGTTCTCGCCTATGAGCTGGGGGTGGTCGAGCCGCGCGTCAGCTAGCGGCGCGCTTGGTCCCGGGCGGGTGTATCTCCTCCGACCGGATGACCCAAATTCAGCACTGTGGATGACGACCGACCAGACCGCTTGGCCGGACGATGCCTCCACCGGAGCAGCCGGGAGCGATCACAAGGAGAGCCTGAATGCAAGCGCTCGAACGCTGGCAACCGCCGCGGTCATCGCGGATGACCCCCGCGGAGGACACGATCAGCCTGACCCTGGCCGCTTGGCTCGTCCTCGGAATCTTCCTCGACGGCTGGGCGCACAACACCGGCACGTTGGTGGAGACCTTCTTCACGCCGTGGCACGCCGCCCTGTACTCGGGCTTCGCCGCGTCCGCGAGTTGGATCGGGTACTCGATCTGGCGTCGCAGGGTCGCTGGAGGTTCCTGGCGCGCTGCCGTTCCCGCCGGGTATTTGCCGGCCCTGACCGGCGTGGTCATCTTCCTGGTCAGCGGGGCAGGTGACATCACCTGGCACCTTCTGTTTGGCATCGAGCGAGGCGTCGGGGCCCTCCTCAGCCCCACGCACCTCGGTCTCTTCGCCGGGGGATTGTTGGTCGTCACCGCGCCACTACGGGCGGCGTGGACCGACCCCGACCGTCTGGAAGACGCGCGCTTCGTTGATCTGCTGCCCGCCATCGGCTCGGCCACGCTGGCCGGCTGTCTGAGCATCTTCATCCTCCAGGAATTCGCTCAGTTGCGCGACAACGCCTTTGTCACTGTGGGCACAGCCCTGGGAATCAGTTTCATCCGCCCGATCGGTGACCTCACCTTCACGCTCAACGTCGAGGCGGGCATCGCCGCCTTCATCGTCGGCAGTCTCACGCTGTTCGTGCCGATATTGCTGCTGGCGCGTCGGTTCCGTGTCTCGGCTCCCATGGCGGCGACGGTCATCGGCGTCCAGGTGATCCTGCTTCAAGCGTTGCAGGGGTTCAATGATCCCGGCCTGCTCGCACTCGGGCTGGTGGGTACCGCGGCGGTGTGCCTGGTCGTGGCGGTGATCAAGCCGGCACCTTCGCGCCGCTGGGCGCTGCTGGCCTTCGCGGGCAGCTCGCCGCCGCTGCTCTGGGGTGTCTTCCTCCTCGGTGTTGCCCTCCATGATCACGGCCTGGGTTGGAAGCCGGAACTTTGGGGAGGTGGTCTCGCCTGGTCCGCACTCAGCGTCCTCGCGGTCGCGTGGGCGCTGACGGCTGCGCCCGTGCTCCATCCGGCCCACGGCAAACCGCTGCCGCTTGGCTTTGTCCCCGAGGCTGGCGCCTAGGGACCACCACCGGCTGGCCGCCGCGGCTCGGTCATCGCCTCGGCATCGAGCAGCTCGGTCAGCTCCGCCTCGCTGAGATCGGTCCGCTCCCGCGCGACCTCGCGGACAGTGCGGCCAGATGTGTACGCCTCCTTGGCGATCGCCGCAGTGGCGTCGTAACCGAGGCGCGGCGTCAGCCCGGTGCCGGTCATCAGGCCGCGCTCGACCGAAGCGGGCCCTGCGTCGGTGGCGCGCAGCCCGTCGATGCACTGGCTGGCCAGGTTGCGCGCGCTGTTGGCGAGCAGCGAGATCGACTGCAGGAGGTTGTACGCGGCCACCGGCATCATCACGTTGAGCTCGAGGTATGAGCCCGCGGCCCCGGCGAAGGCCACGGTGGCGTCGTTGCCGATCACCTGGGCTGCCACCATGGTCACCGACTCGGCGATGACGGGGTTGACCTTGCCCGGCATGATCGAGGACCCGGGCTGCACCGCCGGGATCTCGATCTCCGCCCAGCTGGCGCGCGGTCCGGAGCCCATCAGGCGGACGTCGCTGGCGATCTTGTACATCGACACCGCCACGCTGCGCAGCGCGCCGCTGGCGGCGACCACGTTGTCGAGCGTCGCCTGCGCCTGGAAGTGGTTGTCGCTCTCCACGAAACCCACCCCGGTGGCCCGTGAGAGCCGCTCGATGACGCGCTTGGCGAAATCGGCCTCCGTGCCCACCCCAGTGCCGACGGCGGTTCCGCCAAGGGCCAGCTCGCTGAGCTCGGCGAGCGCCTGCTGGCTGCGCCGCCGGGCGCGCTCGACCTGGCCGGCGTAGCCGAGGAACTCCTGGCCGAGGCGGATGGGGGTGGCGTCCTGGAGGTGGGTGCGGCCCGTCTTGATGATCGGCCAGAACTCCTCCGCCTTGCCGCGCAGCGAGACCTCGAGGACCCCCAGCGCGGGGAGCAGCTCGTCCTTGAGCGCCACCGCCGCGGCCACGTGGATGGCGGTGGGCATGACGTCGTTGCTCGACTGGCCCATGTTGACGTGGTCGTTGGGGTGCACTGGGCTCCGTGAGCCGCGCTCGCCGCCGAGCGTCTCGATGGCCCTGTTGCTGATCACCTCATTGGCGTTCATGTTGGTCGAGGTGCCGCTGCCCGTCTGGAAGACGTCGACCACGAACTGGTCGTCGAAGCGACCGTCGGCCACCTCCTGGGCGGCGTCGCCGATGGCGCCTGCGAGGCGCGTGTCGAGCAGCCCGAGCTCCTCGTTGACCGCGGCCGCGGCCTGCTTGATGAGCCCGAGCGCGCGGATGAAGCCGCGGCTGAAGCGCAGGTCGCTGATCGGGAAGTTGCGCTGCGCGCGCATCGAGGTGGTGCCGTAGTAGGCGTCCGCCGGAACGTCGAACTCGCCCATCGAGTCGCGCTCGCGGCGGGTCGCGCCGGGTGACGTCATGCTGCGCTCCGCGGGCTGCGCAGCGCCGGCTTGCCGCCCGTCTCTACTGGTGGATCGGGATGATCATCTCGAACTCGGCTCCCTCGCCGGGAGCGGAGCGCGCCGAGACCGTGCCATTGTGACGCTCGGCCACCGTCTTCACGATGAACAGGCCAAGCCCGCTGCCCGGCACCTTGCGCTGCCGTTCGGCGACCGAGCGGAAGTACTTGTCGAAGAGATGGTTGGCGTCCTCGTTGGGAAAGCCCTGCCCCTGGTCGCGTACGGAGAAGTGGGCACCAGACTCGTCGCCGAACGCGCGGACTGTGATCGTCGAACCCGGCGGACCGTGCTTGACCGCGTTGCCCACCATGTTGGTCACCGCCAGCGTGAGCCGGCGCCGGTCCCCGCGGATGGTGACTCCGTCGGCGAGGTCGGTCTCGATGACCGTGTCCCGGAGCTTGGCCTCCATGCTGACGTGGTCGACGGCACCGGAGACGATCTCGTCGATGGAGATCACCTCGAAGTTGAGCCGGTCGTCGGGATCCTCGAGGCGCGACACCTCGGCGATCGCGTTGACCATGCGCACCATCATCTCGGTGCTCGCGGTGATGCCCTCGATGGCGACCATGGCGGTCTCCGGGAGCTGTCCGAGCATCCCGGTGGAGAGGAGCTGGCCGTAGCTGTTGAGGATGGTCAGCGGCCGGCGCAGCTCGTGCATCGTGATGCTCATCGACGTGCCCCGGGCGGTGCTCGAGCTGGTCACGGAGTTGAGCCGGCCGGCGAGGATGCCCACCACGGAGCCGGCCAGGCGGCGAGTGATGCCGGCCAGCTCGTCGGCGGCGTTCTCGGTGAAGCCGAGGCGGGCGGGCGCGTCCAGCTCCTCGGCCGCGACGCTGAGGGTGGCCCGGCGCAGCGCGGCGAGCCGGCCGAGCGCGCCGTCGAGGCGCTGGTCGATGCCGGCCGGTTTGTCGCCGGAGAGGTCCGCGTACGCGATCAGGGGGCGCAGGTCGTCGGTGGTCAGGGCGACGAGCACGGCGTTGATGAATTGTCGAGGGCCGTGGTCCTCACCGTTCGACCGGCGGCTTTCCGCCTCTGCGTTGGCGCGTCGCATCACGTCGGCGACCCGCTCGGCGTGGGCAGCCAGAAAGTCGCTCAACTGACCTGTCATGGGCGCTTCGAGTGTATGGGCTGCAAGATCGAAGCAGCCGGGCCGTCAACGAGGCGTTGCGCGTCGTTTCAGGGCGGAGAAGACCGCGTATGCGCCCCGCCACCACCCGGGGACCCCCCGAAGCGGCGCGGGAGCCGGGTCAAACGGCCTGGGTCAGCACGACGGCAGCCGCCGCCTCGGCGTGGGCAACCTCACCCATGGAGGGGGCCGTCGCGCGCCGGCGATGGCGCATCCAGAGCATCGCTCCCATGATCCCGAAGGGGAGCATCTGGATGTCGACCAGCACCGACATGGCGGCGGCATGACCGCTGGAGACGCCGGCGTGGGCCAGCATCCCGACCAGGACGCCTTCGCGAATCCCAAGCCCATTCACTGAGAACGGGGTGAGCGTGGCCACGAGGGTGATCGGGATGGCGACGGCGAAGACCGTCCAGCTGATGTCGACGCCGATCGCCTTGGCGAAGAGGTCGAGCGCGATGATGTTGACCCCCCAGCCGGCGGCCCCGACCAGGATGCACTGCGCGATGGCGTGGGGATGGCGGCGATAGCCGGAGAAGGTCTGGCCGAATGCGTGGAGGGTGCGCAGGAACGCCCGCGAGCTGCGCTCCAAGAAGTGGCGGCCCATGATGCGGTCCGCGGCCAGCGCGGCGACCCATGCCAGCATCATCACCGCTGCGAAGACGCAGGCTCCGACCAGTGAGCCGATCCCGATCCAGCCGCGCAGCAGGACCGCGGCAGCGAGGCCCCAGCACGCCATGCCCAGGGTCCCCGCCATCCGGCTGCCGGCCAGCGACGCCAGGATCTTGCCGTGCCCGACGACCTTGCCCATCTCGACGGTGCGCATCGCGTCGCCGCCGACACCGGCAGGGAGCAGCTGGCTGAAGAAGAGGCTCTGCAGGTAGGAGGAGGAGAGCCGGGTCCAGCTGAACAGGTTCTTCTGGTGGTGGGTTCCCGAGACCGCCCGGTTGCTGGCGCCAAGCCCGGCGCTGCTGCGCAGCAGGATGCCCCACTCGAACACCGAGGCGAGGCAGGCGATGGCGGTCAGGAGCAGGGCGAGAGATGCCCAGCGCCAGTCGGCGTTGACCAGGCTCGAGCCGGCCTTGCCGACGTCGACGTTGTGGACAAGGAAGGCGATCCCGGCGACGGTCCCGCCGATGCGCAGCCACTTGGAGGCCAGGATGGCGCGAACAGCGGGCATCGATCTCCTCACAGCGACAATTCAACCACTGTCGTACTGGTCGCGTCGGTACGTCGGCGGTCCGTCATTGATGTTAACGACAGCCGTCAAGAAATCATTACGCCCTTCGCCAAACTGGCGTGTGAAGCGTTACCGGGGAGCGACGCTCCTGCGGCGCTGGCGCGGTGCGGCACGGGCGGGCAGCACTTCGATGGCGGCCGGGTATCGTTGCTCCCGTGAATCAGCAGCAGTTCCAGAACATCCGTTTCGCGAATGGCTTCATCGCTGCTCTCGACCAGAGTGGGGGCAGCTCCGCGAAGGCTCTCCAGCTGTACGGAATTGACCCCGACACTTACTCCGGCGACGCGGCGATGTTCGACCTCATGCACGAGATGCGCAGCCGGATCATCTCCAGCCCGAGCTTCAACGGTGACCGGATCCTCGGGGCCATCCTCTTCGAGGACACCATGGACCGCGACATCGCAAGCCGGCCCGCCGCGGACTACCTCTGGCAGGTGAAGAAGGTGGTCCCGTTCCTCAAGGTCGACAAGGGGCTCGCCGACGAGACCAGCGGCGTCCAGCTCATGAAGCCGATGCCGGGCCTTGATGGCCTCCTGGTCCGGGCCAACCAGAAGGGATTCTTCGGCACCAAGATGCGCTCGTTCATCAAGCTCGCCGACCCCGAGGGCATCGGCGCCGTGGTGGACCAGCAGTTCGACATCGCCCGCGACATTCTCGCCACCGGCCTGGTGCCGATCATCGAGCCGGAGATCGACATCCATAGTCCTCAGAAAGCAGGCGCGGAAGCGCTCCTGAAAGCCGCCATCCTCAAGCGACTCGACCCCCTCGATCCCAAAGCGTCCGTGATGCTCAAGCTGACCCTGCCCGACGTCGACAATTTCTACGCCGACTTCGTCAACCACGACAACGTCCTCAGAGTCCTGGCCCTCTCCGGCGGCTACAGCCGCCAAGAGGCCGACGTACGCCTGGCCGGCAACGCAGGCGTGGTGGCGAGCTTCTCGAGAGCGCTGACCGAGGGTCTGACGGTCGACCAAAGCGATCAAGATTTCGACGCCGCACTGGACCAATCCATAGAAGCCATCTTCGAAGCGTCAGGCTTCTCTGGACTCACTCCCCATGTGGATACGGTTCGCGGAAGGTCGTCTGCTCCGGATTGAAGATCAGCTCGATGTCGTCGACAGGCCCGTTGCGGTTCTTGGCCACGATCAGCTCGGTCCGGTTGCGGTCGATGTCGGGCTTGTGCATGCCTTCGCGGTAGAGGAAGAGGACCACGTCGGCGTCCTGCTCGATGGAGCCGGAGTCGCGCAGGTCGGAGAGCTGGGGGCGCTTGTCGTTGCGCTGCTCGCTGGCGCGGGACAGCTGGGAGAGGGCCAGGACCGGCACCTCGAGCTCCTTGGCGATCGCCTTCAGGCCCGAGGAGATGTCCGACACCTCCTGGACACGCGACTCCTGGCGGCCACCGTGCATCAGCTGCAGGTAGTCGATGATCACCAGCCCGATGCCGTGCTGCGACTTCATGCGTCGCGCCCGGGCGCGCAGGGTGGCGATGGAGAGGCGCGGGGTGTCGTCGATCCACAGCTCGGCCTGGGTCAGCTTGTCCATCGCCGCGGCGATGCGCTGGAAGTCGAGCTGGCTGGCCTGCCCGGAGCGCAGCACGTGGGAGTTCACCGCCGCCTCGCTGCAGATCAGCCGCTGCGCCAGGGCCTGGCGGCTCATCTCGAGGGAGAAGATGGCCACCGGGACGCGCGCCAGCACCGCGGCGTTGCGCGCGATGTTGAGCGCGAACGACGTCTTGCCCACCGATGGCCGGGCGGCGAGGATGATCAGCTCCTGCGGTTGCAAGCCCTGGGTGAGGCTGTCGAGCCTGCCGTAGTTGGTTTGGACGCCGTTGATCAGCTGCCTGCGCTGCAGGCGTTCCTCGAGCATCTCCCAGGTGTCGTGCACCAGCTTGGCGATGTGCATCGCCTCGCCGCCGCGGCGCGACTGGCTGATGGCGAAGATGCGCTGTTCGGCCGATTCGATGGCGTCCACCGCGCTGACCGCGTTGTCGAAGCCCAGCCGCGCCACCTCACCGCCTGCCGCGATCAGGCGGCGGCGCAGGGCGTGGTTGACCACGATCTCGGCCCAGTGGCGCACCGACGCCGCGGTGGGCACCTCGAGGGTCAGCTCGGAGATGTAGTCGAGCCCACCGGCCCGGCCGATGCCCGGCCCCCGGTCGAGCTGCGACTGCAGGGTGACCTCGTCGATCGGGTCACCTCGGTCGGCGAGCGCGACCGCGGCGCGATAGATGTGGGCGTGGCGCTCCGCGTAGAAATCCTCGGGCTCGAGGATGTCGCGGATCTCGGCGACCGCGGTCTGGTCGATCATCAGCGAGCCGAGCACTGCGCGCTCGGCGCCGAGATCATTGGGCGGGACGCGGCCGGAAGACAGGGTGCCGGTGACGTTGACGGCGACTGGTTGCGTGGTCACTGTGCGGCGACTACGACGCGCAGTGTTTCACTCACCTCCGTGTGCAGCTGGACGGTCACCTCATGTGGCCCGAGTGACTTGATCGGCGGATCGACCTCGATCTTTCGCTTGTCGAGGTCAAGACCGGCCTCACGCTTGAGCTGCGTGGCGATGTCGGCGTTGGTGACCGAACCGAAGAGGCGTCCGCCCTCACCGGTCTTGGCGTAGATGGTCACGGTCAGCTTCTTCAATCGTGCCGCCGCGTCGCGCGCCTCATTGAGCGCCTTCTCGGCACGGCGGCGCACCGCCTCCTCTTTCTGCTTGATCTGCTCGACCATGCGATCGTCGGCGACCACCGCGATCCGCTGGGGAAGAAGGTAGTTGCGTGCGTAGCCCGGTGAGACCACTTTGACGTCGCCTGCCTTCGCGGTCCCCTGGACCTCCTTGACGAACAGCACCTTCACGCGCCGACCCCCGTGACCCGCTCGTCGGCGAGCGACGCGGGCGTCCTCTGGTCGAGCCGTGGCTGATGTTCCACGGCCACGTCGTCTTCGCCCGTGAAGCGCCGCGCGATCGCAGTGGCGATGCGCTCCCCACTGCGCAGGTCCTCGTCGAACACGCTGCTGCCCTCGAGAATCTGTTGCTGCACATCGGCAACCACGTCGTCCGGGCAGGCCACGATGAACAGTCGCATCGCCAGCAGCGAGAGCGCCAGCATGTCGATCTCACCGATCACAGGGAGCGCTGCCGGGACATCGATGAACGGTGTCACGATGATGCCGATGGCAGCTCCGAAAGCGAGCTTGGTGCGCCGTGACACGCGTGGATGGCGCATCAGGCAGTAGGCGAGGCGAGCCTGCCGGGGAAGGTCGATGGCCAGGCGTTTGACGAAGCGCAGTCGGCTCAGCATGAGTCGCGTAGTCTACCCTGCCCCGGTGCGCGCCATTTGCGCGCGATCACTCCTCGAGCAGGTGGTGGTGCTCTTCCAGCCACGCCTGCGCGGCGGCGGCGTCGCCAGCGGGGATGGCTCCGTCGAGGATGGCCTCCTCGAGCGCGCGCGTCACACGGCCCACCCACGGCCCCGGAGAGCGCCCGCCTGCCAATCTGATGATGACGTTCCCGTCCAGCGGCGGGCGCAGCCTCGACACCGCACCACCGGCGTCGAGGCGGGCCATGCGCTCGTCGAGCTCGTCGACGGCGTCGGCGTTGGGGAACGACGACGCGTTGGTGTCCGCACGGGCGAGGTTGAGAAGTGGCACGCGTTGATCGCCGATGTCGTGCACCAGGCGCCGCACCGCCGCGTCGCCCCACTCGTCTGGGCGGTACTGGATGGGGCGGAGGTGATGGCGCACCAGCAGCGCCACCGCGGCGACCTCGTCGTTGCTGAACCGCAGTCGCGTGAGCATGTCCTCGGCGATCGCGGCGCCGACGGACGGGTGGTCGTAGAAGGTGTGCTTGCCGTGCGCGTCGCGTGCATGCGTGGGCGGCTTGCCAACATCGTGGAGCAGGGCCGCGACCCGGGTGACCAGGTCCGCCGGCGTGGCCGCGACGGTGTGAGCGCTGTGGTCGAACACGTCGTAGATGTGAAATCCGCCCTGCTCCACGCCGACCATCGCCTCGAGCTCGGGCAGCCAGATCGAGAGCAGGCCACCATCGCGGAGCAGCTCGAGGCCGGCGCGCGGATGGTCTGCGAGCAGCAGCCGGCGCAACTCCTCGGCGACGCGCTCGGCGCTGAGGATGGCTGATCTCCCCGCCATCCGATTCATCGCCGTGGTCAGCCCGGGGGCGGGGGTGAAGCCGAGCTGCGCGGCGAACCGCGCCGCCCGGAACATGCGCAGCGGGTCTTCGCTGAAGGTGAGCGCGGGGTCGAGAGGGGTGCGAAGCACGCGCTGACGGAGGTCGTCGAGGCCGCGGCCGGTGACATCGATGAGCCGGCCGTCGAAGGTCTGGCAGAGGGCGTTGACGGTGAAGTCGCGGCGCCAGATGTCATCCTCGAGGGTGCCCGGTCGCACGTCGGGCTTGCGGGACGTGGCGTCGTAGCTCTCGGCGCGGGCGCGCACCACCTCGACGATGAAGTCGCCGCCGCGCACCTGGCCGGTGCCGAAGCGCTCAAAGCGTTGGGGCGGCGCCCATTGCAGGCGGCGCGCCACATCGGCGAGGACCGCGGTACCGTCATCGCCGACCGCGAGCAGGTCGATGTCCTTGCCGTCACGGCCGAGCAGGCGGTCGCGCACGAAACCACCGACCAGGTACATCTCCAGGGCTTGCGCGCTCGCCGCCTGCGCGATGGTGTCGATGAGCCGCTCGTGGGTCAACGGCAGCGCGCGCTCGCGCAGCTCAGCGGTCATGCGGCGACCGCGAGCGGTTCGATGGGTGACTCGGGTGGGCTGCGCAGCAGCGCCACCGCGACCAGCGCGCCCACAAGGGCGCACGCGCCGGCGCCCAGGAAGATGACGTGGAGCTCGTCGACGACCGCCCCGGTCTCGAGAGCGTCGTACGCCGGGCAATGCAGCGGGGTGTTGGGACAGAGGGTGATGGCTTGGGGCAGCATGGCCTGCACACTGTAGAAACGGCGCAGCCCGATGGCGGTCAACACCGACAGCCCGGCCAGCATCCCGACCAGGCGAGCGGCCACGGTCAGCGATGCAGCAACCCCGTGGAGCCGT
Organism: Candidatus Dormiibacterota bacterium; assembly: GCA_036561525.1. Classification (GTDB taxonomy): domain Bacteria; phylum Chloroflexota; class Dormibacteria; order Aeolococcales; family Aeolococcaceae; genus Aeolococcus. The sequence continues at coordinate 56,834 of DATBPD010000100.1, read as the reverse complement.
TGCGGAACGGCGCCGAGGATGGCTGCGGTCACGGGCACGATGGCCAGCCCGAAACCGAGCCCGGCCGCGACCAGCACCGGGTCGCTCGGGTGCAGCCAGCCAGCCAGCAAACCGTCCGCCAGGGTGGTGCGAGTCCAGCCGGCCATCAGCACAAAGCTGGCACTGACGATCAGCAGGCCGGCGCCGGCGACCGCCCGGTAGCCGGCCCGGTCGGCGAGGAGCCCGCCCAGCAACGCGCCCACTGGGACGGCGACGAGGAAACGAGCCAGCACCAGTGCGGCGAGGATCTGCGAGTCGGGGTCGACGGTGGCGCGCGCGAAGACCGGGATGTCGACGAGCGCCGCCATCAGCGCCGCGCCGGCAGCCAGGCTGGCGAGCAGCGAGCCGGCCGCCGCCGGCTCGCGGAGTGCGCGGAGATCGATGAGCGGTGCCGGAGCGCGCAGCTCGCGGACCACGAAGAGGACCGTGAGGACCACGGCCAGAGGGAGCAGCAGCGGCGCGGACGACCCGACCACACCTGTCGTCGGGTCGGCGCTGGCGAACACCACCACCACCGCTGCGAGGATCAGCGCGACCAGCACCGCTCCCGGCCAGTCGACGCGACGCAGCGCCGCGTGGACGCCGCGGAGCGGGATGACCGCGCGCACCGCGGGAGACAGCGTCACCTCCCGCAGCACGAACGCCACGGCGCTCACCACTGCCACCAGCGCGACCGGTGCTGTGATGCCGGCGCCGGCGACCAACGGCGCGAAGGCCACGCCGATGGCCAGGCTGTCGCTGAGGGCTGGTGGCGACGCGATCGCCAAAACCGTGGCAACGACGCACACCGCCGCGAGCCCCAGCCCGGTGATGTCGGCACGCCCCTGTGCTTTGCGGTAGCCGCGTGCGCGGCGGACCGGCGCGCGCACACCCACGGCGATGATCGCCGCGAGCGGCAGGTTGACGTAGAAGATCGCGCGCCAGGTGCTCACGGTGGTCAGCGCGGCGCCGTAGAGCGGACCCACCAGGCTGCCCATCTCCTGCACGGCACCGACCACCCCCAGCGGCACCCCACGCCGGCGCGGCGGCCAGAGGTCGGCGACCAGCGCAAGGGTCACCGGCACCAGGCCGCCGCCGCCCGCTCCCTGCAGGGTGCGACCCAGCACGATCACCCCGAGCGTGTTCGACGACGCGGTCACCAGCGAGCCGACGGCGAAGACGAGCAGGCAGAAGGCCAGCACCGGGCCGCGGCCAAAGATGTCAGACAGGCGGCCGAGCAGCGGCAGCACCGCGACGTAGCCGAGCAGGAAGCCGCTGATGATCGGCGCCGCCTCCTGCAGGTGGGCGAGGTCGACGCCCACCGACGCCATGATCGCCGGGAGGGCAATGACCACCACGTAGGTATCGGCGGCCCCGAGAAGCACACCGGCGGCCGCAAAGCCGAGCCGGCGGTGGGCTCCGGGCGGGGCCGTCCCCGAGCCCTGCTGCACCTCAGCCCGCCGGGGGCGTGATCGTCACGTTCTGGCCGTAATTGTCGAGAACGACAGTGAACGTGCTGGGATGCGCCTTGTCGAAGAACGGACCCACCATCACCACCCTGCGGAGTTGGTGCGTTGTCGAGTCGACACCCACTGTGGCCTGCACGGATTGAGACGCGTCGGCGCTGGTGAGCAACGCGGCGACGCGCACCCCCGGCATCGCGCACGCCACCTCATCCAGCTGCTCGCCAGCGAGGCGATCGGCGTCGCGGTTGGATGGCGACGAACACGCCGACAGCAGGCTCGACAGGCCGTTGTTGGGATCGAGGAACTTGCCGGGATCGCCGAACCCGTATTTGGCGGGGTCGTCCTTGGCGAAGCCGCTGCCCAGCGGGGTGCGTGCGTAGAACACGCCCCCGATCGAGACCACGTCGACGTTCAGCGTGAACCCACCGGCGACCACTGTCAGGCTGCCGGCGAAGCCGTCCGGGCGTTTGGCCACGCCCTGGCCACCGGAGATCAATGTTCCGGTGCCGGCGACGCTCGCACTGGTGAGCGTGAAGTGCAGCGACGGAGCTGAATCGACGCCCTGCTTGGCGTCGTGCAGCAGCAGCGCCGGGTCCGGCGGGGGCGTGCCGCACGCTGACAGGATGGCCACGATTGTCCCGGCGGTGAGAACGCAGCTCGCGAAACGCACGCGTCGCCTCCCTCTGTTGCCTGCCGCGAGTATAGACAGCGCTCACGACAGCGCCCGATACTCGCGCGGTGAGCGACTCCGCTGCCCAGCGCGTCGTCCCCGGCGAGCGCTTCTTCGAGATCGACATGCGCGTCGGCCGGGTTGCTGAGTGTGCTCCGATTCCCCAGGCGCGGCGACCCGCGTACCGCATGGTCATCGATTTCGGCACGCTGGGCAGGCGAACGTCGTCGGGGCGAATCACCGACAACTACACCCCAGAGCAGCTCATCGGCTCGCTGGTGGTGGCCGTCGTCAACCTTCCAACGCGCCAGGTCGGCCCCGTGCGCAGTGAGGTCCTTGTGCTCGGGGCATACCAGCACGGCACCGATCGCGTTGGCCTGCTGCGACCGGACGGCGACTGTAGTCCGGGAGACCGGGTCGGCTGAACCACACCCCGCAGCCAGGCCGTACAGTGCCTCCGGCACCGTCAATCGGGAGACAGCGCAGCATGCCCAGCCGCGTCGACAAGGCCACGCGAGGCGCGTCCCCGATCCTGCTCGTGCTTGCCGCGCTGTGCTTTCTGCTGCCGTTCGTCGGGGTGTCGTGCAACACCGCTGCGGGCAGCGCGGCGCTGGGCAGCCTCGGGTCAGTCGGTGCATCCGGCAACAGCGGCGCCGCCGCCGCATCCGCCGCCTGCCTGCAGGCTCTCAGCGGACGCGACCTGTACACGTACACCGGGCTCAACATGGTCACCGGCAGCGACCCGACATTGCAGACCAATATCCCCGGCTGCCCGACCACCTCGAGCTCGAACTCGAACTCGCCGCTGGCGATCTCCCCATCCGCGGCGACGCCCACTCTCGGCATCGGCGTGCAGGCGCTGATGGTGCTGGTGCTGCTGCTCATCATCGTCGGGGTGGTCGGCGGCGTCGTTCGCGGTCGCGCCGGCCGGTGTGTCGCCGCAGCCGCGGCGTTGCTCGCCATGGCGCTGGTTCTGATCAACAACGCGACGGCGCACTCGGCCATCGTCAACAAGCTCACCAGCAGCGCCGGTGGAACAGGTGCGTTGTCTGCGAGCGGACTCAGCGGCACCTTCGACAGCTTCTTCAACATCCACGCCGCGTTGGGATTCACCCTCATCCTCATCGCCCTGGGACTGGGCGCCCTCGCCAACCTGGTCGCCGTGCTTGTCGGGTCGGGTCTGCGGCTCACCACGCTGGGACCGCAGACGGGCGCCCCGCCGCCACCCGGCGGCATCATCCCAGCGCCGGCCATCCCGCCGGCGCCACCGCCGCCGGGCTGAGCGTCAGCCGGTTACCACCGGCCTCAATTGTTGAGCTGCAGCCAGAGCGCGGCGCCAAGCTCTCAGCCTCCGCCTCCCAGGAATGGGATGCCGTACGTCTGCGGCTGCGCCCCGATCGTCGTCGGCCAGATCTCGGCGATGGTGTCCGCGGTCCAGCCACCGTCGCGGTACGCGGAAACGATCTCCTGCGGGTGAGACCAGAGCGAAAGCTTGTCGCCGCCAAGCCCGATGCACTGCCCGGTCACATCCTTGGCCGCGTCGGAGGCAAGGAACACCAGCAGCGGCGCGACGTCCTCGGGCACGCCCATGCCCATCTGCTTGCGGACCATGTCGGGCAACGGCTCACCCTTCGCGGCTGCATCGACCATCTCCGCCATCCCCGGGATGCTGGCGATCATCCGGGTGAGTGCGTTGGGCACGATGGCGTTGACGGTGATCTCGGCCCGTGCCAGCTCCATCGCCCAGGTGCGCGCGAATGCGGCTATCCCCGCCTTGGCGCCCGCGTAGTTGGTCTGGCCGAAGTTGCCGCGCTGGCCGGCCCATGACGCGACCACCACGATGCGTCCGCCGCGGCCCTGCTCGCGCATGCGCACCGCTGCGGCCCGCGCGCAGGTGAAGGTGCCGCGCATGTGTGTCTCGATCACCAGGTCGAAGTCCTCGTCGGTCATCTTCCAGAGGACCTTGTCGCGGAGGATGCCGGCGTTGGTGCACATGATGTCGATGCCGCCGAAGCTCTCGACGGCGCGCTGCACCAGCCTGTCGGCCGCCTCGGTGCTGCCCACCGCGACCACCTCGGCCACCGCCATGTGGCCGGCGTCGGTCAATTCCCTGACGGTCTGCTCGGCGACGTCGGGGTCGATGTCGTTGATGACCACTGCGCACCCCGCCTGCGCCAGCGCGTGCGCGTACGCCTGACCGATGCCGCGACCGCTGCCGCTGACAACGGCAACCTTCCCGTCGAGATTCATCGGGCCCCTCCTGCTGCGACTGAACGTGGTCCGCGATCAGTCGAGTCGCGGCGCGACCATTGTCGCGGGCATGTCGCTCGGCCTGCCTCAGCCGCCGAGGTGGCCACCGGCGATGACCTCGGCAACCACGTACCCCACCCACGGGATCCCGGCGAGCAGCAGCCACCGCCCTCGCGCGCTGCCGTTGCGCAGCAGCAGCAGCAGGCCGATGGCAACGGCCAGCGTGAGCAGGCCACCGAGGATGCCGCTGAAACCCGGACGCCAGGGGGTGAAGGTGAGCCCGACAAACCCGAGCACGCATGACTGGAACGCGGCGGAGCCGGCGACGTTGCCGAAGGCCAGGCTGTCGTCGCCGCTGCGCACCCAGAGCACGCTGTTGAACGTCTCCGGAAGCTCGGTGGCAACCGGGACGACGATCAGCGCCAGGGTCAGCGGGTTGGCATGCAGGGCGGTGGCGGTGTCGTTGAGCGCGGCGACGAAGAGCTCCGAGCCGACCGCCAGCATCGCCACCGACACCAGTAGCTGAACGATCACCAGCACGGCCGGCGGTTCGCCCGGGCGACGGCGCACCAGGTGAAGCGGCTCGGGCATGTCACCCGACGGGCTGCCCCCGCGCAGGGTGGCACGTACGTAGAGGCCATAGGTGGCGAGCAGCCCGACGCCGATGACGATGCGCGCCGGTGTCGGGAGCAGGATGGACACCAGCACCACCGAGAAGGCGCCGATGAACACGCCGAGGTCACGGCGCACCTGGCCCTTCTCCAGACGCAGGGTGCGGTCGCCGCGCAGCCTCACCGCCAGGCCGGTGATGGCCACGCCGACGCCGAGCAGGAGGAAGGGCGAGCCCAGGACGGCGCCGCTTGCCACCGCCGTTGCCGAGGGTTTCTGGCTGATCAGCGCGACCACGGGCACGAACGTCTCGGGCAACGACGTGCCCAGGGCGGCGAGCAGGCTGCCCGTGGCGCCACTGGCCAGCTTCAGGCCAAAGCCTGCCCATTCCACCGCGTTGGTGAACAGCTCGGATGCGGCGACGATGAGCACGAGGCCGCCGATGAAGAGCAGCGCCTGGGTCACGAGCCCCTGCGCCGGCGCAGCCGGTCCACCGGTGCGCTCAACCAGCTGCTGCCGAAGGCGGCCACGTTGCGTATCGTCACCGGCTGGATGCGGTGCACCGGTGGTGCGCCCTCGGACCGCGCCAGCGCGTCGTACACACGCTGCCTGCACCAGGGAAACGAGGTGAGAGGAAGGGCGTCGGCAGTCACGAACACGGTGCGCAGCGACTCGATGCTCCAGTGGCGTTCACCGCCGGCCACCTCGGCGAGGAACACCGCGTCGGCCGCGTTGCGCAGGCCGCTCCACGAGTACACCCCGACCAGGCCCCGGATGTTGACGCGATAACCGGTCTCCTCCTCGGTCTCGCGCACCGCGGTCTCGGCCGGATCCTCGTCTGGTTCGACATGGCCGCCGGGCAGCTCCCATCCCGGTGGGAAGGGTCGCAGCTGGAGCAGCACCCGCGGTCCGTCGACGATCGCGGCCTGGGCGCCCTGCACGGGCCAGGCTACGCCGTCGACGACCACCTGCGACGGTCGCGTCGGCCGGCGATCGCGCCGGGTCAATCCAGCTCGACGCGCTTGGGGCGCCTGGTCGTTGTCGCCGCAGCGCGCCGGCGTCGGCCGCGTGGCTGGCGCGGCGTGCGCGTGCTGTTGTGCTCGATGATCACCGCGAGGGCCAGAAGCAGCTCGCGCTGCGCGTTGAGCAGGTGCATCTGCGCGTCGGGGGGGACGAACTCTTCGACTGCGTTGGCAAGCAGCTGCATGACGTCCGCGACGAGCTTGCCGGGGTCGACAGCGAACGGCTCGCTCACCGGGCCGCCCCTGCGAACGTGACCCGCAGCATCCCCTCATCGAGCTTGCCCCTGATCACCCGGGTGCCGTTGAGCACTCGTGGCAGGCTGATCTCGCGTTTGTACGGACCGACGCTGACGAAAAGCTCACCGGGGCGGTGAGTGATGTCCACCTCGTCCTTGTCGACAAAGGGCAGCTGCAGCTGCAGCTCGTAGTTGGCCCCGACCTTCTTGAGATGCTGCGAGACCGTGGTGTGGAATCGCTGGGTCGGGTCGGTGTCACCGTAGATCGCCTCCGCCATCTCGGCAAGGGTGTCGAGCCCGACGATCTCGTGGTCGAACAGCGGGGTGCGGCGGATGGGCACGGGTGAGAAGGCGGTCTCCACGAGCGCGTCGTACTTCTTCTGGGAGCGGTGCCAAGCGGCGAAGTATTCGTCGGTGACCTCGTCGGGGAGGATCCGATTGACCACCACGAGGTCGGTCAGATAGTCGTAGAGGCAGAGGTACGTGAAGGCACGCTGCGCCTCCTTGACCACCATCTTCTCGAGGTTGAGCACCAGCCGCACAGTGCATGTCCTGGGATCGCCGAGGATGTTCTTCATGCCGTCGAGGTCGAAGAGCAGGTCCTTGATGTGGCCGAAGATGTCGTCGGTGGGCAGAGGGATGTTGGTGAACGGCTGCACCATCGGCCGGGCAACCTTCCAGACCTTGCGCTCGACTGGGAAGATCTTGGTGAGGTACCAGCGCGCCACGTCGGGGAAGGCGAGCAGCTGCAGGGTCTCGCCGGTGGGCGCGCAGTCGACGATGACCACGTCGTAGACACCCTGCTCCTTATGGCGCTTGATCCACATCAGGCTGGCCACCTCTTCCATCCCCGGTGGCGTGGCCATCTCCTCGGCGACGAAGTCGTCGACGCCCCACGAGGCGAACAGAGAGATGAGATAGCTGTGGACGCGCTCCCAGTGCTCCTCCATCTCATGGAGGGCGTTGATCTCCTGGGCGTCGAGGTTGGGAGCGATGTTGGTGGGGTGATCACCGAGCTCGAGGTCGAATGAGTCACCGAGCGAATGGGCGGCGTCCGTGGAGATGATCAGGGTGCGATGGCCAAGCTTGGCGCAGGCCACCGCGGTGGCCGCGGCGACCGTCGTCTTGCCGACGCCTCCCTTGCCGGTATAGAGGATGACCCGCACGGCGCCTACTTGACGACGTTGCTGACGATGATGTCTGCAACGATGATGAGCACGATCATGAGGCCGGCGATGATGGCCACGCGGCGCAGGTCCGCGGGCACGTAGGGCACGCGGTCGAACGGGATCGCGGCGTCGTCACTCTCCAGGGCCTGGATGTACCCCTGCGTCTGGCCGCGCGTGGACCGGGGGCGCGCCACAGGGGCGCTCGCCGCCGCCACGCGCTCCACGCGCCGCCGGCCCGGGTCGGCCGCCGGGACGTCGGCAGCCACCGAAGCGGCGGCGTCGGGGAGGGGCTGCGGCTCCGCGACGATGTCGTCGTCCGTCGACGGTGTCCCCGTCGCCGCCGCAGCGCCCGGCGCGCCGGACGTCATCGGACGGAAGACGGGGCCGGGGCGGCGTGTGACGGCGCGCTGCTTCTGCTTGCGTGTCTTCTTGGCCATGGCGCGCGCCAAGGTTATCGGATCGCGCCGGCGGCAAACGCCGTGCCGGCGCCGCGTGGCGCCCAGGGCCAGGGTTTGGCAAGGCGCTGACGGCCGCCTTTCCGAGAGCGGAAGGGATCGGCCTTCACCTGTAGAAGACCCACCGCATGATGTGGTACGGTGGGGTTGGAACCACAACATGTGGGGCCGCAGGGAACCACGGGCAGCAGGCGCCGGGCACCCACAACATTCCCGGCTTCACGTCCACGTCGAGGCCGACTCCATCCGGCGTCTGCAGCCCGATTTCCGCTCAGATGTTGAAGCGGAAGTGCACGACGTCGCCGTCCTGCATCAGGTACTCCTTGCCCTCGAGCCGCTGCCTGCCCTGCTCGCGGAGCGCGAGGTACGAGCCCGCGGCCAGGAGCTCCTCGACGCTGGACACCTCGGCGCGGATGAATCCCCGGGCGAAGTCGGTGTGGATGCTGGCGGCGGCGTCGAGGGCGGTCAGGCCGCGATGCAGCTCCCAGGCACGGACCTCCTTCTCGCCGGCGGTGAAGAAGGTGATCAGGTCGAGCAGTGCATACGCGCGCTGGGCGAGGCGGTCGAGCCCCGGTTCCTCGATGCCGAGGTCGGCCAGGAAGGTGAGCCGGTCGGCGGGCTCGAGCTCGGCGAGCTCGGCCTCGATCCGCGCCGAGATGGCGATGGCCTCGCCGCCGCTCTCCATGGCGCGCTGCCTGATCGCCTCGGGGACGTCGCCGCGAGCGGCGGCCTCCTCGGCGACGTTGACCACGACGACCAGCGGCGTTGCGGTGAGCAGCCAGAGCTCGCGCAGGTGCTCGCGGTCGCTCGCGCTCAGCTGCATGGTGCGCACCGGGCGCGCGGCGTCGAGGTGATCGCGCACCCTGCTCAGCAGCGCGATCGCGTCCACCGCCTTCTCCTTCTGCAGGCGCACCGTCTTCTCGGCCCTGTCGAGTCGCTTGCTGACGGTCTCGAGGTCGGCGAGCTGCAGCTCAAGCTCGATGACGTCGATGTCACGCAGCGGGTCGACGCTGCCCTCGACGTGGGTGACGTCGGGGTCCTCGAAGCTGCGCACCACCAGGGCGATCGCGTCGCACTCTCGGATGTGCCCGAGGAACCGGTTGCCCAGCCCATCACCGCGGCTGGCGCCGCGCACCAGCCCGGCGATGTCTGTGAAGGTCACCGCCGCTGGGATGACCTTGGGGGGGTTGAACAGATCGGCGAGACGCTGCAGCCGCCGGTCGGGAACCGCGACGACGCCGGTGTTCGGCTCGATGGTGGTGAAGGGGTAGTTGCCCACCTGCGCTCCGGCCATGGTCAGGGCATTGAAGAGCGTCGACTTGCCCGCGTTGGGAAGCCCGACGATGCCCACCGACAGGCTCACAGGAGCTCGAGCTCGAAGGCGCGGTGGAGCGCGCGCACCGCGTCCTCGACGCGGTCCCTGTCGATGATGCAGGTGACCCGGATCTCGCCGGTGCTGATCATCCGGATGTTGATCGCCTCGGTGGCCAGGGTCTCGAAGATCCTTCCGACGACGCCGGGAGAGCCGAGGATGCCGGTGCCGACAACGGTCACCTTGGCGATGTCCCGGTCGGCGTCCACGCCGGCGGCGCCGACGGTGGCGGCGATGCGCTCGAGCAGCGGCTGGGCCCGCGCCAGCTCGGACTCGGCGAGGGTGAACGAGAGATCGGTGTGCCCGGAATGGCTGACGTTCTGCACGATGATGTCGACGTTGACATGAGCCTCGCCGAGTGGTCCGAACACCGCGGCGGCGATGCCAGGGCGGTCGGGCACGCCGAGCACCGTCACCTTGGCGACGTCGATCTCGTGCGCGATGCCGCGCACCTTGGGGCGGTCTTCCATGTCTGTGTGCCTGCGGATGAGCGTGCCGGGACCATCGCCAAATGCCGAGCGCACCCGGATCGGCATGGAGTATGCCTCGCCGATCTCCACTGCCCGCGGGTGCATGACCGCAGCGCCCGCCGAGGCCAGCTCGAGCATCTCGTCGTAGTCGATGGTCGCGATCGGACGGGCGTCTGCGACAACCCGCGGGTCAGCGCTGTGGATGCCCTCGACATCGGTGTAGATCTCACACTCGCCGGCCTGCAGCGCCACCGCCAGTGCCACAGCCGTGGTGTCCGAGCCACCGCGCCCCAGGGTGGTGACGTCGAGCTGTTCGGTGGCTCCCTGAAAGCCCGCCACGATGACCACGCGACCGGCGCCGAGCTGCTCGATGACGCGCTCCGGGACGATGTCGGTGATCCGCGCGCTGCGATGCGGTCCGCTGGTGCGGATGCCCGCCTGCAGGCCGGTCAGCGACACCGCATCGACGCCGCGCGCATGCAACGCCATCGCCAGCAGCGGCGCCGTCACCGTCTCGCCAGTGCTCAGCAGCATGTCCATCTCGCGTGAGGGTGGGTCGGCGTCGAGCTGATGGGCCAGCGCGATCAGCTCGTCGGTGGTGTCGCCCATGGCGCTCACCACCACCACCACGCGGTCCGCCGCGCGGCGGGTCTGGGCCACGCGCTCGGCGACCAGGTGCAGCATGGCGACGCCGGCGAGGCTGCTGCCGCCGTACTTCTGCACGACGACGGTCACGCGCGCACCTCGACACGCGAGCCGAAGTTGCGCGGGCGGAGCACCAGCACAGTGCCGGCGACAGCGAGCCCCCTGGCGGCGTCACCGAGCGCTGCTGTGACGGGTGCGGGATCGCGGGCGGTCAGCGCCAGGATCGACGGGCCCGCGCCGGCCAGGCACGCACCGTCCGCGCCGCCGCTGTAGGCAGCGTCGATGAGCGAGGCCATCGCCGGGAACAGCGCGGCCCGTTGCCCCTGGTGCCAGCGGTCGTCCATGGCTTCGCGAAGCGCTCCGTAGTCGCGCAGCAGCAGCGCCCGCACCAGCAGCGCGCAGCGGCCGGCGTTGAACAGCGCGTCCTGGCGCGAGAACGATGTCGCCACCACCTCGCGCGCGGCCGTTGTGGCCAGGCGCGCGTCGGGCGCGAACACCACCGCGTGAAGCTCGTCGGGCACGTCGCAGCGGGCCGGGGCTGCCCCGGGTGCGCAGATGGCCAGGCCACCGAGCAGCGCGGCCGCGGCGTTGTCGGCGTGGCCCTCGAAAGCGGCAACGCAGTCGATGATCTCCGGCTCGCTCCAGGGCGCGCGGTGCAGGGCCACCGCGGTGAGCACGCCGCTCAGCGCCGCCGCCGCGCTCGATCCCAGGCCTCGGCCCATCGGGATGTCGTTGCGACAGCGCAGCCGCACCCCCCGCTCAGATTCGGCCACGCCCAGGCGCGCGCAGGCCTCGACATAGGCACGCGCCACCAGGTTGCGCAGCGGGTCGAGCAGCTCGGCGTCATCCTCGCCGTCGACCTCCACTGTGACCGATCCACCGTCGATCGCCTGCGCGACGACCTCGTTCTGCAGTTGCAGCGCCAGCCCGAGCAGGTCGAAGCCGGGTCCGAGGTTGGCCACCGTCGCCGGGACGCGCACGGTGCTCTTCATCGCAGCCCCAGCGCCGCGGCGATCGCCCCGACGCCGCCGTCGACGAGCATCGGCGGCGGCAGGCCCTCGACAGCAACCGCCGGGTCCTTGAGCCCGTTGCCGGTGAGCACACACACCACGGCTGTCCCCGCCGCCACGGTGCCCTCGGCCACCGCCCGGCGCAGAACCGCCAGGGTTGCGGCCGACGCCGGCTCGCAGAACACGCCCTCGAGCGTGGCGAGGTCGTGCTGCGCGCGAAGGATGTCGCCGTCGCTCACCGCCAGGATGGCACCCTCGGACTGGTCGCGAGCGTCGATGGCGCCCTGCCATGAAGCCGGGTTGCCGATGCGTATCGCGGTGGCGACGGTTTCCGGAGCATCGATGGGGTGGCCGACCACCAGCGGCGCCGCGCCGTCCGCCTGGGCGCCGAGCATGCGCGGCAGGCGGCTGCACAGCCCCTCGGCGCGGTACTCGCGAAACCCCCGCCAGTAGGCGGTGATGTTGCCCGCGTTGCCGACTGGGATGGCCAGCACCTCGGGCGCGTCGCCGAGCTCGTCGACCAGCTCGAAGGCGGCCGTCTTCTGGCCCTCGATGCGATGCGGGTTGACGGAGTTGACCAGCGTCATCGGCAGCTTCTCGGCGAGCTGACGCACTGCGTCGAGGGCCTCGTCGAAATTGCCATTGATGGCCAGAACTTCGGCGCCGTGAACTTGCGCCTGCACCAGCTTGCCCATCGCGATCCTCCCCGACGGGATCACCACGATGGTTCGCAGCCCGAAGCGCGCGCCGTAGGCGGCCGCCGACGCCGAGGTGTTGCCGGTGCTGGCGCACACCAGCGCGGTGCTGCCGGCCTCCAAAGCACGCGCCACCGCCACCACCATGCCGCGGTCCTTGAACGAGCCGGTGGGGTTGAGCCCCTCCAGCTTGAGGTGGAGGCTGGCCAGCCCCAGCTCGCCACAGAGTCGTGGTGCCCCTACGCAGGGAGTCTCGCCCTCGAACATGGTGATCGGCGGCGTGTCCGCGGTCAGCGGAAGGCGCGCCCGGTAGCGCGCGATCACGCCGCTGCGGATCGCCATCAGCCGGGTCCCAAGCAGTCCATCACCGCGGCCACCTCGTCGACCGCGGGCAGCGAATCGAGCGTCTGCGTGGCGCGCTCGAGCATCTCCCCGGTGACTGGTCCGGTCAGCACAGCGAGATCTGCCGAACGGTCCGGCGCTGCCACGGCCAGCACCGGGACGCCGCGATCCTCGAGCGCCTGGGTGACCATCGCAGCGGCCTCGGCCACCTCCCTCAGGCGCACGCGAATGTAGGCGCAGCGTTCCGTGGCTGCGCCGTCGCCGACGCCCAGTCGCCGGGTTGGGACCCGGGGCGGTTGCTGTGGCGCTCGGACAGTCGCGACGATGTCGGACACCACCGCGCTCGCGGTGCTGTCGCCGCCGCCGCCGAGCCCGCTCAGCAGCACTCGACCCGCCAGGTCGGCGTTCACGAGCAGCGCGTTGTCGGCATCGTCGATGCCCGACAGCGCATGCCCGGCGAGCACCACCGTCGGGCGCACCGAGAGGCAGAGCACCTCCGCCACGAGGGTGGCCTGGCCGACCAGCTTGACGCTCCCGCCGAGGCTCTGGGCGGTGGCGATGTCGATGGCTTCGACAGCACCGATCCCCGTGGTGGCGACGTCCCCGGGGCCCAGCGGAGCGTCGAACGCCAGCCGGCTGAGCAGCACCAGCTTGGCCGTGGCGTCATGGCCGTCGACGTCGGTGCTGGGGTCCGCTTCCGCGAAGCCACGTTGCTGCGCCTGCGCCAGCGCGGCGGCAAAGCTGAGGCCGTCGCGCGCCATGGCGCTGAGGATGATGTTGGTGGTGCCGTTGATGATCATCTGCAGGGAGCTGATCCGGTCACCGCGAAGGCTGTCGGCGAGTAGCGCCACCACCGGCAGCCCGCCCCCCGCCGCCGCCTCGTAGCGCAGCGAGACGCCCATCTCCGCGGCGAGCGCGAACAGCTCCAGGCCGTGCGCGGCCAGCGCCGCTTTGTTGGCGGTCACCACCGGCTTGCGCAGCCGCAGAGCGCGGTCAATCAGTGCGCTGGCGCGGTCGACGCCGCCCATCACCTCGACCACGATCGCCACCGCGTGGTCGTCGACCAGAGCCTCGGGGTCGCCGTCCAGCCGCACTGCCGGCGGGGCGACGTTGCGGGGACGGGCCGGGTCGCGCACCGCCACGCGGCGGAGCAAGGGGATCGCCCCGGCTCGGTCGCCGAGCAGCTCCCACTCGTCGACGAGGCGGCGCGCCACCGCCGACCCCACGGTGCCGAGCCCGATCAGACCAACCCCGACCTCTGCCGCCATCGCCGCAGGAGTCTAGGGGTGTGGCTGTCGGGTCAGATCAGGTGGCGCTTCCACGCCTGGAGGACTGCGGCGGCCCGGTCGCGGCAGTCGAGCTTGGCGAAGATGTTGCTGACGTGCGTCTTGACGGTGTTCTCGCTGACGAACAGCGCGGTGGCGATCTGGGCGTTGTTGTGGCCATCGGCCATCAGCCGGAGCACCTCGAACTCGCGCGCTGTGAGGCCGGCGTCGTCGCGCGCTGCGTCCACCATCTCCGGGTCGAGCAGGGATTCGCCCGCGGCCACCGCGCGGATGGCACCCGCCAGCTCCTCGCGCGACGAGTCCTTGAGAAGGTAGCCGCGTGCGCCGGCGCGCAGCGAGGGAAAGATGTAGTCCTCGTTGCGGTACGTGGTCAGCACGATGACGCGCGCCTCGGGATCGTCGGCGCGGATCCGGCGGAGCGCCTCGATGCCGTCCAGGACGGGCATCTGCACGTCGAGAAGTGTGATATCGGGATGCTCGCGGCGCGCCATCATCACCGCCTCCTCCCCGTCGGCGGCCCGGGCGACCACCTCGATGTCGTCCTCGAGCTCGAGCATGGTGATCAGCCCCTCGCGCACCACGGGGTGATCGTCGGCGACGAGCACCCGGATCACGCGCTGGCCGCCGTCTGCTGGGCTTCCAGCGGGACGCGCACCGAAACCCGTGTGCCGCCCTCCCGCTGGCTGGTGACCTCGAGCCCGGCCCCGATCAGGCGGGCGCGCTCGTGCATACCGACCAGCCCGAAGCGGCCGGCCTTGGGCTCGCCCTCGTCGTCGACGTCGAACCCGGAGCCGTCGTCGCTGATCGACACCAGCAGCTCCCCGTCGCCGGCGTGGAGCTCGACCTCGACAAGGTGGGCGCCGCTGTGGTGCCCGGCGTTGGCCAGCGCCTCCTGGACGATGCGGAAGACAGCCACCTCCGACTGCGGAGCGAGCGCCAGGTCACGGGGGACACCGTCGTTGCGCACCCTGACCGCGATGCCGGTGCGCGTGCCGAAGCGCTCGGCCTCGAGGGTCACGGCGGCGGTCAGCCCGGCCGCCTCCAAAGGCATCGGGCGCAGGTTCCACACGCTGCGCCGCGCCTCCCGGAGGGCCAGCCGTGCCTGCTCGCGGGCGGCGACGACCAGGTCGCGGGAGCGCTCCCCGCGGTTGCGACTCTGCATCACCTCGGCAGCCTCGAGCTGGAGGACGATGCCGGTGAGCTGTTGAGCCAGCGTGTCGTGGATCTCCCTGGCCAGGCGGGTGCGCTCCTCGAGAACGGCGAGCTCACGACCCTCGGCGGCGAACTGGGCGGTGCGCAGCGCCAGGCCGACCTGGTCGGCGACGGCGCCGAGCAGGATGCGGATGCGCTCGGGCACCTGGATAGAGGAGGACACCAGTGCGGCGAGGGCGCCCAGCGGCGCCCCGCCGGCCCCGACCGGGATGGCCACGACCCGTCCGGCGGCCGATTGGCGCACCGTCAACGCCTTCGCGCCCAGGGCCACGGCCACCCCCTCGGCCATCTCGTCGGCAGCCTCCCCGAGCCGGGCCGGGTGGTGGGTGACCATCTGGGGAAGGTCGTGGGCCATGGTGTAGCCCGCGGCGGCGGCCACCGGCAGGATCACTCTCACCGCCTCGACGGCTCCAGATAGGAGTTCAGCGGGGTCGAGCGACCGGGTCAGGGTGGCGGCCAGGGCGTTCAGCGCGACCAGCTCCTCGTTGCGGTCACGCAGCTCCTCAGTCCGGTCGGCCACGCGACGCTCGAGCTCGAGGGCGGCGGCGAGCAGCGCCTCCCTCGAGGAGTTGATCTCGCGGCGCATTCGCTCCAGCGCCTCACTGAGCAGCCCAACCTCGTCGTCGCCCTGGGGCGGTACCGGCTCGTCGGTGTGTCCCTGGGCGAGGCGTTCGGCCGAGGTGGTCAGGGCGCGCACCGGACCAAGCAGGCGGCGGGAGAAGAGCGCGGCGAGAAGGATCGCGATCACCCCGATGACCACTGCCAGCGGCAGTAGCTGGAGGAGCAGGATGCGGCGGACGCCGTTGCGGATCCCGTCACCGAGGGAGGCGGCCGCCGGGGCGAGGTCGCGCGTCGGCACCACCGTCGCCAGGGTCCAGTGGACGTCGTTCACGGGGGCGGTGAACAGCTCGCGGGGGACGCCACCGATGGTGGCGGCGATGACCTGCGGGTTGCGGATGGTCAGCTGGTTCACGGATATCCCGGGAGATGCAAAGGGGCTGCCCGGGAATCCGGTGGCGAGGCCGAAGTCGCTGATCGCGCCGTTGCCAGCGCTGAGCCAGCGTCCGCTCGAGCTGAGCAGCACGGGGTAGGCGTCCGGGAGCGTCGACACCGACGATGGCAGCATCCCGGCGATCGCCACGCTGGACAGCTCGGCGCCGACGAGCAGGTCACTGTTGGAGGGCAGGGCCGTCCACAGGGTCACCGAGGAACCGCTGCTGAACGCCGCGGTGTCGATGTCACTCCAGGCGGGGTAGACGGGGTTCTTGGCGGCATCGCCGCCGACGGTGGCGACCGCCTCGGTGACCTGGGGATCGAGGAGGCGGACGGGATCGATGCGGTCGTTCTCGAGCAGGGTGGTCAGCGCGGCGGGATCGACGATGGGTGTCTCGGTCAGCTCGTGGTCGATTCGGCCGTACAGCCACACCGCGGTGACCGTGGGGTGGCGCTTGCGGAGCGCATCGAGCGCGGCGGCGATGGCGGGGCGGCTGGCGCCGAGCGGGTCGGCCACGCTGCCGACGCCACGGAGGAGAGGGCTCTGCGCGCCCACCAGCGTGATCGCCGGTCCGCCCGGAGCCAACAGGCGTGCCCCACCGATGATGGGGCGGACCGGCTGGATGGCGGGCCGGCTGCCCTTGACCAGGGGGTCCACGGTCGCGGCGACCTGGCCCAGATCGGAGCCGAGGCTGTCGAGGAGGGTCTGCAGCGTACCCGCACCGTCGTTTGCCGCGGTGCTCTCATGCCGCTCCGCATCGGCGACGATGGTGCTGTGCGCCTCGTCGACGGTGGTCTGGTTGACCTCGGCGAGCTCGGCGCCGACCAGGGCGGTGAGCGCCGCCAGCGGCAGCAGCGCCACGGCGAGCATGGCGATGAGGATCCGCCGGTTGAGACGGCGCGATCGCGACCTGCGCGCGAACAAACGGATCATGAAGCCGGCTTCGAGTATACGAGCCCGCTTCGCGCATCCCGAAGAAGATCACCCCAACGGGTGATGGCGGAGCAGCCCCCCGGCTGCCAGAATGCGGCCCCTAGCCGCCGCTTTGGGGGTGGCAATGTTTGGCGCGGGACGGAGTGCCCGGCCGGGAGAGAGACGCGTATGAAACATCGACGGATAGCAATGGCACTGGCTGTGCCGGCGCTGATTGCCACCGCCTGTGGTAGCGGAGGGGGCAACAGCCCGAGCGGCCAGGCGCTGTCGCCCAACCAGGTGTTCAGGTTCCCCATCGTCAACGATGTCAAGACGCTGGATCCCGGACACGTCTCTGACGCCGTCTCCATCGAGCCCGTCCGGAACATGTTCGACGGCCTCTACAAGTTCGACGACAACCTCAAGCTGGTTCCGGACATCGCCACCGGCCAGCCCGACGTCTCCTCTGACGGTCTGACCTACACCTTCCACATGCGTCATGACGTCAAGTTCTCCAACGGGGACCCGGTGACGTCGGCCGACGTCCTCTACAGCTGGAACCGGGCCGCGCGGCTCAACGATTCTTACGGCATCGTCTTCCAGCCGATCGTCGGCTACACAGCCGTCGCGCCGGCGACCGGCACCCCGACGGCCACCACGCTGTCCGGCCTCACCGCCCCTGACACATACACGGTCAAGGTGGTCCTGACGGCGCCAGCCGGCTACTGGCTGACCGAGGTGGGACTGTGGACGATGGACGTCCTCGACCAGAAGGTGATCCCCGGAGACACCGACAAGACCTGGTGGACCAATCCGGCCACCGCGATCGGCACCGGTCCCTACAAGCTGACCGCGTACGTCCCCAAGGACCACCTCTCGTTCGCTCCCGTCCAGAACTGGTGGGGCGGCAGCACCGGCCACCTGACCGACATCGAGATGCAAGTTCTCGCCGACCAATCGAGCCAGGTGACCAAGTACCAGAGCGGCGGCTACGACTCGGTCGGGCCGGCCGACACCTACCCACCGCTGGACGCGGTCCGGAACTTCCAGGCGAACCCGGCCCTCTCGAGCCAGTTCGTCAACATCCCCGGCGCGCGCACCACCTGGGTCGGCTTCAACTTCAACCATGGTCCGTTCGCGCCCCCGCCGGGCAACATCGACGATCCCGTCTCCCTGGCCGGCCGGCGCGCCTTCAGTGAGGCGATCGACCGCACCCAGCTCGTCAACGTCGCGTGTGGCCCCGGCGGCATCGTCTGCAAGCCGGCGACCGGAGGCGTGATCAGCAAGGGCCTCCAGGGCTACCTCGGCGACAACCAGGACCCGACCGCAGTGTTCGACGCCACCAAGGCCAAGGCCGACCTGCAGACATGGGACCCCAACAGCACCAAGCGCGCGGGTCTCGTCTACTGGTACAACACCGGCACTTCGAACAAGGCGATCGCGGACAACCTGCAGTCGCAGTGGCAGACCAACCTCGGTGTCCACGTCGACACCCAGAGCACGGACTTCCCGACGTTCCTGACCAACCGCCAGGACAAGAAGTACATCATCTTCCGTGACAGCTGGGGTGCCGACTACGACAACCCGCAGGACTGGTTCGACAACGTCTTCATCTGCTCCCAGGCGGCGATCGGCCTGGGCAACAACGACGGCATCTGCGACCCGCGTGTCGACAGCGCCGTCAAGAAGGCAGAGGGCGAGTCCGGCGCGCAGGCGAACACGGACTACCAGACTGCCGGTAAGCAGCTGATCACCGACATCGCCTACGCCGATCTGGAGTACGGGGCCAACCAGTACTTCATCAAGCCATACGTCCAGGGCGGCGGGGGCAACGCGCTCTACGACAACCTCTGGAGCAGCATCTCGATTCTGGCTCACTAGAAGCAGGCGAATCCCCGTACTCAAACGGGGCGAGAGCGTCGTATCATCCGGGGAGCCCGCCACAGGGGCGGGCTCCCCGACCCGTTCCTGTCCTCTATTCTCCTGAGAGACACCAAATGACCAGAGGCACGGCCATCTACGCCGCGAGGCGGCTGGTGCTGGTGCTCGGCACGGCGTTCCTGGTCTCGTCCGTGACCTTCCTCGTGATCCATGCGCTCCCCGGAACCCCCTTCACGTGCGAGAGGAACCCCGCCGGCTGTGCGCATGAGAACCTGGTGTACGGGCTGGACGACCCACTATTCATCCAGTACCGGACCTTCATGTGGAACCTCGTTCACGGCAACCTCGGCTACTCCTATGTCAACCAGGGTGTGCAGGTCACCCCCCTGCTCCTCGAGGAGGCCAAGAACAGCCTGATCCTTGGTGTCTTCGCGCTCGTGGTCACCATCGTGGTGGGGCTGATCATCGGGGTCACCGCTGCGGTGCGGCAGAACTCCTGGGCGGACTACGCACTGTCCACCTTCGTGGTCGTCGGCTACAGCGTGCCGAGCTTCGTCCTGGCCACCTTCCTGCTCATCCTGGTCGGCATCTTGCTGCCTACCTGGGGTGGCAGCATCGGCTGGGGATCAGCTGAACAGATACCCATCCCTGCCATCGCGCTGGGACTGCCGTTCGCGGCCATCGTCGCCAGGCTGGTCCGCGCCAGCATGCTCGACGTCATCCGCCAGGACTACGTGCGCACCGCCTGGGCCAAGGGGCTGAGCTCGCGCGTGGTGATCATCCGCCATGCCCTGCGCAATGCGCTGATCCCGGTGGTGACCATCGGAGGTCCGCTGGTCACGGGCATCATCACCGGCTCGGTGGTCATCGAGACCATCTTCGGAATACCGGGGTTGGGCAAGGAGTTCGTCACCTCCATCCTGATCCGTGATTACGGCATCGTGGTCGGCTTGTACACCTTCTACGCCGTCCTCGTCGGCCTCGCCAATCTTGCCGTCGATCTCATCTACCCCGTGCTCGATCCGAGGATCAGTTACGCATGACCACCATCACCACCGGCCTGAACATGGGCGGCCCGATCGCACCGCCGGGAACACCAGGAACTGTCGACTACTCCATCGCGCCGGAGCAGGTCAGCCTCTGGCAGGACGCCTGGCGGCGTTTCCGGCGCAACAAGCTGTCCATCGCCGGGATGGTGGTCTTCCTGGTGGTGGTGGTGGTGGCGGTGATCAGCATCTTTTGGACGCCGTACAGCATCTACGCGCAGGGCCTCGGCGACGTCACCGATCCGCTCAGCCTGAAGCATCCCTTCGGGCTGGACTCCTCCGGGCGCGACGTGCTCAGCTACATCATGAAGGGCGCCCAGATCGTCATCGAGATCGGTTTGCTGACCGCGGTGATCACCTCGGTCGTGGGGGTGACCGCGGGGCTCCTGGCCGGCTTCTTCCGCGGCTGGGTGGACACGCTGATCAGTGGGATCACCTACATCGGCTACGGAATCCCGGCCTTGCTGATCGCCTTCCTGATCCTGTTCGTCACCAACAAGCCGAGCATCCTCAACGTGATCATCGCGCTGAGCGTGACCAACTGGATGGACATGGCCCGGCTGACGCGCGGCCAGACGCTGGCACTGCGCGAGCGCGAGTTTGTCGAGGCGGCGCGCGCGACCGGGACCAAGGACTTCACGATCATGGCGCGCCACGTGCTGCCCAACGCGCTCGGACCGATCATCGTCCAGGCCACGTTCCTGATCCCGCAGGCGATCCTCTTCGAGGCGTTTCTCAGCTTCCTCGGGTTCGGGTTGCCATCGCCCGATCCGTCGTGGGGCGCGATGGTGGCTGACGGCCTCAACGACCGCTTCCTGGCCTACCACACAATGATCGTGCCGTCCTTGGCGCTTCTGATCACGCTGATGGCCGTCAACTTCATCGGCGACGGGCTGCGCGATGCGCTCGACCCGAGGCTGAAGCGGTAGATGCCGGCGATCCTGGAGGTCAAGGGCCTCAAGACTCAGTTCATCGTGCGCGGCGGCATCGTGCGCGCCGTGGACGGCATCGACTTCCGGGTCAACCGCGGCGAGACCGTCGGCATCGTCGGCGAGTCCGGCTCCGGCAAGTCGATGACAGCTCTCTCGATCCTGCGACTGGTGCCGGAGCCGGGCAAGATCGTCGAGGGCAGCATCACCTTCGACGGCCGCGACGTGCTCGCCATGAACGACGACCAGATGCGCAAGTTCCGCGGCAACGACGTCTCGATGATCTTCCAGGACCCGATGTCGTCGCTGAACCCAGTGCTCAAGGTCGGTTACCAGATCGAGGAGGCGATGAGGGCCCACGATCGGTTCACCCGCGAAGAGGCCAAGGCCAGGGTGCCGCTCTTGCTGCGCCGCGTCCGCATCCCCGATCCGGAGCGCCGCGCCAACGAGTATCCACACCAGTTCTCGGGCGGCATGCGGCAGCGCGCGATGATCGCCATGGGCCTGTCGAACGAGCCCGACGTGCTGATCGCCGACGAGCCGACCACAGCGCTCGATGTCACCGTCCAGGCGCAGATCCTCGAACAGCTTCGCGACCTCAACCGCGAGCTGGGCACCGCGATCGTGCTGATCACCCACAACATGGCGGTGGTGGCCAACATCTGCACCTGGGTCGTGGTGATGTACGCCGGCCGTGTGGTCGAGCAGGGACCCACCGAGGAGATCTTCCGCAGCCCGCAGCACCCCTACACGTGGTCGCTGCTACGCTCGATCCCGCGGATCGACGAGAAACTTGGGGGCAAGTTGCTCACCATCACGGGCATGCCGCCCGACCTGACCAATCTGCCGCCCGGTTGCAAGTTCCATCCGCGCTGCCGGTTCACCGTCGACCGCTGTTTCACCGAGGAGCCCGAGCTGGTCAGCGTCGGTCCTCAGCATCAGTCGCGCTGCTGGGTGCAGATGGACAACGTCGCCGACCCCGACTCCGATCGTCGCGAAGCCCCAGTGGTGTTCGAGGCAGAGAATGCAGCAGTCTGAGGTCGCCGCGCCCTCGCCGGCGTGGGAGGCGGGCAGGGGCGAACCGCTGCTCTCGCTGCGCGACGTGTACAAGAGATTCCCCAGTGGCCGCCAGCAGGTTCGCGCTGTCGACGGGGTCAGCCTCGACATCATGCAGGGCGAGACGCTCGGCTTGGTCGGCGAGTCCGGCTGTGGCAAGTCCACGCTCGGTCGCGTGGTCACGCAACTTCAGCCGGTCACCGAGGGCAGCATCTTCTTCGAGGGCCGGGACCTGGCCTCACTTCGTGGCGAGGGGCTTCGCCAGATGCGCCGACGGGTCCAGATGATCTTCCAGGACCCCTACGGGTCGCTCAACCCGCGCATGACCGTGGGCAACATCATCGGCGAACCGCTGCGCAACTTCGGGCTCGCCAAGGGCAAGGCGCGTGACGCGCAGGTCCAGGAGATCATGCGCGTCTGCGGCCTCAACCCCAACTTCAACAACCGCTATCCCCACGAGTTCAGTGGCGGCCAGCGCCAGCGCATCGGCATCGCGCGGTCGCTGATCCTCCGGCCCAGCTTCATCGTGGCCGACGAGCCCATCTCAGCGCTGGACGTCTCCATCCAGGCGCAGATCATCAACCTGCTCGAGCAGCTCCAGGACGACTTCAACCTGACCTACCTGTTCATCGCCCACGACCTGTCGGTGGTGCGTCACCTCAGCGACCGTGTCGCGGTCATGTATCTGGGCATCATCGTCGAGGTCGCCGACGGGCTGGAGCTCTACGACAACCCGCTGCATCCCTACACCACAGCGCTGCTGCAATCGATCCCCGTGCCCGACCCGGTGGTGGAGAGGAACCGCAAGCCGATCATCCTCGCCGGCGAGATCCCCTCGCCGATCAACCCGCCGAGCGCATGCCGGTTCCACACCCGCTGCCCGATCGCAGAACCGATCTGCTCAGAGGTGCGTCCCGACCTCGTCGACCACGGCAACGGGCATCTCGCCGCATGTCACTTCGCCGGCAAGCTGCAGGGATCGCTGGCGGCGAAGGTCGCAGAGGCGTCCGTGGCCGAGATTCGCGACGCACTGCTCGCGGATGAGCCCGGCGACGCCGACAACCTGACGCCGGTCAACGCGTAGGCCGACCCCACCGCACGGGTGAGCGGTCATGCGTGACATCGCCGATCGACTCCTCGACGCGGCCGCGACGGCCGGTGCGACGTTTGCAGACTGCCGCGTGGTCGAGCGAACCATCCAGTCGGTCATGGTCAAGAACGGCCGGGTCAACAGCGTCGGCCAGTTCGAGGACCAGGGCTGTGGCATCCGCGTGCTCGTCGACGGGGCGTGGGGTTTCTGCGGTACGCAGCGCGTGGACGCGGCTGGACTCAGCGAGGCGGCCCAGCTCGCGGTTCGCATCGCGCGCGCGTCGGCGCGCACCAGCGTCAAGCCCGTGCGCCTGGCGCCGGCTCCGCAGGTGACGGCGAGCTACACCACTCCGGTTGTCATCGATCCGTTCGCTGTGTCGCTCGATCGCAAGATCGAGCTCCTGCTCGCGGCCGACGCGGCCATGGATGTTGCCGGCGTGACCACACGGGTCGGATCGCTCGGGGCTGTGCGGCACCATCAGCTCTTTGCCAGCAGCGAGGGATCGCGAATCGAGCAGACGATCATCGAAACGGGCGGAGGCCTCGACGCCACCGCCACCGGCGACGGCGAGGTCCAGACACGCAGCTTTCCCAACAGCTTCGGCCGCCAGCAGCTGGCTGCGGGATGGGAGGTGGTCGAGGAGATGGACCTCGAGGGCAACGCCGCCCGGATCGCCGAGGAGGCGGTGGCGCTGCTCAGCGCCGACGCCTGCCCGGCGGGAACCATGACGCTGATCCTCGACGCCACCCAGGCGGCGCTGCAGGTGCACGAGTCCTGCGGTCACCCTACCGAGCTCGACCGCGCCCTCGGCTTCGAGGCCGCGTATGCCGGTACGTCGTTCCTGATGCCCGAGATGCTCGGCCGGTTCCGCTACGGCAGCGAGCAGGTGACCATCACCGCCGACGCCACCAGCCCGCGTGGGTTGGGCACGTTCGGCTACGACGACGAGGGAGTGGCCGCGCAGCGGACGCTGCTGATCGACGCTGGATTGTTCACCGGCTACCTCACCTCGCGTGAGACGGCGTCGACGCTCGGTGCCGCCAGCGGGGGAACCGTGCGGGCTGAGAGCTGGAACCGCCTGCCGATGATCCGCATGACCAACATCAACCTCGAGCCCGGGACCTCCAGCCTCGAGGAGATGGTGGCCACCACCGAGCACGGCGTCTACCTCGAGACCAACCGCTCCTGGAGCATCGATGACCGCCGCCTGAACTTTCAGTTCGGCACCCAGGCGGGTTGGGAGATTCGCGACGGCCGGCGGGTCAGGCTGGTGCGCAATCCTCTGTACAGCGGCAGCACCCCACAGTTCTGGAATTCGTGTGACGCTGTTGCCGGCGCCGCGGAATGGCAGATGTTCGGGGTCATCAACTGCGGCAAGGGACAGCCCGGGCAGATCATGCACGTCGGCCACGGCGCGGCTCCGTGCCGTTTTCGCAACGTCGCGGTGCGGCCGGCATGAGTGAGCTGCGCGGGGGTGACGAGCTGCTCGACGTGGCCGACCGGGTCCTCCAGCGCCTCCCGGCCGGCTCACAGGCGGAGGTCACCGTCACCGAGACGGCGTCTGCCCTGACGCGCTTCGCCAACGGCGCCATCCACCAGAATGTCGCTGACCACAGCGTGCATCTGCGACTCCGCGTGATCCGCGACGCCCGTTTCGGGGTTGCCGAGATGCGGGTCGCCGGCGACGATGCAATCGCCAGGCTGGTGGCCACGGCGGAGGCGGTCCGCAGTCACTCGCCAGCCGGCGAGCCGGTGCCGCTGTACGCACCCGACAGCGGCGTCGACGACAGCAGCGGCTACAGCGCGGTCACCGAGGCGGTCACGCCAGAACACCGGGCGGACCAGGTCGCCGCCGTCTGCGCGGCGGCTTCCGGGCGTGGCCAGACCGCATACGGCACCTGCGAGACGGGCGCCAGAGCGGTGGCGATGGTCAGCAGCGCCGGACTGCGGCGCACCGCCCGTCACAGTGTCGCCGAGCTCATCGCTGTGTGCCGCACCGACGACGGCTCAGCGTACGCGGCACGGCACGCCGCCGACGCAGCGCAGATCGACGCCGGCGAACTCGCCGCCGAGGTCACCGATCTCTGTGCGCGCAATCGGGGGGCGGAACCGCTCGAGCCGGGTACGTATGAGGTGGTGCTCTCGCCATACGCGGTTGCGGAGATGCTCGAGTACCTGGGGCTGGTCGGGCTCGGTGGTCTGGCTGTCCTCGAGGAACGCAGCTTCATGCGGTTCGGCGAACGGCTGATGAGCGAGTCGGTGACCATCACCGACGACGTCGGCAGGAGCGAGCTGGCGCCGCTGCCATTCGACGGTGAGGGCGCGAGCACCCTGCCTGTGACCATCATCGACCGCGGT
The DNA here is from genome assembly GCA_036561525.1 of Candidatus Dormiibacterota bacterium. Taxonomy (GTDB): domain Bacteria; phylum Chloroflexota; class Dormibacteria; order Aeolococcales; family Aeolococcaceae; genus Aeolococcus. The sequence goes on along the minus strand of DATBPD010000100.1, from coordinate 31,641 downwards.
GTGTGCAGTGCGGTCGTCCACGACTCCGTGACCGCGGCGCGGGCTCACCAACGCACCACCGGGCACTCCTTCCCGCAGCCGAACGCCGACGGGCCGCTGCCGCGGTACCTCTGCCTGGCGCCGGGCGACAGCGACCGCGATGCGATGGTGGCCGCCTGCGATCGCGGCTTGCTGATCACGCGGTTCTGGTACGTCCGGCCGGTGCACCCGCTGGCGACGATCATCACCGGCATGACCCGCGACGGCACCTTTCTCATCGCCAACGGCCGGCTGGTCCGCCCCGTCCGTGACCTGCGATTCACCCAGAGCATCGTGGGCGCGCTCGCCGGCGTCCGTTCCATCGGTGCGCATCGGCTGGCGGCACGCGGATATTTCGGCGCGACGCTGGCGCCGTGGCTTCACCTGGGCGCCTTCACATTCACCTCGTGAGGCGCGCCACCGCCATTTCTCGAGTCCGCCGCAGCCCCTGGGTGCTGATCCTGGCGGCGGTGGCGGTGCTCACCGTGGTCCGCAACCTCGCCGGTCTCGACAACGCACCACCGGGCGCGTACGTCGACGAGACGTCGATCGGCTACAACGCATGGGCGATCGACACCCACGGGGTCGACGAGCACGGCGCCCACCTGCCGCTCTACTTCACCGCGTTTGGTGAGTACAAGAATCCCGTCTACATCTACACGCTGAGCGCGCTTCTCCGCGTGCTGCCGCTCACGGTCACCACCGAGCGTGTCCCCGCGGCGATCTTCGGACTGCTCACGTGCCTGTTCATCACCCTGATTGCGTTCCGGCGGAGCCGGTCGCTGCCGCTGACGACCCTGGTGCTGGCCCTGGCCGCGCTCACCCCGTGGCTGACCGTCGAGAGCCGTGTCGGCTTCGAGGTGATCGCTCTCGTCGCGGCTGTGTCGGGCGCGCTGCTCTGCCTGTCGATGGCCCAGGACACGGGGCGGTGGGCATGGTATGCCGGCGCTGGGCTGTTCTTGGGCATCGCGGTGTTCGCCTACAGCACCGCCCGCGTGGCGGTGCTCCTCTTCGCCGTTGCCCTCGTCATCGCCCACAGCCCGCACTGGAAACGCCATGTGCGAGCGTGGATGATCACGCTGGTCCCCGTCGTGGTCGCTTACGGGGTGCTGGCGGCGTGGAGCGCGCAGCACCCGGGGGCGATCACGGCCCGGTTCAACGCCATCAGCGTCGGGGCCGACGGGGCGCCGCTTGTGACCGTGGCAGGCAGGTTCATCGGCAACTACCTGACCTACTTCGGCCCCGACTTCCTGTTCGTGAGCGGCGACCACAACCCGCGCCACAACACGCAGTTCTCAGGGATGCTGATGTGGATTGCGCTGCCGCTGCTGCTGGCCGGGCTGGTGGGCGCGTGGCGTCGCCGCGATCAGCCGTTCGTGCGCTTCGCCATCCTGGGCCTGCTGGCCGCGCCCATGAGCGCGGCGCTCACCATCGAGAGCGTCCCGCACGCGGTGCGCGCCGCGGTGATGCTGCCGTTCCTTCTCATCCTGTGCGTCGAGGGACTGGTATTCCTCACCGAGCACGCCGCATCGTGGCGTGGCTATGCGTACGCAGGAGCCGCCGTGGCGCTCGCTCTCCAGGGCGCTCTCTTCACCGTCGACATGTACGCGGCCTGGCCGGGGCGGGCCGCTGCAGCCTTCGACTATGGGGAGATCGACGCCATCACACGCGCGCAGGCCCTGAGTGGTGGCAGGCGGGTGCTCCTCTCGGTGAATCTCGATCAGCCCTACATCCAGGCCGCGTTCGCCTTCCGTCCGCCGCCGCCGCAGACCTTCGTCGCCAACTCCGCGTCCCCGCTGCTCGCTGCCCTGAACATGACCCTCTTCGACCCGGCCAACCCGCCGTCCGCGCCGGGCGCGATCGCAGTCCTGAGCGCGAGTGACCCGGCGCCAGCCAACGCGCAACGACTGTTCGATGAGGTGACACCGCCGGCCGCAGTCGCCCTCGCCCCAACGCCGCCGCCCGGCGTCACGGTGGTCGTCTACCGCCTCGGCTGATCGGTCGCGGCGAGCCGAGGACGCGGATTCGCCCCTCCCCTGTATGGTTCACCCTCTGCAGTCAGGGAGAGTGGTTCATGAACGATGTCGTCATCATCGAGGCGGTCCGCACGCCTCTTGGCCGCGGCAACCAGAAGAACGGCGACCTCCGCGACGTCCACCCTCTGCGGCTCGCGGCGCATGTGCTGCGCGAGGTCGTCGGGCGAGCCCGCCTCGACCCTGCGCTGGTCGAGGACGTGGTCATGGGCTGTGTCAGCCAGACGGGCGAACAGTCGATCAACATCGCCCGGCAGGCCGTCCTCCTCGCCGGCTTCCCCATCGAGGTTCCCGCCAGCACCGTCGACCGGCAGTGCGGGTCGTCCCAGCAGGCGGTGCACTTCGCCGCCAACCTCATCCAATCCGGCGTCTGCGACATCACCATCGCTGCCGGCGTGGAGAGCATGAGCCGGGTTCCCATGGGAAGCACGGTTCTGCAGGGTCCCGGCACTCCGTACCCGCCGGAGCTGCTCGAGCACTACGACCTCGTCAACCAGGGTCTTGCGGCGGAGATGATCGCCGGGCAATGGGGCATCAGCCGCGAGCAGGCCGACGCGTTCGCCACCGAATCGCATCACCGTGCGGCCGCGGCCCAGGCGGCAGGCCACTTCGACAGGGAGATCGCGCCCGTCGTCGTCGGCGAGAACGGGGAGAGCCAGGTGGTATCGCAGGATCAGGGGATCCGGCCAGCAACGACGGTGGAGGCGCTGGCGCAGCTGCAACCCTCGTTCCGCTCTGATGGCATCCTCCACGCGGGCAACTCGTCGCAGATCACCGACGGCGCCGCCGCCATCCTGCTGATGTCCCGCGATCGCGCGCATCAACTGGGGCTCACGCCGCGCGCGACAATCCGCTCCCAGGCCGTCGTCGGCGTCGACCCGGTCACCATGTTGACCGGCCCGATCCCCGCCACTCGGAAGGCTCTCGAGCGCGCGGGGCTTGCCATTGCGGACATCGACCTGTTCGAGGTCAATGAGGCATTCGCGCCCGTGGTCCTGGCCTGGGAGCATGAGCACCATCCCGACATGGCCAGGGTCAACGTCAACGGTGGCGCCATCGCTCTCGGTCACCCGCTGGGGGCGAGTGGCGCGCGGCTGATGACCACCCTGCTGCACGAGCTCGAGCGCCGGGATGCCCGCCTCGGCCTCGAAACCATGTGCTGCGGGGGTGGCCTGGGGACCGCAACCATCATCGATCGGGACGCCTGACGCGTTTTGCGCAGGGTCACGCTTCTGTCGCAGGCTGGCCGAAGCTCTGAGGGTGATTGGTATGCTCAGCCGGCTTTGCGCTTCACCACCGTGACCAATGGCCAGCGTCAGCCATGAAAAAAGTTCTCATCATCGAAGACTATTACGCTCTGGCCGACATCGAGTCGCTGCTCTGCACGATGGAGGGGTATGAGGTCAGGGTTGCCAAGAGTGGCGACGAGGGGCTGAGCGTGTTCACGGAGTTCGGACCCGACCTGGTGCTCCTCGACCTCATGCTGCCGGGTGAGTTGAGTGGCACACAGGTCCTCGAGCGCATTCGCGCCGAGCACGGGGACGCCGCCAAGGTCCTGGTGGTCAGTGCGCTGGTGAATGCGACGACCACGCCCAAGCTCGAGGCTTACGGCAACGTCCAGACGCTGGCCAAGCCCTTCAAGATCAAGGAGCTCGCCTCGCGCATCCAGTCGATGCTCGCGGCCTGACCGCAGCCGGCCCACATGCGCGCCGAGCCCCCGCCATCTGGGCGCGATGAGCCGCGCTCGCGGCGGCCCACCCGCCGAACCGTCCCGATGCAGCGCTGCCCGTATCTCGAGCAGATCCTCCGCGAGCCGGCGGTGTTGGGGATGCTGACCCGCTACAAGGCGGACTGTCACGTCGACCAGCGCACCCACAGCTTCACCGGTCGCCACCCGGTGCCCCCGTGCATCAGCGAACCCGCAACCTGCCACCTCTACCGCGAAAAGTGGGCGGAGGAGAGCCACCTCATCGATCGCTACCGCGACTGAGCAGCGGCCGCCGCGAGGCGCGACTCGACCTCGGGCGCGCCCGGACCGTCCGCATCACCGCCGCCGTAGACGGCGAAGTACCGCGACTGCGGATGGTGCAGCACGATCGCCGCGGTGGACTGTTCGGGCACCAGCTGATAACCCCCGGTGAGCTCGACCCCGATGAGCTCGCCGGGCACGATCCGGAAGAACGTCTCGTGGTCCTCGAGGTCCGGACACGACGGGTACCCCCATGAGTACCGACGCCCCCGGTCGGCGTCGAGCCCCAGCTCATCGCGAATTCTCTGGTGGAGCCATTCAGCTGTCGCCTCCGCCATCTGGGTGGCGAATCCATGCACGCGGAGCATGTCGTCGTACTCACCATCGCGCTGCAGCTGAGCAGTCAGCTCCGATGCGCCCGGGCCGGTGGTCACCAGCTGGAGCGCAACCACGTCGCGCTCGCCATCGCGCGCCTGCTCGACGGGTCGCACGTAGTCCGCGAGGCACAGACGGTTTTGGGCGCGCTGTCGGGGGAAGGAGAAGCGCGCCAGCTCGACATCGTGGTGCTCCGGGTCGTATATGACCACCGAGTCGCCGTCGGCGAGGGCGGGCCAGTACCCGTACACGGCCTGCAGGCGGAGCCACTCGCCCCGCCGCGCCTCGTCGATCGAGCGCGCCAGCCGCGGCTCGAGCTCCTCCTCGAGCAAGGCCGCCCACTTCACCGGGTCATGTACGCCCTTGAACTGCCAGCTCATCTTGAACAGCGAATTGCGATCGATGCCGGGAATGACGGCGTCGAGGTCGATGTCGTCGAGCCGGCGCGGGCCCCAGAACGGTGGCACCGGCAAGGCCACATCGGTTCGGGTGTCACTGCGCAGCGCCACCGGGGCGCCGTCCGTCTGTGCTGCCGCAGCGTGGCGCCGCGCGTCGCGCTCACTGTCGCGCTCGGCCTGGTGGACGGCCTCATCGCGGATTCGGTCGACCAGCGCGATCCGGCGTGGCTCGTCGCGCAGCTGCTCCACGGTGTCGAGGCCTTCGAAGGCGTCCTTGCAGTAGAAGACGCCCGGGTCGTAGGTGCGGCCGTCGTCGAGGGTCAGGATGCGCCGGCCGAACCCCCGATTGATGGCGGCTCCCCCGATGATCACAGGGAATCCCAGGCCGCGCGCGGAGAGCTCATGCAGGCACAGCGGCATCTGCTTGCTGGTGCTCACCAACAGCGCGCTCAGGCCGATCACGTCGGCGTCGACCTCGACGGCGCGGTCGATGATCGTGGTCAGAGGCACCTGCTTGCCGAGGTCGTGCACCGTGTAGCCGTTGTTGCTCAGGATGGTGTTGACCAGGTTCTTGCCGATGTCATGCACGTCGCCATACACGGTGGCGAGGACGACAGTGCCTTTGGACGTGCCCTCGACGCGATCGAGATACTTCTCGAGCTGACCCACAGCACGCTTCATCACCTCGGCGCTCTGCAGCACGAACGGGAGGATCAGCTCGCCCGCGCCGAACCGGTCGCCTACCTCCTTCATCGCCGGGAGCAGCACCTCGTTGAGGACAAGCACAGGGTCGCGTTCGGCGACGGCGAGATCGATCTGCTCCTCGATGCCGTCCCGACGGCGCTGGAGGATCTGGGCGTGGATTCGGGCGGCAGGGTCCATCCCCTCGTACGGATCGGCGCTGCTGTCGACGGCTGCCCTGTCACCCGCGCCGTCGAAGTGCGCGATGAAGCGCGCCAGCGAATCCTCGCGTCGGTTGAAGATGAGATCCTCGGCGAGCTCACGCTCGGTGGCACCGATCTCGGCATACGGAGTGATGTGGGCGGGGTTGACGATGGCGGCGTCCAGACCCGCCTGCACGCAGTGGTACAGAAAGACGCTGTTGAGGCACGGCCGGCTCGCCACCGAGAGGCCGAAGGAGACGTTGGAGACCCCGAGCACCGTCAGGACTCCGGGGAGCGCATCCTTGATGCACCTGATTCCCTCGATGGTCTGGTGGGCTGAGTCGATGTACTCCGCCTCGCCCGTCGCCAGCGTGAATGTCAGGGCGTCGAAGAGAAGCTGCTCGGGGTGCAGACCGAACTCTTCACACGCGAGGTCGCGGATCCGCGTCGCCACCGCCAGCTTGCGCGCGGCCGTGTTGGCCATCCCGGCCTCGTCGATTGTCAGCGCGATCACGCATGCGCCGTGCTCGTGCACCAGTGGGAGCACGTTCTCACACCGGGTACGGCCGTTCTCGAGGTTGACACTGTTCACCACAGCGCGTCCGGGATATGCCTCGAGCGCGGCCCGAATCACTGCCGCGTCGGTGCTGTCGATGATCAACGGCGCGTCGACCGACATCTCCAGACCGCGGACCACCTCGCGCATCTGCTCGGCCTCGTCGTTGCGCTCGGTGACGGCAACGCAGACGTCGAGTGCGTGCGCGCCCCCCTCGGCCTGTCCCCGGCCGATGGCAACGATGCCGTCGTAGTCGTCAGCGAGGAGGAGCCGCTTCACCGCCCGCGATCCCTGCGCATTGACTCGTTCGCCGATGAGCAGAGGCGCCGGTTGCTGCCGGAGCTCGAGGTCGCTCATGGCGCTGGCCAGGCGCGGGACGCCGTCGCCGCGTCGCTGCGGAGCGGGGAGCAATCCAACCCGCCGGACAAGCTCCGCGATGTGAGCGCTGGTGGTCCCGCAGCAGCCACCGACCGCCGCCACACCAAGACGGCGGACGAAGTCCTCGAGCTGCACTCCCATGTCGACGGCGCCCAGCGGGAAGTGGGCTCGTCCGGCGACGTTGGTGGGGATGCCGGCGTTGGGGATGCACGTCACAGGGACAGAGCTGCGCTCGGTGAGCATGCGGATGCCGTCGCGCATCAGCTCGGGACCTGTCGAGCAATTGAGTCCGATGAGGTCGACACCGAGCGCGTCGAGGATGGTTGAGACCGCTCCCGGCTGGGTTCCCAGCAGCATCGTTCCGCTGCTGTCGAGCAGGCTGACGGAGGCCTGGATGGGGACCGTCACGCCGGTGCGGACGAACGCCTCGCGGCAGCCGAGGATCGCCGCTCTCACCTCGAGGATGTCCTGCGCCGTCTCGATGATGAGTAGGTCGCTGCCGCCTTCGATCAGGCCCTGCGCCTGTTCGGCGAACGCCTCCACCAACTGCGCGAAGCTGATGTTGGACAGCGTGGGATCACTCGATGAGGGCAGATACCCGGTCGGCCCCATGCTTCCCGCCACGAAGCGTGGCCGGTCAGCGGTGCTGTACTCATCGCAGAGGCGCCGTGCCAGGGCGGCCGCCTGCCGGTTCAGCTCCAGGGTGTGCTCGGCCTGTCCCCATTCGCTGAGGCGTAGACGGGTCGCCTGGAAGGTGGCCGTCTCCACGATGTCGCAGCCGACTTCGAGGAACGAGCGATGGACCTTCTCGACGAGGTGCGGCGCGTGCAGCACGAGACCGTCCATCCAGCCTTCGAGGGCCGGCCCCCCGAAATCAGCGGCGGTGGGCTCCAACGACTGAAGGCCGGTGCCCATGCCGCCGTCATAGACGAGGACGCGCTGGCCGAGCGCATCGAGGAACGATCGGCGAGGTGTCGCCGGCAATTGGGACATTCCCTCTCCTGTGCAGTTGGTTCGATTCTACTGGCGAATCGAATTCTCGCGGCCGCAATCGTGGCGGGCGCCGTGTTACCCTCGCCCGCGTTGCGGGCCCCGCCGCACAGCATTTCGGGAGATCCTGTTGGCACGACGTCCACCTCGGCCCGGCGGCGCCCGCCGCCGCGGTCCCGCACGCCGCCGCGATCCTGCGGCGGCAGCCGAGGCGGCTGAGGTCAAGGAGGAGACGATCGAGATGGATGCGACCGTCGTCGAGCCGCTCCCCAACGCCATGTTCAAGGTCAAGCTGCTCACCGGCCAGGAGGTCCTCGCCTACACCGCCGGAAAGATGCGCAAGTTCTACATCCGCATCCTGATCGGCGACAAGGTGCGGGTCGAGCTCAGCCCGTACGACCTCACCCGCGGGCGGATCACCTTCCGCTACAAGTAACGCGCGGATGGCGGTCTACGTCATCGTGCTTGTGGTCGTGGTGCTGCTGCTGGTCGCGGCCTACCGCTCGCTCGGTGGCTCCGCGCCGCGGCCGGCCGACACGCCCGCCCTGCTGGCGACGCTGCATGCGCAGCTGCGCAGCTCTCTCGACGGACTCTCGTCGTGGGCGGACGCGCCCGCGCCGCGCACCGCAGACGAGGACGCAGCGCGCGCCGGTCGCCGGCGCACCGCCGGTGTCCAGCAGACGCTCGACAGCCTTCCGCCCGCGCAGGATCTCGGCGAGGACGATGCCGCTGCCCGCGCCCTGCTGGCGGTCGCTGCCGAGGACGCATCGTGGGCGTGGCGCATTGTCCAGGCCGACGGCGCCAGCCCCGGGCTCAGCGCCGCGGTGCTCGCGCTTCGCGACCACGCCGCCGAGTGCTGCGCCGCGGCGCAGCGTCTACTTGGCCTCCCGGCGGGAGGCGAACCAGGCGACCGTCTGTGACAGCCCCTCGCCCAGGGCTTTGCGCGGACGCCAGTCGAGAATATCGGCCGCACGCGCGATGTCGAGCGCAGAGCGACGCTGCTCGCCGGGTTTGCCAGGCCCGTGCTGCGGCTCCCGCGACACCCCGGCGGCACGGGCGATGTGCGCATACAGCGAGTTGACGTCGCATTCGATGCCGGTGCCGATGTTGTACGCACCGAGGTGCGTCGTTGTGGCGGCGCGCAGGTTGGCGGCGACGACGTCGTCCACATGCACGTAATCACGCGTTTGGCCGCCATCACCGTTGATGACCGCGTCGCGACCGTCGAGGAGGCGCTCGGCGAAGATCGCCACCACCCCGGCCTCGCCGTGCGGATCCTGCCGCGGCCCGTACACGTTGGCATAGCGCAGCGCGAGGAACTCGAGCCCGTGCACCCGGGCAAACACGCTGCCGTAGCTCTCGCCGGCGAGCTTGGCGGCGCCGTAGGCAGACGCCGGCGCGCACCCGTGGGTCTCCGGCGTCGGCAGCACCTCGGTGTCACCGTAGAGCGCGCCTCCACTCGACGCGAACACCACCCGGCGCACCCCCGCCCGCACGCACGCGTCGAGCACATTGACGGTGCCGAGCACATTGATGCGCGTGTCGAGCACCGGGTCGCTGACCGAGCGGCGCACGTCGATCTGCGCGGCCAGGTGGAAGACGATGTCGGGCGCGGCCGTGGCCACCACCGCCGCCAGCCCCGGATCCCCCACATCCACACGATGAAAGTTCGCGGCGCTCGCAACCTGCTCGCGCTGTCCGCGCGACAGGTCGTCGACCACGCTCACCTGAGCGCCCTCGCCCAGCAGGGCGTCGACCAGCGTCGAGCCGATGAACCCAGCCCCGCCGGTGACCAGAGCCCTCAACGGACTGCTCGGCTCAGCGCGTCGTCGCGGACGCGCGGCAGGCGCATGTGCATCACCGCGAACACCACAGCACCGATCGCGACCACGCTGCCGTAGCTGATGCTGCGGTCGAGCAGCGCGATGCTCAGCGCCGCATTGCGACCCAGGCCGCCGACGCTCACCAGGACTCCCACCATGCCCGCCTCGACGAGCCCCAGGCCGCCCGGCAGGAAGGGCACGGTGGTGAGCAGCGCGGCGACCAGCGCGATCAGCAGCAGCTGGGCGGGCCCCAGCGAACCTCCGTCGCCGAGCGCGAAGACCACGAGAGCAAGCCGAGCGCTCTCCATCGCCCACACCAGCGCAGTCAGCGGGATGAGCACCTCGAGGTGGCGGAACGAGGCGACGGTGCCCATGCGGAAGCTCTCGTAGCGATGGAACACCGCCTCGGGGAGCAGACGCAGCAGCCGCTGCCCGCGCCCCGCGCGCATCACCAGGATCGCCGCGACCCCGGCCGCGCAAACAGCGACGCCGGCGACCAGGTAGGGGATCAACACCCCAGGGGCGCGGTCGCGGAAAACGATCGCCCCGGAGATCAACAGCAACCCCATCAGCACCACCAGGTCGAGCAGGCGCTCGGCGATGATCGTGCCAAGCGCCCGCGACACCGGCACACGCTGGCGCAATCGCGCCAGGTAGGCGCGGTACACGTCGCCCATCTTCGCGGGCACCACGCAGTTGACGAAGAACGACACCACCATGATCGGCACCAGGGGCATGGTCGGGCGGTCCTCGCCGGCGTTGCGCAGCAGCAGCTTCCACCGCCAGCTGCGCACCAGGAACGACGCCTGGTAGACGATGAGAGCGGCCAGGTACAGCCCCAGGTTGGCGTGGCGAATCCGGTTCCATGCGTCCGACCAGTCGATCGGCGCCCGCCACACGGCCACGGCGACGATCACCGCAGCCGCGGCCAGCGACAGCACGGTGCGACGGGTGAGGAGTCGGCCGGGCGACGCCAGCGCCGCGCTGTCCGGTGCCGGCTCGGTCACCGCGGGACTCAGCGACACAGCAGACAACGGTAGCAGCGGATCGCGGCGTGGACAGTCACTTCACTCTGCGATCAGGGCGAGCGCCGGCGACCCACCCGGCTCATCAGCGGCCGCCGCTGCTCAGGGGTCGCCATGTCCTCGAGGTGACGCTCGCGCTCGGCGAGCACCCGGGTGACGGTGTCGATCCGATCGTTGTCGCCTCTCTCCGAGAAGGGTCGGCTGTCCCACTGGCGGATCTGGAACACCGCTTTGAGCGCGCAGTAGGGCAGCGCGAGGGTGGTCAGCTCCTGCTCGCCCTGGGGGACGATCCGCCAGATGCCGCCGTGGCGGCCCAGCAGGGCTCCCGGCTCGATCGACGCGCGCAGCACCTGCCCGTCGACGAAGTGGAAGGCGGCCCTGTCCCACGCGCTGGTCACCTCGGTCGCGGGGGCGGCCTCGGGTGAGCCCACCACGATCTGGGTGATCGCGGTCAGGGGCAGGATGGCGCGCTGGTTGTTGGGCTCGACGCCGCGCACCTCGGCCTCGATCACCGGCATCTCGAACGTGAGCTCCGGGATCTCGGCGTGGAGGACCTCGCCGTCAACGAAGCTGATCACCACCGCGGCCATCCCCGCAGGGTACGGCAGCACCGAGCGCGTGCGCCCCCGGCCGTCACTGAAAGGTCACGCAGATGGTCCAGAAGCCGGGGGTACGATGGCCGAGCATGCCGCTGGTCCAACGCCTCTGGAGTCGCCTCAACTTCTCCGTGAAGTTCGCGGTGATCATGTCGGTCGCCGGGGTGCTGATCGCAGTCATCCCGCTGTCGCTCGCCGGCCAGCAGAACAACAGCCAGGCCACCGAGCGTGCCGCCGACAAGGCCGGGGTAATCGTCAACCTGATCCTCGGCCAGGAGAAGTCCCTGGCCGCGTTCGCCGGCGGGATGACCCAGGAGCTGGCGCCGGCGCTCAACTCCCACGACACAGTGACGCTGACCAGCACGCTGCAGCGCTATTCGCAGGTCAACACGCCGTCCGATGTCGTGGGGGTGCACGGCTCGCTTGCTGACGCGGCCGTCGTCGGCGGCAGCGCGTTCTCAACCAGCGACCCTCTGTACAACCTCTTCGCCCAGCAGGGACGTCTGTCCTACACAGTGCTCGCGGGACCCGACGGAGCGCCCTGGCTGGTCGGCGCCAGCATGCTGGCCGGCAGCGATGAGACAGCGTTCATCGCGCGTCCCGTCGACGCAACCTTCATCCAGGCCCTCGCCGGCACCATCACCACCTCAGCGGACACCGCCGGCGTCGCCATCATCCGCGCCGGCAAGGTGGTCACCCCGGGGAGCTCGATCCTCAACCAGACCGTAACGCCGGGGTCCGCAGTGGGCAGCGCCATCCAGTCGGCGCTCGACAGGTCGCCCTCCCCGCAGGTCATCGACATCGGCGGCCAGAGCACGGGCGTCGACGTCCAGCCGCTGACCTCAGGCTTCGCGGTGCTGGTCACCACACAGGTCACCTCGGCGACCAGCCTGTGGCAACCCGCTCTGCTCCTGCTCGGGCTCATCGTGGTGGCGATGTTCTGCATCGTCCTGGTGGTTCAGACCGACCTGCAGCGCCCCCTGCGCCGGCTCGACCGCGCGGTCGCGGCGATGGCACGCGAGGACTACGACACGCCGGTGCCGAGCCCCGCGGGCGGGGAGATCGGCCGCCTGGCCTCGAGCTTCGAGGAGATGCGCCGCCAGCTGCGCGCCACCATCGCCGGCAGCAAGGCACGCGCGTCGATCGCCTACGAGCTCAACTCACCGCAACCACTCGAGACCGCGCTCGGAGAGGTCTGCGCGCACCTGCGACGCTCGGCGGCCGCCGACACCGCGTTCATCCTGGTGAGCGGCTCGGAGATGACCGACAGCTTTGCCGTCTCCGACGGCGCCGCGTTCGACATCGATGTCAACGAGGTGCTCAGCGGCGAGGGACCGATCGGCACCGCGCACCGCAACCCGGGCACCGACTCCCTCATGGCCGGAGCTGCGTCGGAGAGCAGCGAGGCGCAGACGGGGCACCGCGAGTTCTGCGCGGCGCCGCTGCGCATGGGACGCACGGTTCTCGGGGTGCTCGGCCTGGCCCGCGCGCGCGGCGGCTTCAGCAGCGGTGACGCGGCTCTGGTGGCGACCTCCGCCGAGCAGGTCGCCCTGGCGCTGGAGCGCTATCGTTTCATCGCCATGGTGCAGCGCCAGGCCAGCATCGATGACCTCACCGGCCTCTACAACCACCGTTTCCTCGTCGACTATCTCGGCCAGCAGGTGGCCCTCGCCGAGCGGCTCAACACCCCGCTCGCGGTGCTGGTGCTCGACCTCGACCATTTCAAGCGGGTCAACGACACCCACGGACACCCGGTTGGTGACGTCGTGCTCACCGCCTTCGCCCACACCCTCACCACCAGCATCAGGCGCGCCGACCTCGCGGCCCGCTACGGCGGCGAGGAGTTCATCGTGGTGATGTCGAACACCGCTGCCCCCGATGCCCGCCGCGTCGCCGAGAAGATCAGGTCGGCGGTGGAGGCGCTGGTGGTACCGGTCGACAGCGGCGGCCAGGCGGTCACCCTAACGGTCAGCGTCGGCGGCGCTGCCTACCCCGAGCACACCACCACTGCCCAGGAGCTGCTGGCGACGGCGGACGCCGCCCTTTACGATGCCAAGCACGGTGGTCGCAACCGCGTGAGCATGGCCGGAGATGGCGACACCGAAGTTGAGGTGCCCAGCAATGCCACGACCGTCGTCCGCACCCGTTGACCTGCGCAGCGATACCTTCACCACGCCCGACGACGCGATGCGCCGCGTCATGGCGGCCGCGGAGGTGGGCGACGACGTCTGGGGCGAGGATCCCACCGTCCGCCGTCTCGAGGAGGCCATGGCCGCTCGCCTCGGCAAGGAGGCGGCGGTGTTCGTCCCCAGCGGCACCATGGGCAACCTGTCTGCGCTCGCGGCCCAGACCCGTCCCGGCGACGCCGTGATCGTCGACTCGCAGACGCACATGATGCTCAACGAGGCAGGCGGCGCCGGAGCGGTCGCCGGGGTGATGCTCCACACCGTCGACGCGAGCGCGGGCGCGCCAAGCGCTGCACAGGTGACCGATGCCGTCAGTGACCCCGACATCCACCACCCGCCGTCTCGATTGCTCTGGCTTGAGAACACCCACGGTGGTCGCGCCGGCCTGGCGGTGGCCCCGCCGGACATTGACGTCGCCTGCACCGCTGCGCAACGCGCCGGCCTGCGCGTGCACTGCGACGGCGCCCGCCTGTTCAACGCAGCTGTGGCGCTGCGCGTCGAGGCGGCGCGATTGGTCACCGGCTGCGATACGGTGTCGGTCTGCCTCAGCAAGGGCCTCGGCGCTCCGGTCGGGTCGGTGGTCAGCGGCGATGCGTCCTGCATCGCGACCGTGCGCCTGTGGCGCAAGCGTCTCGGTGGTGGCATGCGCCAGGCGGGCATCCTCGCCGCGGCCGGGCTGTTCGCGCTGGAGCACAACGTGCAGCGGCTGGCCGACGACCACAGCAACGCCGCCATGCTCGCCGCCGAGCTGCGCAACGCTCCCGGCGTCGCCGTGGTCGAGGTCGCGCTGCCCACCAACATGGTCATGTTCGACACCGGGCTGCCCGGCGCGGAGGTGACGCGCCTCGCCGCAGCGCAGGGCGTGCTCCTCGCCCCGGTGGGCACTCACCGCCTGCGCTGCGTGACCCACAAGGACGTCGACGCCACCGACGTGCGCCGCGCCGCCACCGCGCTGAGCGCCATGTTCACGAGCCTGCGCGCCACCGGCCGCGCTGCGCAACCTCTCTCGGCTTAAACCAAAGAGAGGCCCCGCCACGATGGCGAGGCCTCTCCGATGGCTACGAGGTCAGCTGCTTGCCGCTGTGGCTGGAGCTGCGGCCGCTGGTGCCGACGCGACCTTGCGGGCGCCACGCCGTGCGCCGACGCGCTTGGCGGCGGGCTTGCGTGCGGTGGCGCGCTTGGCGGTCGTCTTCCGTGCCGTGGCGCGCTTGGCAGCCGGCTTGCGTGCGGTGGTGCGCTTGGCGGCCGTCTTGCGTGCGGTGGCGCGCTTGGCGGCTGGCTTCCGACGGGTTGTGGCCTTGCGGGTGGCGGTCCGCTTGCGCGCGGTGGTGCGCTTGGCGGTCGACTTGCGCGCCGTGGTGCGCTTGGCTGCCGGCTTGCGACGCGCGGTCGTCTTCCGGGCGGTGGTGCGCTTGGCGGTGCGCTTGGTGGCGCGCTTGGCGGTTGCCTTCCGGGCGGTGGTGCGCTTGGCGGCCGTCTTGCGACGGACTGTCCTGCGCTTGGCCCCGGCGGCCTTGCGTGTGGTCCTGCGCTTGGCCGTGCCGCCGGTGACACGGCGGGCTGCCTTGCGGATCTCGCCCTCGAGACGGGACACGCTCTTCTCAAGTCCCGCGAGTCGCTTCTCGAGCTCGTTGAGTGGCAAGGCCTTCACCAGTCCCTGCACTGCCTTCAATAGATCACCACCACCAGTGTTGGCGCGGCGGCGAGCGGTTGCGCTCACCCGTTTCACAGTGCGGCTGACGGCTTTGCTCGCGCCGCCTCTGCTGCGTCTTGTCCTGGCCATATCGTACGGGCCTCCTTGTTGATGGTCCCTTCGTTCCGGACCATCACAACGGCTGTTTGTGACAGGAGGGGGTGTAAACCTCCCGCCGGGTCGTGCATAGCATGGTGGCTATACACACTATTGTCAATGTGTGTGCGTCTTTGTGACATGTGTGGCGGCATCCGCTGAGCCATCTGAGCGGGAGCTGACCACGCCGTGCGCCGTCGACGCGACGCTGGCGGGCGCTGACAACACGTCCGACAGCGCCACCAATGTGCCGTGTGGAAGCCCCCGACGGGCGGTCGCGCGAGATAAGGTGTGGGCCATGACCGCCGTCGTCAAGGGCAGCGCATCCCTGGCCATCGCCCAGCACCATTTCGACCGCGCCGCCGAGCAACTCGACCTCCACCCGTCGGCGCGGCCAATGCTCCGGACGATCAAGCGCGAACTGATCGTTCACTTCCCAGTCGAGATGGACGACGGCAGCTTTCGTGTATTCACCGGGTTCCGTGTCCAGCACAACATTGCGCGCGGCCCGGCCAAGGGCGGGCTCCGTTATCACCCCGCGATGACCCTCGCGGACGCACGCGGGCTGGCCATGTATATGACGTGGAAGGCGGCGGTCGTCGACCTGCCTTTCGGCGGCGCTAAGGGTGGCGTGATCGTCGACCCCAAGCAGCTCACCACGCCCGAGCGCGAGCGACTGACCCGCCGGTTCACCACCGAGATCTCGCTGTTGATCGGCCCTGACCGCGACATCCCCGCGCCCGACATCGGCACCGGTCCGCAGGAGATGGCCTGGGTCATGGACACCCTGTCGATGCACGCCGGTTACTCCGTGCCGGCGTCGGTCACCGGCAAACCAACGGTCATCGGTGGGTCCGAAGGCCGTCATGCATCCGTCGGCCGCGGGCTGGCCACCGTCGCCGTCCGGGCGCTCGGCGACTCCGGCATCGATCCGGCCGGCGCGACCGTCGCCGTCCAGGGTTTTGGCCAGGTCGGGTCATCCACCGCGCAGCTGCTCGCCGCGGCAGGTCTGCGCGTCGTGGCCGTCTCCGACAGTCGCGGTGGCCTCCACAACGACGCGGGGCTCGACGTCGACGCGCTCACCACGCTCAAGGAGGAGGGCGGCTCGCTATCCGATCACATCGGCGCTGACTCGCTCACCAACCAGGAGCTCCTCGGGCTGGACGTCGACCTTCTCGTCCCCGCCGCGCTGGAGGCCAGCATCACCGGCGCCAACGCCGGCACCGTGCGCGCTCGGGTCATCTGCGAGGGCGCCAACGCCGCCATCGACCCGGACGGCGACGCCATCCTCAATGACCGCAACGTGCTGATCATCCCCGACATCCTCGCCAACGCCGGAGGGCTGGTGGTCTCGTACTTCGAGTGGGTGCAGGACCTCCAGCAGCTCTTTTGGGCCGCCGGTGACGTCAACGGGCGCCTCCGCGAGGTGATGGTGCGCAGCTACGACGAGGTGCGAACCCGGGCGCAGGCAGAGCGGGTCACGATGCGCGAGTCGGCGCACCAGATCGCCGTCGCCAAGGTGGCGGCCGCCAGCGAGGTCCGGGGCATCTATCCGTAGTCTCGCCCCTTCCCTCGGCGCCACCTGGCGCCCTTCGCTACCATGCCTTTCCTATAGGAAGGAGTGGTGGCTGTGGCCGACGGGCGACGCGTTCTGATCACCGGCGTCTCGCGGTTCTGGGGGGCCGAGCTGGCTGCGCGGCTCGAGGCGGATCCGGGCGTTGACCAGATCGTCGCGGTCGACACGCAGGGGCCCGCCCGGCAGCTGGCGCGCACCGATTTCGTGCGCGCCGATATTCGTCACAGCCTGGTGGGCAAGCTGGTGCGCGGGCTGCACATCGACACGGTGGTGCACGCCGGCCTCGTCGTCGACCCACAGCAGGCCAGCCGTCGCTCGGTGCACGAGACCAACGTCATCGGCACCATGAACCTGCTCGCCGCCTGCAGCGGCGCGGACAGCCCGGTGCGCCGCCTGGTGGTCAAGTCGAGCACCGCGATCTACGGGAGCGAACCCGGCGACCCCTCCTTCTGGAGCGAGGACATGCGTCGTGCGTCGCCAGCGCGCGACAGCTTCACCCGCGACCTCGACGAGATGGAGTCCTACGTGCGCGAGTTCGAGGTTCGCCATCCCGCCATCGCCGTGACACTGCTGCGCTTCGGCAATGTCCTCGGCGAGGTGCACGACTCACCGTTCGCGCGTCTCTTCGACCTCCCCGTGATCCCGACGGTGTTCGGCTTCGACCCCCGCCTGCAGTTCCTCGACGAGAGTGACGCCGTCGCTGCTCTCGACCACGTGACCCGCGGCGACTGCCGCGGCACGTACAACGTCGCCGGCGCGGGCGTGGTCGTGCTCAGCCAGGCGATCTCCCTGATGGGCAAGATCAACGCGCCGGTCATCCCTTTCGTCGGCGGGAGCCTGGCGATGCGCGTGCTCGACCGCTTCGGCCTGGTCGCCTTCCCAATCGAGCTGGTCCGTCTGCTGCAGTACGGCCGCGTCGTCGACACCTCGCGACTGCACGACGAGCTGGGCTTCGTGCCTGAGCGCGGCACCATCGACACCGTTCTCGAGCACGGCCGGCGCCGCCGCGTCCGCGGCCTGGTCGACGACGCCGAGCCATACCGTTACGAGCACGAGCTCGAGGAGTTCCTGCGCAGCCGGGGCCGCCGCGGCGAGGACAACGGGCCCCCCAGGCCGAGGGCCGCGTCCGCACCCACAGTGCGCGCCCGCCGCCGTCGCAGCCCGCAGCCCACACCGGACGCCGAAGAGGCCACATGACCACGCCTACCCGGAGGCTGCCCGCTCGCGCCGCGTCGCAGAACGGTCATCGCTCACTTCGCCCGGACGAGGTCCTCGTCGCGCAACCACAGGCGCGCGGACGCCGGCGCCGCGCGCCACCGCGTCCGTCGCTGCCATCGCTTCCGTCGCTGCCGTCGCTGCCGTCGCTTTCCGGCCTGGCAGCGCTGCGCCGCGACCTGCCCGCGACCGTCATGGGTGCCACCGGCGCACTGGCGTTGCGCCTGCGTGAGCTGACCGGTCGCGACGTCATCGACCTCGAATCCCTCCAAGAGGTGATCAGCGTCTACTACCGGCTCGCCGCGCTGCGCGAGCAGCATCGCAACGGCGTGTTCGACGTCGATGACTTCGGCTTCGACCGCGGGCTCACCGAGGCTCTGATCCCGCTCTTTAGGGTGTTGTCGCGACGCTACTGGCGCGTCGAGGTCGATGGCACCGAACATCTGCCGCAGCGCGGCGGCGCGCTGCTCGTCTCCAACCACGCCGGGGTGCTGCCGTGGGACGGGGCGATGATCAAGGTGGCGGTGTTCGACGCCGCCGAGCGCCACGCTCGAGCATTGATGGCCAGCTGGTTCGATGAGCTCCCGGTGGCGTCATGGTTGCTGCGCCGCACCGGCCAGGCGCCCGGCCACCCCGACGACACGCTGCGCCTGCTGCGCCATGGCGAGCTGGTGCTGGTGTTCCCCGAGGGCGTTCGGGGCACCGGCAAACCGTGGAGCGAGCGCTACCGGCTGCGCCGCTTCGGCCGCGGCGGCTTTGTCGAGGTGGCGATGCATGCCGGCGTCCCCGTCGTGCCGGTCTCGGTGATCGGCTCCGAGGAGACGTATCCGATGCTCGCCGACCTGCAGCCGCTGGCCCAGTTGCTGGGCATGCCCTACTTTCCGATAACGCCGACGTGGCCGCTGCTCGGCCCGCTCGGATTCATCCCGCTGCCCAGCAAGTGGCGGATCACCTTCCACGCCCCGGTCGACGTCGGCAGCAGCGACGCCACCCCCGAGCCGGCCACGGTGATGGAGCTGGCCGACAGCATCCGCGCCACCATCCAGGGCGGCGTGGTCGACGACCTGATGCGCCGCCAGCGCGTCTTCCGCGGCTGACTCGCGGCGGACACCACATGTGGTGGGTGGGGGCAGCGCGCGTACAAGATGCTGCGCTGGACGACTCCGGACGGCTCTGGTGCTCTGCTACACTGCCTTGATGGTGGGGTTGTCGTTGCCCGCTCTGTGTATCACCCAGCCAGCAGTGTGCCGCGCTGGGTGTTTCTGTCTCTGGGATGACGTGATCGGGAGGCCAGATGGAGATCGAGCTCGGTAGGGGAAAGATGGCCCGGCGCGCCTATGGCTTCGATGAGGTGGCGCTTGTCCCCGGGCGGGTGACCATCAATCCCGACGAGATCGATGTGACCTTCGCGCTCAACGGCTCCAAGTTCGAGATCCCCTTCCTCGCCGCGGCCATGGACGGCGTCGTCGACGTCAGGTTCGCGCAGGAGATGGGACGGCTCGGCGGCGTCGCCGTGCTCAACCTCGACGGCGTGCAGACCCGCTACGAGGATCCCAGCGACGTCCTCCGCGAGATTGCCGCCTCCAGCCCGCAGGAGATCAACGTCCTGCTCCAGAAGATCTACTCCGCGCCGGTGCAGGACGGGCTGATCGGCCAGCGTATCGAGGAGATCAAATCAGCCGGCGTGGCCTGCGCGGTCTCGACGACCCCGGCCCGTGCCGAACGCCGCGCGCCTATCGTCCACGAGGCCGGCGCCGACCTGCTCGTGGTCCAGGGCACCGTGCTCACCGCACGCCATGTCAGCAAGAGCTACAAGCACCTCAACTTCAAGGATCTCACCGCCTCGCTCGACATCCCGGTCATCGCCGGCAACTGCGTCGACTACGCCACCGCGCTCGAGCTGATGGATACCGGCGTCAAGGGCCTGCTCGTCGGTGTCGGACCCGGCGCCGCGTGCACCACGCGCGGCGTGCTCGGTGTCGGCGTCCCCCAGGTCACAGCCACAGCCGACTGTGCGGCCGCCCGCGACGACCACCTCCGTCGCAGTGGGGAGCGGGTGGCGATCATCACCGACGGGGGCATGCGCCTCGGCGGCGACGTCGCCAAAGCGTTCGCCAGTGGCGCCGACGCGGTGATGATCGGCTCGATCTTCGCCTCGGCGCAGGAAGCGGCCGGTGGCGGCAACCACTGGGGCATGGCCACGCCCGACCCCAACCTTCCCCGCGGCACGCGTATCCGTACCGGCGTCAAAGGAACACTGGCCGAGATCCTCTTCGGCCCCGCCCACGTCGACGACGGCAGCATGAACCTGGTCGGGGCGCTGAAGAGCTCCATGGGCGTGTGCGGCGCCCGCGACATCCGCGACTTCCAGCGCACCGAGATGGTGATCGCCCCGTCGATCAAGACAGAGGGAAAGGTCCAGCAGCGCGAGCAGCGCGTCGGGATGGGGGTTTGAGCCGCGGGATGGCCCTCGCTCCCCAGCAGGACTCGATCGCACCGGCGGATCCGACCGTCGCCCAGGACACCGTGCTGGTCCTCGATTTTGGTTCCCAGTACTCGCAGCTGATCGCTCGCCGCGTCCGCGAGGCGAGGGTGTACTGCGAGCTGGTTGCGGGCACAATCAGCGCCGACGAGGTCCGCCGTCGCGCACCGCGCGGGCTCATCTTCAGCGGCGGACCAGCCTCGGTCTACGATGACCGCGCCCCGCTCCCCGACCCCGCGATCTACGAGCTCGACCTGCCCATCCTCGGTGTCTGCTACGGCATGCAGCTCCTCGCCTTCCAGCTCGGCGGCGCCGTCAAGCCGGCCGAGCGCCGCGAGTACGGGCACGCCTCCATCAGCATCGACGAGCGCAGCGGCATCTTCGAGCGGCTGCCCTCGGAGATCGACGTGTGGATGTCGCACGGCGATGTCATCACCCAGGTGCCACACGGATTCCACTCCGTGGCCCACTCGCTCAACTCCCCGTACGCGGCGATCAGCGGACCCAACGGCCGCTACGGCATCCAGTTCCATCCCGAGGTGGTGCACACCCCGCTGGGGCGCGACATCCTGCGCAACTTCCTCATCGACGTCTGCGGCTGCGCGGGCACCTGGGAGCCGTCGTCATTCATCGAGATGGCGGTCAACGACATCCGCGCCCGCGTCGGCTCCAAACGGGTGCTCTGCGCGCTCAGCGGTGGCGTCGACTCGGCGGTGGCGGCGACGCTGGTGCACCACGCCATCGGCGACCAGCTCACCTGCGTGTTCGTCGACAACGGCCTGCTCCGCCGCGCCGAGGGCGAGCGCGTCGTCGAGATCATGAGCCACCAGCGCCACATCGACCTGGTCCACGTTGGCGCCACCGAACGCTTCCTCACAGCGCTGGCCGGGGTCGTCGACCCCGAGGAGAAGCGGCGCCGCATCGGCCGCACCTTCATCGAGGTCTTCGACACCCAGGCGCGCCAGCTCGGCGACATCGACTTCCTCGCCCAGGGCACGCTCTACCCCGACGTCATCGAGTCGACGTCGCATGACACCCACAATGCGCAGAAGATCAAGACCCACCACAACGTCGGCGGCCTCCCCGAGGATCTGCGCTTCCAGCTCGTCGAACCACTGCGCTACCTGTTCAAGGACGAGGTCCGCCAGGTCGGTCTCGCGCTCGGGCTGCCCGAGGACATGGTCTGGCGCCAGCCGTTCCCCGGACCAGGCCTGGCCATCCGCATCGTCGGCGAGGTCACCGCTGAGCGTCTCGAGACGCTGCGCGCCGCCGACTGGGTGGTCATCGACGAGATCAAGCGCAGTGGCCTGTACCGCAAGGTCTGGCAGAGCTTCGCCATCCTCACGCCGATCTCCTCGGTCGGGGTGATGGGCGACAACCGCACCTACGCCAACGTTGTCGCCATCCGCATCGTCGAGTCCGATGACGGCATGACCGCCGACTGGGCCAAGATCCCGTACGACGTGCTCGCCACCATGAGCAGGCGTATCGTCAATGAGGTGGCTGGCGTCAACCGCGTGGTCTACGACATCTCGAGCAAACCGCCCTCCACCATCGAGTGGGAATAGGCCCGACCCCGCGGCGCATCCTGGTCGCCGGCTCCGGCGCCCGGGAGCACGCGCTGGCCTGGGCCTGCGCGCGGCGCCACAGCGACCTACAGGTCACCTGCGCGCCCGGCAACGGTGGCACCGCCAGCTTCGCGACCAACGTCGCCGTCGCCGCCGACGACCCCCAGGCGATCGTCCACTTGGCCCGCGAGGTGCACGCGGGGCTGGTCATCATCGGTCCCGACATGGCTCTCGCCGCCGGCGTGGCCGACGCGTGCCGCGAGGCGCGCATCGCCGTCTTCGGTCCCAGCGCCGCCGCCGCCCGCATCGAGAGCAGCAAGGCCTTCGCCAAGCAGCTGATGGACAGCGCCGGCATCCCCACCGCACGCTGGCGCGCAGGCGGTGCTGATGACCGCGCCGCGTTGCACGCGTTCATCGACGAGCTGCACGGCCACTGCGTGGTCAAGGCAGACGGCCTCGCGCTCGGCAAGGGCGTCGTCGTCTGCGATGACAAAGCCCAGGCGCGTGCCGCCGTCACCGCGTGCCTCGACCAGCATCGTTTCGGCAGCGCCGGCGACCTCGTGCTCATCGAGGAGCGGCTGAGCGGCGCGGAGGTGAGCGTGCAGGCGCTCGTCGACGGCAGCAGCATCCGCCTGCTCCCCCCGGCGCGTGATTACAAACGCAGCGGCGATGGCGACACCGGGCCCAACACCGGCGGAATGGGAGCGGTCACGCCGCCGCCGGCGCTCAGCGACGACGTCCTCGGCCGGGTCGAACGCGACGTGCTCAGGCCCTGCATCGATGCGCTCGCCGCCGCGGGCACGCCCTTCTCCGGCTGCCTCTACGCCGGGCTCATGCTCACCGCCGACAGCCCGAGGGTGCTCGAGTTCAACGCGCGTTTCGGCGACCCCGAGACGCAGGTGATCCTGCCGGTCATCGACGAGGACGTGCTCGAGCTGCTCACCGCCTGCGCCGTCGGTGGCCTGGTCCCAGGTCGGGTGCGACGCGGCAGCGACAGCTGCGCGGTGGGCATCGTGCTCGCCGCCAGCGGCTACCCGGGCACGCCGCGCCGCGGCGACGTCATCTCCGGGCTGAACACGCTCGACCCCGGCATCCTGGCTTTCCACGCCGGGACCCAGCGGAGCGGCGACCGGCTGATCACCGACGGCGGGCGAGTCATCACACTTGTGGCCCGCGGCGGCTCGGTGGACGCGGCGAGACAGCGGGCGTACCGGGCGGTCACGTCGGTCCACTTCGACGGCATGCAGCACCGCACCGACATCGGGCTGGACACGACTGTAATGGCATGACACGCAGGGCAGGAGAGACATGAGCGGCACACTGATGGTGGGCATCGTGGTCGGCAGCGCGTCCGACCTCGACGTGATGAGCAAATGCAGCCACGTCCTCGACGGCTACGGCATCGGCTGGGAGATCGGCGTGATGTCGGCGCACCGCTCCGGCGATGTGGTGCGCAGCTACGCGCAGCAGGCCCCAAAACGTGGCCTGCGCGTGCTCATCGCCGCCGCCGGCGCCGCCGCTCACCTGCCCGGGGTGCTGGCGTCGATCACCACCCTGCCGGTGATCGGCGTGCCGCTCGCAGCCACGCCGCTCGCCGGCTTCGACTCGCTGCTCAGCATCGTGCAGATGCCGCCGGGAATCCCGGTGGCCACGGTCGCGGTCGGGGACATGGGCGCGCGCAATGCCGCCCATCTCGCTGCCGAGATCATCGCGCTGTTCGACGACGACGTCGCCAAGGCGGTCACCGAACACCGCGCCACCATGCGCGACACCGCCCGGCCACCCGAGGGCTTCATCCCGTGAGGGAGCGCACCCGGATCTCGTCGGGATCGCCCTTCGAGCCGCGCATCGGCTTCAGCCGTGCCATCGCCGTCGAGGGTCGCGTGCTCGTCTCGGGCACCGCGCCGGTTTGGCCCGACGGCAGCTGCGACCCCGACGCCGGCGTCCAGGCGAGGCGCTGCCTGCAGATCATCGAGGACGCGCTCACCGACGCCGGCTCGTCGATGGGGCAGGTGGTGCGTACGCGCATGTACCTCGTCGACGCCGCCGACGCCGATGCCGTCGGGCGCGCGCACGGCGAAATCTTTGGCGACACCCGGCCGGCGGCGACGATGGTCGTCGTCAAGGCGCTGCTGGACGAGCGCTGGAAGGTCGAGGTCGAAGCCGAAACAGCGCTCTGACCGGCCCAGCCTTTGTGGAAACCGGCTCCAGGCGTACCAGGCCGACACCTCGCTCATCGCAGGACCAAGCCGGCCACGTGCCACACCAGGACAGCACCGCCGAGAACCCTCCGACTCAATCGACAACAGTCACCAGTTTCGTCCTCCGGGCTCCGGTCGGAAGCGATCACCGTACAGGGCCTCCCTACAATCGGTCGCCATGCCGCGTCTCGAGCTTGTCGAATGCTCGCTGCGGGCCGGACAGCAGGCGCTGCTGCTGAGCCGCCTGCGCAGCCGGCACGCCATCCCGGTGGCGCGAGCGCTGGATGGCTGCGGCTTCGCTGCTCTCGACGTCTTCGGGGGATCCACCTTCGAGGCGTCCCTGCGATTCCTCGGCGAGGATCCGTTCGAGCGGCTCCGCGCCATCCGCGAGGCCGCTCCCTCGAGCACGTTGCAGGCGTCGCTCGGCGGCCAGGCGCTGACCGGCCACCGCCAGGTGGGCGATGACGTGGTCGAGGCGTTCATCCGTGTCGCCGCCGACGCCGGGGTGGATCGCTTTCGCATCCACGACCCGCTCAACGACGTGCGCAACCTCAGCCGCGCCATCCAGGCCGCTCGCGAGGCGAAGCGCCAGGTGGAGGCCGCGATCATCTACGCGGACTCACCGCGACACGACCCCGACCAGATCGTCGCCCTCGCCGAAGAGCTGACCGGCCTCGGCGCCGACACCATCTGCGTCCATGACCCGCTCGGGCTGCTCGGCGTGGCCCGCGTCGGCGACCTCGTCCGCCGGCTGGTCGAAGCGACCAAGCTGCCCGTGTCACTGTCGCTGTCCGCGCAGACCGGACAGGCGGAGTTCGCCGCCTACGCCGCCGCCATCGCCGGCGCGTCCCGCCTCGACGTTGCGCTTGCGCCGTTGGCCGGCGGCGCCAGCGTGCCACCGGCCGAGGGCGTCATCGCCGCGCTCCGCGGCACCGAGCTCGACACCGGTCTGAACCTCGGCGACGTCACCGCCGCGTCAGCCGAGCTGGAGCACCAGCTGACCGCCTATGCGGCAGTGATCGACGTCCCCGCGCTGCACATCGACAGTGCGGCGCTGCGCGGCCAGCTCCCGCCCGCCGCGATGGGCCACGCGCTCGAGGAGCTGCGCGACCGCGACCAGCTCGACCGTCTCGACGACGTCGAGATCGAAGCCCAACGCGTGCGCGCCGAGCTCGGCCACCCGCCGCTGGTGTCGCCGATCATCGAGATCGTCGCCACCCAGGCCGTCTACAACGTGTGCGACGGCGACCGTTATGCCACCGTCAGCCAGGAGGTGAAGGACTACTGTCTGGGCCTCTACGGATCGCCGCCGTACCCGATCGACCCCTCGGTGCGACGGCTGGTCAACGGCCGCGAGGAGCCGATCACCATCCGCCCCGCCGATCTCCTCGAGCCGGCGCTGCCGACGCTGCGCCGCGAGCTGCGGCGCGAGGGCATCGACAAACCGGATGACGCCACCGTCGTCAGCTTTGCCCTGTTCCCGGCGGAAACGCTGGCGCTGCTGCGCGGTGAGGTCGTGCCTGAGCGACTTGGCGACGAGCCCGCCCCGCCCCCCGACCCGGACGCTGCGGCATCCGATGACGGCACCGAGGTGACCGCGCTGGCCGGCGAGGGCGCCCCCGACGCCCCGGCCGCTGACATCCGCGACCTCACGGTCGAGGTCGACGGCCAGAGCTACAGCGTGCGTGTCTTCGGCGCCGGGCTCGGTGGCGGTGCGGCCAATGGCGCGCCATCCGGTGATGCAGCGCCCGCAGGGGTGCGCGCGGTTCGCGACGGCACCGTCATCGCGCCCATGCAGGGCCTGATCCTCAAGGTTGCCGTCAAGATTGGTGACACCGTTGGGCTCGGCGACGTGGTCGCCGTGCTGGAGGCGATGAAGATGCAGAACGACGTCACCGCCACGCGCGCCGGCACCGTCACTGAGGTGCACGTCAAGGAGGGCGACGTGGTCGGTCCTCGCGCCCCGATCGTGCAGGTCGACTGATGTTCACCAAGGTGCTGATCGCCAACCGCGGCGAGATCGCGCTGCGCGTGATCCGCGGCTGCCGCGACCTCGGCATCGCCACCGTCGCGGTCCACAGCGAGGCGGATCGCACCGCAGCGTTCGTTCTGCTCGCCGACGAGGCCGTCGAGATCGGGCCGGCTCCGTCGGCACAGTCCTACCTGGTGATCGAGCGCATCATCGAGGCGGCCACATCCACCGGCGCGCAGGCGATTCACCCCGGTTACGGCTTCCTCAGCGAGAACCAGGCGTTCGCGCGCGCCTGCGCCGACAGCGGCATCGTCTTCATCGGCCCCACCCCCGAGGCGATGGCGGCGATGGGCGAGAAGGTGCCGGCGCGCCAGCGCATGCGCGACAGCGGCGTTCCGATCGTGCCCGGCAGCGACGCGCTCGACGACGTGGAGTCGGCCGTGGCGGCCGCCAACGAGGTCGGCTACCCGGTGCTCATCAAAGCCTCGGCAGGCGGAGGCGGCATCGGCATGCGCGTCGCTGGCGACGAGGGCGAGCTGCGTGAGAGCCTCGAGACCGCGAAGAGCACCGCGCAGCGCGCCTTCGGCAACGCCACCGTGTTCCTCGAGCGCTACGTCGAGTCGCCGCGACACATCGAGATCCAGGTGCTCGCCGACACCTACGGCAATATCGTCCACCTCGGCGAGCGCGAATGCTCGATCCAGCGCCGCCACCAGAAGATCCTCGAGGAGGCACCGTCGCCGACGATCGACGCAGCCACGCGGGCGCGGATGGGCGAGGCCGCGGTCACCGCAGCGCGAGCCGTCGGCTACGTCAACGCCGGTACTGTCGAGTTCATCTACAGCAAGGGCGAGTTCTTCTTCCTCGAGATGAACACCCGCCTGCAGGTGGAGCACCCGGTGACCGAGCTGGTCTACGGCGTCGACCTCGTCGTCGAGCAGTTGCGCATCGCCGCCGGCGAGAAGCTGACACTGCGCCAGGAGGGCCTGGTGCCGTGCGGCCACGCCATCGAGTGCAGGGTCAACGCGGAGAAGTACGAGAAGAACTTCATGCCGTCGCCGGGACAGGTCACCGGCTATCGCGAGCCCAGCGGCCCCGGCGTGCGCGTCGATTCCTCCCTGGCCGCGCCGGGCATGGTGTCGCCCAACTACGACCCGATGATCGCCAAGCTGATCACCTGGGGACCGACCCGCGAGCTGGCGACAGCACGCATGCGTCGCGCGCTGCTCGAGTACGCGATCGTCGGCATCAGCACCAACATCGCGTATCACCTCGCCGTCCTCAGCGACCCTGACTTCATCGCGGGTGACTACACCACGCATTTCATCGAAGGCCACCCCGAGCTGGTCGCGGCAGCCCAGCAGTGGGAGGAGCGCCGCCAGCCGTTCCTGCGCGTGCTGCGCGATCCCGCCCGTGCTGCGGCCATCGCTGCCGCCGTGGTGTCGGTCGGCTGACGGCACCGCCCAACCACGCGGTGAGCTCGAGGCCGCTGTACCAGACGGGCCTGCTCGGTCCGCTTGCCGAACAGCTGATCGAGGCGGCGGGAATCGGACGGGGGATGCGCGTTGTCGATGTGCTCGGCGACGCCGGAGTGCTCACACGGCACGTCGCGATGGCGGTGGGGCCGAGCGGCTCGGTGGTCACCGTTGTCGTCGGGGATGCCGCTGCCCGCGCGCTCCATCAGGAGCTGCAGGAATCGCGCGCCACCGCAGAGGTCGTGGTCGCCTCACCCGGCGCGCTCCCATACCAGCAACGTGAGTTCGACGTCGCCGTTTCGCTGCTCCGCCTCACAGGCTCCGTGGGCTCCGTGGCGCTCCGCGAGATGGAGCGCGTCGCCCACCATGCCGCCGTCATCGTCACCGCGGCTCGCCGCCCCGCGCCCGAGGACCTGCTCGCCGGCGCATGGCAGGACGCGACGGGTACTGTCCCGCCGGCATTGCAAGCGCTGCCGTCGCCTCCCCCACCGCAGGGCTGGACGTCGACAACCATCGGCGACGTGGCCAGATTCGACAGCGCTCAACAGCTCTGGATGGCTCTGTGCGATCACCTCGGCATCCGTGCACCGGACGCCGAAGCCGCCACCGTGAGGAGGCGATTCGACGAGCGCCTCGCGCCATTCCAGGGCGCGGACGGCACACTGCGCATCCCCATCGAGGTGGTCCTGCTGAGGAGGGATGCGGAGTGAACGGCCGGGTTGCTCACGGCCGGCCAGGTTGGTCACGGCGGTATCCTGACGCTGGGAGGTGCCCATGGATATCACCGACCTGATCCTGCACGACCATCACGAGCAACGGCGCCTGTTCGCCTACCTCGACGACATCGACCGCTCCAACACCGAAGCGCTCGGCGCGGTCTGGAACCGCCTGCGGATCCTGCTCGAGGTGCACGCCGAGGCGGAGGAGCAGCTGTTCTACCCTCACCTGCTCAAGATTGGCGGCGGTGCGGGCGGCGAGGGCGTTGTCAGCGAGGTCAGGGACGTCATCAAGGATCACAACGACATCCGCGACGCCGCCGAGTCTGCCGGCGCGCAGCAGGTGGGCAGTGATGGCTGGTGGCAGGCAGTGCAGAACACCAACAAGGCCAATAGTGACCACATGGCTGAGGAGGAACGCGAGGATCTGGTCGACTTTCGC
The DNA here is from genome assembly GCA_036561525.1 of Candidatus Dormiibacterota bacterium. GTDB lineage: Bacteria > Chloroflexota > Dormibacteria > Aeolococcales > Aeolococcaceae > Aeolococcus. The sequence goes on along the minus strand of DATBPD010000100.1, from coordinate 2,974 downwards.
CGTCACGCCGATTGGCAGCTGCGCCACGACATCGCGGTTGCTTTCGCCACCTTCGAGGCAACCCACCGCGACGGTGTGCCGGCCAAAGACAAGGACCCTGACGACTACATCCGGCAGAACCGCTGAGGGCAGACGATGGCCATCGCCGACCTCCAGCAACCCGTTCGCGACGCACTCTCCCGTGGCGGCGTCATCGACATCACCACCACCGGTCGCACCAGCGGTCAGCCTCGCCGCCTGGAGATTGTCTTTCACAACGTCGGCGGACGGCTCTGCATCAGCGGCATGCCGGGGTTCAAGCGCAACTACATCGCCAACCTCGCAGCCAACCCGCACTTCACCTTCCACCTCAAGGGACCCGTGCGCGCCGACCTCGCTGCCACCGCGCGCGTCGTCACCGACGAGGCCGAGCGCCGCGAGGTGCTCCCCCATATCGCCCGCATCTGGAAACGAGACGACATCGAGACCATGGTCGAGCAGAGCCCGCTCTTCGAGGTCACCATCGACGGACCGGTGGCTGCCAGACCCGCCGAAGGGGGCTAGCACCACCGCCGACGCGCTGCCCTCATGCTCAGGGCAGTGGCGGCAGACCTGTGCTCAGCCGGCTGCCAATCCAGGTGTGGCCACCAGGAAGCTGCCGATGCCCTGACCGGTCGCCTGGCCCGCAGCGGTGTCACTGGCCCACAGGTAGAGCGGGTGTCCGTTGTAGAGCACCTGGTTGCCATTCGGTCCGGCCAAGACACTCAACGTACCTGTCACCGACGCCGAGCCGGAGGGCGTGCCGGTCGGCAGGAGGACCGGAGGCCACGCGGCGGCACAGCCTCCGGTGCAGGAGATGTGCGTCGAGGTGTCCGACGTCCGGTAGTAGAGCGTCAGTCCCTGGCCGTTGGTGAGCACGGTGGTGGCCGCTCCCGCGACCGTTGCCGACCCCGTCCCGATCAGCGGCGCGCTTGCCGCCGGACTGGGGGTGGCGGCCGGGGTGGCTGTCGGCGTGGCTACCGGAGCAGATGTCGTGCTCGAGGGTGGTGGTGACGCGCTGCTCCCGCAGGCGACCACCATGAACGGGACGAAAGCCAACGCCGCCGTTGCCGCAAGTGTGCGCCTGCCCATCGCCGCCTCCATTCAATCCGACCCTTGATATTCGCCGTGCGCTGAGCCCTACGGCGCCGGTTACAGAGTGCTCAGCGGCGTGAGCCGGGAGCGTGTGGCGTGTCCAGCTCGTCGCGGTGCCGCTGCGCGGCAGCAGCGAAGATCTGTGTGATCTCTGCAGCGCGCTCGCTCTTCGCAGTTGCCCGCACCGGCGTCGCCACTGCCTCGGTCTCGCGGACGGCAAGCAGCCGGCGGCGAACCTTCTCAGCCTGGGTGAGGAACGGCTGGTACGAGGACGGCACCGTACCCGCTGCGGCTGCTGTGGTCCGCACCGGTGCACCCTGAGCGGCGGCGGCGCGCCCAACGAATGCGGACAGATCGGGAAGGTCGCCCCGGCGCGGGGCGGTGAGCGTCAGCAGGGTGTGAAATGGCTGCGCCCAGCTGTCACGCGCGGTCAATGGGTGTGCAGCCGGCGCGAATATCTCTCGAAGAGTTGCGGGCACGCTGCTGTGATCGCGTTCGGAGCTGTCGACGGCTCCGGCCGGGACGAACGGTGAGATCACCACCGCCGGCACGCGGGGGCCGAGCAGCTCGAAGTTGAAACGAGCCGCCCTGCGACGCAGCAAGTGATGACCGATCCGTGTTCCCCAATCCTGCCTGGTCCCGGGGCTGGGAACGCCGGTTGGCGGCGGCACGTGATCGTAGAAGCCGCCGTGCTCGTCGTAGGTCACCAGCAACAACGAGCGCTCGAAGAGCGCTGGGTTGGCCCTGAGGGCTTCGTAGACCGTGGCAATCAAGGTCTCCGCGCGCGCGAAATCCGTTGCAGCGCCGTCCCTGAAAGCGGCGTACGCAGCATCGGAGACCAGGTTGTTCTCCGGGTGCTGGTTGTTGCTGACCTCAGGGCTGCTGGATGCTCGCTCGTCCATGAGCCGAAGGGGCGGACGGTGATTGGGCTCGATGAACGAGTACGACGGCAGCTCGCCAGCAGCGACATGCGCGAGAAAATCGGGGAATGGGAACCAGTTGGCGTGCCGCTCCGGCGTATCCCAGAGGTCGTGAAACGCCCAGATCTGCGGAGTGTCGTCGTAGTAGATGTGCCACGTCTTGGCGTGCTCTTCGAGCAATGCGAAGATGGTCGGGTTGTCGTAGAAGCGAAGGTCGATGTCGGTCTCGCCGTCGGACGTGGCGGCATGCAGGAAGTTGCGGTTCGGCCAGGTCTCGCCCGGCACTGAGCAGAACCAGCGTGTGCACACCGCGAACTCGCGAGCCAGCTGACTCAACACCGGCACCTGGGTTGATGGCTGACACAGCATGGCCAGCGCTCCTCGGCCGCTCACCGCTGAGTGCTTGGTGCCGAACACGCTCTTGAACAGGTTGACGGCAGGGCTGAGCAGGCCGCTGTACTGCGGACGATTTGGATTACGGCCGGTGCGCTCGAGGTTGGCCACGAATCCCTGGTTGGTTGGCGCGCCGTTCTTGTCGAGTGCCAGCTGTGCCATCACTCCGTCGTGGGCGTGATCTGGACCGATGGGAAGCACCGTCTTGGCGTTGGGGCTCGCCGGCACCGACGCACCGCCGTCCCAGCCGGGGTTGGTGTACGGCCCACCCTCGATCAGCCGCTCGAATGCGGGGTTCGGATGATCCAGGAACCCGAGCATGTGGTCGAAGGAGCGGTTTTCCAGCGCCAGCACGATCACATGCTCGACAGCTGGAACCTGCCCCTCCTCGAGTGGCGATGCGCTCATCAGCTCGCGCGCGCCAGCACGTAGCCGCGCTGCGTCGGCGCCTCGATGGCGGTGTACGGCGCCCGCACCAGCGACATGTCCACAGCGAAGCCCTCCGCCTCCAGCAACCGGAGCACCTCCGCCGGCTGCAGGAGGTGAAA
>DATBPD010000099.1:0-24731 GCA_036561525.1 Candidatus Dormiibacterota bacterium | reverse complement strand
GCGATCGCCTTGACGGCCTGATTGATCGCACCCGCTCCGATGGCCTGCACCTCCACCCGGTGCTGGGTGCGCACCACGCCGGCGATCGCGCCGGCGACGGCGACCGGCTTGCTGGTCGCCGAGACCTTGAGGATCTCCATGGCGTTGGACTCCCCCTTTGAGGACCTGTGCGAGGGCGGTTGCTGTGACGTGATCATGAGATTGTCGCGATTGTGAGGCGAGGCGGCGAGTCGCGGGTTTCCCCGCGATGCAATCGTTACTTGGCGTACTCGACGCTTCGGGTCTCGCGGAGGACGACGACCTTGATCCGACCCGCGTAGTTGCCCTCCGCGTGCAGCCTCTTGGCGATCTGGCGCGCGAGCACCTGGGCACGGTCGTCGCTGATCTCATTGGGCCGCACCATGACGCGCAGCTCCTTGCCGGCCTGCACCGCGAAGCTGTGTTCGACCCCCTCGAACTCGCCGGCGATCGCCTCGATGCGCTCAAGCCGCTTGAGGGACGCGCTGAGCGCCTCGCGACGGGCGCCGCGACGGGCGGCGGCGATGCTGTCGGCCGTCATCACGATGAAGGCGCCGACCGAGCGCGGCTCCTCGTCGTAGTGATGGGCTCGAACCGCCTGCACCACCGCCGCGGGCCGGCCGAGACGAGCCAGGATCTCGCCCCCGATGATCGCGTGCGAACCCTCGACGGTGTGCTCCACGGCCAGGCCGATGTCGTGGAAGAGGCCGATCTCCTTGGCCTCCTGCTCGTCGTAGCCAATCTCGGCGGCGATCATGCCCGCGATTGCCGCGGTGTCCTTGCTGTGGCCGAGGACGTTGTGGCCGTACGAATTGCGGAATCGCAGCGTGCCGAGCAGCTTGGCCAGCTCGGGGTGCACCGACGGGATGCCCAGCTCCTGGCAGGCCGCCTCGCCCTCCTCCTTGATCCGCTGGATTATCTCGCCCCGGCTTTTGCCCACCATCTCCTCGATGCGCGCGGGGTGGATGCGTCCGTCCGCGAAGAGCCGCTCCAGCGTCACCCTCGCCACCTCGCGTCGCACCGGGTCGAAGCCGCTCAGCACCACCGACTCGGGGGTCTCGTCGACGATCACGTCTACCCCGGTGGCAGCCTCGAGGGCGCGGATGTTGCGCCCCTCGCGACCGATGATCCTGCCCTTGAGGTCGTCGCTGGGCAGGTGCATGACCGTGACCGACGACTCCCCGGTCTGGTCAGACGCGTGGCGCTGCATGGCGGCGATGAGGATCTCGCGACTGCGCTCACCAGCCTCCTCGCGGACCCTCCGGTCGGCGTCGCGGATCCGCTCCGCCACCTCGGCGTCCAGCTCCGCCTCGACCCCGGCGATCAGCTCGGCCCGCGCCTCGGTCTCGGAGAGGGCGGCCACCCGCTCGAGCTCGCGGCCGACCAGGGCTCTCTCGCTCTCGGTGGTCTGGCGCACCTCCTCGATCTCCTCCTCGCGGCGCGTCAGGCGCTGCTCGCTCTGCTCCAGCTCACGCAGGCGGCGCTCGTGCGCCTCCTCGCGCTGGCTGTTGCGCTGTTCGAGGCGGGCCACCTCGGCGCGGCGCTCCCGCACCTCGGCCTCAGCCTCCCCGCGGACGCGGAAGGCCTCCTCTCGCGCGGTGACCAGGACCTGCTGCGCCTCGTGCTCGGCGGACTGCGCGCGGGCGTGCGATTCGGCGTCAGCGGTGAGGTTTCCCTCGCGGGCATCGGCGGCGAGACGACGCGCATACAGGAATGCGGCCGCGGCGAAGACCACGGCGATGCCCAGCCCGATCAGGGCGACGATCTCGATTGTGATTGGGGTTTCCTCGGGGTCGCGGTGCTGGGGTGCAGTGCACCCGGCGGCGGCGGCTCACGATCGCGATGGTACGGGCCCGAATCGGGCGCCACACCGTCGCCCGCGGCCGGTGCGGCCGGCGGGGGTGAGACGTGCTGGCATTGTAATGGCGATGGGGGTCGCGCGAAAGTGCGCACGCCCGCGCTCGATTACGCTAGTCGCGAGTGAACCCCCAGACATTGCTGCCCCCGCCGCGCGACGGCGAGCTCGAGGACCTTGACGGCCACCGGCTGGCGGATTGGGACGTCCCATCCGCGCTTGCCGAGGACCAGGCCATCGCGGCCTCCCTCGAGAGTGACCTGGTGCAGAGCCGGCCGCACGCGATCGGTGCGCTCCTTGCCGGGACGGCCCTGCTCCGCATCGCCACGTCCGGCGCAGCCATCGCCATCGGCTTCGATCTCGTCGACATGTTCGGAGGGCGCCCCAACGGCCTGGTGGTCGGCTTCATCGGCGCCAGCCAGGCGGTGCCGGAGATGGTTTTCGCCCCCTTCCTGGCCAGGTTCGCCGACCGCTTCGGCCGCCGCCAATTCCTGATCGGCGGCCCGTTGTTCTGCCTGCTCGGCGCCATCATGCTCAGCTTGGCGAACCGCCCGGAGTCGATCGTCATCGCGCGGCTGGTCGAAGGTGTGGGGGCGGCATGCTTCATCCCCACCGCGCTCGGCACGATCGCCGCCGCCACCAGTCACAGTCGCAATGTCCGGGCCCGTGCCAGCGGCGCCTTCGAAGCGGCCACCCTGGGAGGCTACGCGGGCGGCTTCGTGGTCGGCCCGTTCGCCTATCACTGGCTGCATCACGGCGCGTTCCTCGTCCTCGCCGGTCTCTACCTGTCCGCTGCCCTGGTGTGCGCCGCGCTCGTCCCGCACGTGCCGCCTCTGCCGGTGAGCCCGATCAGCCGCGTCCTTGGCGCGATCGTCGGACCCGGGCCGATCCGCAGCTTCCTGCCCGCGTGGATGGCCGCGTTCGCGCTGCTCGGCGCCTATGCCGCCCATCTCCCGGCGCTGCTCCGACGCCAACCGGTCCCCGGCCAGACCCTGCTCCACCACTTCGACGAGCGTCTCATCTCGGTGATCCTGGTCAGCTGGATCGCTTTGCTGTTGATCGGGATCGCCCTCTGGACGCCATGGATTCCCAAGCTCGGGGCGGTGCGCACCATGCGCCGCGCCGTTCCCGGGGCGTGGCTGATGTCGGCCGCCCTGCTCGCGCTCAACCACAGCCCGCTGGACTGGGCACCCCTGTACATCCCCCTGCTGATCATCGGGGTCGTCGTCCTCGCCGGCTTCGGACCCGCTGCGATCAACTACCTCGCCGAGTGCTCGGAGACCTTCGTGGCGGATCGGTCGGCGTTGATGGCCTTCTACACCGTCGCCCTGGCGGGCGGCGGGGCCCTCGGGTCGGTGATGGGCGGGTTCGCGGTGCGGCTCGACTACGCCGACGGGCTGGTGCTCCTCGGGCTCTTTCTCACCGTGTTCGCCTTCGCGGCCCTGACGCCGGCGATGCGCTACGAACGAGCGTTGCTGGAGAAGGTCGGGCCCGGTGCCGGCCCCTGATCGACCGAGGCGCCGGGTCAGGCCTCCCCCGCGAGCTGGCGCAGCACCCAGCCGACGGTGTCGGAGTCGAACCCGCGCCGCTGCAGGGCCCCGCCGAGACGCTGGCGCCCCCGGTGGTCGGCGATGTCGTGCGACGCGCGGTGCGCAAGGTGGTGGCCCAGCTGCAGCGCGGCGGCGCGCTCGGCCTCGACGTCGACGGCGGCCAGGGTGGCGCTGATCGCCTCAGACCCGACCCCACGAGCCCGTAGCTCGGCACCGACCTGGATGCGCCCGTGGCCGGTCCGCTGCCGCCGCGCCGCGATCGAGCTGGCCAGCGCTGCGTCGTCGACGTAGCCGTGCGCCACCATGGCCGCGGTGGCTGCCGCCGCCGCCTCCGCGCCGAAGCCGCGCCGCTGCAGACGTTGCTGCAAAGCGGCCGCGGACTGCGCCGCGGCGCCGAGGATCCGCACCGCCACCTCTTCCGCGGCAGCGGCCGAGTCGGGATCCGCGGGCGTCGCCGGTGCCTGGTGGCGACCGGCGCCGCCCGGGTTGCTCACGCCAGCGGGCCGACCGGGACCGCCGGCGCGACGCCGTTGGCGTCCGGGGCTTCGAGCGGCGTGACCTCCGGCAAGGCCTGCACCTTTACCTTGGCGGCGATCTCCTCGAGCAGCTCAGCGTTCTGACGAAGGAAGTCGCGAACGTTCTCGCGGCCCTGGCCGAGGCGCATGTCACCGTAGGAGAACCAGGCGCCGCTCTTGTCGACGATCTTGGTGTCGATGGCGATGTCGAGCACGCTGCCGGCGTACGAGATTCCCTCGTTGTAGAGGATGTCGAACTCGGCCACCCGGAAGGGCGCGGCGACCTTGTTCTTGACAACCTTGACCTTGACCCGGTTGCCGACCACGTCAAGACCCTGCTTGATGGAGTCGATCTTGCGAATGTCCATGCGCACCGACGCGTAGAACTTCAAGGCGCGACCGCCGGTGGTGGTCTCGGGGTTGCCGAACATCACCCCGATCTTCTCGCGGAGCTGGTTGATGAAGATGACGCAGGTGTTGGAGCGCGAGATGGCGGCGGTGAGCTTGCGCATCGCCTGCGACATCAGCCGTGCCTGCAGGCCGACGTGGCTGTCCCCCATCTCGCCGTCGATCTCCGCCTTGGGAACCAACGCGGCGACCGAGTCGATGACGACCACGTCAACGGCGCCGCTGCGCACCAGCACCTCGACGATCTCGAGCGCCTGCTCACCGGTGTCCGGCTGCGAGATCAGCAGCTCGTCAGTGTTGACGCCGATCCGCCCGGCGTACTGCGGGTCGAGCGCGTGCTCGGCGTCGATGAACGCGGCCACCCCGCCGAGCTTCTGCGCTTCCGCGATGACGTGCAGGGTGAGGGTCGTCTTGCCCGATGACTCCGGCCCGTAGATCTCGATGACGCGGCCGCGGGGGACCCCGCCGACGCCCAGGGCGATGTCGAGCGTCAGGGCGCCCGTCGGGATGGCTTCCACGCGCTGGGTGCGGGCCTCGCCGAGGCGCATGATCGCTCCCTTGCCGTGGGCGCGCTCGATCTGCCCAAGAGCCGTCGTGAGTGCCCGATCCCGCTCTGTCGTCACCGCCTCACTCCCCTTGACGGCGGCCACTCGCCGCCCGTTGACCTCGATGATGGGATCGATGGTACGACTTTCTGGTGTTGTTGTCAAAGCAGAAACTCCATGAACGGTGGAATGGGATGGACGAGGGTTGCCGAGGTCGCCGGGCGGGCTGGTCGGAGAGTTGATCGAACGGATGTTTGCCCCACTGTAGCTGCTGGCGGTCGGGATGACAACGGCAGCGTGGAGGCAGGCGGCGACAACAGCCTGTCGCGGCGGCCACGGCGTTCACGCCAGCTCACGGAGCAGCTGGAGAGCCGCCCGGACCGCCGCCGCACGGTTGCCGTCGCGGCCGTGGTCGCCGTCGAGCCGAACGGTGCGCTCCACGCCCGGGGCCGCCAGCGCGACGAACACCAGCCCGGCGGGCTTGCCGCCCTCCTCGGAACCTGGCCCCGCGACCCCGGTGGTGCTCACCCCCACCTCGGCGCCGAGGCGCTCGCGCACCCCACGCGCCATCGCCGCCGCCACCTCATCGCTGACCGCGCCGTGCCGCATCAAGGTGTCGGCAGGCACGTCGAGCAGCTGGACCTTGACGGCGTTGTCGTAGGCGATCACGCCGCCGCGGACGTACGCCGATGAACCCGGCACCGCTGTCAACGCGGCGCCGAGCAGGCCACCGGTGCACGACTCGGCAACCGCCACCCGCCATGCCTTGGCCCGCAACACCTCGCCGGCCGCGGCGCTGTCGGGGAACAGCTCGGCAAGCCGCGGACCCCGCTCCTGCCCCGGCATCAGATCACGAATCGCCGGTAGCGCCAGAGGTAATCGAGCCCACTCAACACCGTCGCGGTGACCGCCAGGCCGACCACCACCAGCGCCGGGATGTGCAGCACCGGGTATGGCTGCGCGAGGATCAGCAGCCCGATCATCAGGTTCTGGCTCAGCGTCTTCGACTTCCCCCACGGCGTCGAGGCCATCACCACGCCCTGGTTGGCGGCGACGAATCGGAGGCCGGTGATGAGGAACTCGCGGCCGAAGACCACCACCACGATCCACGCCGGGATCACCGCCTGGCCGACGAGGATGACCAGCACCGTGATCACCAGGATCTTGTCGGCGAGCGGGTCGAGGAACTTGCCGAGCTCGCTGACAAGGTGGCGCCGCCGCGCGATGTGACCGTCGAGCGAGTCGGTCGCGGCGGCGGTGGCGTACACGGCTGCGCTCACCTGGTCGTGGTACGCGAAGGTGGCGCTGAGCGAGAAGCCGATGACGGGGACCAGCAGCAGCCGGAACAGAGTGAGCTGATTGGGCAGGGTGAGGTGACGCGTCACCGGTAGTTGGTGAACTGCAGGGGCAGCTCGAGATCCGTCCCACGCAGCAAGGCGATGACCGCCTGGAGCGCGTCCTTGTCTTTGGCACTGACCCGCAGCTGGTCGCCCTGAATGCGCACCTGCACCTTGGGCTGCTCCGCGCGGATCTGCTTCTGCAGCTTCTTGGCCAGCTCGTCGTTGATGCCGCGACGCAGCTTGATGACCTGGCGCAGGTTGCCCTTGGCCGCGTTCTCGGGCTTCTGGGCATCGAGGATCTTGAGGTCGAGACTGCGTTTGTGCAGCTTGGTCTTGAGCACGTCGAGCATGGCGCGGAGCTGCATCTCCCCCGCGGTGGTCAGGGTCAGCTGCTCCTTCTCCAGCTCGATCTCGGCGGTCAGGTTCTTGAAGTCGTAGCGCGCACCGATCTCGCGACGAGCCTGGTCGATCGCGTTGACCAACTCCTGGTGGTCGTAGTCGCTGACGACGTCGAACGAGAACTCCTGGGCCATCTGCTGGCAGAGGATACCGGTCGCGACGGCGCCGCTACTCGGGGACCGTTGCGGTCAGGGCCGCCTCCTCCGCCGGCGGAGCGACCACTGGACGGCGCGCCGCCGAGAGGAACTCGAGCAGCGGGGCGACCAGGTCAGGCCGGATCTGCGACCGCGCCGCCGATCCCTCGGCCTTCACCATCAGGACCCCCGAGCGGAGCAGGCGGTCGAGCTGGTACAGCACCTCGAACGTCTCGGTCCCGGTCAGCTCAGCCAGCTCCTCGACGGTGCGCGGCTGATCGAGGAGATGGCGCACCAGGCGCAGGCGGCCGGGGTCGGCGAGCGAACGGAGCAGGTCGGCGGTGGGCTGCAGCTCGTCGGGAGAGCTGGCCAGCAATGCACGTGCCGCCTGCCAGGCTGCCTGTGGGCGGCGCGGCAGCTGGCGTCCGCTGACGTAGCTGGTCTGGAGCAGCGCTTCGCCCACCGTCGCGCCCGCGCTGCGACGCGCCGCCACGATGTAGAGGATGCCGACGATCACCATCGGGATCACCACGTCGAGCCAGCCGGCGCCGATGCCGATCCCGAACAACCGCCGGCCCAGGGCGAGCAGCCCGGTGACGATGCTTGCGGTGACCCCGATGTCGATGGCGGCGGCGATGCTGGCGCGGACCCCGCGCGGCACCCTCACCAAGCCTGCTCCCGTTGAAGGGGGAGTCCTCCGGATCGCGAGGAAGACGCCCAGGCCCATCAGGATCAGGATCACGCCCTGCACGGCGAGCTGCTCGACGCGGTTGAAGAAGTGTTCGACGGGGATGCCGACCACGGTTCCGAGCGCCACGAAGACCCCGACCCACACCACGGTGGACGGCACCATCGCCGCGATGAAGGTGCGCCGCGGGACGCGGACCGCCCCCGCCACCAGGGTCGTGTAGATGCGCAGCCCGGGGATCAGCCGGCTCAGCGCAACCCCCGTCCAGCCCGCTGATCGCACCCGTTTGGAGACGCGCTCGAGGTTGCGTTGCTGATGCAGTCGCTGAGCCAGGGAGATCAGCCCGCGTTCACCAACGAGCCGGGCCCAGCTGTAGCCCACGATCGACCCGACGACGCAGGCGAGCATCGCCAACGGGATGAAGACGTAGGGGTCGAGGCCGCCCGCAGCGATCAGCAGTCCGGCGGCGAGCAGCACGATCTCGCCGGGGGCGAACGGCAGCGGCACCCCGGACTCTTCCGCGAACAGCAGGCCACAGAGAAGCACGACGGCGACCACGCCGTGCAGGCCTTGGAGAAAGTTCAGGCAGACACCATCCTGATCATCCCTGGATTGTGACTCCGCTCATTCCTCGCCGAGCTCGGCCAGGTACTCGTCGACCTGGATGACGTCCATGAGCACGTCGCGAGACTTGCTGCCCTCGTACGGGCCGACGATGCGGTGCTCGGCCAGCTGGTCGACCAGGCGTGCGGCGCGCGTGTAGCCGACATTCATCTTGCGCTGCAACAGCGAAGCCGCGGCGCGGCCCTCGGCGGCCACGATGTGCGCCGCCTTGGCAAACAGCGGGTCGCGCTTGGTGGCCTCCCTCGCCCAGGAGACGGACGCCTCGACCTGGAAGATCTCCTCCTGGTAATCAGGCGCGCCCTGCATCTTCCAGTGTCCGATGAGCGCGTCGAGCTCGCGGTCGCTGACGAACGCCCCCTGGAGCCTCTGTGCCTTGCCCTGGTCGATGGGCAGGTAGAGCATGTCGCCGCGGCCAAGAAGCTTCTCGGCGCCCATCTCGTCGAGGATGACGCGCGAGTCAGTGCCGCTCGACACGGCGAACGCCACACGCGAGGGGATGTTGGCCTTGATCAGCCCGGTGATGATGTCCGCGGAGGGACGCTGGGTGGCCACGATGAGGTGGATGCCAACAGCCCGCGCCAGCTGCGCGATGCGGCAGATCAGGTCCTCGATCTCCCCCGCCGCCACCATCATCAGGTCGGCCAGCTCGTCGATGACGATGACGGTGTACGGAAGCGGCGACAGCCCGAGCCCAGGGGCACGCTCGTTGAAGGCGGCGATGTTGCGGGCCCCGTGGGACGCGAAGAGCTTGTAGCGCTCCTCCATCTCCTTGACCGCCCAGCGCAGTGATGCGACCGCCGCCTCGGGCTCGACAACCACGGGGACGAGCAGGTGGGGCAGGTCCGCGAAGTTGCTCAGCTCCACCCGCTTGGGGTCGATGAGGATCATCTTCAGCTCCGCCGGGGTGGCCTGCAGGAGGAACCCGCCGAGGACGGCGTTGATGCACACCGACTTGCCGCTTCCCGTCGCCCCGGCGATGAGCAGGTGGGGCATCCGGGTCAGGTCGCCGGCCACCGGGTGGCCGCTGACGTCGGCGCCGAGCGCCACGGCCAGACGCGTGCGCGCGTCGGTGAAGGATGTCGACTGCACAACCTCTTTGAGCGCGACCAGCTGCGCAGCCTTGTTGGGCACCTCGATGCCGATCGCCGACTTGCCGGGGATGAACGGCTGGATGCGGATCGGCGCCGCGAGCGCCAGGGACAGGTCGGTCTGGTAGCCGACGACCTTGCGCACCGGGACACCCGCCGCCGGCTGCAGCTCGTACTGGGTGACGGTCGGCCCGACCGACTCGCCGATGATCCGCGTCTCGATGCCGAAGCTGCGCAGGGTCGACACGATCGTCTGCTTGTTGCGTTCGACCTCGGCATTGAGCCGTTCGCGCTTGCCGGCGACGGTGTCGAGCAGGTCGGCGGCGGGCAGCACCCACACCTTCTCCCCCTCTTCGGGGGGAGCGGCGTGGGCGATGATCACCTCGGGGATCGGACCGAGCGTCGGCTGAGCGGTGCCCTCGAACTCCCGGGTGAAGCCTTCCTCCGCGAGCGGCTCGACGTTGGCAAGCTCGGGCTCGGCGATGCCCGCGAAGGGGATCTCCAGCGCAACCTCGGTGGGCGCGATCGGGACAACCGGCGGGACGAACACCGGTGCCGCCGAGCCCTTCAGGTTGACGTCGAACCGTCCGCCGTCCCTGGCCTTTCGCAGCGGCTCAGCAGGCGCCGCGAGGTGTTCGCGGAGCCACGACGCGACGGGCGCCATGCGGAGGTCGATGGCCAGCACCAGCCCGAGCGAGGCCGCCACCAGCATGAGGACGCCGGACGCCGGGCCACCAAGGCGATCCGCGACCCCAGGACCGAGCCGGTTGCCGACCCAGCCGGCACTCCCCGGTGCCACCAGTCCGAGGAAGCCAAGGATTGCCAGCAGGGTGACCGCGGACCCGATGGCGGCGAGCAGCCCACCGCGCCACTCGTGGCGCTGCAGCAGACGGATGCCGGTGACCACCAGGCCGGCTGCGACCAGCCATGCCCCGGCGCCGAGCGTGGTGAAGAACCGGTCGTGCACAGGGCCGGCGATCGAGCCTCCACCGGGGATGAGCAGCAGCACCCCGAGCACCACGCCGGCCCCGACCAGGCCAACGCCACTCAGCTCACGACGCTGCTCGGGGGTGAGGATGGGGTCGTGACGGACGGGCGCGCGGCGGGGAGAACGCGCGGTGCGCGCCGGTGCGCGACGACGGGTTGCAGGGCGGGAACGGGTGGGGGCGCGTGGTGCCATGGTGGTGTGCAGCCTCGGCGTGGACGTGTGCGAGGACAGGGCTGCTCCCCGGGCCGTCCGGAGGCGCGTCGATCGTATCAGCAGCCCGTACGGTGTGCCGAACCGGCGTTCGCCGTCCTCAGAGCTCTCCGTGTCTCTAGACCTCGGTGATCACCGGCAGGATCATCGGGCGGCGCCGCGTCCGCGAGTACAGGAACTTGGACAGGCCCTCATGGATCGAGGCCTGCCAGACCGTCGAATCCGCGTTCGGGCTGAGGTTCTGCACCAGCGTGAGGGTGTGGGCGCGTGCCTCCTCGAAGAGGTTGTCGGAGGCGGTGTCCTCGATGAAGCCGCGCGACATCAGGTCGGGGCCGGCCACCACGGCACTGCTGCCCCGTTCGACGGTCAGCGCAACGATCACCACCCCGTCCTGGGCGAGCAGGCGGCGGTCGCGGAGAACGACGTCGCCTGCCTCGTCGATGCTCAGGCCGTCGACGTACACGTACCCTGCAGGAACCCGCGTCGGGCGGCGCCTGATGACGTCGCCGTCGATCTCGATGACGGTGCCGTTGTCGACGGGCAGGACGTGGTCGCGCGCAATCCCCACCGCCCGGGCCAGCTCCGCGTGGATGCTGAGGTGGCGGTACTCACCGTGGACCGGGACGAAGAATTTGGGCCGTGTCAGCGTCAGCATCAGCTTCAGCTCCTCGCGACTGGCATGGCCCGAGGCATGGACGTGGTGCTTGGAGGAGTTGAAGACGCGCGCGCCGCGGCGGTAGAGGTTGTTGATGGTGCGGTGCACCGCCTCTTCGTTGCCGGGGATGGGGTTGGCGCTGATGATCACCGTGTCGCCCTCGTGCAGCTGCACCATCGGGTGCTCACCGGCGGCGATGCGCGACAGCGCCGACATCGGCTCACCCTGCGCGCCGGTGCAGAGCACGGCCAGCTCGCTGTCGGGCACGGCCGCGTGCTGCTTGGGCGAGACGAAGTTGTTGGCGGTGCGCAGAAAGCCGAGCTCCTGGCCGACGCGCACGTTGTTGAGCATCGACCGGCCGACGATGAACACCTTGCGGCCGACGTGGCCGGCGGCGTCGATCGCCTGTTGCAGCCGTGAGATGTTGGACGCGAAGGTGGCCATGAGGATGCGGCCAGGCGCGGCGGCGAAGAGCGGTGCCAACCCCTCGCCGACGTGGCGTTCGCTCGGCGTGGTGCCCTCCTGCTCGGCGTTGGTGCTGTCGCTGAGCAGAAGCAGGACGCCCTCGTCGCCGAGACGGGCGAGACGAGCCAGGTCGGGCGGCGAGCCGTTCACCGGCGTCTGGTCGATCTTGAAGTCGCCGGTGTGGACGATGACGCCGTCGCGGGTGCGGATGGCCAGGGAGCATGCGTCCGGGACCGAGTGGGTGATGTGGATCCACTCGACTGTCATGTCGCCCAGCGCGACCGTGTCGCCCGCGCGCACGGTGTGCAGGTCGGTCGAGTCGAGCAGCTTGTGCTCCCTGAGCTTGTTGCGCAGGAAGCCGAGGGTGAGGCTGGTCCCGTACACGGGCACCGGGAGTCGCGGCAGCACGTACGGCAGCGCGCCGATGTGGTCCTCGTGGGCGTGGGTCAGCACGATGCCGCGGACATGGTCGACGCGCTCCATCAGCCAGGTGATGTCGGGGATGACCAGGTCGATGCCGAGCATCTCCTGCTCGGGGAACATCAGCCCGCAGTCGACCACCAGGATGTCGTCGCCGCTCTCGATGGCCATCAGGTTGCGGCCGATCTCGCCGAGGCCGCCCAGGGGAATCAGCGAGATCACTGAGCGAACAGGCTCAACTGGTCGGCGGTGAGCGGCTCGAGCTGCGTCATCGCGGTTGCGACCCGCGGCGCTCGCGCCGCCTCGGCCTCGTCGAGGTACGCGCGCACCCGCCGCATGTCGGCGAACAGCGTCTCACGCAGCGACCCGTTGTAGAGCGCCGCGGCGGGGTGGTACAGGGGCACGTAGACGCGGTCGTCGCGATGCACGCGCTGCCCGTGCAGGCGGGAGATGCCCGCCGACTCGGGCAGCAGACGGTTGAGCGCGTGGCGGCCGAGGATGAGGATCACGTCGGGTCGCAAGAGCGCGATCTGCTCGTCGAGGAAATGGCTGCAGGCCTCGACCTCGTCGAGCTCCGGGTCGCGGTTGCCGGGAGGACGGCACTTCACGGTGTTGGTGATGTAGATGTCGCGGCGGGTCAGACCGATCGACTCGACCAGCTCCGTCAGCAGCTTGCCGGCGGCCCCGACGAACGGCCGCCCCTGCTGGTCCTCCTTCTCACCGGGGGCCTCGCCGACCGCCATGATCCGGGCCTCGACCGGACCGTAGCCCGGCACCGCCTGGGTGCGCGTGCGGTGGAGGCGGCAGGTGACGCACGCCCGGATCCGTCCGTGGATCTCGAGCAGCTGTTGGGTGGTCGCCATGCCATGCATCTGCGGCGATTGTAGGGAGGCACACCGGGGCGCTCGATGCCGCGATCCGGGGTCGGGGACCGGGATTCCTCAATGCGCCGCGGTCACCAGAATTTCGTCGGGTCGACGGTCGCCGTCCGGTGGGCATAATGCCCGCCATGTCCACCGCAGTCGCCGTCCGTCGCCACGTCAATCCCTGGATAGTGCTCACGCTGGTCTGCATGGCCCAGTTCATGGTCATTCTCGACGCGACCGTGGTGAACGTCGCCCTTCCGTCGATCAAGCGAGGGCTCAACTTCAGCAACGCCGACCTGCAGTGGATCGTCAACGCGTACACGCTGACCTTCGGCGGGTTCCTTCTCCTCGGCGGCCGTGCCGGTGACCTGTTCGGCCGCCAGCGCATCTTCCTCGCAGGGCTTGCCATCTTCACCGGTGCGTCGCTCTTCAACGGGTTCGCTCAGTCGCCGACAATGCTGATCCTCGGCCGCGCCGTGCAGGGGTTCGGGGGCGCCCTGATCTCGCCGGCGGCCCTATCCATCATCACCACCACGTTCGAGGAAGGCCCCCCTCGGAACAAAGCACTCGCCGTTTGGAGTGGAATTGCGGCGAGTGGTGCAGCGTTTGGGCTGATCATCGGCGGAAGCCTCACCCAGGCGATCAGCTGGCGGTGGGCTTTCTTCGTCAACGTCCCGGTGGGCATCATCACGTTCTTGCTCGCGTCGCGTCTTGTGCCCGACTCGCGGGTCACTGGCGATCGCGGTGTCGACGTGCTGGGCGCCGTCCTCGTCACCGGCGGCCTTATGTCGATCGTCTACGCTCTATCCAAAGCGGCCACGCCTGGCGAGGGTTGGACGGCACCGACGGTGCTGCTCTTCGGCGGCATCGGGTTGGCGCTGTTGGTCGCATTCGTCATGACCGAGCGCACCTATCGCGCCCCGCTGGTGCGACTGAGCATCTTCCGCACTCGATCACTGAGCATGGCCAACCTGGCGATGCTGCTGGTTGCCGGCGGGATGTTCGCGATGTTCTACTTCGCCGGACTGTACGTGCAGATCGTGCTCGGCTATTCGCCGCTGACTGCCGGCCTCGCGTTCCTCCCGGTCACCGTCGGCATCGGCGTCGGCGCTGGGATCGCCTCCCAGGCGGTGAAGCGCATTGACGTTCGCGCGATCGCCGCCACCGGGCTGATCATCGGCGCCGTCGGGTTCCTGCTGTTGCTGCGGATAGCCGTAACGAGCAGCTACATCGAGGTGCTCCTGCCCGCGCTGATCGTGATGTCGGTGGGTTTGGGGATCACCTTCGTACCGGTGACTCTGGTTGCCACCACCAACGTGGCCACCAACGACGCCGGTCTCGCGTCGGGTCTGCTCAACACCTCGCAGCAGGTCGGTGGCTCGCTGGGGCTGGCGATCCTCGCCACGCTGGCGGCCAACCAGACGACGAGCTACCTGGGCGGTCTTGGTCATGGGCCGGCGCCCGGCGACATCAACGCGGGTCTCGTGCAGGGGTATCACCTGGCTTTCCTCGCCGGTGCGGTGCTGCTCATCCTCGGCGCGGTGTTGGTGGCTTTCTTCATCCGCCGGAGCGACGTTGCCGACATCGCCGGCGGGCGGGAGACGATCACCGCGACAGGGGCAGCCGCGTAATCCACTAGCCTTGCGACCGTGACCAGCGATCGCGGCACTCCCCGTCGTGAGCTCCCCGCAGGAATGCGAGCCCAGCTGGACAGCGAATCGCTCATGGGCGTGCCCACGTTCGGCCGGCGCCCGTTGCTTACCGAGCCAGAACAGCTCGACGAGTGGCGTCCCGACGCTGCTGTCGTCGGCGCCCCCTGGGACGACAACACCACCCACCGCCCCGGCGCCCGCTTCGGTCCTCGCGCGCTTCGCGCCGCCACGTATGTCAACGGCAGCTACCACCTCGACCTCGAGCTCGAGATCTTCGATCACCTCGAGGTCGTCGACTACGGCGACGCGCTCGTCGCCAGCGGGCTCTGGGATGTCAGCTACGCGGCGATCCACGACCGCGTTGCCCAGGTCGCCAGCCGCGGCATCATTCCGTTGGTCATCGGCGGTGATCACTCGATCACCTGGCCGAGCGCCACCGCCGTCGCCGAGCACCATGGATTCGGCAACGTCGGCATCATCCACTTCGACGCCCACGCCGACACAGCCGATCAGACCAACGGCAACCTGGCCAGCCACGGCACACCGATGCGCCGGCTCATCGAATCGGGCGCCGTGCCCGGCCGCAACTTCGTCCAGATCGGCCTGCGCGGTTACTGGCCTCCCGCCGAGGTGGTGGCGTGGATGCGCACGCAGGGGATGCGCACGCACTTCATGCAGGAGGTCTGGGAAAGGGGCATCAGCGCGGTCCTCGATGACGCCATCGCGGAGGCGCTCGACGGTCCACAGGCGATCTACATCTCGCTGGACATCGACGTGCTCGACCCGGGGTTCGCCCCGGGAACGGGCACGCCGGAGCCCGGCGGCATGGCACCGGTCGACCTGCTCAGGGCGGTGCGGAGGATTGCTCTCGAGACCAACGTCGTTGCCATGGACGTCGTCGAGGTCAGTCCCCCATATGACTGGGCGGACACGACGGTCAACAACGCGCATCGCATGGTCTGGGAAGTGCTGGCCGGCATCGCCGCCCGACGGCGTGATCGCGCCGCGCGGTAGGCGTGCAGCACGACAGCATCACCGGCACGGCGCCAGCGAGGCCACGACGTGGGTGGTCTCATCAACGAGGATGAGCGTGCCGGCGCGGGTCGCGGCGAGTCCCTGCGGTGCGGGAGCGGCGGTCACCAACCTCGCCGACTGCCCGGTGCCCGGGTCGATGGCCTCGACGGTGCCGGCCAGGTCGGCGACATACAGCAACCCGTTGAGGAACACGACCTCATCGACCTGCGCAAGCGACCCCAGCGACCGCGTTGCACCGGTGGCTGACACAGCCAACACCCCGGGCGCATTCTCCATGCCCACGTAGGTGTTGCCGGCGGGATCGGTGCTGGCCGCCACCGGGCGTCCCAGGCCGCGTCTGAGCACCGTGGTCGCCCCACCGACCGGATATGCGAGCAGCGTGCCATTGGGACTGTCGGGCACCAACAATTGCTGATGAGCCGCGTCGTAGCCGATGCCGTCGACGCCTGCGTTGGCAGTGTGGTTGGTGAGAGTCAGCAGCTGTGAGACACGCGTGTCGCCGGGGTGGAAGATGCCGAGCGCGTTGGCCACCTGGTCGGCGACGACGAAGCGACCATCGGGGAGCTCGACCATCCCCTCTGGACCGCCGGGGTCGCTGACTGTCGCAAGCAGCTTGCCGGTCGCGGAGAGCTCGCTGATCACGCGTGCGTCGAGCGCGCTGACCCACAGGTTGCCGGCCCTGTCGACGGTGACATCGTCAGGGCTGGCGGCGATGCGGGCGAGGACGGTGAGTTGGGCCTCAGGCTGAGCGGGCGGACATCCGTTGAGCGTCGCAGGTCGTGACGTTGCGCTCGGCGGTGTTGTGGTCGCGATCGTCGGCGCGACAGACGCGGCGGGCGTGCGCGTCACTGCCTGCGGCAGCGGGGATGCGCAGCCCGCAAGGGCCAAGCCCACCGCCGCGGCGACCACGGACATGTGCCACGGCCGCCGACCCATGGACCGATTCTGACTCCTGGCCGAGCGCCGGATGTCCCGCTAGCGCGAGAGGGCGCGCTCCAACTGCGCCTTGTTCATCTTCGACCGTCCCTTGATGCCGGCATGGCTCGCCTCGCTGCGCAGTTGGTCATATGTCCGTCCGCCGGAGCCGTGATGCGAGCGCAGTCCGCCGCGGCGTCCAGAGGCGATGTCCTCGATCGACGTGCGACTTGCCTGCCTGGCCTCGCCGGCGCGCGCCCGTTCCTTGTTCACGGTGCGGGCCGCGATCTCCTCCGCGGTGTCGTCGGGAGTTCCGCGCTCTTCGAGGCCCTCCCTGATGTGCTCGTACTGCCTCTCGCGCTTCGGTGACCAGGCTTTCTGTGGCATCTCTGGTTCCTCGATTTGTGTGTGGTCGCAGGTCGCCTCACAGATTGTGCGACCGGCGTACTGGTGGGGTCACCTGCGCACGCCAACGGCAGGGCAGGTAGCCAGTGCCGAATGGCTTGGTCTCGCGGTGCCGTGTGCTCGAGCATCAGGCCCGGCGCGGCTACGCCGCCGGCGGAGCGGGTTCGCGGGCGTGAGGCGGCACCCCAGGCAGCACTGGTGCGGGGGTGCGCAGCGGGGTCTGCACCCCCACCACCGGGGAGATCGCCAGGATGCCGTCCTGGTCGGTGTCGACCAGGGTCCAGCCGCCCTCGTGCACGGACCAGTGGTGGTGGCGGCACAGCAGGACAAGGTTGGGCAGGTCGGTGGGTCCGAACTGACCCCCGCCCCAGTGGACGACGTGGTGGGCCGAGGTCCAGGACGGGGGCCGCTCGCAGCCCGGCCAGCGGCAGCCCCGGTCGCGGGCGTTGAGGGCCCGCCGGGTGGCGCCCGGGACCACCCGCTCGCTGCGGCCCACGTCGATAACCTGGGAGGCGGCGTTGACCAGGACCCGGGTGATGGTGGCGTCGCAGGCCAGGCGCTGCACGGAGCGCCCCGCGACCAGCCCGGCGAACTCCATCTCCCCCGCCGCCGCACCACGCAGGTCACCGAGGGTCTCCACTGTGGTGGTCACCTGGAGGTGGGCGCGCTGGCTCGCGGTCTGGGGGATCTGGCCGCTGTCCAGACGGTGGGCGCAGAGCTCCACCAGGGCATCGGCATAGCGATGCTCGCGGCTGCGGAGGTCGTCGCGGCCCAGGGGACGGGCCAGCGGGTCGAGCGCGATGCGCAGCAGGGCGCCGCCTTCGGGATCGAGCAGCGCGTTGACCTCGACCCAGCCGCCCTCGAAGGCGGTGAGCGTGAGGGTGCGCTGGCCGCGGCCGGCCACCTGCTCCTCGAGGAAGGCGGCCCGGTCGGCGGCGTGGCGGACGTGGTCACAGACGGTGCGAAAGCGCTGCACGTTGAGCGTCTCCGCCTTGTCGAGCAGCCAGCGCTCGTTGAAGACCGCCGTGGCCGAGCCCGACTCCTCAATGGCCCGCGCGGTGGCGGCCATCCAGCCGAAGTGGGCAAAGCCGATCCGGCCGTCCACCAGCGCGTTGGCGCTGAGCTGCAGGAGATCGGCGCGCTCGCCGGCGCACACCGCCGTCTGCGCCGCGTGGCTGGTCATGTTGGCGTGCTCGCGCAGCCAGGAGACAGCGCTGGGGTTGGCGTACTCCTCTTCGGTGTAGGCGGCGTTGAAGCGGGCGGCGTCGCGGGCGAAGTCGAGCTCGAGGCGGTTGATCAGCGAGCGCTTGAGGAGCAGGTCGGCGGCCAGGGCGTCGTCGTCCACCGCCGCCACCGCCCGCGCGCAGTAGCGCACCACCAGCTCACCGAAGGCGGCGAGATCATCTGCCGGGGGCCCGAAGCCGACGAGGTCGTCAGTCGGAGTGCTGACGGCGCCGAGTTGGTCCGATGGAAGCGCCGAACTCATGCATCGACCATAGCGAACACCCGTTCGCAATACAAGCCAAAACCCTTGCCCAGCCGAGGTTTTACAGCATTGCGACAGACGACCATGTTGTCGCGAGCGTGTCACTGCGCGCGGGGCTCGCCGCCAACAATCACACGCCACGCGCACCCCCGGAACCCGGGCGGGTCACCCGCGCAACAACAACTCCGCCACCTGGACGGCGTTGGTCGCCGCCCCCTTGCGCAGGTTGTCCGCCGCCAGGAACAGCGCCAGCCCGTTCTCGCGCGAGTGGTCAGCACGGATGCGACCAACGTGCACCTCGTCACAGCCGGCCACTGCCCGGGGTGTTGGGTACTGCTGGGTGGCGGGATCGTCAACCACCAGCACTCCCGGCGCATGCCACAACAGCTCCCGCGCCTCCGCGGCCGTCACCGCAATCTCGAACTCCGCCCACACCGCCGCCGCGTGCCCCACCGACACCGGCACGCGCACCGTGGTCGCTGCGATCCGCAGCTGCGCCATGTCGAGCACGCGGCGGACCTCGGCGGCAACCTTGGTCTCCTCCTCGGTGTCGTCGCCCACCATCGCCCACCCGCCCGGCACCACGTTGCCGTGCAGCACGTGCGGATACACCTCGCGCTGGGGCGGGCGGCCGTAGGCATCGTCGCGCTCCTGGGCGGCCAGCTCGGCGGCCAGGGCACGGCCTCCCCCGCTGGCGGCCTGGTAGGTGGCCACGGTCACATGGCGGAGCCCGAACCGCGCGTGCAGCGGCCCGAGCACGACAGCCAGGGGGATGGCTACACAGTTGGGGTTGGCGACGATCCCCGAATGACCGGCCAGCGCACCGGCGTTGACCTCGGGCACCACCAGCGGCACCGTCGCGTCCATCCGGTAGGCGCTGGACTTGTCGACGGCGACGCCACCACCGGCGGCGACCACCGGGGCAAACCGCCGCGACGTGTCCGCCCCGGCCGCGAGGAACACGATGTCCGCCCCAGTCAGGATGTCGTCGTCGACCTCGCCGACAACGACGTCGTGGTCACGGAAGCGGACCATCGCACCGGCGCCCCGCGCGCTGGCCAGCGCATGGAAGTCGCCGATCGGAAACACACGGTCCTCGAGGACTCGCAACAGCGTGCCCCCGGCGGCGCCCGTCGCCCCCACCACGGCGACGACGGGCGGATCATTCATGGGGTGGGTTACGCGGGCCCGCCGCTGCCGGCGCCCGCTGCCTCGGCCTGCTGCTTGGCGAGGTCGCGAATCGCCTCCTTGCGGGAGAGGTTGATGCGGCCGCGGTCGTCGACCTCGATGACCTTGACCATGATCTCGTCGCCGATGTTGACGACGTCCTCGACCTTCTCGACCCGATGCTCGGCGAGGTGGCCGATGCGCACCAGGCCCTCCTTCTTCGGAGCGATCTCGACGAATGCCCCGAAGCTCATCAGGCGGGCCACGCGGCCCTTGTAGATCCTGCCGATCTCGATGTCTTCCGTGAGGTCGCGGATCATCGCCAGGGCCTGCTCGCGAGCCGCCGCGTTCGCGGACGCGATGCTGACCCGGCCGTCATCCTCGATGTCGATCTGGGCGCCGGTCTCCTCGACGATCTTGCGGATCATCTTGCCGCCCGGGCCGATGACGTCGCGGATCTTGTCGGGGTTGATCATGATGGTCTCGATGCGGGGCGCCCACGGGCTCATCTCGGTGCGCGGCCGGGCCAGCCCCTCGGCCATCTTGGCGAGGATGTGGATGCGACCGGCACGCGCCTGCGCGAGCGCCTGCTCGAGGAGGTCCCACTGCAGGCCGCGGACCTTCATGTCCATCTGCAGGGCGGTGATGCCCTTCTCAGTGCCTGCGACCTTGAAGTCCATGTCGCCCAGCGCGTCCTCCATGCCCTGGATGTCGCTGAGGATCACCGAGTGGTCATCGCCCTCGATGAGGCCCATGGCGATGCCGGCGACCGGCGCCACCAGCGGCACAGCGGCGTCCATCAGTGCGAGGCACGAGCCACACACCGAGGCCATCGACGTGGAGCCGTTGCTGGAGAGGATCTCGGTGACGATGCGCACCACGTAGGGGAAGTCGGCCTCGTCGGGCATGACGTTGTGGAGCGCACGCTCAGCGAGCGCACCGTGGCCGATCTCGCGGCGACCGGGGGCGCGCTGGAAGCGTGCCTCACCGACCGAGTACGGCGGGAAATTGTAGTGGTGCATGAACCGCTTGAACTCCTCGAGTCCAAGCCCGTCGATCTTCTGCTGGTCCTGGCCGGAGCCGAGGGTGACGATCGACAGTGCCTGCGTCTGGCCGCGGGTGAAGATGGCACTGCCGTGGGTGCGCGGCAGCACGCCGACCTGTGTCCAGATCGGACGGATCTCGTCGGTGCGACGGCCGTCAGGGCGGATGCCCTCGTTGAGGATCGCGGAGCGCACGGCCTTCTTGGTCTCGGACTCGAAGGCCTTGCTGATGTCACCGCGCTTCTCGGGGAAGCGCTCAGCCAGCTGTGCCACCGCGTCGGCCTTGAGCTCATCGAGCTGGCGCTCACGCGTGGCCTTGTCGACGTTGCGTGCTGCCTGGCCGATGCGACTGGCGACGAGCTCCTGCACCGCTGCCGCGACGTCGGGATCGGTGGTGACCGACGGATACTGCATGGCCGGCTTGGCGCCGAGCGCGTTGCGGATGTCGAGCTGGAACTGCACGAGGCGCCGGATCTCGTCATGCGCCATGCGCATCGCCTGGAGCATCAGGTCCTCGGGCACCTGGCGCGCCCCCGCCTCGACCATGCTGATCGAGTCCGCGGTGCCGGCCACGACGAGGTCGAGCTCGGACTCGGCGATCTGCTGGAGGGTCGGGTTGAGGATGAGCTGGCCGTCGAGCATGCCGACGCGCACGCAGCCGACGGGTCCGGCGTGGGGGATGTCGCTGATCGCCAGCGCCAGCGAGGCACCGGTGACCGCCAGCGTGGTGGGGTCCTGCTCCTGGTCGGCGCTGAGGACGGTGGCGATGATCTGGACGTCGTTGCGGAAGTCCTTGGGGAACAGCGGCCGCAGCGGACGGTCGATCATCCGGCTGGCGAGCACGCCCGCCTCGCTGGGACGGCCCTCGCGGCGGGGGAAGCTGCCCGGGATGCGCCCGACCGAGTAGAGCTTCTCCTCGTAGTCGCAGGTGAGCGGGAAGAAGTCGATGCCCTCGCGAGGGGTGCGATTGGCTGTTGCGGTGACGAGGACGACGGTGTCGCGACAGCGGATGAACAGACCGCCGTTCGCCTGCTCGGCGATGTGGCCGGTCTCGACGATCAGCGGCTGACCTGCGTAATCGGATTCAAACTTCTGGTAGGCCATTGGGTCTCCTGTGTGGCTGGATGACCCGGGCGCGAGCAGGCTTGTCGCCGCCCCGCGCGGATGGTGGTGAGATTGGTGTCTGGAGGTCGGCGGGCGGCTCGCGCCGGTTGGCTGCGGTGCCGCATTGTGCCGAGGTCCAGGCGCCAACCTCTCACCGCTGCGCGAAGCTGCGGGGGACGTCGCTCCCGGATCGGAATCGTTTGGTGTTTTGTGAAGTTGTGGGGCCCACCGGTCAGGCGGGCTGTGCGCAGCCCTCCATGGAGTGGACCGTGGAACGTGAGCGCATCGGTTACCGGCGAAGCCCGAGCTGGGCGATGATCGCACGGTAGCGCTCGACGTCGGTTCGGGTGAGGTAATCGAGAAGCCGGCGACGCTTGCCGACCAGCTTGAGCAGGCCACGGCGCGAGGCGTGGTCCTTGGGATGGTCGCGCAGATGCTCGGTGAGCGCGGCGATGCGGTCACTGAGGACGGCGATCTGCACCTCCGCCGACCCGGTGTCGGTGTCGTGGCGGCGGTGTTCGGCGATGATCTCCGACTTTGGTCGAACTGCGGTCAAGTATTTCTCCGTGGGGCCCGGTTGGGCTGTCGCCGGTCGGGGAGCGGAGCCGCGTGGCGCATTCCCGATGCGCCAGAACCGAGCGGGGCTCTCCGAAGGTCAACGTGAGTTTACCAGCTACTCAGCCGGCGCCGTCGTTTGCTTTGGCGACACAGACGTTGAGGACACCGGGAAGGCACGTCACCGTGGCCGGTGCCTGGCCAACCTGCTCGCCCTCGATGTCAAAGAGAAGAGGGCGATCGTCCAGTGGTTCGACGCGGATCGTCGCCGCCCGTCTGACCATCACGCCGGGTTGACTCAGGTGGGTACCGCGGTAGACAGAGGGCATCGCCGTCAGCGTGCGGACCCGTCCCAGCGCGGGAAGGACGATCACGTCGAAGCGGCCATCGTCGAGCTCCGCGTTGGGAGCGATGCGCATGCCGCCGCCGAAGCAGCGGCCGTTGGCGATGACGACGTTCTGGATCTCCATCTCGACGACCTCGCCGTCCACGGTGAGGCGAACCGGCCGACCGCCGAACGTGGTCAGCGCCCTCAGTGAGATGGCGAGGAACACCACCGTGCCGCGGAGTCCGCCGCCCTTGTTGCTGCTGCGATTTACCCGGGCCACGACCTCGCCGCCGACGCCGCAGTCGGCGATGTTGATGAACTGGCGGGCGGCGGTGGCGGGGTCGTCGTAGGTCACGCGGCCTGCGTCGATTCGCCAGACGTTGTTGGCGCGCAGGATTGCGGCGAGCTTGGTCGGATCGGTGGGCAGCCCTGCGGCGCGACGGAAGTCCCCGCCCGTTCCACTGGGGAGCACGCCGAGGATGGCGGCGGGGTTGAGGGCGACACCGTCAGTGCTGAAGAAGCCGTTGACGACCTCGTTGAGCGTGCCATCACCGCCGGCCGCCACCACTCGCGTGTAGCCGGCCTCGAGGGCGGAGCGGGTGACCATCGTGGCATCGCATGGCGCTGTGGTGTGGTGGACGTCGTGGGGGACGCCCGCTTCCCTCAGGGCCCAGCGGAGGGCGGGCCAGCGCCTGAGGGTGCGCCCGCCGGCACTGGCCGGGTTGACGATGACGAGCGTGCGGGGCTGGTCGCCGCTCTCCCCGCTCATCGTCCGCGGATGGTATCGGCGGGTCGGCGTCCGGCGTCCGGCGTCCGGCGTCCGGCGTCACGGCGGCGCGACGGTTGGCGGCACCATGGCGGCGGTCGCGAACTGGCGGCCGGTGACGGATTCGCACGCCGCCAGGGGTACGGCCGGTCGGTTGTATTCGGGCTGTGATTGCGACGCCGGGCGTCCGCAGGGAGACTGCAGACGGAGCCGCCGGTCGGGGCGGCGGCGCCGCGCATCCGCGGTGGAGAGTGGCGCCCGATGGCCGCGCCGGGGCCTGGCACGGTCGTGTACGGTGAGAGGTCCCCCGGGAGTGATGGAAGGGCAAGGGATGGTCCTGACCGGCGGCATCCGCGTCGGCATGGTGGCTGCGGCGGTGATGGTCGCTTCGTGCGGCAATGTCACCCCGACCAGCACGACCTCTGCGACGCCGCGTACGACGCCAGCCCCCCGTCCCAGCGCCGCCACCGGCGCGTGCGCGTCGGTGATGACGACGACGCCCATCGACCAGGTGCCGGCTGCGTGTGCTGCTCTGTGGGCGCCCTACGGCGTGACGAAGGTTCCCCCGTCGAACCTGACGGATGCGACGCCTACGCCGCCCCCAGTGGTGAACGGAACGGGTGGGGCAGTTACTGACGCCGTAGCGCAGGCATGGGCGGTCGCCGTGAACCGCACAGGGATGTGGCTCCGGTGGAGCGAGGCGAACGACCAGTACGAGCTCACTACTTACATTGAGTCTCGGCAAGTGGTAAACGCGGCGATTGATCAAGTGATGCGTCACGGAACTAGCGTCATAGATCCAGACTGCGACCTCTTCGCCACAGAGTATCGCCTGTTTCCACTGACCGCTCAAGGGTCAGCCTTCTTCACGTCATTCGGACAGATCACTCACGACAGCTACGTCCTCGTCGAGCAATATCCAGGACCGTGTGCAATTCTTGGGAAGGATCCGACTGGGAACACACAGACTCTTGTATCGACGCCGAACTCTATTGTCAGCGTGTCAGCTGGAAATGTTCGACACGATCCCTTGCTCGGCGACATCTGGTTCGCCGACGGCGCGGCCTTTTGTAGCAATCGGGGCGCACCGACTGCCTGGTGCTCCGGATGAGAGGACATCGGAAGGCGTGGACTATCCTTTGCGCGCTGCTTATCACGGTGGCACGTCTTTCTGAGAATCACACAGCGCGCGCAACGGGTGTTGGCGCTGGCGGCTGTGCCGGAATCGGCGGCGGCAACGCCACCGGCATCGGGGCTGCGCTGGGCTGCGGCCTCCCGCCGCCCGCGGCTCCCACCCCACAGGACAACGGCAGTGGCATCTTTGGTGCATCCACCGGACCGCCGCTCGGATCCAAGTGCATAGCTACCACGCTGCTGCCGACCAGCGGCGGCAACGGCGCCACCCCAAGCAACGAGTACGTCGTGATCAGCCCTGCCGTGTTGGGCAACCCGGAGACCGGCCTCACCACGAGCGGGACCATCCACTCCCCTCTCCCGATCGGATCAC
>DATBPD010000098.1:0-11075 GCA_036561525.1 Candidatus Dormiibacterota bacterium | reverse complement strand
CCCGTGCCGGATTCCAGTTTTGATTGTCTCGTCTCGAACGGAGTCATCAATCTTTCGGCGCGCAAGGCGGACGTCTTCCGCGAGGCGTGGCGTGTGCTTCGGCCCGGAGGCCGCCTCGCGCTCTCCGACATCGTCACCGAGCGTCAACTATCCGAGCAGATCGTCTGCAACACCGACCTCTGGGCGTCGTGCATCGGCGGCGCCGCGCAGGTCGATGACTACAGAGGTGCCGTCGAAGAGGCGGGCTTCCACATCAAAGATATTCGCGAAAACGCCGAGTATCGTTTCCTCTCGGATCAGGCCCAGGGCGCCACTGCGACCTACGGGGTGAAGAGCGTGTCTCTAATCGCTGAACGCCTGTAGCAACGCCCGATTGGGCGACCGGCGATCCATGGATGAAGCAAATTGTGGGGGCAAGGTGAGGAATGTCGACATTGAGCAGTCAACAGGTGCGAGCACTTGACCCGTACGCCTTCCTCGCCGTGCTGGGCAAGCGAGTGATCCACCCAGGCGGTCGCGCCTCGACGGACAAGCTGCTCACATGGGCGGATGTCAAGCCCGGTGAGCGGGTGCTTGACGTCGGCTGCGGGGTGGGCACCACCGCGGTGCGCCTCGCCCGCGAGCACGACGCTCGAGTCGTCGCCGCTGACCTGTCGCCGCTGATGCGCGAACGTGCCAGACGTGCGGTGCACACCGCCGGTCTCGCGCACCGCATCGAGGTGGCAGAAGCCGACATCCTCGACATGCCTTACCCGGACGACAGCTTCGACTGCGTCATTGCAGAAGCGGTGACCATGTTTGTTGATCGGCCGAGCGCCGCCGCTGAGCTGGTCCGGGTCTGCCGTCGTGGTGGACGGGTGCTGGCCACCGAATTCTACTGGCGCCGCCCACCAACCCTCGAGGCCAAGGAGATCTTCCTCGGACAGGTCTGCCCGGGGCTGCGCTTCGACGGTATCGAGGAGTGGGTCGACATCTACGCTCACGCTGGATTGAGCGACCTGCGGACCGACACGGGGCCCTTCGAAATGATGACCCCGCGGGGGTTCGTCGCCGACGAAGGCAGCGGCGCATTCCGTGTGCTGGGTCGCACGCTGTCGCGGCCGGCGTATCTGCGCAAGATGGTGTGGCTCATGCCACGGATGGCGCGCGCCGTCCCCTCCCTTGGCTACATCCTTGTTGCCGGGCGCAAACCCACGCCGCATGGATGATGCCCTCCATTTTACCGATCGTCGACGAAGGCCTGGGCAACTCCGCTTACCTGGTCGACCTCGGGGATCGCCGCGCGTTGGTGCTCGACCCGTCCCGCGACCCGTCCCCGTACCTGGCGGTCGCCGAGCGGCGGGGACTGGTCATCGCGTACGTCGCGGAGACCCACCTGCACGCCGACTTCGTGTCGGGAAGCAGAGAACTGGCCGCGCAAGGCGCGCAGGTCCTCGCGGCGGCGGCCGGCGGCATTGAGTTCCCCCACCGAGGACTTGTCGACGGCGAGGAGGTCGACCTCGGCCGGCTGAGGCTGCGAGCGGTGGGCACGCCGGGGCATACCCCTGAGCACCTTTCGTACGTGCTGCTGGACGGCAGTGAGCCGGTGGCACTGTTCTCCGGCGGGTCGTTGCTGGTCGGCGCGGTGGCGCGCACCGATCTCATCGCGCCGGAACGAACGGAGGAACTCGCTCGCGCCCTGTGGCGCTCGCTTCAGGATCGGATCCTCTCGCTGCCTGACGACCTCGCTGTCTATCCGACCCATGGGGCCGGCTCGTTCTGCTCGGCGCCGGCAGGGACAGCCCGCACAACCACCATTGGGGCGGAGAAGGCGGCCAACCCGCTCCTCGCGGTGCCGGACGAGGACGCCTTCGTCAACGCGCTGCTCGGCGGGCTGGGCAGCTACCCGTCCTACTTTCTGCGGATGCGGGAGGTCAACCGGGTCGGCCCCGACGTGTACGGCGCCAAGCCTCCGGCCCTGGCCGCGCTGGGCGTCGAGCAGGTCAGCCGGCTCCTCGACGCGGGTGCCATCCTCGTGGACGTCCGCCCCGTCGAGCACTTCGCCGCCGGTCATGTCTCTGGGGCCCTCGCCATCCCGCTGCGACCGGCGTTCGCCAGCTGGCTGGGCTGGCTGGCCGACCCGGACCGTCCGCTGGTCTTCGTTTTGGATCCCGACCAGGACCGAACGGACCTGACTCGCCAGGCGCTCAAGGTTGGCTACCACCACCTCGCCGGTGAGCTGGCCGGCGGGGTGGCCGCCTGGGAAGCCGCCGGCCATCCGGCCCGCCATGTCCGCCTGGTGCCCGCCGCGGAGGTCGTCGGTCCGATGCTCGACGTCCGTCAGGACGCCGAATTCGAGGAAGGACATCTGCCCGGGGCGCGCCACGTCGAGCTCGGCGCCATTCCCTTGGAGATTGCGGACCTCGACGCCGGCGGCTCGGTCACAGTGATGTGCGGGCACGGCGAGCGAGCGATGACCGGCGCCAGCCTGCTCGCCCGAGCCGGTCGCAGCGAGGTGGCGGTGGCTGTCGGTGGTCCCGACGACTGGGCTGCCGCACACGGTCGACCGCTTCACACCGGGCGATGATTGCGGCACGCGCCAGAGGGCTCGGGCTTCGGGCCAACCTTGCCCAGTTCTCCCTCCTTGTGGGGGTGAACGCGCTGGTTGGCGGCATGCTGGGCCAGGAGCGCACCGTGCTGCCTCTGATCGCCACGCGGGTGTTCCATCTGCACGCATACAGCGCTGCGCTCACCTACATCGTCGCCTTCGGGCTGGTGAAGGCCTTCACCAACTTTGCCGCCGGCACGATCTCCGAACGGGTGGGCCGCAAGCCGGTGCTGGTCGCCGGCTGGTTGATCGCTGTGCCCGTTCCGTTCCTGCTCGGTTGGGGCCCGGGCTGGGCGTGGATCGTCATTGCCAACGTCCTGCTCGGGGTCAGCCAGGGGCTCACCTGGTCGACGATGGTGATCATGAAGATCGACCTCGTCGGACCCGAGCGTCGCGGACTCGCCATGGGATTCAACGAAGCTGCCGGGTACGGTGCGGTTGCTGTGACCGCGCTGGCCACCGGTTTCATCGCAGCGCGCGCAGGGCTGCGCCCCGACCCGTTCTTCCTGGGTATTGCCTTCGCCGGTCTCGGCCTGGGCCTCTCCACGCTGTTTGTGCGAGAGACCCGAGGTCACGCTCGCGACGAGGCCCGCACTCATGTGGCCGGCTCCCCCGCATTGCGCGGGGGGCTCAGCACCGGTCAGGTGTTCGTGCTCACGAGCCTCAAGGACAAGGCCCTGTCTGCCGCCAGCCAAGCCGGCCTGGTCAATAACCTCAACGACGGTCTCGCCTGGGGCATCTTTCCGCTGTTGTTCGCCCAAGCAGGTCTGTCCGTCAGCAGAATCGGCGTACTTGCCGCGCTGTACCCGGCGGTGTGGGGATTCGGCCAACTCGCCACCGGCGCCCTATCCGACCGGATTGGTCGCAAGTGGCTCATTGCCGCGGGCATGTGGACCCAGGCGGCGGCCATCGGGTTTATCGCTGCGGTGCATGGCTTCTGGCCGTGGGCCGGCGCAGCCGTCCTCCTCGGCGCCGGCACGGCCATGGTGTATCCGACGCTCCTCGCAGCCGTCGGCGATGTGGCCCACCCCGCTTGGAGGGCAACGGCCGTCGGCGTCTACAGGCTGTGGCGGGACATCGGCTTCGCGGTGGGTGCCCTCCTGGCTGGGGTGGTGGCCGACATGCTCGGGATCGATGCCGCGATCTGGGTCGTTGCCGCCCTAACGGCTGTGTCGGGAGTCGTTGCCGCGGTCCGCATGTACGAGACGCACCGTTGCCAAACCGCCGGCACGGTAGCTGCTCTTGCCGTAGACGGTGTGGCAGACAGCTCCTGACGAGGCACCGGTGGGTTGCCCGCGCGTAGTCTCCAAAGAAGCTCGTTAGTCACCCGGTCTTTGCGCGCTTCTACGCGAGGGTAAGTCCGTCGATGGAACGTGGGGGTGCCGCTGATCATCGTCGTGAATTGCTCGCCGGACTCAGCGGCCGCGTCATCGAGGTCGGGGCCGGCAACGGCCTGAACTTCGCGCACTATCCGCCGGAGGTCACGCACGTCCTTGCGGTCGAACCCGAGCCATACCTCCGCGCGATCGCGGTGCGGTCCGCCCACTCGGCACGGACGTCGGTCGAGGTCGTGGACGGTGTCGCCGATCAGCTGCCCGCTGCCGATGGTAGCTTCGATGCCGTCGTCGCCTCGCTGTTGCTGTGTTCGGTCAGTGACCAACCGGTCGTTCTGCGGGAGATGTTCCGCGTGATCAGACCCGGCGGGCAGCTGCGGTTCTTTGAGCACGTCCGCGCTGATACACCGGGCCTGTATCGAGTCCAGCGGTTGCTCGACGCCACCGTGTGGCCCGCTCTCGGTGGTGGTTGTCATGCGAGTCGCGATACCGCCGCAGCAATCGAGCACGCCGGGTTCACCCTACAGCGGCTCGATCACCTGCGGTTCCCCGACATGCGATTACCCCTGCCGACGTCGCCGCACATCCTCGGCGTGGCGGCGCGACCGCAGCGCCCGGCAGTGCGTCAGGAGCAATGAGTGGTGCTTGGCCGAGCTTGTCTCCGATTCGTTGTGCGTGCGTCTCCCGCCCATGGGGACCAAGGCGGGTTTCTCGCGGTTGGCACAGGGGTGTCGCTCAGGGAGTGCAGGACCTTGTTAGTAGCTGAACGTCGTGGCTCCCTCGTCGCCGATCCACTGCCACATCGGAATCGTGCCGGCAAGCTCGGCGTTCCCCAGAATCCCACCCTTGTCGAGCTGCTTGGCATCGAAGCATATCGGGCAGACCATGAACCGCCCCCCCGCAGTCTCGTAGCGCGCAAGCAGATCGGGGAGCGGGGGACACCCGGTGCATGCCACGCCGACTGCCACACCGGAGAGTGCGAGCCGCACCGCCTCCTTGGCGAGGAACATCAACGTCGGTCGGCCCTGCTCGGCAGCGCCGACCGCGACCAACAGAGCCACGGTAACCTGCTCGGGGTCCTCTAGACCAGTTGTAAGGCTGATCACTGCTTTTCCGGCCATGGCAATCTCCCCCGTTGTGATTTGCTGCACTGGGTCGCGTTGACCTGGTGCAAGCAAACTCCGAGGCGCCGGTACTCGTCATGAGGGATTCACCCCATGTATCGGATAGCCTCCTCGCGCTCGGATTGCACCTGGGTGAGCAGGCCGTGCTGCATTGCATACAACGCCGCACCCGCCCTGGAGGTGCAGCCGATCTTGCTGTAGATGTGCTCGATGTGGTTGCCGACCGTCTTCTCGGTGATGTGCAATCGTTGGGCAATGGCACGGCTTGTGTGCGCGCGCGCCACCAACACCAGAATCTCCACCTCACGGGCAGTCAGCTCGTCAGGCCACGGCCGGCGGCGTCCCACGCGATGGCCCGCCGCAGCGAGGACGGCGTCGACGGCTGCCGGGTCAAGACGGCCAGCACGGGCTTCACTCCGCATCTCCCGGGCAGCCTCCTCGGGTGCTTGGGCGTCGCGATGTGGGCGAGGCTCGACCAAGGCGTGGTAGGCATCCGCGGTTGCCAGGACCCTTGCCGAGGGCGAGAGTCCGGCACCTGTGATGCCGCGAGGGTATCCGGAGCCGTCAAGGCGCTCGTGGTGGAGCGAAGCCAGAGCGCCGAGCGGGGCCAGCACGCTGGATCCCGCAAGAATTCGTTCAACGAGATAGGGATGGAGTCGGACCCGCTCACGTTCCGCGGTGGTGAGGGCGGCTGGCTTGTCCCAGATCGCGCTGGAGATACCCTGCTGGCCAAGATCGTGTACCAGCGCCGCTCTCCGCAGCTGCACGACCTCGCTGTCGCCGAGTCCGATGAGCTGCGCCGCCTCGGCCGCGAGATCCGCGACACCTCGCGAATGCCCAAGCGCGGAAGGAGACTTCAGATCAGTGAAGTCCGCAACTGCTTCGAGCACCGTGTCGAGCTCGTTCCCGGATAGCCGACGCCCGAGAGCCGGGCAAGCCTCGAACACCGCCTCGATGTTCAGAGTTTCCACCGAGCCAACCAAGACCCCACCGGGATCGCGGGAGAAGCAGTCGACGAGGTGCGGATCGAACTGTTTGCCGCGCCGGCGCCGGGCCACCTCCAGCGCGCCGTCCTGTCCGCCGATCCTCTCGAAGACCTCGAGGATCCCCGCCATCGTCACCACCCGGGCCACCACGTCTGCCTGCTCGCCCTTGAGGCCGCCGGGAAGGCCCTTGCCGTCCCACCGTTCGAAGACGTGGAGCAGCGGTACGCAAACCTCCGGCCCAAGCCCCAGCCTGCCGGCCAGAGAGCCGGTGGTCTCACAGTGGCTCCGGATCGACCGCGCCAAACCTTCGCGGCCGGCGATGAGGCTCGTGGCGGCCAGCCATCCCCGGTGCCAGGGGGACCCCCCGGCGCCGGCGTGCCCGATGACAAACGCGGCCAGGGGGAAGCCCGCAAGGTCGACCTCGTGCGAGTCCGCCCGGAAGCGGACGTCATCTCCGAAAGCCGCCGCGATCTCGTGTGAGTCCGCGATGCAGCCCACCCAGGCGAGCAGGCCGACCGAACAGACCGCCGCCCGAACCTGGTCGCTGAGATCGGCGGCCTCGCTGAGTTGTGCCCCGATGACGCAGGAGCGCAGCACATGCTCCATCGGCTGACCCAGACCCAGGTCTGTGGCCAGGGAGAGTGCGGCCAGGAACTCGGACAGTCGACAGTCGTCAGTGGCGATCCCGTCATCCATCAGTTGGGCAGTATGCGCACGCCAAGGCAGGCGCCCACGGTTAAGCAGGAGCATGGACTCGGGTGGACGCGACTGGCGTTCTCCATGCAGCGTCGCGGTGGCGGAGGGCGCGGTTACAGCACTGTCAGCAACAGACGCAGCGCGAGGCCGGCAAGTGCCACGGCAAGCAGGCGCTGGATGACCCCTCCGCGCATTCGCTGGGAGAGCGAGGCGCCAACCTGCGCTCCGCCGACGACCCCGATCGAGAGGGCGATCGAGCGGTGGATCCCGGTGCCGCCGGCGAAGCTCCCGGTCGCGACGTGCGTTAGCGTTCCAACCGCCGCCATGTTCACCAACACGAAATGTGAGGTCGCTGTGGCGACGTGCACGGGGAAGCCCAATGCCCTCACCAGCAGTGGGACGTGGACCACTCCGCCACCGATGCCCAGGAAGCTGGAGATGAATCCGACGACCACGCTGTACCCAACGCCGAGTCGGGTGCGGACCATGTAGCGGTAGGTCGTGCCGTGCCGGTCTGTGAGAACTCTTGGCGAGCCCGCAGACGTGGCACCACCCTCGCGGTCCCGCCCGGCACCGCTGATCAACCAGATTGCCAGTCCACCGAGCAGGCAGGCCATGACCGCGGCAAAGAGGCGGCGCGGTGCCAGCCCCACAAGTAGCGCCCCCGCGACCGCGCCCGGAAGGGTTGCCAGCGCGAAAGCAACGCCGGCACGGTAGTCGATGCGACGCTGGCGCGCGTAGGCGGCGGACCCGGAGAGCGCGTTGAAGAACACGACGACGAGGCTGATCGTCGTGATCGTCGCCGCTGTGTCGCTCGGATAGAGCAGCAGCAGGATCGGCGTCAGGATGAACCCACCGCCCGCACCGACGAGCGTCCCGAACAAACCGACGCCGGCGCCCAGCGCCACCAGGAGCAGTGCGGTCGTCAGCGTCACGGCGTCACCGTCGTGGGGTTACCGCGCCGTCCGACCACCATCCCGGTCGAGCGATGGCTCCTCTGACGCGCACCGGTCGGGCATCAGCGTGACGGATGACGCCATGGGGGATCAGCTCCGCGATGTCGGGCGAGATCGATACATCGCGACCGCAGCGGCGATCATCCCGAGAACCGCGGCCGCAGCCACCGTCCGCTCCCAATGTAGAGGCTGGGCAACGGCCGCCACCAGGGCGGCGAGCACGCACACCACAACGACGATCCAGGCGGCGAGCACGACCCTGTTCATCATCGGCAGGGTATCGGATCGGAGTGACGACGCCGCACCGTTGCCGAGCTGCTGGTAGGGTCGAGATCATGACCCTCGCCGATCTTGGCACCAGCATTCACGCGCTCGCCGGCCGCTCGGCGCCGCTCGATGGTCTGATGCGCGTGTGCGCGAGCTATCTGATCTACGGCGTGGTGGTGCTTCTCGCGCTGCTGTGGCTGCACCGCGACGGGCCGCGCGCGGGGCTCGGTTTTGCCGTCGGCGCACTGCTGGCCCTCGGCCTCGGCGCCGGCCTGGGTTCGGTGTGGCCCGAACAACGCCCCTTCGTCACCGACCACTTCGTCCCGCTCATCAACCATGGTGCCGACGGGTCCTTCCCGTCCGACCACCTCCTCGTGATCGGCGCTCTGAGCGGCGCCTGCTGGATTCGTGTCCGCTGGCTTGCCGTGCTCACACTCGCTCTCGGCGTCGTCGTGGCAGCCGGCCGGGTGTACGTGGGTGTCCATTACCCGACTGACGTGGTCGCGGGCTTCGCGATTGGAGCGCTGTGCGGGCTCGCTGGATGGTTCACCATCCGCCCTGCGGTCCCGCTCCTCGGTCGGCTGGACAGCAAGTACCGCAGCGTCCGTCCCATCGTGTTCGGTCGTGTGGCTCCTGATGAGAAACCTCGAACGGGCGCTGGTCACCGCGTCGGCACCGCCGAGCAACGGGCATCTTTCGGCCTGACCAAGACGAAGTCCGTTGCACCCGCCCGCTGGTGGATCGCGTCGCTCATCCCCCTGCTCTGTGTGCCGCTGGTCGAGGTGTCCGCGTACCGCCGCCTGCTGGTCGTGCTGCTGGTCTGCGCGGCGGTTCCCTTGCTCCTTCGCCTGGTGCATCTGCTCCGCCACCGCTTGGGTCGGTGGGGGGCCCGGGTCTCGTGGGGTGTTGCGCTGCTGATGACCACTGCGGGGCTGGTGTTCGCCCCGGTTCGTGGGGCGCGGCCGGGGTTCTTGCCCACGCTCGCCGTGATCGTTGTGGTGGCCGGCGTGGTGGCCGCGGGGTTTGGCGATCGGCCTGGGGCCGCCGCCGCTGGGCTCGAGTGACGTCCTCGGCGCCCAAGGCATCCTCTTCCTCGTCGTCCACGACCCCCGGCTGAAAGAGCTGCTGTGCGATGAGAGTCGGGACGAAGGCGGACAGGATGACGACCGTGACCAGCTGCGAGTACTGCGCTGCGTCGATCAGATGGTGGTTCAGGCCAAACAAAGCGGAGATCGAGCCGAACGTGAGCCCCGTGGCCATCAGCAGCGTGGTGTAGGTGCGCTCGCCTCGCTCGATGCCGAACGCCGCAGCTACGGGCCACACACCCACGAGCTTGGTCACCATCTTCACCGCAAACAGCAGAGCGATGACGCCGGCGCCAGCCGCGAGAGCGGACGCCGACACGAGCAATCCCGCGCGGAGGAAGAAGAACGGCGTGAGCAGGGCGAAGGCGATGGCCCGCATCCTGTTGATGAGCACTCGGTCCTTCAGGAACACGCCGGCGACGACCAGCCCGGCGACGTAGGCGGGAAGCACGGCCTCGCTGCCCGCGGCGCTGGCGAGGCCGCCAAGGCCGAAGAGAACAAGGAGCAGAAACTTGATCTCAGGTTCGCTCACTCGGTGGCCGACAGTGTCAATGAGAAGGCCAGTCATACGCGGCAGCAGCAGCAGCACAACGGCGGACACCACGATGAAAACGAGGCGCAGCAGGCCGTAGGTCGCGAACAGGCCGCCTAGTGCCGCGTTCCTGAAATAGCTTGCATATGGGGCGGTGTCAGGTCATGATTGGAGCATGGCCTTTGCCCCCGCTCCACGACTTGCTCTTGACGACGATTCGCGGGCGTCTCTGACAACGTGGTCGCGCAGTCGCGCGCTGCCTCAACGCCTCGTCCTCCGCGCCCGCATCGTGTTGCTGGCAAGCGAGGGTGTGCCCAACCGACAGATCGCGCTCCGGCTGGGCACGTCGCAACCCACCGTCCAACTATGGCGGTCACGCTTCGAGAGTGGCGGCCTCGCAGCGTTGGAGATCGACAAGCCGGGCCGCGGCCGTCCCAAGCTGCTGGGTGAGGAGTTCACCGCCCGGGTGGTGAGCACCGTGCTCCGCAAGCCGCCGATGGGGATGTCGCACTGGAGCGTTCGGGTGCTGGCCGAGACGCTGCAGGTCAGCCCGACCGCCGTGCACCGCGTCCTGCGGGAGCGTGACATCCAGCCGCATCGAACGCGTGGCTTCAAGTACAGCACCGATCCGGAACTGGAGGCCAAGGTCACCGATGTCATCGGCCTGTACCTGCACCCCCCAGAGCACGCGTTGGTCCTCTGCGTCGATGAGAAGAGTCAGATCCAAGCCCTGGACCGCACCCAGCCACTGCTGCCGATGCGGCCAGGTCAGGTCGAGCGGCGCACACATGACTACGTGCGCCACGGCACCGCGACACTGTTCGCGGCCTTCGACATTGCGAGCGGAACGGTCACCGGCCGCGTTTACTCCCGCCACCGCCATCAGGAGTTCCTGAAGTTCCTCAAGGTCATCGCTGAGACCTATCCCGACATCGACATTCACCTCGTGCTCGACAACTACCGCACGCACAAGCATCCCGTCGTCACGGCGTGGTTGGCCGAGAACCCGCGATTCCATCTGCACTTCACGCCCACCAGCGCCAGCTGGCTGAACCAAGTCGAGACGTGGTTCTCGATTCTCCACCGCCAGGCGATCGAGCGCGGTGTGTTCCGCAGCGTGCGTGCGCTGATGGCGAAGATCCAGCAGTTTCTCGCCGGGTGGGACGAGCGCAAGCACCCGTTCTCCTGGGTCAAGACCCCCGATCAGGTCCTACGCCGACCGCATGTACAAGCTATTTCCGCAACGGCGCACTAGTCCGCCAACCAGCGGGTGAGCAGCGACATGTCGCTGCGCCCGGTGTCGTATGACGACGGCACCGTGTTGCTCAACATGGACGAGGGTCGGCGCCGCCTCGAGCACCTGCGTCGCGACCCGCGCGTGGCCCTGACCATGCTCGACCCCGACAGCTGGTATCGCCATGTCTCCATCGTCGGCCACGTGATCGAGACATGGCGATACCAGCTGTCGGAGAAGGTGCATGGTGGCGGCGGCACCGCGCTGGTGAAGG
>DATBPD010000097.1:0-29739 GCA_036561525.1 Candidatus Dormiibacterota bacterium | reverse complement strand
GACCACCTCGAGGTTCTCTACGACCTCGACGTCGCCGCGGCCGAGCAGGCGGGCGCCGCCGGTCTGGGCTTCCACCGCATCGCCATGCCGAATGCGAGTCCACGCTTCATCGCAGCGCTCGTTGACGTTGTCGATC
This sequence comes from Candidatus Dormiibacterota bacterium, assembly GCA_036561525.1. Taxonomy (GTDB): domain Bacteria; phylum Chloroflexota; class Dormibacteria; order Aeolococcales; family Aeolococcaceae; genus Aeolococcus. The sequence continues at coordinate 29,603 of DATBPD010000097.1, read as the reverse complement.
GTGAGCTGACCGCAACCACGGCCTGACGGGTCTGCGCGAGGTTCGTCATCGATCGGCAAGGTAGCACTCGGTAGGCTGCCGGCCAGTGAGATTCGCTCTCCCTTCCCGCGGCGCGGAGCGGCGGCTCGTGAGCCGTCGCCGCGCCGTCCTCGGGTGCCATCGACGCTATCCCGTGCGTCATGAACGTGCAAGCCGTCGCCCGTATGGTCCTGACGCATGAGATTTGTGTCCCCGCTGGTGCGGTTTGGGAAGTACCGAGCGGCAGCACTCGCCGGCGTGGTGCTGCTGGTTGCGGCGGCGGCGGGGCTCATGTTCCTGCGTGGCAGCGCCGCGGCTCCGCAGTACCGCACTGCCGCGGCGACGCTCGGCACCATCAGGCAGACCCTGTCATTGACGGGAAACCTCACCCCGGTCGCGCAGTCGAACCTCAACTTCCAGGTTGCCGGAACCGTCACAGCAATCGACGTGTCCGTCGGTCAGAGCGTCACCGCGGGACAGGTGCTGGCCACCGTTGACGCCACAGCGGCGCAGACCACCCTCACCCAAGCGCAGGCAAACCTGATCGCGGCGCTGGCCAAGCAGACCGCCGACCAGTCGTCGACCGCAAGCTCCACCGCGGCGCAACAGCTAGCCACGGCCACGACCTCGCTGGCCAATGACCAGACCGCGTACGCGGACACTGTCGCCGTCAACCACCAGATGATCAGCACCGACGAGCATGCGATCGCCGCGGACCAGGCGAACGTCGCGGCCGACAACCAGGCGGTGGGCCAGGCGCAGCAGGCCTACAACAACGACGGCTGCACCAGCTCGTCCTCGTCCGCGACCTGCCAGACCGATCAGCAGAACGTCTCCGCTGCTCAGCAACAGCAGGCCAAGGATCAACAGTCGTTGGCGGCAGCCCAGGCGGCCCTGCCGACCGACAACGTACGCGCTCAGCAGTCCAATGACCAGGCCGCGGCGCGCGTGGCGGCCGACCGGACCACGCTGTCGAATGCCCAGTCCGCCAGCGGTAGCGCGAACTCCGGAGCCTCGCAATCGGCCAGCGCAGCCCAGGACAGTGCCACCGTCACCCAGGCGCAGCAGGCCGTGACCGCCGCCCAGACCGCCGTCAGCAACGCGACGCTGACGGCGCCGAACAGCGGTCAGATAGCCCAGATCAACACTGCGGTCGGCAACACCGTCAGCGGCCCCGGAACGTCGCCATCATCGAGTGCCAGCTCGACGGCGGCGCAGTTCATCGTCATCAGCCCCGGCTCCTTCCAGGTCACAAGCACTGTCAGCGACAGCGTTGTCAGCGAGGTGGCGATCGGCCAGCGCGCCACGGTGACCGCCGCCGGCTCAACCAACGGCCTGGCGGCAAACGTGACCTCGGTCGGCGAGATCGCGACGGTCACCTCCGGCGTGGCGACGTTCCCCGTCACGGTGCAGATCACCGGGACCCACCCGGCCCTGCGTGACGGCATGTCGGCAACGGTGACCGTGGTCATCAACGAGGTCGTCGGGGTGCTCACCGTACCGACGGGTGCCGTGCACACCAATGGGACCGCGTCAACCGTCCAGGTGCTGAAGAACGGTGCGCCGTCCACGGTTGTGGTCACCGTCGGAGCTGCAGACGCGTCGCGGACCCAGATCACCTCCGGTCTCTCCGCGGGCGACACCGTGGTGATCGCCACCGTGACCAGCACGGTGCCGTCGGCAGCGTCGGGTAACGCCACGCCTCGCCGCTCCGGTGCAGGCGGTCTCACGGGCGGGGGCGGGGGCCTCGCGGTTCCCGGCGGCTGACCGTGGTGCAGCCTCTCGTCGACATCAGCCACGTCTCCAAGGTGTACGGACGCGGCGACGTGGCCATCAGCGCGGTTGACGACGTCAGCCTGCGGATCGGCCAGGGCGAGTTCGTGGCTGTGATGGGCGCCTCGGGGTCCGGGAAGTCGACGCTGATGAATATCCTCGGATGCCTCGATGTTCCGACCACCGGCCACTATCGCTTTGGCGGCGAGCAGGTGGCCACTATGTCCGAAGCACAGCTCGCGCAGGTGCGCAACCGCCGCATCGGCTTCGTGTTCCAGCAGTTCCAACTGCTGACCTCATTGCCGGCATGGCGCAATGTGGAACTGCCTCTTCTCTACCGCGCAGTCAGCGACCGCAAGCTGCGCGCGACGGCCGCGCTGCAAAGCGTGGGATTGAGCGATCGTGTCGATTATCGTCCCACCGAGCTCTCAGGGGGACAGCAACAGCGAGTCGCGATCGCGCGTGCGCTGGTGACCGATCCCGACCTGATCCTCGCCGATGAACCCACCGGCAACCTCGACAGCGCCTCGAGCGGCGAGATCCTCGAGATCCTCGTCAACCTTCACGCCGCCGGGCGCACCATCGTCCTGATCACGCACGACGCCCATGTCGCTGCCGTCGCCAGTCGTCAGCTGACCATGCGTGACGGTCGCTTGCTCGAACCGGTGGCCGCGTGAGCTTGTTCCGCACCTTTGAGACAGGCCTGCGCGGCATCGCCGCCCACCGGCTGCGGTCGATCCTGACAACCCTCGGGATCCTCTTCGGCGTTGCCGCGGTGATCACCACAGTCGGCATCGGACAGGCTTCGTCGGACGCGGTGAACAGCCGGATCGCATCGCTGGGCACAAACGAACTGACCATCTCCGGAGGCTCATCGGTCAGCAGCGGCGTTCGCGGGGGAGCAGGCAGTGCACAGACGCTCACCATGGCGGACGTCAGCGGCCTCTCCGACAAGGCCAACGCTCCCGACGTCATCGCGGTGGCTCCGGAGAACCAGACGTCGACAACGATCGTCAACGGCGCCACCAACGCCACCACCACCGTCGAGGGCAGCACCCAGGATTGGCTCACCGCCAACTCCCGCTCGATGGCGGACGGTACGTTCCTGACCAGCGCCAACGTCGCCAACCACGCGCTGTTCGTGGTGCTCGGTTCGACCACTGCGTCGAACCTTGGCGCTGCGGTCGGCTCGCAGGTGACCATCGCGTCGACACCGTTCACCGTGGTCGGCGTCCTGCAATCAACCGGCGGCTCCGGTTTCACCAACCCAGACGACATCGCACTGATCCCGCTGACCACTGACCAGGACCTGATCGCCGGACAGGGCAAGGTGCAGCGCATCGTGATCGCGTCGTCGAGCTCAGCCACGGTGGGCTCCGCGTACATCGAGTCCAACCAGCTGCTCCTGCAGACGCATCACATCACCGATGCCACCGCTGCCGACTTCAGCATCGTCAGCCAGAGCTCCTTCCTGAGCACCGCGCAGTCGGTGACGACCACGCTGACGCTGCTGCTCGCCAGCATCGCGGCCATCTCGCTCCTGGTGGGTGGCATCGGTGTCATGAACATCATGCTGGTCACCGTCACCGAGAGAACCGGCGAGATCGGCCTGCGCAAGGCGGTGGGTGCAACCCCCGCAGACATTCTCAGGCAGTTCCTGGTGGAAGCGGCAACGCTGAGCGTGGTGGGAGGGATCCTCGGCGTGGCCATCGCTTTCACCGTGGGTGCGGTGCTGCCACACGTCACCAGCATCGCCATCCACATCACGCCTCTCCCCGTGGGCGTCGCGGTCGGCGTTGCGGCTGCGGTGGGCCTGATCTTCGGCGTCTACCCCGCGGCGCGAGCCTCTCGACTTGCGCCGATCGTGGCGCTGCGTTCGCAGTGAGCCTGTCAACCGACATGTCCCGGAGAACCCGTATGCCATCGCCGACCAAGCTTCTTCTCTGCTGTTCAGTGATCGCCGTCGCCGGCTGTGGCAGCGCCGCGGCCAGCAATGGCGCCGGCGGCACCGCGACCCCGTCGGCCTCCGCACGCAGCGCTGGCGCGGGAACAGCGGGCCAGCTGGTCCAGGTGAACGGCACCAACCTGACCCTGAGCACCACCACAGGTGACGTGCCGGTGGCGTACACCAGCGCGACGGTCATCACGAACACCAGCACTGGCTCGCCAGGCGACATCGTCCCCGGCACGTGTGTGGTGATCGCCGGCCAAAAGGATGCCACGGGTCGGGTGGCCGCGACCACCGTGCGGCTCAGCCAGGCGGTCGCTGGCTCATGCACGCTCGGCCGGCCGGCTGGCGGCGCCGCCGGTGGTTCGCCTCGTGCCTTTCCCTCGGGCGGCGCCCGTCCCTCGGGGGCGCCGACGTTGAATCCCAACGCGGCTCTCGTCAGCGGCACGGTGACCGCGGTCAGCGGAACCACGGTGACGGTGCAAACGACAGCCGGCGTCACCAGCTCGGTGACGGTGCCGACCACCCTGTCCGTCACCGAGTCCTCGCTGGCCACCGCGGCTGACCTCACCGTGGACAGCTGCGTGCGCGCCACCGGCCGCAAGAATGCACAGGGGGTGGTGCAGGCGATCGCTCTGACGATTCAGCCGGCCAACTCGAGCGGCGCATGCACGTTTGCCGGAGGCGGGGGCTTCGGGTTCGGCGGCGGGCGAGGGTTCGGCGGCGGAGTGCCAAGCCCGGGCGCCTGACCGGGTAACCCGGCTGGGTCAGCCGCGGTCGGCGATGCGGTTGATGATCTCGTTGATGGCGTCGAGGCGATCGGCGACGGTGCCGAGCACCGCTTTCGCCTCGGACGGGAGGTCACCAAACATCCCGTCGTCGAGCATGGAGACGTAGCCGACCGCGACGACGAGAGGCTGGCGGAGCTCGTGGCAGAGCAGCCCGATCGAGTCGGGGTCGGCCAGCGCGGGCACCGCCGCCGGTTCCTGGCCGGATGTCTCTTCCATGGGGACCATCGATCATAGCGGTGCGCCCTCAGGGACATCTGTGCGGCGTCGCGTCACGGGGGTCTCGGCGGAGGCGTCGATATACTCGCGCCGTGCTTCGGTGGGGCCGCTTCGTGTACGCCCGCCGCCGCGGCGTGCTCGCTATCTGTCTTGGCGGCTTCGTCCTTTCGATCGTGGCGATCGCGAGCGGCGGCGAGCCCAAGAACGCCAACAGCTTTGATTTCGAGTCGGGGCGTGGCTTCAGCCTGATGTCCGACCAGCTGCCGGCGAGCGGTGTCAACTTCACGCTCATCCTCGGTGACAGCCGCATGGCCGCCGCCGACCCGGCCTTTCACAGCGAGGTGACCCAGGCCCTCGCCCCACTGGCCGCCGATCGCCGCGTCGCCGCCATCCAGACGCCCTACACGGCGCCCGCCGCGACCGCTGCGCAGATGGTGTCCGCCGATGGCAAGAGGATCCTGGCCGTGGTCTCGCTGAACATCGATTTCACGAACGCACGCAAGCAGTTCGGGGCGATGCGCGCCGAGGTCACCGCGCCGGCTGCGCTGCACGTCGTCGCCACCGGCGACGTGCCGCTCGCATACGACTTCGACAGCCTGCTGGCCGCCGACCTCGAGAAGGCCGAGATCGGCTCGTCAGTGGTCGCGCTTGTGCTGCTGCTCATCGTCTTCGGCACCGGCGTCGCCGCGCTGGTCTGCCTCGCCGTCGGCCTGCTCGCGGTGACCGGTGGTGTCGGGGCGGCGCTCTTGCTCGCTCATGCCACCGACGTGTCGACCTACGCCCTCAACATCGTGACGCTGATCGGGCTTGGTATCGCCATCGACTACTCGCTCTTCATCGTCAGCCGGTTCCGCGAGGAGCTGGCGGCGGGACGAGAGGTTGCGCAGGCGGTGTCCATCGCGATGGCCACGGCGGGGCGGGCGATCCTCTTCAGCGGCCTCACCGTCGCGATCGGCCTGTCGGCGATGCTCTTCTATCGCGGCACCTTCCTGGTGTCGATGGGCATCTGCGGGGCGATCGTCGTGGCCGTGTCGGTGCTGCTGGCACTCACCTTCCTCCCCGCTGTGCTCTCGATGCTCGGCCACCGCATCAACCGTCTGGCGGTGCCGATCCTGCGACCCCGACCGCACGGCCAGGGGATCTGGCATCGCATCGCGGTTGCAGTGATGCGCCGCCCGGTGCTGGTGCTGGTGCCGACCATCGCGGTGCTCCTCGCCGCCGGGTCACCCTTCCTGCATATGCAGCTGGCCAACACCGACGTCACCCAGTTGCCCCCGGAGGCCGAGGCCCGCCAGGGGGCTGAGCTGATTGCGTCGTCGTTCCCCAGCCAGGGCGCCAACATCATCGCGGTCGTCGTCGACTTCAAGAACGGGTCGCCGCTCTCGCCCGCCAACGTGGCCACCGCCGCCGAGATCAGCGATCGGCTGCGCTCGACACGCGGCGTCGCCGCGGTACGCGGCTATGTCGACATCGATCCCAGCCTCTCGGTGGCCGCGTATCAGCAGCTGTACTCCCGTGGCGCCGGCAGCTCGCTCCCCTCCGCCGCGCGTGACCAGGTGACCCGCGCGACCGGGCGAAGCATCGCGGTGCTCGACGCGGTCACGCCCTACCTGCCCGCCAGCGCCCAGGCGCACGACCTGGTGCGCACCATCCGCGGCGAGAGCGCTGTCGGGGGCGCCGTCGTGATGGTCACCGGCGACACCGCGTTCGACATCGACTTCGTGGGCTACATCGTGCACCAGACCCCGTTCGCAGTCGGGTTCGCGATGGTCACCACGGTGATCGTGCTGTTCTTCCTGCTGCGCTCGCTGATCCTGCCCATCAAGGCCGTGCTGATGAACCTGCTCTCGCTGAGCGCCGCCTTCGGGGCGATGGTGTGGATCTTCCAGGACGGCCATCTCTCGGGCTTGCTCAACATCACCCCAGGTGCTATCGATCCAACACTTCCTGTGCTCCTGTTCTGCGTTGTCTTCGGGCTGTCAATGGACTACGAGGTCTTCCTTCTGACACGCATGCAGGAGGCCTGGCAGTTGACCCACGACAACCGTTTGGCGGTGGCCGACGGCCTGGAGCGCAGCGGCCGTTTGGTGACCGGCGCTGCGGCGATCATGATCACCGTCTTCGTCGCCTTCGGTCTGGCGCGGGTGGTCACCATCAAAGCCACCGGGGTCGGCCTGGCCGTCGCGGTGCTCGCCGACGCCACCTTGGTCCGTGCGCTGGTGGTCCCGGCGCTGATGCGCCTGCTGGGCCGCGCCAACTGGTGGGCCCCGCGGTGGACGCGACGGTTGCCGGGGCGGGCCGTCGAGGACGAGCCGGCGGCCGCATGAGCCGGCTCAGGGTCAGACGGTCGGGGTGGTGTCGACGACCGCCGCGGTCTCGGCGTGGCCGTTGACGCCCTGCGCAACGCGAACCTTCTCCAGGTACTCGGCGACCAGCCGCTTCGCGGTGGCCTCGTCACCAACACTGGCGACGACGTGGTAGGAGGGCTCGTCGGGGTCGGGACGCACCAGCACGAAGCCACCGTCCACGAAGACCTTGAGGCCGTCGACGAGGTCGACGTTCTGGCCGTGGTGGTCCTCGAGCAAGCGGCGCATCACCTTGCCCTTGGACTCCCACGGACAGAACTCCGTGGCGGTGATGTACGTCGAGGTCGGCAGCCGGCGCCGCATCTCGCTCAACGGGGTCTGGAACACGGCGCGCATCTCGAGCAGCTTGACCAGCGTGTACATGGCGTCGTAAGCGCCGAAGAAGTACGGCCAGATGAAGCCGCCATCACCGTCGGCGGCCAGGCACGTGCTCGGGGCTGCCGAGGCACGCAGCACCGCCGAGGCCTCGCCGGGAGTTGCGGTGAAGGACCCACCGAGCTCCTCGACCAGTGAGGCGATCCACTGCGGTGTCGTCGCCGGCGCGAGCACGATGCCCGGGTGCGTCTGCATCCACCAGCTGACCAGGACGCCGAAAGACTCGTAGGGGCTGAGCACGGTGCCCTCATCGTCGATGAACGTGATCCGTTCGCCGGTGGCATTGATCATGCAGCCGACGTCGGCGTGCACGGTCCTGCTGATCAGCGCGGTCTCCTCGGGCACGGTGCGATGGTGGGGCTGCTCGTTGAGGCCGGCGTTGAGCGGGACGGCCGTGACGCCGAGCTCGTTGAGGATCCCCGGAAGCATCATCGACGCGTGGCTGTAGTCGTAGTCGATCAGCACCCGGTAGCCGGCGGACCGGATGGCGGTAGCGTCGACGCTGGTGATCAGGTGTTGGCGGTACTCGGCCTGGGGATCCAGGTACTCGATGTCACCCATCTCGTAGAACGCGGCTCGACGGAAGTCCTCGCGAAAGAACAGGCTCTCGAACTTGCGCTCAGCGCGCTTGTCGATCTGCAGCCCGTCGCCGTCGAAGAACCTGATATCGGCGCTGCGCTGGTCGAGCGGTGAGGTGAGCACGTGGACCCCGGCATCGCAATGGCCGACCCGGGTGGCGAACTGGGTGACCGGGACGGGCACCTCGTTGAGGTCGCGCACGCACGCGCCGGCGCTGATCAGGCCCGATACCAACGCACGCTTGATCATCCGTGAGCTGCGGGCGTGATCGCGCGAGACGGCGATGGTGGCGTTGCGCGGCAGAGTGGCGGCGAACGCGGCTCCCAGCCGCGCACAGAACTCCGGGGTGAGCTCGACGTTGATCAGGCCGCCCATGCCGTATGAGGAGAACAGTCCACGCCGCCACTCCCCCGCCCAGATCACCGACTCGTTGACGGTCGAGCCGGGCTCAACCTCCTTGTGCGGCCAGATCTTCACCCCTGAGCGCACCCGGGAGCCAACACCGATGACACAGTCGTCACCGACGACGGTGTTCTCCTCGAGCAGGCTGCCATTCTTGATGGTGACATTGCGGCAGACGATGCTCTGGCGCAGCCGGCAGTTCTCTCCGATGTAGGAGTGCGGCCAGATCACCGTGTTGGACACCTTGGCGTTGTCGTCGATGATGGTGTACTTGTCGATGACCGCGTGGCCATTGATGAATGCCCCGGCCTTGAGCTTCACCTCGTCACCGATGAAGGCCGGCCCCTCGAGCTGCACGCCGATGCCGAATTCCACGCCATCGCCGATCCACACGTTGCCCTCACGCCGGCCGGGGATGTGCAGGCGGACCTTACCCTCGAGCGCATCCCAATTGGCCTGCATGTACGACTGGATCGACCCGATGTCGCACCAGTAGCCCTCCGCAACGATGCCGAACAGGGGCTCCTTGCGGCGCAGCATCCGCGGAAATACATCCTGCGACCAGTCAACGGAGATGTCCGGCTCGATGTGCTCGAGGACGGATGGTTCGATCACATAGACGCCGGTGTTGGCATGGTCACTGAAGACCTCGCCCCAGGACGGCTTCTCTAGGAAGCGCTTCACCCTGCCGTCAACCTCGGTGACCACCACCCCGTACTCCAGAGGGTTGGGCACGCTCGTGAGCACGATGCTGGCGTGGCTCTTGCGGCGACGGTGCTCCTCGATCACCCAGGTCAGATCGAAGTCGGTGAGCGCGTCGCCGCTGATCACCAGGAAGGTGTCCTCGAGAAGGTGCGCCGCGTTGCGGACGCTCCCAGCGGTCCCGAGCGGCCGATCCTCGACCACATACTCCACCTGCATGTCGAGGTCGGACCCGTCGCCGAGCCGGTTGCGGATCTCCGCACCCAGGTACTGCAGGGTGAGGATCACCTCGGTGATCCCGTGGTCGCGGAGCAGCCGGAGGATGTGCTCGACGACCGGCGTCCCAACCACCGGCACCAGGGGCTTGGGGTACTGGCTGGTCAGCGGTCTGAGCCGCGAGCCCTCGCCGCCGGCCATGACGACAGCCTTCATGCCCGATCCGCCCGTTCCGCCTCCGACGAATTCATCAGCGCGGCAATCATAGGCCCAGGCACTCGCCGCAACCGCCGATTGCGAGGCCGGCCTCAGGGAGGTGAACGCCGGCGGGCCAGGGCGGCGTCGTACGTCTGCGCCAGAGGTCCCCGTCGCGGCCTCTGTTCCACGACGGTGGCGGCGCGACGGCCAAGATCGATGAGGTCGACATCCCCGGCGCCGGTGGCGAGCACACCTGCTCTCGCGAGGGTGGCGGCGTCGACTCGGTAGCCCGGCGACCCATCGCTGATGCTGAAGACGGTCGCAGGGGCAGACGGCAGCGCGCCGAGCCGGGCCAGCAGCGCCGAGGTCTGCCACTCGAAGCTATGCACGACGTCGGGTGCGAAGCCGGTGCCGTTGAGCAGCGCAAACACGAAGACGCTGAACGCGAGGTAGCGTTCGCCGTCGTCGAGGAATCCGTAGACGCCATCACGATCGAACCAAGCGGGCGCGTCGATGCTGAGAGTTGGCGGACCGCCGTCCTCGAGCGCACCCTGGACGACTCGCGCCTCCAGGTTCGAGCCCAAGGCCGAGGCCGCCAGCCGTGCGATGCGCACACCAGGGGATCGGCCAAAGCCGGCGCCGCGGTGATGCGGGATCACGACGACAACCTCATGGCCCAGCCCAGCGGCCTCGGCAGCAGTCGCTGCGACATGCGTGGCGAGCTCCCCGGCAACGGCGAGCGGTGCGCACTCCGCGGCCACGATCAGAACTCGCAGGCGCGAGCCGTTGCCGCCGGCGAGGTTGGCCACGTGGAGACAGCCGTGCAGGGGGACGCGCTCGATGCCGCGTCCGGATTCATCCAGGGTGATCGCGAAGTCGAGAGGGCCACTGACCGGCGTGGCCACCGAGAGGCTGCGCGCGGCGCGCTCGACCACCAGGCTGCCGGCAGCACCTGCGTCGATGGTGACCCGGTTGAACCGCGGCGTTCCATCATCGAAACGGACGTGCAGGCGACCACCACCGGCGCCATAGAGAATCCGAGCGACGCTGCTCGCCGGCGGTCGCATCGCCCCGTACACTGCTCCCACCTCCGCGACCCCGCCGCTCTGCCACTCGAGCAGGCCGCGGTTGACTGGATCGATGCTTCGCAGCGGCGCGCAGTCATGACCGATGGCGGCCGACACGATCACCGCGTCGTCGACGGCTGCGGGCACGGCCAGCCCGGCCAGCGTATGGGCGTTGCGCAGGTGGGTGCGGAACAACTCGTCCCACGACGCGTCGAAGCCGGAGTCGTGGTGCTCGCCGAACCACCAGAACCAGTCAGAGGCCTCGGCGATGAGCAGCTCGTCCCAGGCACGCGGATGAGCTGCCCGAGCATCGATGCCAAGCAGCGCGCCGCGGGTCGCTGCCAGCAGTGCCCAGGCCCTGGTATGCGCCGCCTCGCCGATCCAGGTGCGCAGGTCGGCGTCGACCCACGAACCGGTCCACATCGGTGGCAGGGGAGAACGCGCAGCCTCATTGCGGTCGAGGAAGCTTGCGATGTGGGTGGTTCGCAGCTCCGCGCTCGCCACCAGCCCCGAGTACAGAGCGTCGAGGAACGGGGTGGCGTTCTCGGCGTAGAAGTCCTTGAAGTTCTCGCCGTCGAGCGCGATCGTCACCATCGATGCGGCCCCGTCGTCGCGCCGGGCGTGTGCGATGGCCGCCAGCCGTGCCAGCAGGTCCGCCGCCGCCTCCTCGGCCGGCATCGACTGATATGTGAAGCCGATCAGGTTGCTCAGCACGGCGTCGCGGAACACCAGGGACAGGCCGCTCGAGTCGGTGTGGGCAGAGTACAGCTCCCCGCTGTCGCGGGCGCCACGTCCCAAGGTGCGGTTCAACACCAGCTCGTCGCTGATCGCGAAGCGCAGACCGCAGCCGTGCATGAGCGCAACCGCCTGCGGCGACACCGCGCACTCGGGCGGCCACATCGCCGCTGGACGGCGCCCGACCACGCGCTCGAAGCCGTCGAGGCCGCGGCGAACGTGCTCGAGTGCGTCGCGCTCGGCGCGCAGCGGTGGTTCAGCGATGGCGATGCCCGGCGCGGCCACGCGCGCGGACGCTGCGTCGATGAGCAACGGCAGGATGGGGTGATGAAAGGGACTGGTCATCGGCTCGACCCGTCCCGATGCCACGGCATCGCGGTAGGCGGGGATCACCGCGCGGAGCAACGCCAGCTGGGCCCGGTCGACGGTGTGCTTGTCAGCCTCGTTGAAGCCGTGGCCGCGCTGCGCCAGCACAAGCAGCGCGGGGTCGGCACGGATCTGGTCGGGGTCGATCCAGGCGAGCAGCGTCCAGAGCTGCAGGTCGCGGATGTCGTCCACCGCAGCCGTGGCGGCGTCAGCGCTGGCAAGACGGTCGACAAGCTCGATGTATGGGGCCAGCAGCGCCACGCGGTGTCCGTAGTCGTCGTGCGCCGCGCCGGCGACGAGGAATTCCCTTTCCGCGGCGGTCAGCTCGGCCGCGCTGCGCAAACAGAGGTCGCGATCCGCGTCGGAGACCTCAGCGTCGTTGTACAGCTCCAGCTGCGCGAGCAGCGACGGGACCATGTTGATGGTGACGCGCATCTCCGGGTGTCGCTCGAGCACCTGGAGCATGTGCAGGTAGTCCTTGGCTGCCCGGCGCCGCACCCAGGGCAAGACGAACTGCCCGGCGACGTCGTCGCGGTACCACGGCTGGTGCATGTGCCAGACCAGGGCGACGGCCAGAGGTCGCGCCGGCATCAGCTGCCGGACGCGGACGGGACGGTGCGGTCCTCCAACCAACGCGCGAACGCGGCTGCGTCGCCGTCGCCGGCGAGGCCGCGAATCATCCCCACGATCACCCCCTGGGGCGCCAGCAGGATGAGGCCGTCGAACGCTAGCGCGCAATGCAGGACGAGCAGGGCGGTGTGCAGAGGAACTGCCGTGAACGCATTGCCGCGGAGCAGCGACCCCACCAGGGCTGCCGTCGCCTCCAGGGCGGTGCCCGGCGCGTCGCCGTCCAGCGCCGCGGCCAGCACGCTGTCCTCTACCAGCGGCGGCTCAGCTTCGGTGAAGCGGCGCGCGGCCACGCGGTTGATGAAGCGAAGGTCGGCAACGGTGAGGCGCGGGCTCACCGGGACAGCTCGAACAGCGCGTCCTCGAAGCGAACCAGGCCGCCGACGAGCGTCTCGTCGAGCCCCGATGTGATCTCGGCGCGCGCCTGCACGAGCTCCTCGACGGTCAGGCCGAGCTCGCTGGCGATCGAGGCAAGGCGGCGGTCATCCACCGCCGCAGCTTATCCACTGGCTGCCGGTCTGGCGTCCTGCCCCCCACTAGCCGGCGGCAGGGAGCGGGACCGGCACGCTCTGCCTGGCGGCGATGTAGCGCATCCGTTCGAGGAACCCGTCGATGATCTCCGGCCAGGCATAGTCGGCGGCATCGCGTCGCGCCGCGGCGCGCAGGCGGTGCGACAGGTCGGGACGCTCGACGAGGCCGCTGAGCGCGCTGGCCAGCTCAGTGCCCTCGGCCGTCTCGACGACGATGGCGTTGCCGTAGGGGCGGGCGTACTCCTCCCCGGTGGCACCGACCACGGCGACGCCGCCGGCGGCCATCGCCTCCAGGCCGACCAGGCCGAAGGGCTCGTGGCCGGAGTTGGCGAGAACCGCGGCAGAGGCGAGCGAGACGGCCGGCAGCACCGCCTCGGGAAGAAAGCGGCGCAGGTTGACGATGGCGGCGGTCCCCGTCTCCGCGAGTGCTCGCGCCACGTCGGCTGCGCCGCCGATGGGCTCGTTCCAGTCGGCGACCTCCAGAGCGAGCTGGCGGGCGTGGCCGAGCACACCGTGGCCGAACGATTCGACCCCGCCACGCATCAGCAATCGTGCAGGCAGCCCGCGGACGCGCAGCTCGGCGATGGCGTCCATGCTCTGGTGCCATCGCTTGTCCGGGCTGAAGCGGCCGATCTTGAAGGTCAGGCAGGCTGACCCCGCGGCATCGCTGATGAGCTTGGCCGCGGCCGGATCGACGGGTTGCAGCGCCTCGACCGGGATGCCGTTGGGGATGACCACCGGGTTGACGCCGTGCGGCCACATCAGGTGCTTCATGTAGCGGCTGACTGTGGTCACTGTCGCGGCACGCTCGAGCGCACGCCAGTTCATGTTGTCGAAGCCGAAGTGGTTGTTGGCATTCCACAGGATGACGCAGCGGTCGCGCATACCGATCTCGCGCAGGCCTCGGTCGAGGATCTCGACGAAGTCGGCGGTCTGCCACTCCTCGCAGAGGATGGCCAGGACTCGTCCCCCGGCTGCCGCCGGTCGCACCGAGCCGTCGCGGATCAATGGCGGCAGCTCGTGCCCCATTGCCTCGATCTTCTCCTGCTCGCCATCGTACACACCGGCCGGGTGGCGGCGGCTCACCGCCTGACCGATCCGCACCAGTCGGGTGCCATCAACGGTCTCCTCGGCCGGCTTGCCGGGATCACCGACGAAGTACAGGGAGGTGCGGAAACCCATCGCCGCGAAGGCCCGGCACATCTCCTTGGCCCGCACCCCGAGACCTCCCGCCTGGCTGTACTGGTCGGGTCCCTCGAACGAGACCATCGCGATCTCGAGCGTGGCGGGAGTGAACATCGGTCAGAGTGTGCCTGCTCGCCCGGTCCGTTGGCGACCGGCTGTGAGCAGCGCCGGCGCCACGGCTGTCGGCAGCGCGGCGGATCGCGATCTCGTGTCACCGTCCCGTGGCGAGATGGTGGGCAGATTCGTCGTTCGGAGGCGTGCAAACTGCCGTCAGGCGGAGTGTCCGGCGCCCGCCAGCCGGCGCTCTGCTTTTTTGTTGCCCAAACTCAAAGGCGCAGGAGCCTGGCGGCATTGCCGCCGGTCACCAGGGCTCGCTCAGTGTCATCAACTCCCGCGCGGTCGAGCGCGCTCAGGTAGCGGGGGACATCGAGTAGCGGATGGTCGGAGCCGAGCAGGATGCGCTCCGCCCCCACCGTGTCGAGGAGCGCCCGATACACCGATGGCTCGTAGACGAAGGGTTGCGCCGCCGTGTCGAAATGGAGCCGCCGGCACACCTCGGCCACCTCACGGATGTGCCCGTAGAGCGGCAGGCCTCCGCCGAGGTGTGCGCAGATCAGGGTCAGGTCGCCATGACGCTGCGCAAACTGGAGCACACGGTCCGGCGTCACCGCGCCCTTGCCCGGGTAGTCGTGTCCCACCGGCTCGCTGCAGTGCAGCGTCCAGGGCAGGCCGGCGGCGACGGATTCACGCAGCGCCGCGTCGATATCGCCGTCGAGCAACGTCCACCCCTGGGCGTCGGCATTGAGCTCGCCGATGCCGCGCAGGCCGAGGCGCGCGCACCGGGTCACCTCGCCCGCAGCACCGGGGTCGGCGGGCTGGATGACGCCGAAACCGACCAACCGGTCGGGGAAACGGCGACAGGCGTCGGCGACGTAGTCATTGGCCTCGCGGCAGAGACCCGGGTCGGCGAACGGCCAGCTGAAGCAGACCGCGCGGTCGACATAGTGCTCATCCATGGCAGCCACCAGGGATTCCGCGGACGCCGTTGCCTGGCCGCGTGCGTGGCAAGCGGCAAACCACGGCTCCACCGCGATGATCTGGCCGAGGTTGTCTCGAACCCGGTCGGGCAGGATGTGGACGTGCGCGTCGACGATCATCAGATCCAGTCGCCTTCGGTCACCGGTTGCGGACATCGTAGACGGTGACGTGGTCGCTGCGGGCCACCACCGGAAAGCCCTGCGTGGCCCACCACCTCAGGTCGACCCTGTTGTCGACGATGCCGGGCGCGGTGAGCTGGTCATCGATCTCCGCGTATTCGACATGGTAGCGGCCCAGAAGGTCAACGGCAGCACAGCTCGACCGCGGCTGGTCGTGACAGCCCTCGAGCATGGTGCGCACGTCGTTCACGCGCGTCCCGAAATCGGTGCCGTAGCTCCATAACCAGCCGTAGTAGCCCAGAACCGCAGTGCGCCCGGCGACAAGCAGCACGGGGTCGTTGGGCCTGCCTTCGGTGAGGAACACAGCGTGCGCCGGCGTCGACGCCGCTACGGTCGTCGCCATGCGGATCTCATCGACCGGCACCGAGGTGTACGGCCCACCCACCGCGTCCATCGCCGGCGTCCACGGCATCAGGCGCAGCAGCACAAGCATCCCCGTCAGCAGCGTACCGGCCGCCAGCGTGAACGCCGCGAGGCCACGCCACCAGCGCCGCCACCAGCGCACGATCAGGGTCCCGAGGAGCAGGGCCACACCGAGGTACCAGTAGGCGAAGAGCTTGGTGTTGTCCCAGTCCCACGACTGGAAGACGACGACGTTGGCGACCAGGAAGACCGCGATGCACGGGAGGGCGACGGCGAGCAGGTCGCGGGGAAATACGCGGACGATGCGATGAGCACCCGCGGCAACCCTCCCCGGCAGCCTGGTGGTGGCGGCGGCGATGACGAGCAGCGCGCCCAGCGGCACGGCGACGCCGGTGTTGGTGACCCAGAATGCCCAGTACTGCGGCGACACCAGGGCGCGCCCCAAGCCGCCGACACCGGTGAGCAGCGCGCTCGGCGACAGCA
This sequence comes from Candidatus Dormiibacterota bacterium, assembly GCA_036561525.1. Taxonomy (GTDB): domain Bacteria; phylum Chloroflexota; class Dormibacteria; order Aeolococcales; family Aeolococcaceae; genus Aeolococcus. The sequence goes on along the minus strand of DATBPD010000097.1, from coordinate 13,446 downwards.
GCGGCCGGTCACCGCCACCGCCGAGGTACATCCAGCCCGGCTCGATGGTTGGGAAGGCGTTGCCGGACAACGGCGATCCACGCGGGCCTGCGAGCACGGTCACCAGCTGGGGCAGGGCGACCACCGTGGCCACGCCGAGCGTGATCCACCACCCACGGTGGCGCCACTGCAGCGCCAGCAACGCCAGCACGATGGTCATGGCGATCAGGGTGTGGATGTGGACCAGTGGCATCAAGCCGAGGAGCAGGCCCGCCAGCGCGAAGCTCTCGTACCCGCGCCGTGGCGAGCGCGACGCGACGATCACCAGGATGAGCACAACCAGCGCGCCGGCGAACCCGTAGAGGATGGTGCGCTGGGGGAGCCACCACGCGAACAGCGGCGTGTACCACTGCTGATTGGCCAGCGGCTGCTGGGCAGCCGCGGTCAGCAGGCCGTCGTAGGCGCGCGGTTGAGCGACAACCAACCCGGGCAGGTCGTGGAGCGTGCCGACGACGATGCCCGGGATGTCACCGGGGTGTGCGAAGAACCCGGACCAGGTGCACTGGCCGGCGCTGAAGCCGTGGTGCAGGCAGGAGTCAGCGAGGATGCCGGTGAAACCGAGGCCGCCACCGATCAGGCAGATCGCGGCGGCGAGCACGCCGGCGCCGACACCGGCGTGCAGACGTACGGCGAGAGCGACCACAAGCAGCGTGATACAGATGGCGAGCAGAGCACCTGGCAGCGCCAGTGCCACCGCCGGCGACGCTCCCAGCGTCACCAGCGTGGCGGACTGGAAATCGGGGAGGAACGGGTAGCGCAGGGCCTGGCCGCTGAACAGCGGATTCTGTGGGGGCAGGTTGTGGCCCACGGCGAAACTGCCGGCCGTGGTGAGGTGCTGAGCCCAGTCGGCCCAGACCGTCAGGAATCCCGCGTTGAGGTTGCCGGCGGCATCGGTGCTCAACGTGTGCGCGAACAGCAGCACGAACAGCACAGTCGCGAAAAAGGTTGTCAGAGCCAGGCCGATGCGGTGACGGCGTTGCTCGGGGGACATCAGCTCTGACCAGCCGTTTCTCCACTGCGCGATCCTGGCGTCGCGGCGGCGCCAGCCCAGGGCCGCAAAGCCGGCAGCGGTCAGCGCTTCGCCGCCGAGCACGACCGCGACGTTGAGCCCAGCGCCGAGCGCCAGCAGGTACGTGAGCGCGCTGCCGACGAGCACGGTCGCGACCACGCCCACGAGCACGCGCTCCTCGACGCGCAGCTCGGTGCGCGGCAGTGACCCGGCCGCACATGTGCCGAGGATCAGCAGCAGGGCTGCCAACCCAAGCCCCACCGAGCTCACCAGGCGTCGACCCAGAGGCGCATCTGGTGGTCGCTGTTGGGCATCGGCAGAGCCGTCCACACCGGGTAGAAGAAGATGAACCCTGCCACCACCGCGACAACCCCCGCCCAGGCCACCGGCGCCAGGGGAATCCTCCGCGTGCCGACGGCGATCACCGTGGTGCGGAACCCGGCGAGCACGTAGGCGAGCGCCAGGGCGGCGAACAGCAGCATGCCAAGCGCGTGGTAGAAGAACAGCACCCGGCGCTCATTGCCCGCCACCCAGAGCATCCATGAGGTGATGTAGCCGAGCACGATGAAGGCGGGCACGAACCGTCGTGAGATCACCGCGCTCACCGCCACCAGGCCGGAGTACGCGCCGACGCCGAGGAAGGCCACGGTGAACAGCGGGCCGGGGTCGACGCGGACGGTCACGTTGTCAGGCTGTTGGGCTGCGTGGAAGGTGATGATCATCACCGCCAGCGAGAGCAAGCCGATGATTGCGACCAGGAGCCGCCACCAGGGCGGGCCGCGGCTCAGCCGCCACATGCACGCCAGCAGGGCAGGGATCGACAGCCACCAGACGGCGGGGTTGCCCATGTCCGTGATCGACGACACCGTGGGGTTGTCGGGCGTGGCGGAGTTGACCTGGTCGTAGTAGAAGAGGACCGGGTGGTACATGACCGGCCACGTGTACCAGCGTGATGCGTACGGATGTGGGTGGCACTCCTGCTCGTGGTATTGGAGCCCGGCCGCCGTGATGTCCACGATGTCGCCAACCGCCTGCGCAGGGTTGGGCAGGGTGAGTGACCCGACCTTGAACGTCGGCACCTTGAGGGTGTCGACGCTCCCAGCGGTCAGACCGGCCGACGCCTGGTCGCACTTGGTGAAGTGGTAGACGTCGTTGTGCACGATGGTGAGGTAGCGCGAGAACGACGCACAGAACACAGCGCCGACGACGAGCATGGCCACCGTGTAATGCACCAGCGCCAACCGCCCCGCGGCCTCTCGCCACATCACCACCTCGTGGCGGCGACGACCGGCGATTCGCGCCACCGCGGGGATCAGCCCGCCTATCCATGGGGAGAGGCCGCGCACCAGGATCAGCGCAGCGGCGATGACCAGGGGGGCCAGCGCGGTCAGCTTGGCAGCGAAGGCGAGTCCGGCGACCAGGGCCATGACGTAGAGAGTGGCTCTCCATTGGGCACGCGTTCGCGCCTGCCAGTGGAGCAGGAAGACGTAATAGAAGAGCGCCACCAAGAAGATGGCGATGATGTCGATGACCCCGGTGCGCGACTCGACGAAGGCAAGCCCGTCGAGCGAGACGAACACTGCCGCAGCGGTCGCGAACCAGCGATCGCGACGCAGGCGCAACGCCAGCAGATAGATGAGGCCGACCAGAAGGCTGCCGAAGATCACCGTGCTGGTCCTCCACGCCCAGCTGCTGAAGCCGAGCGTGGCAATCGGCGGCGCCATCAGCAGCTTGGCCAGCGGCGGCTCGGGATCGAAATATGTCTGCGCAGGCTGACGGAGGTCTTTGGCCGCGTCGACTGGGAAGTAGATCTCGTCGAAGACAAAGCCGCAGACTCGGACATCGGTGTGGTTGACCGCCTGACCGGTGGCGTCCTTGCCCGGCGGCCCGATCGGCACACCGCCTCCTGGCGGGGTGCACTCGGCGGCGGTGCCATGCGTCACCGGGTAGCCCACCCCGGCGACGGCCAGAGTTCCCCCGCCGGTCAGGAAGTCGGGGTAGATCGGGCTCAGGAACCGCACAGCCATCGAGACCAGCACCAGCGCCACCACGATGAGGACGTCGCGTCGCTCGACGGCGAGGAAACCGCGCAGGCCGGAACGAACGATCGGCTCTGACTTGCGGCTGCCCGCCGTGCTCACCGGCGGCGCCCTCGCCGGCGAGGTGAGCCGGACGCGGGCAGGTGCTTGGGCGGACAGACGTGCTCGAGCAGCTCCTTGAGCAACCCGTTCGCATCAGGAACGGGGACGACCAGGAGATCGTCGATGACGCAGCGCACGCCGGCGATGCGGCGCAGGGCACGCAGGTCGACCCCGTCGTGGAGGCGGATCGAGATCGCCTCGGTGGCCAGCCAGCGCTCGGTTGGCCGGGGCAGCAGGCGGCGCCGCTCAGGGCGGCCGAAGACCGAGCCGAGGCGGACCACCCTGGCCCGCTCGATGTCGGCCGAGCCGAGGCGCCGGTTGGCCGCCATGGCACGGACCACCAGCTCCGTGCCGTCCCGGGTGAGGTAGCTGAATCGCTGCCTGGTCCAGAGCGAGGTGGCGATCGCGAACAGGGCCGCGGACACCACCGCGTACCCGAACGCGCTCCCGCCGGTGGGGCGGAGCAGACTGGTGAAGAGGGCCGTCATGGCGAACACGGTCGCCGGCAGGAGCAGCCAGGTGCGATACCGACGCCAGCGCTCGACGTCGTAGAGGATTGGATGGCGGGCAGCCGTGGCCACGGCTGCCGAGCATACGCAAGGGGTCGGCCGATCGGGCCGTCGGGAATCCTGGTGCTGAGGTGCCGCCGCCGCTTGACAATCATTTACAGATCTTCACCGAGCGTTTACTGCATTTCGCCGGCGACCCCGCTACATTGAGCTCTGGCGACGATGGTCGCCCCCAAACAGGAAACTCATTCCCTTCCTGAAAGGCCGGAGGGTTCGCCCTCCGGTCTTTTCTTTAACAGAGGGCGGGCAGATCCCGCCCCCTCGCATGGTCGACATGAAGTCGACCACGCACACCCCCACCCTCGCCGCGCCTCGCGCGGCGCTGTCGCTACGCGACGGAGGCAGCTTCGGACGGGCGCTCCCGCCCCCTCGCCCGGCCTGGCGGCGTGTCAGCCTCGGACGCGCTGCACGGCCCGGAGCCAGGCGCGGTACGGCTCCTCCGGCCTGCGGCCGGGGTGCGCGGGCTCGAATCGGCGGCCGGCCCGGTAGGCCGCGGCCACCCCGTCCGGCGCGCTCACCAGCCCCTCGCCGACCGCAGCCAGCATGGCCGCGCCAACGGCGGTGGTATCCGGCGATCCCGCGCGCGTCACCGGGAGCCCGAGCAGGTCTGCCTGGAACTGGCAGAGGCCGTCCATGACGCTCGCCCCACCGTCGACCCTGAGCTCGCCCAGCACCACCCCACCGGCGCCCTCCATCGCCTCGACGACGTCGCGGGTGCGGTAGGCCATCGACTCGACGACGGCCCGCACCACGTGTGCTCGGGTCACCCCGGCGCTGAGGCCGAGCAGGGCTCCGCGCGCGCCCGGGTCCCAGAACGGGGCGCCCAGTCCTGCCAGGGCCGGGACGAAGGTGCAGCCGTTGCTGTCCGGCACCGAGTCGAAGAGCGGACCTGCCTGGTCCGCCCCGGCGAGCAGGCCGAGCCCGTCGCGAAGCCAGGCAAGGCCCGCGCCGGTGACGAAGATGCTGCCCTCGAGCGCAAAGGTGTCGACCTGCCCCAGCCGCCAGGCCACGGTGGCGAGCAGCCCCTCGACCGGCGCGGGCACGGCGGTGCCGGCGTTGACCAGCACGAACGAGCCGGTCCCGTAGGTGTTCTTGCTCATGCCGGGATGCACGCACGCCTGGCCGAACAGCGCTGCCTGCTGGTCGCCGGCGATGCCACTGATGGGCAGGCGCAGGCCGAGAAAGCGCGATGGGTCGGTCACGCCCACCCGGCCGGCGCTTGGCCGGATCTCGGCCAGCATCGCGGCGGGCACGGAGAAGAGTGCGCAGAGCTCGTCGTCGAAGCCTCCCGCCGCGAGGTTATACAGCAGCGTGCGGCTGGCGTTGCTCGGGTCTGTGGCCACCACGTCGCCGCCGGTCATCCGGGCGATCAGCCAGGTGTCGACGGTGCCGCCGCACAGCTCGCCTCGCCGGGCTCGAGCGCGCAACTCCGGCTGCTCACCGAGCAGCCACTCCAGCTTGGTGGCGGTGAAATACGGGTCGAGCAGGAGGCCGGTGCGGGCGCGAACCATTGCCTCCTCGCCACGCTCGCGGTGGGCCGCGCAGAGGGCCGCGCTGCGGCGGCACTGCCAGACGATGGCGGGCGCCACCGGGAGTTGGCTGCGCCGATCGAACACCACCGCAGTCTCGCGCTGGTTGGTGATGCCCACCGCCACCGGCGCCGGCGCGCCGGCGGCGGTGATGGCGGCCTTGGCGGCCGCCAGGACGGAATCCCAGAGGTCCGCGGCATCCTGCTCCACCCAGCCGTCTCGTGGATAGTGCACCGGCACGTCTGCGTAGCCGCGACCGGCGATGGCGCCGTCGGCGCCGACCACCAGGCAGGTGGTGCCTGAGGTCCCCTGGTCGATGGCGAGCACCCGAGGAGCGGTCATCAGGCGGCGCCGGTCGTCGCCCAGCTCAGACCGGGACGGCGAGCATCCGGTCGATGGCCAGACGGGCGCGCGCCGCGATCTCGGGCGCCACCGTGACCTGCGGAGACAGCGTCTCCAGGGACGCGGCCACCTTGGGCAGCGTGATCATCTTCATGTACTGGCAGACAGCGCCGCGCGAGGCAGCCAGGAAGCGCTTGCCGGGCGCGAACTTCTCCATCCGATGGAGGATGCCAACCTCGGTGGCGACGATGAAGGTGGAGGCCGGCGATTCGACGACCCGGCGCACCATCCCCTCGGTGGAGGTCACCACCGTGGTCACCCCGGGCAGGTCGCCCGACGACGACCGGTACAGCGCCGACGTGGTGCAGCCGCACTCGGGGTGGATGAGCAGCTCGGCACCGGGGTGCTGGCGGCGGACCTCGTCGAGCCCGGCCGGGTCGATGCCGGCGTGCACGTGGCACTCACCCATCCAGATGTGCATCCGCCGACCGGTCACCCGCTCGACGTGAGCGCCGAGAAACATGTCGGGACAGAAGAGGATCTCGCGGTCCTCGGGGATGCTCCTGACGATGGCTGCGGCATTCGACGAGGTGCAGCAGTAGTCCGACTCCGCCTTGACCTCAGCAGTGGTGTTGACATAGGAGACCACCACCGCGCCGGGATGCTCCGCCTTCCAGGCGCGCAGCTGGTCCGCCGTGATGGTGTCGGCCAGGGAGCAGCCGGCGGCGAGGTCGGGCAGCAGGACGATGCGATCAGGCGACAGGATTGCCGCGGTCTCGGCCATGAAGTGGACACCGCAGAAGACGATCACCTCCGCGTCGGTGCTGGCGGCCTGCTGCGACAGCCCGAGGGAGTCACCGACGAAGTCCGCGACGTCCTGGACCTCGGGGAGCTGGTAGTTGTGGGCGAGGATCACCGCGTTGTGTTCGCGGCGCAGGCGCTCGATGCGCTCCGGCAATCCGGGGTCGGCGGCGGCTTGCTCAACGGGACGGACGGCGAGCACGACGCTGTCTCCTAGGGTTTAGGTCAGATTGACCTTAGTAGTATACCGCAGCCGCCACCTCCGGAAGGACGCCCGTAGCCGACCACGGACCGACGGGTAGAGTGACCACGATGGCGGCGCTCATCGCTCACCCTCGCCGCACCTTGGCGGCGGCGGCCACCCACCCCGACATGGCTCGGGCGACCCTCGCGGTCGGGCTCACCGGCATGGTCAGCCTGGCGCTTGACATCGCCGCGTCGATCATCGGCGCCGGCGGTGCTGCGGCGGTCATCCTCTCCGTGGCCCTCCCGCTGATGCTGGTCGCCTTCTGGCTGATCAGCGGGCTGCTCGTCGGCGCCGGCGCCAGGCTGATGGGACACGAGCCGCGACGCCGCGACCTGCTCTGCGTCACCGGTCTCACCTTCCCGGTGCTCGCCCTCTACGCGGTGATTGCACTGGTGCAGGCGGCGAGCCCGCATTGGGGCGGCGACACCCTCGCCAACGCGTCCGGGCTCCTCGCCCTGCCCCTGGTGGGCTGGTTCGTGGTGCTCAACGCGATCGCCGTGCGGGCTGTCTACGACACGCCGGCGCTGAGCGCCGTGGCGCTGACGCTGATCCCCTACGCGGCGCTCAGCGCGGTGCTGATGGTTTTGGTGGTGGTGGTGAGCCTGCTGCACTCGGTCGGGGCGGCCTGACAGCGCCTTCCGTGCTCAGCCGCCAGGCGCTCCCGGACCCGGGCCGCGACGCCGGCGGCCGCTGACCCCCGGCCGGCGCGGTGGCTGCGTGGGCGCGTCCGCGTCCGGCGTTGCCGGTTCCGCCGGCGGCCGGCGCCGTCCGCTGACACCGCGCCTGCGCCGCGACCCCGTATCGGCGGACGCCGGCGTGGTGGGCGCGGGTTCCTCATCGGCAGCGGCGGGCGGCGCTTCTTCGACCATGGGGGCAGGTCCGGCGGGCTCCTCGGCCGCCACGGCGGCGGCCGGCGCGGGCTGCAGCCGCGGCGCCGGCGCGGCGACCGCGCGCGCCGGTGCGTAGCGGGCGCGTTCGATGGCGACGGCCACCGGCAGCATGATGCCGAACACCGCCGCCACCGCCAGGCCGAGGTCGATGAGCACGGTCAACCCGAAGGCACCGAGCAGCGGCAGGCCGTTGGGGAACAGCGCGCTGACGGCAAGCACCGCGAAACCAGCGCCCAGGGTGAGCGCGGAGACGCGGATCGCCCGCCCCGTCGCAGCCAACGTCGCAGCCGCGGCGTCATCCGGGTGCACGCCGCGGGCCATCTCCTCGTCGAAGCGGCGCAGCAGCACCACGCCGAACTCGGTGGCAAGCGCGATCACCAGGGCCCCCAGCACCACGGTCAGGGGGTTGAAGGATCCCAGCGTCTTGCCCACGCTGCCGGGGAGAAGCCCGAGCAGCAGCAGGATCAGCGGTGCCCAGCCGGCGGCGATCGCGGTGGGCAGGATCGGCAGGGCGGCCCGCCGGAGATCGCGCTCGAGCAGCAGCAGCGCGAGGAAGACGACCACAAGCGGGAGGAGGTTGAGCAACAGGCTACGCGAGACGATGTTGTCGTAGGCCTGCGCGGCCAGCGCAGCGATGCCCGCCGGCGCCGCGCTGATCCCGTTGGGCGGCGCGTTGACCTCGTTGGCGCGGATGCTGTCGATCAGCCGCGCCTCGTCGGCGATGGACGTGCCCTGGACGCCGATGACGATGCGCGCCGCGGTGGGATCGATCGGGCTGGTGTCGTTGGTCAACCACGAGTTGAGGTACTTGTCGAGCGCGGGACACGGAAGCGTGCCCTTGGTGCTGGTGGTGGCAGGCGGCAGCGCGATGTCCTGGACCAGGTTGCGCGCCAGGCTGGGCAGCAGGCGGAGGTCGCACAGGAAGGCCGTCTGGGTTTTCGGCTGGGCCTGTGCCGGGCCAGGCGTGGCACCCGCCGAGGGCGCCACGGAGCCGGTGGGCGAGGGTGCCGCCGAGATCGGGCTGGCCGATGCCGCCGCCGCGGTTTGGCTCGCCACCGCGGAGGCGGCGAGGTAGATCTTCGACGGGCCACCGTGGAACCGGGTCGGCGTCGCGGCGGCGGTTGCGCTCGGCGAGGACGCGGGGCTCGACGATGGTCCGGGGGTGGCGGACGGGCCCGGCGAAGGCGCCGGCGTGGTGACCGAAGGCGCCGTGCATGGCGCCTTTGTCGACGCCGACGTGGACGAGGACGTGGCGATGAAAAAGTCTGCGATCGAGATCGCCAGCGCCACCTGGTCGGCATGATTGCTGCGGATCGCCTCGGACGCCGAGCATTGCCAGATCACATTGGATGGGGTGCCCGGCTGGTTGTACGGGCCCGCGACCTGGCCGTGCAGATAGACGTCGATCTCATTGCCGTACCCGGTCTGGTCGCGAACTGTGTTGACGTCGGTCAGTTGCGGCAGCGATGACGCAAGCAGCTGGTCGACCTGCGTCTGCACCGGCACGTGCTCGAGCAGCACCCACCCGACCAGCGCGGCGATCACCGCGGGGATCAGCGCGCCGCGCCAGTACGTCGCCAGGCCGAGGGTCCGCTGTGGAGTCGGCGGGACCGGCATTGCCTCGACAGGTGTCGCCTCCTTCTCGCGCAACACCGCCGCGGGCAGCGCGATGAACATGCCGGCGAGCCACGCCAGGATGACGCCGACGAACAGCACCAGCGCGAACTCGGCAACAAGCGGGATGGCGACGAACGGACCCCCGTCGATGCCGGCGAAGAGCATCAGCGTGCCCAGCCCGGCGAGCGTGGCCAGCGCGGCGGTCAGCGTGGCCGGACCACTCCTGCGCATCGTCTCTTCGAGAGCCTGCTCGCGGCCGGCGCCACGCCCGCGTTCCTCGTCATAGCGCGCCACCAGCTGCACGGCGTAGTCGACCGAGAGGCCGACAAGGATGGGGATCCCTGCGAGCACAGCCGGGGTCACCGCGATGCCCACCCACAGCGAGAGGCCGACGGTGGCGGCGCCTGCCCCCGCGGCGGCGAGCAACGGCCACAGCCGGCCCCGGGCACGGAAGGTCGCCAGCAGCAGGATGGCCATCAGGACCATGACCAGGGGAAGAAGGATCAGCAGGGTCTCGGTCATCGAGTCGACGACGCCGTAGGTGAGCAGCGGTGCACCGGCGATGACAGTCTCGAACGGGCGATCGCTGAACGCCGTGTAGCAGCTCGGGCTGTTCTGCTGGCCGGCGCCGGCGCACTCCGACGGGTCGAGCGGTCCGAGCTGCTGCAACTGCTGCAGCTGCGAGCCGTTGAAGGTCTTGGTGTAGGCGTCGTCGGCGATCCCCTTGGTGAGCTCGTCGGAGATCTTCTGCCTGACGGCGAGCACCGCTGAGCGATTTGCAGCCGCGGCCGCGGTGAGCCGCACGGTGACGACCTCACGCGCCAGCAGCTTGCCGCTCGCCAGCGTCGTCGGCTGGGGCAGCACCGCCGACCACTGTGGCTTGGGTGAGCAGAACACCTCCCTGCCTGCCGCCTGCGCCGCCTGCACCTGTGCCTGGGTCGGGCAGTTGGGCAGGTCGAGCAGGATCCGGTCGAGGTACGACTGACAGGTCGGTGTGATCTGCAGCAGCTGCGCGATCGCTCCGTCGCAGTCACCGAACGCCGAGGTCAGCCGGTCGAAGAAACTGCGTGCCACGGTCTGGTCGGTGGCGTTGCCCGGTCCGGCGAGGTACTCCGCGAAGAGCGGCGGCAGCGGATCCGCGGCGACAGCGGCGTCGGCAGCGCGCTCCGCACCATCGATGACCCTGTTCTGTGCTGGCACGGGTTTCTGCGCGTAAGCGGTGCGCGCCAGGTGGGCGTCGCGCGCGGCCCGCGCCACGTACAGCTCGAGCAGGCTGGTCGCGTTGGTGAGGTCGTTCTGGAACTGGGTGCGCAGCTTGGTGGTGTCGGTCACACCCTTTTGGTGAGCCACGAGCAGATCGGTCTCGGCGACGAAGTAGGGATACTCGCCCTGCGCCTGGCTGGTACCGAGAGCTTTGGTGATCTCCTCAGTCGTCGCCGACAGCGCTGCGTGGGCCACGCTGCCGGGGCCAAGCACCTCGGCCACCCTCGGGTCGTGGGCAAGATCGTCCTCGAGCGCGGCCAGCCGCTGCAGGTTCTTCTCGAGGTACGGCGCGGTCGGGTTGCCTGGATTCTGCGCCGTTCCCGCCGAGAGGACGACGACGATCGGGTCGGTGCCAAAGGCCTGGGTGAAGCCCTGGTTGGCCTGGCCGGCTGGGGAGTTGCTGCCGACCAGCAGCGACTGCCCGGCTTCGACGCCGAAGCGGACGAAGCCGGTGGCAGCCGCCGCGCACACCAACAGCGCCACCAGCAGCACAACCATCGGGCGGCGCGCCATCGGCCCGGCGAATCGTCGCAGCACTCTGCCTCCGTCCTGTCCAGCTGTCAGCGGAGCGCCCGCCGCAGTGCGAGCCGTGCCGCCATCATGTATTGCCAGGGCCGTTTCGTGCCGCCCTGGCGCAGCGCATGCTGCGCAGGCGCAATGCTCGGACTCCTACTCGCCGATCAGCGAAGCAAGGTGACTGTAGTCACCCGTCAGCATGTCGGCCCCGGGCCGGCTGCCCTGGCTGGCATGGCTCGACGGGCATGGGATGTGCAGCCCCGGCAGTTGTGGGGTGGGCAGTGAGCAGAGGATCCCCTCGAGTTGCTGGATGGTCTGGTCGCTGCCGCCGAGGTTGAAGGTCTGGACACGCAGGTAGTACTGCCTGTCCTGCTGCGGGCAGGGGCTGGTCGTCACCGAGCAGTCGTACGACGAGAACGCCGACTTGATGTTCTCGATGGCGGCGATGATGCCCGCGGTGACGTCGGGCATCCCGTTCTTGTACTGGAAGCCCGACTCCTTGCCGGTGAGGTTGGCAGCGAAGAGGCCGATCACGCTGTTGAAGGTGTTGAGCTTGTCAATGGTCGCGGGCAGTGTCTCGATGGTCTTGCGGATGTGTGACTGCTCGCCGCCGAGGGCGCTGTCGAGCTGGGTGAGGGTGCTGTCGGCGTGGTCGAGGAGTGAGCCCAGCTGGGTGGCGTTGGCCGCGAAGGCGGCGAGCGTCGTGTTGCTGCTGGCGACCAGCTTGTCGAGCGGTGTCTGCGCGAAGCTGGCGTTGAACGACTCGTTCTGCACCAGGAAATCGGAGAAGTTCGAGGAGACGTTGTCGAGCGTCTTCAGTGGCGTCTGCAGGGTCTGGGTCAGCGTGTCGGCGGCGTTGAGCAGGTGATTGACATCGTCGCCTTGGCCGGCTGACGCCCTGCCCAGCTCGATCAGCGCAGTGCGCAGGTTCTGCGCCTCGGGCGCCTGCAGGGCCTGCAACAGCTGGTCGAGGTCAACCGGCTGCACGCTGTTGGTGACGCTGATGGTGCCGCCGTCGGTGACCAGTGGAGCTGCATTGGTCCCGGGAGTGATCTCGATGTACTTGGGCCCGAACAGCCCATGGGGGCGCAGCAGCACCTGGGCATCGGTGTGGATGTCGCTGTACCTCTGGTCGATGATCAGCGTTGCCACCGCGATGTTGCCCTGGGCGTTGACGTCATGCACCTCACCGACCTTGACCCCGGCGACGTCGACGCTGGCGTGTGGCGCCAGCGCGTCGGCATTGGTGAACTGGACGTGGATGGTCACGGCGTGGCTCCAGGGGAGCGTGATGCTCGGCCCGCCGGGGATGCCGCTGACCATGACGGCGACCATGGTGACGACCAGAACCAGCGCGGCGATGGTGCCGCTCCACACCGGCTGAACCGTCCTGCGGGTCACATCGAGCCCCAGTTGACGAGGAGGAGGCCCCACAGGTCGACGTTGTTCAGGTCGTAGGCGGTGGTGCTGGCACCGGTCGGCGACAGGCACAACGGCGGGCACAGAAGGGGGGTCGGCGTCGGGTTGGAGCCATGCGGCGGTGTCGGTGTCGGCAGCAGCGGCGGCAGCGTCGGCGCCGGCGGGAGTGTTGGTACCGGTGGCAGGGTCGGCACCGGCGGCAGGGTCGCCCCCGGCGGCAGCGTCGGGCAGGGAAGGACGGGCAGGCAGGGAAGACCGGGCAGGCTCGGGGCCGTCGACGGCGGCGCGTTGGTGGCAACGCAGGTGGGGCCGAGCAGCCCGCACGGGTCGACGCCGTTGGCGTTCTGGCGCAGGAAGTACCCCGACTTGTTGCCCTGGGCGGTGGCCGCGCCGATCTGGAAGACGAGGTTCCTGGCGTCCTGCCAGATGGGCAGGCCCGTCGCCTTGCTCCGGTCGTTGGCGAAGTTGCCCGTCTCCGGCACCAGGTCGGTCATCAGCGTGTTCAGCTGGGTGGCGAAGTGGCCCAGTTGCTGGAGCGCAGCGCCGAACTCGGCGGCGCGCCCGTTCTTGAGGACTGCATCGGTGGTCTGGTTGATGGCGTCGACATTGCTGATGTAACCCTCGAGCGCGGCCTGGTGCATGGCCAGGGAACCGGTGATGCTGTTCATGTTGTCGATGACCCCGGCGAGGTCGGTTCTGCTCTGGTTCAGCGTGTCCGCCGTGGTCCCGAGGTTGATCAGGATGTTGTTGATCTCCGGGTTGCGCGTGACCAGCTCCTGGGTCGGGCTGACGCTGTGCACGGAGAGGTCGCGCAGGTCGGGGATGAGCTGCTGGAGGGTGCCCTCCTGCCCCTGCACAGCGCCGGCGGCGGTGCGGATCAGGCTGGTCAATGAATCGCGTGTCGGCTTGTCGAACGTGTTGAGGATCTGGTCGAAGTCGACCACGGGCTGGGTGGCACTGAGCGCGATGGTGCTGTTGTCAGCGTAGGGATGAGCCGTGTCCTTGCCGGGGGTCAGCTGCAGGTACTTCTGTCCGAGCAGTGTCGCCAGGCGGATCGACGCCGA
>DATBPD010000096.1:0-33402 GCA_036561525.1 Candidatus Dormiibacterota bacterium | reverse complement strand
CTAAGCGGTCCGGCTACCCTGCACGTGTGCGCGCGGTCACCATCCTCGAGGCCAACAGGCTGGATGTCGTCGATCACCCCGATCCCCAGCCGGGCACTGGCGAGGCCCTGGTCAGGGTCCGCGCCGCCGGCCTCAACGGCGCCGACCTCGTCCAGGTCAGGGGCCTCTACCCGGCCCCGCCGGGCAGCCCGCAGGACATCCCCGGCCTCGAGTTCGCCGGCGAGGTGGTGGCGCTCGGTCCCTCGGCCACCCGGTTTGCCGTCGGCGACCGCGTCATGGCGGTGGTGGGCGGCGGTGGCCAGGCAGAGCTCGCTGTCGCGCACGAGCGCGTGCTCATGCCCGTTCCCGATGGTGTCGAGTGGCTGCAGGCGGGCGGCTTCCCGGAGACCTTCACCACCGCCCACGACGCGCTGTTCACCCAGGCCGGGCTGCGCCTGGGCGAGCGCGTGCTCATCCACGGCGCGGCCGGCGGCGTGGGCGTGGCCGCGGTCCAGCTGGCCGCTCGAGCCGGCGCCCGGGTCACCGCCACGGTGCGGTCCGAACAGCTCCGGGAGCAGGTTCGCTGCCTGGGCGCGGAGACCGTGGTCGCTCCCGGCGACTTCGCCGACGCCGGTCCCTTTGACGTCATCCTCGAGCTGGTCGGGGCGCCGAACCTGGCGGGCAACCTTGCAGCGCTGGCAACCCGGGGGCGCATCGCCGTGATCGGCCTGGGCGGGGGGGCCACGACCGAGGTCAACCTCCGCACGCTGATGTCCAGTCGCGGCAGCATCATGTCGTCGACGATGCGGGCTCGGCCGCTGGAGGAGAAGGCGCTCTGCGCGCGCCGCGTCGAGGCTGAGCTGCTGCCGTTGCTCGCGTGCGGCCGGCTGCGTGTGCCGGTGGCAGCGAGCTTCCCCCTCGCCGATGCGCCGCGCGCGTACCAGCGCTTCAGCGCCGGGGAGAAGCTCGGCAAGGTGGTCATCGAGATGACGCCGCCGGACTGATGGAACCGGCTGAGATGTCATGCTCGATCTTCAACGAGCCTGACACACGGAGCTGACCTGCATGGGCATGCACATGGGGATGGGTGGCTGGGGCCTGATGCGCTCCATGCGCCGCGACGAGTCGATGCGGCAGCACAAGCTGACCGCGGGGATCGCCCGCCGCATCGCCGGGTTCGCCAAGCCGTATCGAGGCGCCCTGGCGTTGTTCCTGCTGCTCATCATCATCGACGCCGTGGTGGGCGCTGCCAACCCGCTGATCTACCGGTCGATCATCGACAACGGCATCCTCGGCCACAACGTCAACCTGGTCGTGGTGCTTGCCGGCGCGGTGGCCGGGCTGGCCATCTTCGACGCCGCGCTGGGCCTGGCCCAACGCTGGATCTCGTCACGCGTCGGCGAGGGTCTGATCTTCGACATGCGGACGCGGGTGTTCGCCCACATCAACGAGATGCCGATCTCGTTCTTCACGCGCACCCAGACCGGCGCGTTGATCTCGCGCCTCAACAACGACGTGCTGGGCGCGCAGCAGGCGTTCACCGACACTTTCTCGTCGGTGGTCGGCAACGTCATCGGGGTGACCATCACGCTGGTGGCGATGTTCTTCCTCTCCTGGCAGATCACCTTGCTGTCGCTGGTGCTTCTGCCCATCTTCCTGCTGCCCGCGCGCTGGGTTGGACGCCGGCTCGCCGGCATCACCCGCGAGGCCTACAACCTCAACGCCCAGATGAACACCACCATGAGCGAGCGCTTCAACGTCTCCGGGGCGTTGCTGGTCAAGCTGTTCGGCCATCCCTCCCAGGAGGTGGACGCGTTTGCCTCCAAGGCGCGACGGGTGCGTGACATCGGCGTGCTGCAGGCGATGTATGCGCGCGTCTTCATGACCGCGCTGCTGCTCACCGCCTCGCTCGCCACTGCGCTGGTGTATGGAGTCGGCGGCGTGTTCGCTGCGCAGGGAACCCTGATGGTGGGCACGGTGGTGGCGCTGACCGCGTACCTGGCGCGGCTCTACGGACCGCTGACAGCCCTCTCCAACGTGCAGGTCGACATCATGACCGCGCTGGTCAGCTTCGACCGCGTGTTCGAGGTGCTCGACCTGCCGCCGATGATCGCCGAGAAGCCCGACGCGGTGCCCATCCCGCGCGGACCCGCCACCATCGAGTTCGACAGAGTCGACTTCCGCTACCCGTCTGCCGAGGAGGTGTCGCTGGCGTCGCTGGAATCAGTGGCGGTGCTGGAGCGCACCAACAACCAGCAGGTGCTCTTCGACGTCAGCTTCACCGCGAGGCCTGGGCAGCTGGTGGCGCTGGTGGGGCCGTCCGGTGCTGGCAAGACCACCCTCAGCCACCTGGTGCCGCGGCTGTACGACGTGCGCGGCGGGGCTGTGCGCATCAACGGCGTGGACGTGCGCGACGCGACCCTGGCATCGATCCGGGCGATCACCGGGGTGGTCACCCAGGACGCGCATCTCTTCCACGAGACGATCCGCTCCAACCTCCTCTACGCCAAGCCCGATGCCACGGATACGGAGCTGTTCGAGGCGCTGCGCAACGCACAGATCATGGGACTCGTCGAGACGCTCCCCGACGGTCTCGACACGCTGGTCGGCGACCGCGGCTACCGTCTCTCGGGCGGCGAGAAGCAGCGCATCGCCCTGGCGCGTCTGCTCCTCAAGGCGCCGGACATCGTGGTGCTCGACGAGGCCACTGCACACCTCGACTCCGAGTCCGAGGCGGCAGTCCAGGAGGCGCTCAGGCGCGCTCTGCGCGGGCGCACGTCCTTGGTGATCGCTCACCGCCTGTCGACGGTGCGCGAGGCCGACGTCATCCTGGTCATCGACGCGGGGCGCATCGTCGAGCAGGGCACCCACGCCGCCCTGCTCGTGGCCGGCGGGCTCTACGCCGAGCTGTACCGAACCCAGTTCGAGGGGCAGGCTGAGCACGACGCCCGGGCCGACGCGAGCAGAACCGCGGGTGACCCCACCGGCGTCGCCTAGGCTGCGGGCGGTGGACCGCACGGTCAGGATTCGAGCGTGGTGAAACGCAGCCGGCGTACCGCCGACGTGCCGAGCCGCTCGTTCAGCGAGCTGACCAGTCGCACCGAATCGAGGTGCAGCTGGTGGCTCAGGGCGGTGTTGGCGACGCCGACGAGGAGGACGCCGCGCTCGAGGCTGATCGCCCGGCACATCGGCGCCAGTGCCGGACCGACCACCTCGGCGAAGACGTCGCGCACCTGGACCTCGCGAACCCGGCCGCGCACCCCGAGGCCGCGCAGCGCCGGGTCGATGAGGTCGGAGAGGCGATCCATCAGGCCTGGGCCACGGCAACGACGTGCCCGGCGGCCACCTCGAAGCGACGTGTCCCCTGCGGCAGGGAGTCGGGCAGCGGCTCGCTGCTGGTGATCAGCGTCTGCAGGCCTGCGCCGGCGAGGCTGGCCAGCAGGTCGCGACGGCGGGTCGGGTCAAGCTCGCTGAGCACGTCGTCGAGCAGGAGGACCGGCATGACCCCGGCGCGGGCGGCGATGTGGCGCACCTCCGCGAGTTTGAGGGCGAGCACGATGCTTCGCTGCTGGCCCTGCGATGCCGCAGTGCGGGCGGGACGCTCGCCGATGAGCAGCTCGACGTCGTCGCGGTGAGGCCCGGCGAGGGTGGCCCCGCGAGCGATCTCCTCGTCGCGACGCAGCAACAGCGTGCGCGACAGCGCGTCGGCGGCTGCCTGCCGACCGGCGTGCGGGTCCATGCCACCGTCGGGCAGGTAGCGCAGGCCCAGCTCTTCGCCGCCGCCGATCTGGGCGAGAGCCTCGCGGCCATGCGGCACCAGCTCGCGCACCAGCTCGGCGCGGGCCACCTGGATGCGCGAGCCGCTCCCGACCAGCTCGTGGGTGAACCCGTCCAGCGCCGCCGCCGTGCTCGTCCCGGCGCGCACCTGGCGGAGCAGGCTGTTGCGCTGTTCGAGGACGTGGCGATAGCGGAGCAGGTCCGCCGCGGCGCGCGGATCGAGCTGTGAGAGGACCACGTCGAGCAGCCGGCGCCGGCCATCGGGACCGGCCTTGACCAGCTGCAGATCCTCGGGCCAGAAGAGCACCACCGGGCAGAGTCCGAGTAGGTCGCGGGCAGGACGGAGGCTGCCGTCGACCGTCGCCGTGCGGGTCACCCGACCGGAGGCGGGATCGCGGCGGAAGCGCACCGCCAGGGTGCGGTCGGCGGCCGGGCGGAGCACGCGGGCCTCGACCAGCGCCTCGTCGCTCCCCCAGGCCACCACGTCGGCCGACGTGGACGCGCGCGGCGAGCGGGTCAGCAACAGCGTCGCCACCGCCTCGAGAAGGTTGGTCTTGCCCTGGGCGTTGCGCCCACCCACCACGTTGATGCCGCGACCGAACTCCACCGACTGCTCGGCGTAGTTGCGAAAACGGTGGATGCGCAGCCGTTCCAGGCTGCACGCGCCGTCGGCGACCGCAGCCAGGGCCAGGGTGCTCACGGCACGCCTCGCGCGGCCGTGGCCATGCCGCTGACCAGGCTGGCGATGCGCTCGGTGGCCTCCGGGCGCGCCACGCCGGCCACCGCCGAGCGCATCGCCGCCAGCCCCGGCGACCCGGGAGTGGAGAGCTCGGCCACCGCGTCGACCAGCTGCCGCACGCCGGGGACGTAGCGCCCGGCGCCGCTGTCGACGAGCCACTCGACGTTGCCGCGCTCCTGGCCGGGCACGTACCAGGTGAGCAGCATCGGCAGCCCCGAGCAGAGGGCCTCGACGATCGTTCCCGGCCCGGCCTTGGTGACCACAAGGTCGGCGGCGCGCATCCAGTCGGCCATGTTGTCCACGAAACCGTGGACCGGGACCGCGCGGCCGCGGGCGTCGAGCAATCCCTCGAGCCGCCGCCGGGTGCGTCGGTTGCGTCCGCAGATCACAGCGAGGCCGATCTCCAGGCCGGCGTCGGCGAGCGCGCGCGCCCGGCGGTCGAGGCTGCCCGAGCCGTCGGCGCCGCCGCACACAAGGACGGTGAAGCGGTCCTCGGCGAGGCCGAGGCGCGCGCGCAGGGCCCGGCGCCCGGCATCGCTCGGCAGCGGCTGGGCGAACGCGGCGTCGACCGCGAGCCCGAGCATGTGGCAGCGACTCGCCGGGATCCCGGCTCGGCGGCAGCGGTCCAGCCCGCCCGGGGAGGGGATGACCACCGCATCGACGTCACGGCAGGCCCACCCCGCGTGCACGTCGACGAGGTCGGTGATCACCGTGATCACCGTGGTGAGCGGCGAGGAGCCGGCGCGCACCGCCTGCACCGCGAGATGGTTGAGCAGCGGGTGGAACGAGACCACCGCGGCGGGGGCGAGGGTGGTGAGCAGGCCGGCAACGGCGTCACGCACCGGCCGCAGCGCCGAGCGGCGCAGGACGCTGACCGCAACGCGCGAGTTGGTGGCGTGGTACATCCCTGCCCACAGCCAGCTGGCGTGCTGGATGAGCGGGCCATACAGGTCGGCGGTGCGGCCGAGCACCGCCGGGGAACTGCGCGCAACTGGGTCGACGATGTGGATGTCGAACTGGCCGGGCCGGTCGGCCTCGATGCGCCGGGCCACCGCGGTGGCGCCGGCACGGTGGCCGCCGCCGGTGTCGGCGATGAGAAAGAGCAGAGGGATGGCCACGGTCGCCAGCCTACCCAACCGCCGCGCGCGCCCGGTCAGTCGGCGAAGTCGACCGCCTGCGCCTCCAGGCCGGGACCGGGGGCAAACCGGGTGATCGCCAGGGCGCCGCTGCCGTCGGCGTTGGCCACGTACGCCTGCCTCTTGCCGCCGGCGTCGACCGCCAGGTACACGAGGCGGCGTCCGTCGGGAGCCACACCGACCGTGGCGAGGTCGACGAAGCCGGGCGACAGGCTCACGGCGGTGGTGTCGCCCCCGCCCAGGCTCAGCCTGACCAGCTGGTTGCTCGCCGGGTTGAGTGCCACCAGCGTGCCCTCGCCCGCGAAACCGATCGCGTCGAGCCGGCTTCCCACCGATTGGGCCGTGCCGGACCCGCCCGCCGCCCGGGCGACCAGGATCGTCCCGTTGGGTGTGGCGATGGCGAGCAGCGTCCCGGCCGGCGACACCGCGGCCGCCAGCGACCCGGAGGGCACCCCAGGGAGCGAGTAGCGCGCCCCGATGGGGAGGTTCACCAGCTCCACGCCGCCGGGCCGGGACGCGGTCGCGCCGGTGCTCAGGACCACCGTCGACGGGCCCGACCAGAGCGGCGGCGCGCGCAAGCCGATCCCGCTGTCGATGATGGTGGGCGCGCCGGAGGCGATGTCGAGCACCTCGACGTCCGAGCCGGAGACCAGCGCGAGCTTGGCGCTGTCCGGTGACCACGACGGCCTCACCCCGCCCGGGATCCGGCTCAGCGTGGTGCCGTGGACGGTGTCGACGACCTCGAGCTCCGACAACCCGGTCACGACGTCGTCGACCACGACAGCCACGTGGCTCCCGTCCGGCGCGACGGTTGCCGCCTCGTAGGTGGCCAGGGGCGCCTGGGCGGCGACGACCCCGCAGCCGGCGGACGCGGTGCAGAGCGGGGCCTGCATGAGCACCGGCGCTGCGATCGGGTCTCCCGCAGCCGCCGGGGCGAGCGCCGGCAGCAGCACCTCGGTCGAGTTGGCCCCGGGCAAGCCGGCCAGGACCACGGCATGCGAGCCGCCCAGCCGTGCCCCGGTGCCGAAGCGGAGCGCGGCCGGCCCGGCGAGCGCCTGCTCGTCCTCCCCGCGCGCGGAGCTGTCGACGTTGATGGAGTAGGCGACCCCGGCCACCAGCAGGCGCCCGGGTAGGATGGCGAAACGGTTGTGGTCGAGCGCGTTGCGCACCACGCGGGTTCCCGGCACTGCCGGCGACAGGGCGATCGCCGCCGCCGTCGAGGGGGCGTCCATCGGCGCCGAGAACGACACCGCCAACGGCGCGTCGACGGCGACGTTGGTGGCGCGATCGGCCGGCGCCGACGCCGTGACGCGGGGCGCTGGCGCGCTGGTCAGGTCCCAATGGTGGTCGAGGCCGTTGCGGTCGTGCTGCGGATCGCTGAAACCGCCGGCCAGCGTGAATGTGTACTTGGTCAGTGGCGCGAAGACCGCGCCGTTATGGAGCAATTCGAATCCCGGCTCCCCATCGAGCCAGTGGATCCAGCAGGGCGCCGTCGACGGCGCGCTGAACGCCGCGGTGAGGTCGCATCCAGGGATGGCCTGGTCAACGGTGAAACGGCCGACCACGCTCGAGTGCAACACCGACCGGTCGAAGGTGACCCGCACTGGGGCATCGGCGGGAACGCCGGTCGAGCCGCGGTTGGGCTCCAACGAGATGATCTGCGGCGGTGCGGAGAAGCAGCCACAGAGCGCCAGGCACAGCCCCGCGACGCCGAGGCAGCCGATCAGCGCGCGCCCTGCGCGGCGGAGTTGACGACCCGCGGCAGGCGCCAGGTCAGTGAGGCCGGGACAGGGCCGCCTCGACGTCGATGCCACTGCGCGAGCTGTCATCGCCGCGGACCTCGATGCTCGCCGGTCGCTCCGCGGCGAGGGACTCGACCGTCTCGGTGCCGGTCTGCGGGGCGCGCGCATCGGCCGTGTACGCGGCCAGCACGGTCCCCGAGTTGAGCAGGATCACGCCGGCCTGAGAGCCGCCGGACACGATCACCGAGCCGTCGATCTTCTCCTCGGCGAGGTATTCCAGCAGCGCGGGGAAGTTGACGAAACGAGCCAGCAGACCGGTGAAGAGCGCGGGGCCGGTGAGCAGGCGGGCCACGGCGCTGACCGTCTCGCTGTCGAGCTCGATGACGTCGATGACGCCTTCGCCCGTGTCCATCTGGCGGCGGAAGATGATAAAGGCCTCCTCACCGTGGGCGATGCCGTCGTCGCCGGCCTCGGCCTCGACCAGCTCGCCGTCGCGAAGCAGGAGCACACCCGTCGCCGGCCCGCTGAGCAACCGGATGTAGCCGGTGTGCCGCTCACCGCGCAGGGTGCGGAGCAGACGGGGGAAGTCGACGAAGGCGCTCTTGAGGCCCTCGTACTGCACCTTGCCGGCGGGGATCGGCAGCGACCCGATGAACGCGCCGGAGGTGCTGCCGGCGCGGACCACGGAGAGCGAGGCGAGCGTGCCGCTGGCCCTGACCGTCGGTGGCACCGCGAGCTCGGCGATCGCGACCGGCTCAGCCGGCACATATTCGGAGGGCGTGTACGCCGGAGCGGTCCAATTGCCCTGCCCCGCGGGGGCCGGCTCGGGAGCGGCGGCGACGGCGGCCGTGCTCCAGTCAGACGCGGCGACGACGCTGGCCTCCTCCTCGGCCGGCGGGGCTGTATCGGCGACGACAGGCGCGGGAGGTGGCTTGGCTCGGGTGCGGTCGCCGTCGGGCGCGGCCGCGATCTCGCCGCCACCCTCGGCAGCGGCGATCAGCTCGGCGGGCGACGACTTGATCGTCTCCTCGGCGGGCAGCTTGGCTCGCGGATCGAAATGAAAGTTCCCGTCGTGCCAGCCCAACGCCTTGACGACCACGTTCTCACCCTCGCCACCCGGACCCGAGGCGTGGAAGAGGTGACCGAACAGGAAGTACAGGGCGGCCTGGTCCGAACCGTCCTCGAGGGTCAGGGTGCCGGTGGCCCGCTCCGACTGCATCGTCTGGAGGAGCGATGCGAGGTCTGACTCCTGCAGCGAACCCTGGGTCTGCACTGAGATGGCTCCTGTGACTGCCGGTCGCAAACATGCCCAGAGGCGGGCGGCGCCCCCGAAATCGGCCCGTATGGTATCAGCAGCAACTTGATCGCGACTCCGATCGAGTCTCCGGCACAGAGTATGGCGCGCGCCTAGAATCGTGGTGCGGTCAAGACTTGTGAAGGACGGTGCAGTGGAAGGCCGACAGACGACAGTCCTCGTCGTCGACGACGACAGCCTGGTTCGCAAGGCAGTCCGGCTCACCTGCGAGGCTGAGGGCTACCACGTCACCGAGGTCGAGCGGGGTTCCGAGGTCCTCGGCGCGGTCGAGGCGGGGCGGCCTGACATCGTGCTGCTCGACCTGATGATGCCCGATCTGTCCGGCTTCGACATCTGTCGCGACATCCGTCGCGCCGGGCACCGCATGCCGGTGGTCATCCTCTCCGCCAAGAACGAGGAGATCGACGTCGTGCTCGGGCTCGAGATCGGCGCCGACGACTACATCCAGAAGCCGTTCCGCCCGCGCGAGCTGCTCGCCCGCATCGCGGCGCACCTGCGCAAGGTGCACGAGAGCGCGTCGCACAACGGCGAAGGACGCCGCCTGGTATTCCGCGGCCTGGTCGTCGACACCGCGGAGCGCCGCGTGGCGCGCGACGACGAGGACATCACCCTGACCCACACCGAGTTCGACCTGCTCGCCTTCCTGGCGGGCAACGCCGGCGAGGTGCTCTCGCGCGACCGCATCCTCGCCGCGGTCTGGGGGTACGAACGGCCCATCGAGACGCGTGTCATCGACGTCCACGTGCGCAACCTGCGCCGCAAGATCGAGCCCGATCCATCGCAGCCACGCTACATCCTCGCCGTGCCCGGCATCGGCTATCGCTTCACCAATACGCGCCCGGAGAACGGTCGGTAGACTGATCTCGATGGCCACGCCGCCGATGCTGCGCTCGACCGACGGGTCGGGCAGCGCACGCTCGACACCCGATCCGCTGGTTGCGCTCAACGTGTTCGCGCTCGGCGTGGTCGCGCTCGGGCTGTTCATCGCAGCGGTCCTCGCCGTCTACGACTGGAAGACCCCCGGCGCGGAGGCGCTGCTGGTCCTCTGGCTGGCGATCGTCGGGGTCGCGCTGCTCGGCCTCGACCTCGCAGTCCTGGTGACCCGCCACCTGCGCCGGCTGCGGCTGGGACTGTAGGTGACCGAGCATGCCGGAGCCGGTCTGCCCAACGAGTCCCCGCAGGCGCGGCCACCGTTCCCGTCGTACGAGGAGTTCGCCACCGACCTGCTCGAGGCGATCGATGCGTCCGGCCTGAGCATCGAGGACGTCCGCCACCACGTCGAGCCGGGCATCGGTGAGCGTCGCTTCGAGTGCACCGTGCGGCTGTCGCCCTCGGAGCCGCCTTCGCGCTACCACGTCCACGTCAACTTCGCGTGGGACGCGCTGATGACCTACGTGGCCAGCTACGGCAGCGGCGCCGACTGCGAGCTCTACCACGACGAGGAGGACTCCCAGGACTGTCCCCACCAGCACCTCGCGCCGCAGCCGTTCGTCGAGGTCGAGGCCGAGTTCGTGCTCGGCGATGGCGGCTACGAGCTCCAGGACGTCGGCGAGGTGGGCACCTGGGTGGACACCGTGCAGACGCTGATCGGCAAGGCCTTCCCCGACGACGACCGGCCCTCGGTGCACATCGGGCTGGCGGCGCTCGGTCGCACCACGCTCGTCGAGAAGTTCACCGCCGAGCACTCCTGGCTCATCGACTTCGAGCGGCCACCGGACCTCGGGCTGATCGCGCGGCAGGTGCAGACGGCGCTGCGGATCGTGCCGCAGCTGGCGGATCGGCTGCCAATCTAGCTCGGTCGGAGGGTGCCGTAGAAAGCCGAGGAGACGGCGGCGTCGCTCCGGTCGCTGTCCTCGCTGATCGCTACGGAGCCCCTCGGCTGCGCCGAGTGGGTCTCCGTGCGGCTGCGGATGCTCCCTGCGCGACGCCGCCGTCTCCTCTGCCGACGGACGACCCTTACCGCACCTGTTCCAGGAGCCTGGTGATGAACGGGCGGTTGGCGATCTCCGGGTGCGGGACGGTCAGCTGCCCGTCGGCGTATTCGACGTCGCCGTGTTCGCCGAGGAGGAGGATGTCGACGTCGGCCCGCCGCGGGCCCCAGTGGTAGGTCTCGTGGCGGCCGGCGGCGAGCTCTGCGGCCCGGGTGTGTTCCAGCCAGCGCTGCGGAGACCAGGGTACGGTCGCGGACAGTTTCAGCACCTGGTTGTGGAAATCGCCCTGGCCGGTGACGCCGATGGGGCGGGTGAGGATCTCGCTCGATGCCGCCTCGATGCGCACGCCGTCGGTGGCCAGGAGCTCGCGCAGGCGGGCCAGGGCCTGGCCGCGGTTGCCAAGGTTGCTGCCCAGCGCGACCCAGGCGACCTGGGTGCTCACCCGGTGGGGCCCGGCGGCGGCAGCGCGTTGACCTCGGGCGGCGTGCCGTGCACCACGGCGTCCGCCATGCGCACCGCGCGCACCGCCTGCGCGATGTCGTGGACTCGAACCGCGCTGACGCCGGCGGCGATGCCGAGCGCCAGCAGCGCCAGCGTGCCCTCGATGCGGTCGGACGGCGCGGCGCCACCACTGACGACCCCGATCGTGGACTTGCGCGACACCCCGAGGAGGATGGGCCGGCCGAGCGCGCGAAGCTCGCCCAGGCGGCGCATCAGCTCGAGGTTCTGAGCCGGCGTCTTGGCGAAACCGAACCCCGGGTCGACGATCACCCGGTCGGCGGTGACCCCGGCGGCGTGCGCGATGCGCAGCGACTCGCGCAGCGAGAGGCAGATGTCCTCCATCAGGTCGCCGTACGTGGTGCCGCGCTGGTTGTGCATGGCGATCACCCCGACGTGGGGGTGCGCTGCGATCACATCGGCCATCTCGGGGTCGCCGCGCAGACCCCAGACGTCGTTGACGATGACGGCGCCGTCGGCGATGGCGCGCCGCGCCACCTCGGCTTTGCGCGTGTCGATGCTCACCGGCACCTCGACGGCGGCGCACACCGCGCGCAGCGCTGGCAGCACGCGGGCAAGCTCCTCGCCGGCATCGATGGGCTGCGAGTTGGGTCGCGTGCTCTCGCCACCGACGTCGATGAGGTCGACGCCGGAGTCGACGAACCCGCGCACGCGCTCGACCACCGCGGCGACGTCGTCGTGGATGGCATCGCCGGCGAACGAGTCAGGGGTGACGTTGATGACGCCCATCACCAACGTGCGCGTACGAAAGTCGAGCGTGCGCTCACCGGCACGCAGCGACGGTGGCCGCGATCCGTGCGCGACCAGGGCGTCGCCGATCGCCTCCCCGACCGATTGCGCCGACCCGCTCCACGCAGCCAGCGCGGCGGGCAGCTCCCCCATGGCCATCAGCGGCGCCAGCAGCAGCGCATGGGTGCCGTCGGCATCAGTGAGAACTGTGCCGCCGCGCTCGCCAAGCGTGCGCTCGAGGATCCGGGCCTGGTCGGGTGACAGACCCTGCACCGCCAGTGCCTCGACGCTGCCGTGTCTCGCCAGGGCGCTGAGCCGGTCGGTGGGCAGGCCGAGGCGGAGCACTGTGTCGCGCAACACCGACTCGGGACCGGGGAGCAGCGGACGGACGTTGTAGCGCGCCGCCGTTGCGGCGTCGGTCACCGCTCCGCTTGTGTTGGCGGCAGGTCGGCGGGCTGCAGCTCGCCGACGGCCTCGCGCTTGGGCACCATCACGCTCCGCTTGAAGATGCACACCCGCTCGCCATGCTGGTTGAACGCACGGGTCTCGACGGTGACCACGCCGCGATCCGGCTTGCTCGACGACTCGCGCTTGCCGAGGATGGTCGTCTCCGCGTAGATGGTGTCACCGTGGAAGGTGGGGTTCTCGTGCTTGAGCGATTCCACCTCGAGGTTGGCGATCGCCTTGCCGCTGATGTCGGCGACGCTCATGCCCAGAGCCAGGCTGTACACCAGGTTGCCCACCACCACGTTGCGCTTGAACTGCGTCCGCGTCGCTGCGTAATGCGCGTCCGTGTGCAGCGGATGGTGGTTCATGGTCAGCAGGCAGAACAGGTGATCGTCGTACTCGGTTATGGTCTTGCCCGGCCAGTGCTTGTAGGTCGCGCCGACCTCGAACTCCTCGTAGTACCGCCCGAACTGCACGCCCGCTCCTCCGAACCTTGCGTCAGGTGCGAACTGTAGTGCACGGGGTACGTGAAGCCGTCCAGCCTTCTGTCACGCCCGCTCCCGGCTACTTCTCGGCTGAGCCTCAGCGCTTCACGCTGTTCCCGACGTTGTCCGCCATATCCTGGACCTTGTCGCCGACCTTCGAGCCTGCGTCCTTGACGCTGCCCGCGGCGTGCTGGGCTTTGCCCTTGCCCTTGAGCTCCTTGTCGTCCGTCAGATCGCCGGCGGCCTCTTTGATTCGGCCGGTTGCCTTGTCGACCTCTCCACCCATGGGTGTGCCCTCCAAAACGTGACCGCTTGCCATGAGAGTAGGCCGGGTGTACCGCCCGGCGGAGGCTGGCGGGCGCTACGCTCAGCGCAGTGTCAGCACTGGCGTTGCCTGCGGCCGGGAAGGGAGTGATCGTCCACGCCGACGCGGGCGCGTTGCTCGCCGCGTTGCCGGACGGGTGTGCGGGGCTGGTGTACGCGGATCCGCCGTTCAACAGTGGCAGCCGCAGGGACGGTTTCCGGCTGCGCACGGAGCGCGCGACCGACGGTGACCGCCGCGGCTTCGCGGGGGCCACCTACCGCAGCGCGCGCACTGACGTCGCCTCGTTCGCCGACAGCTTCGACGACTACCTGGGCTGGCTGCGGCCGCTGCTTGTCGCCAGCCGTCGCGTGCTCGCCGGGCACGGGACGTTGTACCTTCACGTGGATCCCCGCGAATCGCACTACTGCAAGGTGCTGCTCGACGAGGTGTTCAGCCGCGACTGCTTCGTCAACGAGGTGATCTGGGCGTACGACTTCGGCGCACGGACGACCACGCGGTGGCCGGCCAAGCACGACGTCATCCTCGTCTACGCGCGCGTCGCCGGTGCCCAGCACTTCGACCTCGCGCAGGTCGATCGCGTGCCGTACATGGCGCCGGGGTTGCAGACGCCCGAGCGCGTCGCCCGCGGCAAGACTCCGACCGACGTGTGGTGGCACACCATCGTGCCCACCAACTCGCGCGAACGCACTGGCTATCCGACGCAGAAACCGCTGGGGATCCTGCGCCGGATCGTGGCGGCGTCCTCGCGTCCCGACGACCTCGTGGTCGACTGGTGCGCCGGCAGCGGTACCACCGCCGTCGCGGCGCGGGAACTGGGGCGGCGCTTCATCGGCGGTGACAGCAGCGCGGACGCGGTCCGCATCATGCGTGAACGCCTCGGCGAGGCCACGCCTGTGCTCGAGTTGGAGGGGACCGAGGAGCCCGCGGGTTAGGCTCGCCGCCGCCTCATCTCGTGGTGCGGTAGCGGAGGTGAACCACGCCGTTGGCGAAGCGGTGCGCGTTCAACAGCTCCAGGCCCATGCGAACGTTGTCGGGCAGAGACTGGTTGCCGCCTCCCACCACGACGGGGACAACGAAGAGTTGCAACTCGTCGACCAATCCGGCGCTGATGGCCTCGGCGGCGAGGTGGGCACCGCCGACGGTGATGTCGCGTGACGCCGCCGATTTGAGCCGACGGATGGCGTCGGGGTCGAACTCTCGCTCGATCCGAGTGCGGGCGCTGGCGACTGCGCCGAGCGTCGTGGAGTAGACGACCTTGTCGGCCGCTTGCCAGATGGTCGCGAAGTCCTGGCCGAAGGAGGGCTGGTCCGCAAGGGTGTGCGCAGTCTCCCAGTAGACCATCGTCTCGTACATCCGGCGCCCGTAGAGGTAGGTGCCGATCGGCCGCTCCAGGTCGTTGATGAAGCGGTGCACCTCCTCACTCGGCTCGGCCCAGTCGAAGTTGCCGTCCTCGTCGGCCACGTAGCCGTCAAGAGAGGTGATCGCCGAATAGATCAGCTGCGCGATGTCGAGCGCTCGTTGGCGGCGGCGCTGCGCGCCAGCGCGACGATGGCGTCGACCACCTCCGGCCAGACGCGCTCAGGAAGGTTGTGACCCATCTCCGCGATCATCATCAGTCGCGCGTGGGGCAGGGCGGCGGCGGTCTGCCGCCCGTTGTCCGGTGGCACCAGTGGATCCTGCTCCCCATGGATGACCAGCGACGGGATGGTCAGACCGC
This sequence comes from Candidatus Dormiibacterota bacterium, assembly GCA_036561525.1. Taxonomy (GTDB): domain Bacteria; phylum Chloroflexota; class Dormibacteria; order Aeolococcales; family Aeolococcaceae; genus Aeolococcus. The sequence goes on along the minus strand of DATBPD010000096.1, from coordinate 18,561 downwards.
CGAGCGCCGGAGCGCGGTCGGGCGCCGCCAGGATGGCGACGAGCTGGCGGAGCGCGCCATCAGGGTGGAAGGAGCGGTCCACGGCGCGCTCGGCCTGGCGGCGCCCACGCTCCTCGTCGAAGGGCAGGCCGGCGCCGTTGATCAGCCTGCGGTTGGCCAGCGAGTTCTCCACTCTCTCCTCGCGGGTCGGGCCGGGCGGCAGCATCAACGCCGCCGCCACCTCGGGCTCGGCCTGCACGACGTCGGGGCCGCCGACTGTGGACATGATCGAGGTGAGGCTGAGGACGCGTTCTCGGTGATTGATGGCGATCAGCTGGGCGATCATCCCGCCCATCGAGACCCCGACGATGTGGGCCTCTGCCACACCGAGGACGTCGAGCAGACCCACCGCATCGTCAGCCATGTCGTCGAGCGTGTAGAGCGCCGGGGCCGTGCCCATCATCGCGCCGAGAAGGTCGGGGATGCCGAGATGGTCGAGCTTGCTGGAGAGACCGACGTCGCGATTGTCGAACCGGGTCACCCAGAAACCCCGGTCGGCGATCAGCTGGCAGACGGCGTCGTCCCACTCGATCATCTGGTACGACAGGCCCATCACCAGCAGCAGCGGCGTGCTCGCCGGGTCGCCGAAGCTGTCGTACTCCAGCTCCAGCCCGTTGACGGCCGCGCGCGGCACGTCAGTAATCACCAAAGGTGTCGGAGTCGAGCTGCTCGAGGAACGCGGTCGCTGTTCTGCGCAGCTCCGGCGAGGAGGTGGGGTCGGCGACGATCATCTCGGCCATCCGATGCGCGTTGGTGAGCAACTCCGCAACCATGTCGGCATCCTCGTCGGCGAAGCCGCCCGACGCGACGAACCGCAGCACCCGGTCGAGGTTGCGCTTGGTGTCTGCCATGGTGGCGCGACTCTAATCGCGCGCGCGGCCGGCGCACGCCGTTCGGGCAGGGCTGGCGGGCACAATTGCCTGCTGTGGCAGGTCCCATCGCTCTGGTTGGCAGCGGTGAGTTCACGCGGGCCACGGAGGATGTCGACAGGGCGCTCCTCGACGGGAGGGCGAGCCGCGTCGTGTACCTGCCGACCGCGGCGGCGCTGGAGGGCGAGCAGCGGATCAACTACTGGGTGGAGCTCGGGCGCGCCCACTACGCACGGTTGGGCGTCGATGCCACGCCGCTGATGGTCCTGGATCGCACCGATGCCGACCGTGCCGAGCTCGCCGCGCAGGTCGAGGGCGCCGGGCTGGTCTACCTCTCGGGCGGCAACCCCACCTTCCTCGCCACCTCGCTGGTGGGGACGCGCGTCGGCGACGCGATCAAGGATGCGTGGCTGCAGGGCGGCGCGGTCGCCGGTTGTTCCGCGGGGGCGATCGCACTCACGCAGACGGTGCCGGACATCCGCCACCGCCGCGGCACCTCTGTCCCCGGCCTCGGCCTGGTGCCTGGCGTGATCGTCATGCCGCATTTCGACCAGATCGAACGCTGGTTGCCCGGCGCCATCCAGTGGGCGCTCGAGGCCACGCCACCGGGTGTGCACCTCGTCGGCGTCGACGAGGACACCGCCATCGTCGGCGGCCCATTGCAATGGCGGGTGATGGGCCGTGGCCATGCCTGGGTGCTGACCGCCATGGGCGAGCACACCAGCTACGGGGCCGGCGAGGTGCTGTCGCTCGGCTGACCCGGCGGCGACGCTCACACCTTGTGCCTCTCCAGGAGACCTCGCGCGATGATCAGCTTCTGGATCTCGTTGGTGCCCTCGCCGATCATCAGCAGCGGTGCATCACGGTAGAGGCGTTCCACCTGGTACTCCTTGGAGTATCCGTACCCGCCGTGAATGCGCATCGCCTCGACGACGCACTCGAAGCAGGTCTCTGTGGCGAACAGCTTGGCCATCCCGCATTCGACGTCGGCGCGTTCGCCCGCATCCTTCTTCTGCGCTGCCATCTGGGTCATCAGGCGAGCCGCGGTGATCTTGGTGGCCATGTCGGCAAGCTTCAACTGGATGGCCTGGTGCTGGGCGATCGGCACCCCGAAGGCGTGGCGCTGCTGCGCGTACTCGATGGACAGCTCGAACGCTCTCTGGGCGACGCCGACGCCGCGAGCGGCGACGTTGACCCGACCGAGCTCGATGGCGGCCATCATCTGCTTGAACCCCTCCCCCTCGACGTCGCCGAGCAGGTTGACGGCCGGCTGGCGGTTGTTCTCGAAGACCAGCTCGGTCGTCTCAACGCCCTTGTAGCCCAGCTTCTCGATGCGCTTGGTGGAGCGGAAGCCATCATGTGTCTTCTCGGCGAGGATGCACGACATCCCGCTCCACGTCGGCTTGGCGTTGGGGTCGGTCTTGACCAGCGTGGCCACCACCGTTGAGTGCTCGCCGTTGGTGGCCCACATCTTGGTGCCGTTGATGATGTAGTCGTCGCCATCGCGCACGGCGCGGGTCTCGATCGCCTGCACGTCGCTGCCGCAGTTGGGCTCGCTCATCGAGAAGCCGCCGTGCATCTCGCCGGTGGCCATCTTGGGGAGGAACCGCTGCTTCTGGTCGTCGGTGCCGAACTGCTCGATGAGGTAGCTGACGATGAAGTGGGTGTTGATCACCCCGGTGATCGACATCCAGCCGCGAGCGATCTCCTCGCAGCACATCGCGTAGGTCCGGTAGTCGAGCCCGGAGCCTCCGTACCGCTCAGGGATGGCAAAGCCGAAGAAGCCGAGCTCCTTCATCTTGGCGACGATCCCGGTGGGATACTCGTCGTCGTGCTCGAGCTGGTGGACAACCGGCATGATCTCGCGCTCGACGAAGTCGCGCACCATGGCCACGACCTCGCGCGTCTCCGCGGTGACGTCGGTGCTCATGGCGGGGCAGTGTAGACCGACGGTCCCCGCAGCCGGATGGCGCACCGACGAGCCCTGTCGTTGCGGTCGCGGACTGGTGCCAGCGCGGTTATCCGATGGGAGCGCGCGCCCCCGCCTCGGCCGGATCGGCGTCTCCCGCCGCCAGCGCCGCACATCGCTCCCGGGTTACCGCGACCGCTCTGCCGTCGATGTCGGCGCCCACCATCGCACAGCCCGCGAGCAGTGCGGCGACCGCCGACGAGCCGCTGCCCACGAACGGATCGCACACCGTCATCCCCGGCACCGCGCTGCCGGCGAGCATGCGACTGAACAGCGCCACCGGCTTCTGCGTCGGGTAGATCCCACGGTGGATGCGCTTGATCGACCACACGTCGGGGAGGTCGCGACGCGACAGCTTCCGCCGCCCCTTGGTGGCGAACACGATGGTCTCGTGCCGGCGCCGGAAGTAATGGCCCATGCCGAGGTTGACCTTGTCCCACACGATCAGGTTCTTGACGGCAAAGACGTCACGCATGAGATGGCCGAGCGACAGAAGCGAGAAGCTGTCGAACATCACGTAGATGTGGCCGCCATCGGCGAGGACGCGATGACACTCACGCAGGAACGCGAGGAACGTCTGCGGATCGTCGCGAAACTCAGTGAACCAGCGATCGTTGTCGACGGCCGCATACCGCCCCACGATGCGTCCGCGTCCGAACGACATGTGCTGGTTCATGCCGCTGTAGGCGGGGTCGGTGGTGATGACATCGACCGATCCGTCAGGCAACGACGCCAGGAACTGCAGACAGTCGGCCTGATCGACGCGCCAATGCGGGCGCAGCGGCTCAGTCAGCGCGAGCATGCCGCAACGCTACCAGCGATCCGGCCGGTGCGACCGCCCGGACCAAGCCCGGCGTGCGCTTCGTACTGCGCTGCGAACGGTTGACGCGCCCTCTGTACGCCGTCCAAAGCCACGCTGACCACGTAGCCGAGATCCATACGGGCGGTGACATCCGTGGGACGCGCGGTATCGGCGTCGATGTGCAGGTCATCACCAGCACTGAGCGCGGCGCGTAAGGCCACCTGGCTCGGGGATCGCCGGGAAAGCGCTGTTGCCATCAGGGGTTTATCATACCAAACATGCGTTCGCATCGGCCATGCTCTTCAGCCGCCCGAGCGAGATTGCCCGGGTCACGTCCGACTGCGTTCGTCCGTCCCCTAAAGCCCCTTCGGTCTGATGTCCCACGTCGGCCGGTGCGTCGACATCGGCGCGCGTGCTGCCCGAAGGCAGAGAAGCCGCCACATCCCTGTTACAGTGCGCGCAGCGCAGGGCAACGGCACATGGAGGGCAGACTGATGGCAGCACCGATTGCGCGTCCCGCGTCCCTGTCCTTCATCGTCCCCGGTCCCACCGTCTAGCTCCAGGCAAGGCACCGGTCGCCTCGCGGCCGTGCGCTGATCCCGACACGAGACCGGGTGCTCACCTCACTCGGAGTCTCTCGTGCAGACAATCTCTCCAGCTCTCGCCCGCCTGGGGTGGGATGACTCGTTCGTCGCCGCGTTCGCAGCGGTGGCGCCCGCGACAGCAGAGCCCGCGCGCGTCGCGATGGTGGCGGCGCAGGCTCTCACCGTCCTCACAGCCAGCGGACCCCGCCGGGCCATGCTCGCCGGGCGATTCCGTGCGTCCGCGCCCGATGGCGGCGTCACCACCGGCGACTGGGTGGTCCTCGACGAACACACGGTCACCGCCACCGTCCCCCGCCGCAGCGTGCTGCTGCGACGCTCGGCGGGCGGCGCGGCGTTGGCGCAGGCCGTCGCCGCCAACGTCGACACGGTGTTCATCGCCGCCCCGCTCGGCCGCGGCGTGGGTGTTCGCCGGCTCGAGCGCAGCCTCGCCATCGCCTGGTCGAGCGGGGCGGTGCCGGTGGCGCTGCTCACCAAGGCCGACCTCAGCGCGGACCTCGCCGCCGACGTGCGGGCGGCGCAAGCGGTCGCCAGCGGCGCGCAGGTGATCGCTGTCGATGCCGACGGTCGCGGCATCGTTGAGCTGCGCGCCTGTCTTCGTCCGGCGCAGACGGGCGCGATCGTCGGGCCCAGCGGGGCTGGCAAGTCGACGCTGATCAACGTCCTGTGCGGCGGCGCACGGCTCGCCACCGCGGCGGTTCGCGCCGACGGGCGCGGTCGCCACACCACCACCAATCGTGAGCTGGTACATCTGCCCGAAGGAGCGATGCTCATCGACACTCCGGGGATGCGCGAGATGGGCATGTGGGACGCGCAGGCCGGCCTCGACGAGGTGTTCAGTGACATCACCGAGGCGTCCGCACGTTGCAGGTTCAGCGACTGCTCCCACAGCGCCGAGCCCGGCTGCGCTGTTCGCGGGGCAGCGGTCCGCGACCCCGCGATCCTGGACAGGTTGGCGTCACGGCGCAAGCTGGAACGCGAGCAGCGATTCCAGGACCTCCAGGTCGACGAACGGCTCAGGGCGGAGGCTCGCCGCGAACATCGGCGCTGGGCGCGTGCGGTGCGGAGCCGGCCACACCGTTGACGCGCTGCGTCAGCCCGATGCCGCCTCCGCGTTCGGTTGCGGCGGCGACGGCATCAGCCCGGCGGCACGTCCGCGGATCTCGAACTGTGTTGCCATCTTGCGCGACGCCTCGTCGATCATCTCGTCGCCGAGCATCACCGCGCCGCGTCGCTCCACCTCGGTGGCGTGGCGGTACGCCTCGAGGATCTCCACCGCTTTGTCGAAGTCGGCCTGCGAGGGGGTGAACACCTCGTTGCACGGCTCGATCTGTCCCGGGTGCAGCACCCACTTGCCGTCATAGCCGAGCGCCGCCGCGCGCGAGGCGGCGTCACGGAAGCCGTCGAGGTCGCGGATCAGCAGGTACGGCCCGTCGATCACCTGGATGCCGGCGGCGCGCGCGGCGACGGCGAGCTTGAAGAGGACGTAGTGGAAGATGTCGCCCGGGTAGTTGTAGGTGTTGGCGACGGTCAGGTTGGGGAACTGCATGGCGGCGGAGAAGTCGGCGGGACCGTAGGTGATGGTCTCGATCCGCTTGCTGGCAAAGGCTATCGCCTCGGCGTTCATGAGGCCGACCGCGTCCTCGACCTGGGCCTCGATGCCGATCCGGCCAAGCTCGAGACCCAGCGCCTGCTCGAGGCTGCCCAGCGCGCGGTCGACGAAGGCGATGTCCCCGGCGTTCTCCACCTTGGGCACCATGACGCAGTCGAGCACGTCCCCCGCTCCGGTGACCACCTCGCGGATGTCGTCGAGCGCGAACTGGCTGGCCACCTGGTTGATGCGCACCACGCGCACCTTGCCCTGCCAGTCGTGAGTGCGCAGCGCCTCGACGATCTTGCCGCGCGCCGCCGGCTTCTCCAGTGGCGCACAGGCGTCCTCGAGGTCGAGGAACACCTCGTCGGCTGCTGACGCCGCAGCCTTCTCCATCATCCGCGGGTTGCTGCCAGGGCAGGCCAGAACGGATCGGCGGAGGCGGGACGGCATCGGCGCGCTTCTCCTCAGGCCCCGGCGGCGGGCGGCGCGGCGTCGCCCTCGTCGGCCGGCGGGGTTGGCTTGTCCGGACCCTCGGTCGCGGGCCGCGGCCGGTCGTCGTACGAGTCCTGGGCAGGGTTCGGCGGCGTCGTGCTCCCGAACCCCGGCAGCTCGCCGGGGACGCCGGGGCCGCCAGGCGGGACCGGGAAGCCGAGGCCGCTGAACAGCTTGGCGAGCTCGTCGGGGCCGCCAAGGTCCTCCTGGACACGGTCCATCATCCGCATCATCAGCTCCTGGAGCTGGGGATCCTCGGCCAGCTTCTCCTGGACGCCGCCGAGCTGACCGATGAGGTCCTTGACGGCAGCCTCCTGGGCCACCTGCATGAGCACCGGCTGGCTGGCTGCTGCGATGACCGTCTGGGACTGCTCACGCAGGATCTCGAAGCCCTTGCAGGCCAGGCAGGTGCCCTGGTGCTGGCAGCGGCACAGCTGGCTCTTGAGACGGTCGAGCTCGCGGTGCAGCCCGCTCAGATCGATGCCCTCGCTCGGATCGGCCATGGAACCATCCTACCGTTGCGAACCTGGCTGGGAGCTCAGCTGACTCCGACCGTGTCGCCCGCTGGAGATTCGATGCGCAGCGACGCTCCCATGGTGGAGTCGCCCCTCCAGCGTGGCAAGCGCTCGTCGCGGAAGGCGGGCTTGGCGAAGAGCAACTGCACGTCGGTGATGCGGCGCTCGGTGAAGGCGGCCTCGCACAGCGAGAGATACAGCGTCCAGGTGCGCAGGAAGCGCTCGTCGAACCGCGCCGGCAGCCGCGACGCGTTGCGCACCAGGTTGTCCCGCCACGCCGCCAGCGTGGTCGGGTAGTGGCGGGTGAGGTCTTCGAGGTTGAGCAGGCGCAGGTCGCCGGTGCGCGCTGTGGAATCGAGCAGAGCTTCGACGGACGGGCAGTGGCCACCGGGGAAGATGTGGGTGTTGATGAACGTTCGCTGCCCGCGGGTGGCCTTGTCGGTGCGCAGCGGCTGGCAGATCGCCTGGATGGCGGCGAGGCCGTCGTCGACGAGCAGGCGGCTGCACTGCCGGAAGAAGCGGTCCCAGTACCGCCAGCCGATCGCCTCGATCATCTCCACCGACACCAGCTTGGTGAAGCGGCCGCGCAGGTCGCGGTAGTCGTCGAGGAGCACGGTGACCCTGGCGGCGACGCCGGCCCGCTGCACGCGCTCCGTGGCCAGGGCGTGCTGTTCCTCGCTGATGGTGGTGGTGGTGACCCGGCAGCCGTAGGTCTGCGCCGCATGGACGGCGAAAGCTCCCCAGCCGCTGCCGATCTCGACAAGGTGGTCGGACGGCTGCAGGTCGAGCTTGCGGCAGAGGCGGTCGATCTTGGCCAGCGAGGCGTCATACAGGGTGGCGCCGGGCCGGTCGAAGATGCCGTTCGAGTACGACATGGTGTCGTCGAGCATCAGCGAGAAGAGGTCGTTGCCGATGTCGTAGTGCTGGGCGATGTTGTCGCGGCTGCGGGCGCGGGTGTTGCGGCGCAGCCATTCGCGACCGGCGCGGAGGGGGCGCAGCAGCGGCGCCACCGCCGCCTGCAACCGGTCGATGGTGTCGAGATTGCGCGCCGCCAGCCGGACCAGCGACACCAGGTCGGGGCAGTCCCAATCTCCGTTGATGTAGCTGAAGGCGCCACTCAGGCTGCCCACCGCGATGGCCCGGTAGAAGCTCTGGCGGTGGACGTGGACGATGGCCTGCACCGGGAACTCCGCCAGGGAGCCGAAGCGGTGCCTGACGCCGCCGTCCTCGATGATCTCGAGCTGGCCATGGCGGATATGAGCGAAGGCGCGCAACACCAGCGCCCGCACCGCGGCATCAACGCGCGGAAGCTCGCGCAACGGCAAGGCGGTCCGGGCCGTGGGTGGACTCGCGGTCATGCGGCGGGGCGCTCCTTGTCGGGTACCTGGCGGCGAGGATGGTACGGCGTGCGCACAACCTCCATATCGAGAGATACACCGGCGCAGCCGGACGCGGATCAATGGCTGCCCAGCCTGGCGGTCGCTGCGATCGCCGGGGGGTTTCGCGGCTGCGACGGGCTACGATCGCGGCGTGTCGCAAGCATGGCGCCATCTCCGAATGCCGCTGCCGTGGGGGAGGCTCACGGTCTACGTCGCCGGTGATGGACCACCGCTGCTGCTGCTCCACGGGCTCGGCGGCAGTGGCCGCTATTGGGCCGGGCTGGCTCCGGAGCTGGCAGCGACCAGGACGCTGATCGCCCCCGACCTGGCCGGATTCGGCCGCTCCGACAAGCCCCGGTCGGACTATTCGCGTGCCTTTCACCTCGACAACCTCGACGCGGTGCTCGCCGCCCTGCGCGTCGACGGACACCTGGCGCTCGCCGGCCATTCCATGGGCGGCGTCCTCGCCGCGCTGTTCGCGGCACAGAACCTGCATCGCGTCGATGCGCTCGCCATGGCCGCAGCACCCTTCCCGCGCGCGCAGGAGCACCCCCACCGGACGCCGGGCGGCCGCGCCGGGCGGGCCTTCTACAGCTTCGTGCAGTGGACCCTGCCGCTGGTGTCGCCACTGGTGAGGTCGTCGACCTATCCACGCGCCGTCATCGCCGACTACCTGCGCCACACCCGCGACAGTTACCGGTTGACCTCGCGCTCGCTGATCTGGGACGCCGGTGTCATCGATGAGCTGGGTGGATTGCGCAGTTGTGACAGCGTCCGCCAGCTGCTGCTCTACTCCGAGGAGGACCGCACCATCGCCGCCGACAGCCTGCAGCTTTGGCAGCAGACACTCCCGCAAGCCGAGCTGTTGCTGGTCCGCGGAGGTCATCAGCTGCTGCTCAGGGGCGGATTTGTCGATCTCGCCACATGGCTGGAGCGACCGCTGGCGAGCCGCGTCGCCTGATGGTCACGGCTGACACGGTGTTGCAGAGGCAGTTATCTGCGCTATAGTCAGGTCACGCGGGAGCCTTCGGGAACCGCTGCGCGCCCAGTGTGGTCGCCACGCCTTCAGAGCAGCGAAACATCGCTGTGTGCTGATACCCGAATCCATCCCGGACCGGATGTATGACGCCGAGGGATTGCACCCCCACCGGCGTCCGAGGTTTGCACCGTCCGACTGATAGCCCCGGACCTCGCTCTCGACCGTCTCCACCTCATCGTGCCCGACGGCAGCGACGCCATGGTGGTTCTCCGAACGCTCGCGCACGGGGATTCCAACGGCGCCGATCCGCGCGACCTCTTCGCCCAGCGGATCAGTGAGGTCGGCCACCTCACCGTCTCGTTCGGCGAGGAGGAGCCACCGCAACTGCTGCTGTCGCTCCCTGACCTGGCGCTGACCTGCGTGCCCCAGGAGGCGCCCGACCACGACCCCGACCATCTCGCGCTTCGCGTGGTCTCGATGCGGCCGGCCACCGACCACCCCGAGGGCAGCAAGGTGCTGACCGTCACCGCAAGGCAGCCCATCGTCACCGCGGCCAACGGCGTCGGCAGCGACACCCGCCGCCTCCTCGATTGGCGAAGCGCCAGCGCTGCGGCGGCGAAATCCGCCGAGCTGTACGCGGCGCTGAAGCTCGTCGACAGCCTCGAGAAGGCTGAACGCCAGCGCGCCGCAACCCAGCGCACCCACTTCATCGCCGCCAAGGAATACTGGCGCTGCAAGCGCTGCCGCGCGCTGTGGCGTCCCGCCGACCACGAGCGCTGCCCGTCGTGCGGCCACGAGTTCACCGTGGCCGACCGCCGCCAGCCCGAGGTTGGCAAGGTGGAGTTCACCATCCCCGAGACCGAGCAGATCAACCTCACCCCGGATGCGGCCGTCCTGGTCGAGCCCGAGGACGAGCCCAACTTCGTCGGCCGCGTTTCGCGCATCGACCACCATCGCCACACCGTCGAGGTCACCGCCCGCACCTTCGAGCACGCCGGCACCGAGGGCACCATCACCCCGTCCTTCAACAAGGCGCTGTACCAGGCCAAGCGGTCAGTTCTTGCGGCGATCGCCACGCGCGACTTCGGTGTCGGCCTGCTCGCCCAGCTGATGGTCTCGCCGCAGTGGGTCACCGCTCCCGCCTACGACGCGCAGGCGGAGAGCAAGGCGCACCAGTGGCTGACCGATGGGATGATGGCCAATCCCCCACAGGACCGCGCGGTGGCGCTGCTCAGCCGTCTCGCCGCCGGCGAGGCCGTGTTCATCCAGGGGCCGCCGGGCACGGGCAAGACGACCGTCATCGTCGAGGCTGTCAAGCGCCGCCTCGCCGACAACCCCGACGAGCGCATCCTGGTGACGTCGCACAGCAACCTCGCCGTCGACAACGCGCTCGAGCGACTCGCGGGCACGCCGGGCATGCGCGCGGTGCGCGTGGCCCGTGCGGAGCGCGTCCACCCCACCGTCGAACGCTTCCGCTGCGACGACGAGGATGACCCACGCCTGCTCGAAGCCAACTGCTACTTCGCGACCTGCGCCACCGCGGCAACCTCGGCGATCACCGACATGAACTTCGACATCGTCATCCTCGACGAGGCCAACAAGGCGCGCGTCGACGAGGCGCTCCCGGCGCTGCGACTCGGCTCCGCGCTGGCGCTGGTCGGCGACCACAAGCAGCTGCCCCCGGTGGAGGACGACGCGCTGTACGGCATCGTCGAGAGCGACGAGGCGCTGGAAACCCTTGTCAACAGAAGCCTTTTCGAGCAGGCGTGGGAGGGAGGCCTTCCCCAGTCGGCGCGCTGTCTGCTGACCATCCAACACCGCATGCATCCCGACATCGCGGCGTACGTGTCCAAGGCGAGCTACGACGGTCAGCTCGAGGACGCGCCCGAGGTGCAGGCGTACGATTACATCACCCGCACCCCCTTCCCGGTCGCGCTCCACTTCGTCGACACCGAGGGCATGCGCGGTGGTCGCGAGCGGCGCGGCCCCGGCGGCGCGCTGCGCAACGAGGCCGAGGTGCGAGTCGCCGCCCAGGTGGTGCGACTGCTCGACGAACGCGCGCCACGCGAGATGAGCATGGCGGTCATCGCCATGTACGCCGAACAGGTCGAACGGCTGCGCCAGGCACTCGGCCGGCGACGCTTCAAGCGCCCGGTCAAGATCGACACCGTCGACTCCTTCGAGGGCCGCGAGGAGGACATGGTGGTCATCTCCCTGGTGCGCTCCAACGAGCGCGGCCGCATCGGATTTCTGCGCGTGCCCAACCGGCTCAACGTCGCCATCTCGCGCGCCAAGCACCTGGTCGCCTGCATCGGCGACAGCGCCACCCTGCGCGCCGGCGAGGAGTCGATGTACGGCGAGCTGGTCGAGGCCGCACGTTCCACCGGTGGCTGGCTGAGCGCGCTCGAGATCGTCAGCCCGGGCAAGCCGCAACGCCGCCGCCGTGGCGTCCCGGCCCTGCCCCCGCGCGTCGGCCCCGATGGCGAACCGCTGGCGGTACCTGACAGCGAGGCGGGGGCCCGCCGCCGTCGCCGGCGTCGCCGCCGCGGCCAGGCGCAACCGCTCGGGGACGGGCAGCAGCCCACGGCGCAGCCACCCAACGAGCCGGTGCTCGGACCCGATGGGGAACCAATCCGTCGCCGCCGCCGCCGTCGCCGCCGCGGTCGCGGGGTGGGGGCAGGGGCCGGCCAGCCCGGTGTGCCTGGCGGCACCCAGGAACCGGGAACGGCAGGGGTCGGCGTGCAGGGGTCACTGCACTTCGCCCCCGGCGAGACCCAGAGCTTCCGGCCGCGCCGTCGCCGCCGCCGCCGCAGCGGCGGAGGCGGCTCGGGCGGTGGGGACGGGGCCCCAGCGACCCCCGGCGGCGAGGGTCAGCGGCCGCCGGTCGCCGCTCCGCCGCCGCCCGCGGCCTCCGGCTGACCCCGGTCGGCGCGGTACCCTCGGCGGCGATGGCCGACGACGTCACCGTCTTCATCCGGCGAGGCGACCCGCAATGCGAGGCGCTGCTTCGCTATCTCGACCAGCGCAACCTCACCTACACAACCCGGGACGTCACCTCCGACCCGTCGGCGACGGCGATCCTCTTCGGCAGGCTCGGTCGGGTGGCGGTGCCTGCGCTGCTCATCGGCGAGCGGCTGATCGTTGGCTTCGACCCCGTGCAGCTGTCGCGCTACCTGCCGCGGTCCCAGGAGGACGGCCCTGGGGTGTCCTTCGGGGCGGCGGTGCGTGGGGTCACCGTCGACATCGCCCGCGAGCACGGGCTCCCGGCCGCCTTCGGCGTGGAGGTCGGCAACGTTCGCGAGGGCTCGCCGGCAGCAGCAGCCGGGGTCATCCCCGGCGACGTCATCACCGCCATCGGGGCGTACACCCTGACGGGTGGCGCCGATCAGTTCCGCACCGCGGTGGGCGCCCGCCAGCCCGGCGACGCGATGACGCTGACGGTGTGGCGCGACGGCCCGGTGGAGCTGGTGGTCGAGTTCCCGCGCGAGACCGTGCCACCAACTGGCGAGTCCTAGGACACAAGCCGAGGAGACGGCGGCATCGCTCCGGTCGCTGTCCTCGCTGATCGCTACGGAGCCCCTCGGCTGCGCCGAGTGGGTCTCCGTGCGGCTGCCGATGCTCCCTGCGCGACGCCGCCGTCTCCTCTCTGGTAGTTGCTCGCACGCAACTGCTTTGTCTGCGCCGCTTCGCGCTGCGACTGCGCCGCCCTTCGCCGGTAACTGCCCCAGCCGGCAGAGGGGATGGCGGCGTCACGTAGAGAGCATCCGCAGCAGCGAGGAGATCCACTCGGCGAAGCCGAGTTAGCTCCGAAGCGTCCGCGAGGACAGCGACCGGAGTGATGCTGCCATCCCCTCTGCCGACGGACGACTCTTACCCCCCGGCTTCGGGCAACGGGTGCGGCGGCGCCGACAGCCCTGGTGTGATCTCGCGGGCTGCGGCGCTGAGGAAGGATCCGCCCCACACCCCGATCGAGAGCAGCCCGCCGAAGATCATCAGCGCCTCGACGCTGACCTTGCCCTGCTTGGTCCAGTAGACGTCCTCGAGGTCGAGCCAGAGAGCGAACTCGTCGAGGGTCAGGGCCGAGCCCACGCCGTAGACGACCGCGTTGAGACTGTGGATCGCCTTCTGCTCGCGGGCGCTGTCGGCGACGAGCAGCCACACGTAGCCGGTGCCGAGCAGACCGCCGATCCCGAAGACGAGGTGGTGGAGGTGACGGCCGTTGCGGCTGAGGTTGTGAAACGGGCCGATGCCGCGCCGGATCATGTGGGTGACGATCCGGGCTGAGATCGCCCCAAGGTCGAAGCCGATCGACGACAGGAAGAGGCGCTCGCGCCGAGGGTCCTGGAAGCTGTACCGGTAGTGGTGCCGGAGGCGCCTGCGCAGCGGGGCGTTGGGGTCGGGACCCTGGGCGGCCGGCCTCACCAGCCGGGCGGTGGCTCCGTGCGGTTGAGCAGGCGGACGAAGTCCTCAGCGCGCGCCACGGCCTCCCAGCGGCGGGCGAAGAAGTCCTGGCAGATCATCCGGCTGTCGGCAAGAGCTGTCACGGTCACCGCCCATTGGTTGAGGGCCTTGGTGACCTCGACCTCGTGGGTGTTCGCCTCGTTGCGCAGGATGATTCCGCTGGGCGCAGGACGGCGTGTTCCGTCATTGCGTCGGGGGGACGCCATTGCCATTGCGAGAACCCTCCAGACGGCGGTGGAGCCGGTGGGACGGTGGGCGAGATCGCTCGCCTGCCGTAGCAGCAAACCGACTGCGCAGACACCAGCGGTCGGCTGCAATTGTGGCGCAAATCGCCGCGCGACGGAAGGGGCCCGATGGTCAGGCGTCGAGATCGAGCGTCCGCTGGGCGCCGCCCGGGGCGGCAACCACAGGGTCGGCCGGCGCTGGCCGGGCCGCGGCCACCCAGGCGGGCACCTCCCCGTCTCGCTGCGCCATGGTGTCGAGGATCGGCGGCGGCGGGCGGGGCAGACGCCGGTCGAGCAATGCCCCGAAGTCGAAGGCGTTGACCACCGCGTAGTTGCTCCGGTTGTTGTTGAGCAGCACGTGGACCGGGGTGCCGCGTGCTGTGGCCGCGCGGATGGCGGGCACCCACTCCTCGAGCTCGTCGGGTGAGTAGAGGTAGTTGAAGCGAAAGTCGCTGGTGGGGCCGTCCGGGCGGTACCAGGTCTTGCGGTTGCGGCCGTGGAACCGGGCGATGCAGAGCTTGGGCGAGGTGATCGCCAGGATCGGCGGTGCGGTGCCGCTGCCCAGCTGTGGGGCATCGACGCCGACATACACGCAGTCGAGCTCGGTGAGCAGGTCCTCGGTGGCGGCCCAGGCGCCGTCGTCGAACCAGCTGCGGTGACGGAACTCGATGGCGACGATGTCGTCGGGGTGGCGGTCGCGCGTTTCGAGCAGGACCTCACGGGCCCCCGGGCGATTGGTGAACCATGGCGGAAACTGGTAGTGGACGGCGGCCAGGCGTCCGCTGTCGCGCAGCGGTAGCAGCGCTGCCATGAAGTCGCGAATCTCCTCGGCGGTCGGCGGTCGCGGCCGGCCGCCCTCGCGCTCATGCCGGGTGAGGCTGCGGAAAGCCTTGATGTTGAAGCGGAAATCGCCGGGGGTGCGGTCGAGCCAGCCGTCCACGACCTCCGGTTTGGGGATGCCGTAGAAGCTGGTGTCGATCTCCACGATCGGGAAGTAGCGCGCGTAATAGGTGAGCTTGTCGCGCTGGCGCCGGCCCCGCTCCAGCTCAGCCGGGTAGAAGTCCTTGTGGTCGGCCCAGTTGCAGGTGCCGACCAGGATCTCGGCGCTCACGGTGCCCCCATCTGTGTCCGGCATCTGCGAATCCTCGACGAACAGTAACCGCGCTGTGACCGGTGCTGTGACCGGCCAAGCCCCGGTCGCCCGGACAATTGGGCGAACACCCACAAGGAGTTCTGTGAGCCTCGCGAACCCCGCTGCGCCGCTGCCGGGCAAGCGCGCCGCCAACCCGGCACGCCCGTGGGTTGGTCCGGCTCTGCGACTGCGTCTGTTTGCGACGATCCTGGTGGTGCCGGCCATCCCCCTGTGGGTGATGACCCTGTTCGGTCTGCCGATCTTCTCGCTGCAGCACTCACTGCCGATCTGGGGACTGGCGGTGCTGTTCTTCGTCACCGAGCGCTGGCCGGTGAGCATGGCCATCCGGCGCAGCACGCCGCTGGTGGGTCTGTCGGCGGCCCCGCTGGTTCTCGGCCTCTTCTACTCGGCTGGCTGGTCGATCATCGGGGGCTACCTTGTCGGTGCGGTGCTCGCCGCGGCCAGCCGGCGTGAGCTGCGCCAGGCGGCCACCGCCTTCGGCATCGCGCAGTTCTCGCTGTTCGCCGCGCTCGCTGCGGTGGCCTTCCGCGTCACCGTGGTGCACCAGGCCGGGGTCGGAGCCGAGCTGGATTGGAACGCGTACTTCGCGGTGTACGCAGCGGCGGGGGTCCTCATCCTGACCAGCCTCACGGCCTCTTTTGGAGTGTCGCTGCACGACGGACGAGTGACCCGGCGCCTGGCGGCCGAGAACGTCGTTCTCGCCGTGGTCGGCATCGGCGCCTCGGCGAGCTATGGCATGGTGGCGGTCGACCTGATCTGGTCGAATCCGAAGGGACTGCTCGTGCTCGGCGTGCTCGGCGTCGTGCTCGTCGGCGGCTACCGCATCCTCCTGGTGGAGCGTCGCGAGCGTCGCGTCGCCGAATTCCTCCGCGGCGCTGACATGGCGCTGCACCATTCTCCCGAGCTCGAGTCGGCGATCCTCGCGCTCATCGGCCGAGCCCGCGAGATGTTCGATGGCCAGATTGCCCAGCTGACCATCTATCCCACCTCCCCGGGCGAGCAGGCCTACCGGACCACGGTGCGCGCCGGCGATCCGTCGGGAACCGAGGTGATGGTGCCGATCGACCCGACCGAGCTCGACGACATCCTCGAGGCCGACTCGGACGGCATCATCATCGACCGCAGCAGCGCCTCGCCTCTGTCGCGCGACATCCTCGACCGCCGCCACGTCGACCACGCCATGGTTGCCCTGCTTCGTGGCCGGACCCGGCTGGTCGGCACCCTGATGGTGGGCTCACACCTCAGCGCGCGTAGCTTCGACCAGCGGGATCTTCAGCTCTTCCAGACGCTGGCCATCCAGACCAGCTCGACACTGGAGAACGGGCGCCTCGAGCACTCGATCGCGCGGCTCACCGAGCTTCAGCAGCAGCTCTCCCACCAGGCCTTCCACGATTCGCTCACCGATCTCGCCAACCGCGCGCTCTTCAGCGATCGCATTGAGCACGCGCTGTTGCGCCGGGCGCGCACCCACCAGCCGGTGGCCGTGCTGTTCATCGACCTCGACGACTTCAAGGGCATCAACGACACCCTCGGCCACTCGGCCGGCGACCAGCTGCTCGTCGGCGTCGCCGACCGCCTGCGCAGCTCGCTGCGCCGCCCCGACACAGCGGCCCGGCTCGGCGGCGACGAGTTCGCCGTGCTCATCGAGGACATCGACCACGTGGCCGAGGCCGAGGCCGTGGCCGAGCGCGTGTTCCTGGCGCTGGCCGCACCCTTTGCCATCGCCGGGCAGTCGGTGGTGGTGCGCTGCTCGATCGGCATTGCCGTCTCCAACAACGACACCGACACCGCCGGCGGGCTGATGAGCCACGCCGACGTCGCCATGTACGCGGCCAAGACCGCCGGCAAGCACCGTCAGGTCCTCTTCGCGCCCGGCATGGAAGCCGAGATCGTGGCCCGGCGCAGGCTGCAGGCCGACCTCGAACGCGCCGTCGGTGGCGATGAGTTCGGCGTGCACTTCCAGCCGATCTTCGACCTCTCCAGCGGCCGGCTCGTGGGCACCGAGGCGCTGGTGCGCTGGCGGCACCCCACTCGCGGCATGGTGGCGCCCGACGACTTCATCCGCGTCGCCGAGGACACCGGCGTGATCCTCGAGCTCGGCGCCGCGGTGCTCCGCAACGCCTGCGCCGAGACAGTGCGCTGGCAGGTGCGCCACCCGCTGCACCAGCGGATCTGGGTCAGCGTCAACATCTCGGCGCGACAGCTGGCCCAGCCGCAGTTCGTCGATGACGTTCTCGCCATCGTGGCGCGCAGCTGTCTGCCCCCATCGTCGCTGGTGCTCGAGCTGACCGAGAGCATGGTGCTCGAGGACGCCGCGGCCAGCATCGCCAAGCTCGAGGCGCTCAAGTTCGCCGGCATCCGCGTCGCCATCGACGACTTCGGCACGGGCTACTCCTCGCTCAGCTATCTGCGCCGCCTCCCGGTCGACATCCTCAAGATCGCCAAGCCCTTCGTCGACGACCTCGAGGGCGGCGACCGCGGCGACTTCGCCCGCGCCATCGTGGGCATCGGCAACGCCCTGCGCTTGACCATGATCGCCGAGGGCATCGAGAACACCGAGCAGCTGGTGACGCTGCGCGAGCTCGGCTGCCACCTCGGCCAGGGCTATCACCTCTCCCACCCGGTGATCGCCGATGCCATCGACCGCATGCTCGATGCGGGCGGCGTCGACGAGGAGCTGCTGGCGCTGCCGCCGGTCGGGTCACGGATCGTGCATATCGCGCAAGCGTCCGCGTAGGTCGGCGCCAGGCGCGTTCGCGCGCGGAGGGGGAAGGAGGAGGCGGGGCGCAGGTGCCTTCGGTCAAAGCCGCGCTGGCGTTCGGAGCTCACCCGCTGCGCGGGTGGATCTCCTCGCTGCGCGGCACATTCCCTCTGGCACCTGCGCCCCGCCCCCTCCTTCCCTCGCCTTCGCCCCACCGATACTTCCTTGTATGCGGTACTTCAGCGGGCGCGGGCGCTGGACTCTTGCAGCCGGGCTGCTCATTTTGGGCGCGGGCGTCATTGCTCTCCTTGCGATCACGTTGGGGGCGGGCGCGACGCCCGGTCCATCTTCTTCGCGGTTCTCTTCGCCAGCGCGGCAGTCGGTTGTGGAGCACTTGACTGGGGCTTTTCCGGCGTCGCGAGCGCGCACGGCGATGGCATATGACGTCAGTCGGCATCAGGTTGTGCTCTTTGGCGGGGCTACCGCAGCGGGCGGCAGGCTGCTTGACGACACGTGGACGCTTCAGGGCAGGACTTGGACTCAGCGGCATCCGCCTGTGCACCCGGGAGTTTTCGTTGAGGAGCGTATCGATGGCCGCGCTTGGGCCAGCGACCGGCCCGCGTAAGCCACGGCAACCAAGCGGACGTCGTCCGCCATGAGCACCAGTCGACGAGGCACCCCCACGGTAAGCTCGCTTCATGCGCTCCAATCGCGATCTCTGCAACCTGGCGCTGGCCGCAGCGCAAGCAGCCGGCGACGTGATTCGCGCGGCGCGCCGGGAC
>DATBPD010000095.1:0-46254 GCA_036561525.1 Candidatus Dormiibacterota bacterium | reverse complement strand
GGCTTCATGGTCATCCTCGAAGGTGAGGCTGAGGTTTCCACGGCCGACGGGCGGACTCGAAAGCTCCAGCGTGGCGACCATTTCGGCGAGATGGCCCTGCTCGACGAGAAAGGCCGGAGCGCCAGCGTCAGGACACTGACCGATGTAAGACTGGCGGGCGTCGTTGAGTGGACCTTCAAGGAGTTCCTCGCTCAGCACCCTGAGGTGGCGTGGCGCCTGCTGCAAACCTTCTCGGAGCGCCTCCGCGAAGCAGAATCGAGCTGACAGTCGGTGCCGGGGCCGGCCGGAGCCGGCGACGAACGTCATCCTGCAGTCGGACGTCCACCACGATGCCACGCGATGGCGCAGGCGCTCATCAGCCGGTGGGATGGTGGCGGCCTACATCACCTGGGGTGGTCGCGCTGCTCGGCTGAGTTGGCCCATCCGGGGCGGACGAGCCCGACCTCGTAGGCGATGACGACGAGCTGAGCGCGATCGCGGGCACCGAGCTTGGACATGGCGCGGCCGACGTGTGTCTTCACCGTTGCCGGACTGACGAAGAGTCGTTTGCCGATCCGGTCGTTGGTCAGACCGTTGCGACGATGCTGAGGGCCTCACGCTCGCGCCTCCTTGACGCGGATGGCGAATTCGCTGATCAGACCGCGGGTGACGCCGGCAGAGAGGAGAGCGACCGCGCGGACACCGCGCACCAGCTCGGCAGGGTCGGTGTCCTTGACCACGAAGCCACTGGCGCCGCCTCGAATCGCCTGAAAGAGATTGGAAGCCGGTGTACCCGGCGAGGATTGCCAGCCACGCGGCCGCTCGGTCCTGAGGTGGTGCTGCACTACTCTGCCAGGCGTAGCTGCCTCCACCCCGCGGTGTGTCTGTGGGCGGCGAGCCCGATCTCGTCACGGGTCTTCGGTCGTGATCTCGTCAGCCAGCCGCACGCACCCTGGTACCACGACCTCACCCCACACCCCGAATGGCAGCGGCTCGGTGGCGACGACACCGGAGCGCAGGCGCGCGAGGAGTTGCAGGACATCCAGGCTGACGACACCCGTCCGCGGATCCCTGGTGGTGACCGCGCAGCGCCCGACGTTGCCCGCCAACCGGACGGCGGCCTCGCCCACCCTGATGCGGTGGCCAAGCCAGCGCTCCTCGGCAAAGGCGTCGACGCCGCCCACCCCGATCGTCATCCGGAAGCGTGCCTTATCGATCGGACCACCTACCGCGCCGGCGTCGCCGAGCCACCGTAGCGAGGCTTCCGAGAGAAGTGTCACGCCTCCCGGTCGACCACGATCGACTCCGTCGCCGGGGGCGACCGGCTGGACCATGCGCAGATCGCGTCCGGCCCAGCGCGACAGCGCCGTCGACCAGGGGCCGAGGACCGGCTGGACGGCGCGCGGGTGACCGTACGCGATCATCGTCGCGGCGTCACCCAGCCTGACGACGTCCGTGAGCTCATTGCCGTCCGGGAATCGAATCGTGAGCGTGGTGGCACGGTCGTCGCACGTGGCCACGAGCTGCATCAGCGCGCCGAGATGCTTGCCGTTGACGAGGTGGCCTTTGTCATCGGTGACAACGAAGCGGCGATCGTTGCGCGCTCCATGCTCCTCGAGGATGAGCTCGTCGACCTCCTGCAACCGCATGCCCTTGACCGGTGCCAGGCAGAGCCAGGCGACCGTGCCCCTCACCCCGGCCTCGCCTGGCGGAGCAGCTCCAAAGCGTGGGGGAGAGCCGGCCAGACAGCGTCGAGGCAGTCAGAACACGCTGAGGTGCTTCCCGGCAGAAGAAGGACGAGCGCGTTGCCCATCACGCCCGCCAGTTGGCGTGACAGCATGGCGAGCGGTGTGTTGGCGAGTCCCGCCGCGCGCATCGCCTCGGCCATCCCCGGAAGCTCGCGCTGCAGCAGCGGACGCACCGCCTCCGGGGTGACGTCGGACGCAGCGATCCCGGTGCCCCCGGTGAGCACGACGAGGTCGGCGTCCACCTCGGTCAGAGCCGTCCGGATGGTGTCGACGTCATCGGGCACGAGCGCACGGTGGACGATGCACCCCGGAAGCGCTTCCAGCCGCGACGCGATCAGGTCGCCGCTGGCATCTGCGTCGCTTGATCCCGCGTACCGGCTGGTGCTGACGGTGATCACCGCGCAGCGCGGGCCGTCAGCCACCGTTGACGGGACGCGTCAGGGAGCCGTGCCGGCCGCCCTGCTTGTCGAGCAGCCGCACGCTCTCGATCGTCATCCAGCGGTCCACCGACTTCAGCATGTCGATGACCGTCAGCGCCGTCACCGCCGCGGCGGTCAGCGCCTCCATCTCGACTCCGGTCGCAGCCCTGCATCGTGTGGTGGCGACGATGCGCACCCCCGGCAGCGAGTCGTCGAGATCGATGTCGATGGACACATGGTCGAGCGGGATCGGGTGACAGAGCGGGATCAAGTCTGAGGTGCGCTTGGCCGCCATGATGCCGGCAAGTCGCGCGACGGTGAGCACGTCGCCCTTGGTGCCTGCGCCGCGGCGGAGGGCGTCCATGGTGGGCCGTTGCTGGAAGCGCACCTTCGCCTCGGCAGTCGCGGAGCGGGAGCTCAGTGCCTTCGACCCGACGTCGACCATGCGCACCGTTCCATCGGGGGTCAGGTGGCTGAGCTCAGACATGGACGCTCGAGGCACCACGGGCGTCGACCCAGTGAGCGCCCTCGGCGGTGTGCTCGCGCTTCCAGATCGGCACATCGGCCTTCACCGCCTCGATGACCTCCCGGCACGCATCCAGCGCCGGGCCACGGTGCGCCGCCGTCGTCACCACCAGCACGGCGACGTCGCCGACCACCAGGGTGCCGACGCGGTGGAGGATGACGACGGTGGCAAGATCATGACGTGCGCGGGCGTCCTGCGCGATGCCATGCATCCTGGCGAGCGCCATCGGCCCGTATGCCTCGTAGTCCAGCGCACGGACGGGGACGCCGTCGCTGTGGTTGCGCACCCGTCCCACGAAGCAGGCGACGGCCCCATCCGCGGGGTTGCCCGCATCCTCGAGCATCCTGGAGGCGTCGATCGGGTCCTCACAGAGGGCCACCTCGACCCCGCCGCCGTCTGTCGAGCCACCGCAGACGGGCGGCATGAAGGCCAGCTCGTCACCGGGCTGCACCGGCTCGTCCCACGAGCAGTACGCGAGGTTTCGCGCGCAGCGGAGCCCCTCGCGGCTGGGCGGCCGACCCGTGCAGCGCCCCAGCACTGTCTCCCACACATCGGTCACCGTGGCCTCGGTGATCAGCGTGACCAGCACCTCCCTGCCGATCCGCTCGCGCAGCGAGCCGAAGCACAGCACGCGAATGTCCGCCAGTGCCGCTGGTGGGGAAGCCGGCTCGCCCATGAGGCCGTTCATCCGCCGATGTACGACATCTCGATGCGACCCGCAGCCCTGTCGTGTTCGCTGCGCGTCTCCGAATAGCGGTCCGTGCGCGTGGTCCACGTGTCACGCAGCACCCGTTCGAGGTCACTGTCTGTGCCGTTGCGGAGCGCGCCACGGAGATCGGTCCCGGTGCTGGCGAAGAGGCAGGTGTACAGCCGGCCATCGGCGCTCACGCGCAGCCGGGTGCACGCCCCGCAGAACGGCCGCGTCACCGAGGCGATGATGCCGAACTCGCCGATGCCGTCGGCGAAGCGGTACGTCTGCGCCACCTCGGAGGCATCGTCTCGATGCGGCGGCTCCAGCGGGTACCGTGCCGCCACCCGGGCGACGATCTCTGCGGCCGGCACCACGTCGGTGGCGGACCACCGGTTGCTTTCGCCGACGTCCATGTACTCGATGAAGCGCAGCGTGTGCTGATGGGCGCGAGCGAACTCCACGAGCGGTTCCACCGCGTCTTCGTTGACACCACGGCGGATCACGGCGTTGAGCTTGAGGTGCGCGAAGCCCGCTTCGGTCGCGGCCCGGATGCCCAACAGGATCGTCTGCACGCTGACGCCGCTGTCGCTGGTGCGCGCGTGGACGTCGGGGTCGAGGGTGTCGAGGCTGATGGTGAGGCGGTGCAGCCCGGCGCGTCGCAGGCGTACCGCCCACCGTTGGAGAAGGCTGCCGTTGGTGGTGAGCGCGAGGTCCGGGACGCCGATGGCCGCGAGCCTGGTGATGATGTCGTCGAGATCCGCGCGCAGCAGCGGCTCGCCCCCGGTGAGCCGGATCTTGCGAACGCCGAGCCGAAGCAGCACGGTCCCGAGCCGGGCGATCTCGGCGGCGGTGAGCAGGTGGCCACGCGGCATGAAGCGGTGGCCGGGACCGAAGGAGTCGCGCGGCATGCAGTAGGTGCAGCGGAAGTTGCAGCGATCCGTGACCGAGATGCGCACGTCGCGGAGCGGCCGCGCGCGCACGTCCGTAAGAGTTGCCGGTGCCACCGTGCGGGCGTCGACCGTCACGGCAATGGCAGCGCCGTGGCGGTGCTTCCTGCCTCGAAGAGCGTGGGGCCGACGGGAAGGACGAGCAGGGCGTCTGCGGATCCAAGCCCGTGCATCATGGCCGACCCCTGGCCCCCACTCGAACGGGCGACCACGCTGCTCCCCTCCATGCGCAACCACACGCG
The DNA here is from genome assembly GCA_036561525.1 of Candidatus Dormiibacterota bacterium. Taxonomy (GTDB): domain Bacteria; phylum Chloroflexota; class Dormibacteria; order Aeolococcales; family Aeolococcaceae; genus Aeolococcus. Next base: position 41,702 of record DATBPD010000095.1, on the reverse strand, counting down.
CAGGTACGTCTCGAGGGCGGCTGGCTTCTCGAATGACTCCCCGAGGAGCACGGGAAGGGCGATCGGGAGGACGTGCGACGCGCGCTGCAGGGCGAGGATGGCGGCACGGGCGAAGAGCAGGAAGGTGACCGCGCTGCTCACCGGGTTACCCGGCAGGCCCACCAGCGGAATGGCACCGACCCGCCCGATCAGCAGCGGCCTGCCCGGTCGCATCGGCACGGTCCACAGGTCGACGTTGCCGAGCTCGGCAACACAGTCGCGCACGTGGTCGTGGCCGCCCATGCTGACCCCGGCGCTGGTGACCACAAGGTCGGCTGTGTCCCGGGCGCGCTCGAGCGCGCGGAGCATGGCGTGGTGGTCGTCACGCACCACGCCGCTCGGCACGGCGACGCCGCCGGCCTCCTCGACGGCCGCCGCCAGCATGGCGGTGTTGACGTCGACGACCTGATGCGGCAGCGGCGCGGTGCCGGGGGCGACGAGCTCATCGCCGCAGCTGATCAACGCGACCCGTGGGCGGCGCGCGACGCGGACACGGGCGGCGCCGGCAGCAGCGCACACGCCCACGTCGACGCTGCGCAAGCGCCGGCCGGCGGTCACCACGCTGGTGCCTGCGCTGACGTCCTCACCGCGGCGACGGATGTTGCCACCGGCCGGCGCGGCGGCCGTGAAGCGCACGCCGTCGTCCACAAGCCTCGTCCGCTCGACGGCGACGACCACGTCGGCACCTCGTGGGAGCGGCGCGCCGGTGGCGATCGTGGACGCGGTGCCGCAGCGGTGGTCGGGGGCGGGGTAGCCGGCGCGGCACTCGGCGCCGAGCGGCAGGACCACCGGGGACGCGGCGGCCGCGCCGGCGAGGTCGCGCGACGCCACCGCATAGCCGTCCATCGACGAGTTGTCGGTGCCCGGCAGATCGGCGCGCGCAACGACGTCATGGGCGAGCACGCGACCCAGCGCGGCGCGCAGCTCGACGTCCTCTTCTGCGAGCGCTGTGATGCCGGCCAGCAGGATTCCGCGGGCATGCTCGACGCTCGTCGCCGCGGCAGGCGGACGGGCCACGCTCACCATGCCGCCATCATCACACCATGGTGCGCGTGGAGGAGGCGGATGCCGAGGTGCCGGCCCTGGCGGGGGTTGTCCTCTGTGGAGGAGGCAGCCGGCGCATGGGATCTGACAAGGCGCTGCTGGTGTTCGACGGCGAGCGCCTCGTCGACCGCGCCGTGCGCCGCCTGCGGGCCGTGGCCGACCCCGTGCTGCTGGCGCGCGGCGCCAGGCCGCTGACGGTTGCGGGGTGTGCCACCGTCGCGGACAGCGGCGATGCCGGTCCGCTCGGCGGGATCGTTGCCGGGCTGCGCGCCTCACCACACGCGCTGACCGCGGTGGTCGCCGTCGACATGCCGTGGTTGGACGCGGAGCTGCTTGCGCTGCTGGCCACCAGCTGCGGTCCCGGCGATGATGCGGTGCTGCCGCTGAGCCAGGAGCGCTGGGAGCCGCTGCATGCGGTGTACGCACGCTCGGCCCTGAGCGCCATGGAGCACGCCCTCGACGATCGCGTGCTCAGGCTCGGCACCGTCCTGGAGAGGCTGCGCGTGCGGACCATCGACGCCGGCAGCGCTCTCGGCTCGGAGCGTGCCACGCGCTTCTGCATCAACCTCAACACCGCGGCCGACCTTCTCAGTCAGGAGGCGGCATCGAGAGCAGACGCATGATCGCGGTCTCCACCTCCGCGATCGCGGTCGCTTCGTCTGTGCCCGTGGCCACGCGTGCCGCCACGTAGCGTCCCACGACGTACGTGCTCAGGGGTGCGTTGAGCCGCTCAGTGCGGTGCGCCACCTCGCGAGCGATGCGCAGGAGCGCCCCGACCGTCGCGGCATCGACGGCCACAGGGTCCTCGCCGGGCCGGGCGAGCTCGGCGGCGAGCCTGGTCACCCACGCGGTCGGATCAGTCATGGCTCAGCCGATGGTAAGGGCACAGCCTCGCCGACCTCGGCAGCCAGATAAAGTGGACCACAATGTGCATGTAGCGAGATAATCTGTCTGAATGTCCAGCTACAAGATCGGGCAGGCGGCTGAGCTCCTTGGCGTCAGCACGGACACCGTGCGCCGCTGGGCGGACGCCGGGAAGCTGCGCACAGTGCGCACCGACGGCGGCCATCGCCTGGTCGACGGTGGCCAGCTGGCCGCCCTTGCCGCGGAGATGGCCGTGCGGCGACAGCAGGCCCCGATCGTTTCGCAATCGGCGCGGAACCGCTTCGAGGGCCTGGTGACCAAGGTCATCAAGGACCGGGTCATGGCGCATGTCGAGATCCAGGCAGGTCGGCACCGCATCGTCTCGCTGATGAGCCGTGAGGCCGCGGATGAGCTCGGCCTTGGCGCCGGGGTCCTAGCCGTCGCTGCAGTCAAGGCGACCAACGTCGTCGTCGAGCTTCCGGCTCGGCCGTAGCGGGTGGCGCGCGCAGGTGTGGCCGCGCGCTGGCGCCGTTGCCGCTTCGCCGCCGTGCTCGTCCTTCTTGCCACGGCAGGCGCGGGCTGCGACAACCCCTCGGCAACGCACACCAACGGTGGTGGCGGTGACCGGGCAGCCGACCCACTGACGGGCAAGCTTACGGTTCTCGCCGCAGCATCCCTCACCGATGCCTTCGAGCATGCCAGGACCGCGCTGCTGGCCACCCACCCGGGGCTCGCGATCACCAACAGCTTCGCCGGATCGCAGACCCTCGTCACCCAGGTCGAGAACGGCGCCCCGGCCGACGTCATCGCAACCGCGGATACCGCCACCATGCAGAGGCTGGTCGCCGATGGGCTCGTCGACGTACCCCGCGTCTTCGCGCGCAACAGGCTCGAGATCGTGGTGGCTCCGGGCAATCCGAAACACGTGTCGGGGCTGGCCGACCTTGGACGGGGGAACCTCAAGGTGGTGCTCGAAGACCCATCGGTCCCGGCCGGGAGGTATGGGCGGCAGGCGCTCCAGCGCCGGGGCACCACCGTTCGGCCGGTCTCGTTGCCTCTGGACGTCAGGTCCGAGCTGCTCGCGGTCGAGCAGGGGAACGCGGACGCGGGCATCGTCTACGTCACCGACGTGTCGTCTGCCGGGGCGGCCGTCTCAGGGGTGCCCATCCCCGACAGCGAGAACGTCATCGCCACGTACCCGGTCGCTGTGGTGAGAGCGACCACCAACCGCGACGCCGCGCAGGCGTTCGTCGACGCGCTCCTCGACGGCGCCGGCCGGCAGGCGCTCGTGGCCCTGGGGTTTGTGGCACCGTGACCAACCGCAGGCCGCCGCTGTACCTCCTGATCCCGGCCGGCGCAGCGCTTGCCCTGGTCCTCGTCCCCATCGCCGGCCTGCTGCAGCACGTGCCCTGGCACACGCTGCTGACGCAGGTCACCTCCGACCAGGTGCTGACCGCGCTGCGGCTGTCGCTGGTGTGCTCGGTGCTGGCGGTCGTCGTGGCTCTCGTCCTCGGAGTGCCTCTCGCGTGGATGCTGGCGCGGACGACCTTCCCGGGGAAGGCGATGGTTCGGGCAGTGGTCACGCTGCCTCTGGTCCTGCCCCCGGTGGTCGGCGGCGTGGCCCTGCTGTTCGCGTTCGGGGCGCATGGGTTTGCCGGCGAGGCGCTGGCCCACCTCGGCGTCACGCTGCCTTTCACCACGGCCGGGGCCGTGCTCGCCGAGACATTCGTGGCCATGCCGTTCCTGGTCATCGCCGTCGAGGCGGGGATCCGCCAGGCGGACGTGCGCTACGAAGAGGCAGCCGCCACGCTGGGAGCCGGAGCGTGGATGCGATTCTGGCGGGTAACGGTGCCGCTGATCGCACCGTCCCTGGCGGCTGGTGCGGCGCTCACCTGGGCGCGGGCGCTCGGCGAGTTCGGTGCCACGATCACGTTCGCCGGCAACCTGCCCGGGACCACGCAGACCATGCCGCTCGCCGTGTACGTCGCCCTGGAGTCGAATACCGACGGTGCAATTGCGCTGTCGCTGGTCCTGCTGGTGGTGTCGCTGGGCATCCTGCTCGGCCTCCGCCACCGCTGGCTCGGCGTGCGGGTGTGAGCCTGGAGGCGACGATGGCCGTCGCTCTCGGCGCCTTCGACCTCGACGCCGCGATCACCGCCGAGCCAGGAGAGCTGGTGGCCGTCGTGGGTCCCAACGGCGCCGGCAAGAGCACCCTGCTGCGGGCGCTGGCCGGCCTTGTTGCCCTGCGGGCCGGGCGGATCGCGCTCGACGGCACAGTCCTCGCCGACGTGGCTGCGCGGGTATGGGTTGCGCCGGAGCGCCGTTCCATCTCGTTCATGTTCCAGGACGCTCTGCTGTTCCCCCACATGAGTGCTCGGGACAACGTCGCCTTCGGGCTGCGTGCGCGCCGCGTCCCGCGGCGTCACGCCCTGCGGCAGGCGGACGTGTTGCTCGAACAGGTGGGGATCCCCGCCCGCGGGGCAAGCCGGCCGGCGACGCTCTCGGGCGGTGAGCGCCAGCGCGTCGCCCTGGCGCGCGCCCTGATCACCGAGCCGCGCCTGCTGCTCCTCGACGAGCCCTTCGCCGCAGTTGATGCGTCGGCACGCCCGGAGCTGCGCCGCGTGCTGCGCCTTCAGCTGGGCCGGTACGACGGGGTCCGCGTTCTCGTGACCCACGACCCGCTGGAGGCGATGGCGCTGGCCGACCGCGTGGTCGTCCTCGAGCACGGGACGGTGGCGCAAACAGGCACGATCGCGGACGTCACGGCCCGGCCACGCTCGGCCTGGGTGTCGACGATGCTCGGCCTCAACCTCTTCCGCGGCGTGGCCGGCGAGTGGGGCATCGACGTGGGCGCGGCCACGATCGCCGCGGTGAGCGACGTGCGTGGCGCGGCCTTTGCAGTCGTGCACCCCAGGGCAGTCGCCCTGCATCGGTCCCGGCCGGAGGGAAGTCCGCGCAACGTCTGGCTCGGCCGCGTCGAGAGCCTCGACCTCCAGGGAGACCGCGTCCGCGTCCGCCTCACCGGGCCCCTCCCCGTGGTCGCCGAGGTCACTCCTGCGGCCGTGGCCGACCTGGAGTTGAGCATCGGCGACGAGGCCTGGGTCTCGGTCAAGGCCACCGAGGTGCAGCTGCACGCAGCGTGATGGTCCGCAGTGGCAGACTCTGCTCAGGCCGTTGGCGCTGAAGCGGGAGAACCCTGATGGCTGCAGACAAGCGACGTCGAGCGTGGCCACTGGTGCGACAGCTGACCGGCGCCGATCATCTCGGACGCGGTGCCGCGGTGCAATCGCCGGGGAGCGCTGCGCTCACGCCGCGCACCGCGACCGCGGACCGCGTCGTCAAGAGCATCTGCCCGTATTGCGCTGTGGGCTGCGGCCAGCGCGTGTACGTCAAGGACGAGCGCGTCGTGCAGATCGAGGGCGACCCCGACTCGCCCGTCTCGCGTGGCCGGCTGTGTCCCAAGGGGTCCGCCACCGAGCAGCTCGTCAACCATCCGCGACGGGTGACGACAGTGCGCTACCGCCGTCCGTACGGCAGCGACTGGGAAGAGCTGTCCCTTGACCGCGCCATGGAGATGATCGCCGATCGCGTCATCGACACCCGCGCACGCACCTGGCAGGACACCGACGGTGACGGCAACAGCCTGCGGCGCACCATGGCCATCGCCAGCCTCGGTGGGGCGACGCTCGACAACGAAGAGAACTACCTGATCAAGAAGCTCTTCACCGCCGCGGGGGTCGTGCAGGTGGAGAACCAGGCCCGTATTTGACACAGCTCCACCGTCCCCAGTTTGGGGACCTCATTCGGTAGGGGCGGCGCGACCACGTTCCAGCAGGATCTGCAGAACTCCGACTGCATCGTCATCCAGGGATCGAACATGGCGGAGTGCCATCCCGTCGGCTTCCAGTGGGTCATGGAGGCCAAGGCGCGGGGGGCCAAGATCATCCACGTCGATCCTCGTTTCACGCGCACGTCCGCGCTGGCCGATCTCCACGTGCCGCTGCGCGCGGGCAGTGACATCGTCTTCCTTGGCGCGATCATCAACCACATCCTGAGCACCGAGACCTATTTCCGCGAGTACGTGGTGAGCTACACCAACGCGGCGACGCTGGTGGGTGATGATTTCAAGGACGTCGATGAGCTCGATGGCCTGTTCTCGGGATACGACCCGCAGACCGGCACCTACGATTCCAGCAGCTGGGGCTATCTCGGCGTCGAGGAAGCTCCCGCGGTGGGCGGCAACCGGGTGCGCAAGCGCACCTCCGGCGACGGCAGGAGCGGCCGTGGTGGCCAGCCGCTCCACGAGCCCGGGCACGCGCTGGGTGGCAAGGGGGCTCAGCTCGAGGACAGCCTGGTGCACCGCGACGAGACGCTGCAGAACCCGCGCTGCATCTTCCAGATCCTCAAGCGGCACTACGCCCGGTACACCCCCGACCTCGTGCAACAGGTCTGCGGCGTCGCACCCGACGTGTTCGCGCAGGTCTGCAATGCGGTCACGGAGAACAGCGGCCGCGAGCGGACCACCGCCTTCGTGTACTCGGTCGGCTGGACCCAGCACTCCGTCGGTGTGCAGTACATCCGCGGCGCGGCGATCATCCAGCTGCTGCTCGGCAACATGGGACGCCCCGGCGGCGGCATCATGGCCCTGCGCGGGCACGCGAGCATTCAGGGCTCCACCGACATCCCCACCCTCTTCGACCTCCTCCCCGGCTACCTGCCAATGCCCTGGGCGGGAGGGGAGAAGGGGCTGCGCGGTTACCTCGAGAGCATCTCGCGCCCGCAGCAGAAGGGATTCTGGACCGCGGCCGACGCGTACATGGTCAGCCTGCTGAAGTCCTGGTTCGGGGAGACGGCCACGCAGGACAACGATTTCGGCTTTGACTGGCTTCCCCGCATCAGCGGTGACCACGGCACCTACCAAACCGTCATGGACATGCTCGACGACAAGGTCGAGGGCTACTTCCTGCTCGGCCAGAATCCCGCCGTGGGCTCGTCGAACGGCAAGCTGCAGCGGCTCGGCATGGCGCATCTCAAGTGGCTGGTGGTGCGCGACTTCAACATGATCGAGTCGGCAACGTTCTGGAAGGACGGCCCAGAGATTGCCAGCGGCGAGCTGCGCACCCAGGACATCGCCACCGAGGTGTTCTTCCTCCCGGCCGCGGCGCACACCGAGAAGGACGGCAGCTTCACCCAGACCCAGCGGATGCTGCAGTGGCATGACAAGGCGGTCGACCCGCCCGGGGACGCGCGCTCCGAGCTGCACTTCTTCTTCGAGCTCGGTCGCGCTCTGCGCGCGCGGGTGGCGGCATCGCAGCAGGAGCGCGACCTGGCCCTGCGCAACCTCACCTGGGACTACCCCGTCACCAGCGCCGGCGAGCCCGATGCGGAGGCGGTGCTGCGGGAGGTGAACGGCAGCCACCTCAGCGGCGACAAGGCCGGCCAGATGCTCAGCTCCTTCACCGAGATGAAGGCGGACGGGTCGACCGACGGCGGCTGCTGGATCTACACCGGCGTCTTCACCGGCGGGGTCAACCAGTCGGCGCGACGCAAGCCCGGCTCGGAGCAGTCGTGGGTGGCGCCGGAATGGGGCTGGTCGTGGCCCATGAACCGGCGGATCCTCTACAACCGCGCCTCCGCGGACCCCGCCGGCAAACCCTGGAGCGAGCGCAAGGCGTACGTGTGGTGGGATGAGCAAAAGGGCAGGTGGACTGGCCATGACGTGCCTGATTTCGCAGCCACCAAGCCGCCCTCGTACCGTCCGGAACCAGGAGTGGGTGGTCCCGAGGGCCTCGCCGGCGACGACCCATTCATCATGCAGTCGGACGGCAAGGGATGGCTGTACGCGCCCAGCGGTCTGCTCGACGGACCGATGCCCGCGCACTACGAGCCGGTGGAATCGCCGCTGCGCAATCCCCTGTACAGCCAGCAGTCCAATCCCACCCGCCAGATCTACCCGCGACAGGGGAACCTCAGCAACCCGTCACCACCCGATGCCCGCAGCGATGTGTTCCCCTTCGTGGTCACCACCTACCGCCTGACCGAGCACCACACCGCCGGCGGCATGAGCCGCTGGCTGCCGTACCTGTCCGAGCTGCAGCCTGAGTTCTTCTGCGAGGTCTCGCCGGAGCTGGCCCGGGAGCGCGGTCTCACCAATGGGGGCTGGGCGACCATCGTCAGCGCCCGCACCGCCATCGAGGCGCGAGTGCTGGTCACCGAGCGCATCGTGCCACTGCGGGCCGGCGGCCGGGTCATCCACCAAATCGGCCTGCCCTACCACTGGGGAGTCGGTGGCGCCGCCGTGGTCAGCGGCGACTCCGCCAACGACCTGCTCGGCGTGTCGCTGGACCCCAACGTGCACATCCAGGAGTCCAAAGCAGCGACCTGCGACATCCAGCCGGGTCGCCGTCCCCACGGGCCCGCGCTGTTGGCCTTCGTCGAAGAGTACCGGCGCCGCGCCAATGTCACAGTGGACACCGGCAACCTCCGCGTGACCCCCCGGGAGCCATCGTCATGAGCACCGCCTTCGTCGGACCTCTCGATGCGGCTCGAGGCGCCGGCTGGCAGGATCCTCCGCCACGCAAGGGCTTCTTCACCGACACGTCGCTGTGCATCGGCTGCAAGGCCTGCGAGGTGGCCTGCAAGGAATGGAACCACGTGCCCGAGGACGGGCTCAGCATGCTCGGCAGCTCGTACGACAACACCGGTGGGCTCGGGGCCAGCACGTGGCGGCACGTCGCATTCATCGAGCAGCGCAAGCCGATGCGCACCGTGCCCATGCTGAACGGCGGCAGCGGCGTCGGGCTGACGGCGGCAGCGGCGGCGAGTGGCGCTTCCGATTTCCGCTGGCTGATGTCGTCGGACGTGTGCAAGCACTGCACGCAGGCCGCCTGCCTCGACGTCTGTCCCACCGGCGCGCTGATGCGCACCGAGCTCGGCACCGTCGTCGTGCAGGACGACATCTGCAACGGCTGCGGCTATTGCGTTCCCGCCTGTCCGTTTGGTGTCATCGAGCGGCGCGACGGTGACGCCGCCACCGTCCCCAACGGCGGGATCGCGCAGAAGTGCACCCTCTGTTACGACCGAATCGGCGACGGGATGCTGCCCGCGTGCGCCCAGGCGTGCCCCACTGAGTCCATCCAGTTCGGCGACCTCGACGAGCTGCGCGAGCGCGCCCAACGACGGGTGGGCTCGCTGCACGCTGACGGCGTCAGCGATGCGCGCCTGTACGGGGAGAATCCGAACGACGGCATCGGCGGCGCCGGCGCATTCTTCCTTCTCCTCGACGAGCCGGAGGTGTACGGGCTGCCCCCGGACCCTGTCGTCACCACGCGCGATCTGCCGGCGATGTGGCGCGGCGCCGCGCTGGCCGGTGCGTCGCTGCTCGCCGGCGCGGTCGCCAGCTTCATCGGACAGCGGCAGTGAGCCCGCGGAGAGGCCGTCGCGATGGAGGCGAGCGGCCGATGGTGCCGCCCGCGACATTCACCTCGTATTACGGCCGGCCGGTGGTGAAACCGTCGCCGTGGCAGGCCGACATCCCCGCCTATCTCTTCCTCGGCGGGCTGGCGGGCGCGTCGTCGATGCTGGCGGCCGGGGCCGCGGCGACCGGCCGTCCCGCTCTGCGGCGCACCGGCCGGCTGGGCGCGCTCGGAGCCATCAGCCTGGGCTTCGCCGCGCTCATCCACGACCTCGGTCGCCCCGAGCGATTCCTCAAGATGCTGCGCGTCGCCAAGCCCACGTCGCCGATGTCGGTGGGGACCTGGATCCTCACCGCCTACGGACCGCTGGCTGGCGTGGCCGCTGCCGGCGACCTCGCGGATCTCCTCCCCGGGCGGCTCACGAGGCTTGGCGCTCCATTGCGAGCGCTGGCCGCGCCGGCCGGGATCGGAGCGGCAGCGCTCGGTGGGGGCGTCGCCTCGTACACGGCGGTGCTGCTCGCCAACACGGCGACCCCCGCGTGGCACGAGGCGCGCCGCGAGCTGCCCTTCGTCTTCATCGGCTCTGCGGCGGCGTCAGCCGGAGGGCTTGGCATGCTCGGGGCGCCGGTCGCGCAGGCGGGCCCGGCGCGCCGGCTGGCCGCCGGAGGGGTGGCGGTCGAGTATGTCGCGGCGCGCCGGATGCGCGACTCGATGGGCATCACCGCAGAGGCGCTGCACAGCGGCCGCGTGGGGAGGCTGATGAGCGCCAGCCGAGCGTTGGACATCGCCGGGGCAGCCGCGGGTCTTGTCCTGGGCCGGCGGAGTCGCGTGATCGCCACGCTGTCCGGCGCCGCGCTGCTCGCCGGCGCGGGCTGCCTGCGGGTTGCGGTCTTCGAGGCCGGCCAGCAGTCGGCGCGCGACCCGCGCTACACGGTGGTGCCGCAGCGTCAGCGCGTCGAGCTGCGCGCGGCCGGACAGCCTGTCGACAATCAGACATCCACTAGATTGTGTAGTTAGCCTGTACCGTTATCCGGGAGAATGAGCCGTGGTACTCAGCAGTGTCGTCAGTCTTCCCACCTCGATGTTTCCGCCTCTTGCGCTCGGATTCTTCGGCCTTGCCACCGGCTATCTCATCTACGGGCCACAGGAGCTCTTCAAGTTCCCGGCTCGGGATGAGCGGGTCGACCTGGCGAGCGGCATCTGGGGCATCTGGATGCCCGGCTTCCTGCAGTTGCTGGCCGGCACGTACCTGTTCGTCGGCATGGCCTGGTTCCACTCGTTCAGCGACCCGCCTCTGTACATGGCGGCCCTCGCCTTCACCGCCTACGGTGTGCACTGGTTTGCCATCGGCTACAACCGCGCCCGCGGTGCGTCGCCGACCCCCAACGGATTCATGGCGATCTCGTTCACGCTCATCTCCATCCTGGGGATGATCGTGTTCTTCGATGTCGGCGACGCCGGTGTCGGCGGCCTGTTCCTCGGCCTGACCCTCGTCTACCTGAGCGACATCGCCGGCACCTTCAAGCTCGGCGGCCCCGCCATCGGCGAGCGCCTGCTTGGCTTCTTCCACATCGGCACCGGGCTCTGGCTCATCTATCTGATGTACGGCGTCACGCTGAACTTCGCGGCCGGTTTCAAGCTCCCCGTCTGACCTACTCCCGGCTCAGTTGCGGAGCCGGCGCAGGTCGCCGTCGATGCGCTCGGTCAATCGCAGCGCGTCGAGGTGCTCGAGCAGGGGCACCGCCACCCGGCGCGTGGTCTCGAGAGCCTGCCGGGCAGCGGACAGGGTGAACGGCTGAGGCAGCCCGCGGAGGCGCTCGGCCGCCAGCTGCGGCGCATCGGGAAGCAGGACGACATCCCCGGGCAGCCGCAGGAGGGCGCGCGCCGCCGCCGCGGCGCCAAGCTCGCGCCGGGTGAGCCCGAGCTCGGCGAGCCGCCGCTGGTCGGGTGCCTGGAAAGGGCTGCTGCGCAGCGAGCTGGCCAGCCGTTCCACCGCCGTGCCGACATCGGGGCGCAGCGAAGCCCCGGTTCCGCGCGGACGCACCCTGCCACCCACGTCCTCGAGGTCGGCGTTGCCGGCGACGAGTGGGGCCACCAGCTCGGCCGACGGGAGGGCGAGGGCGGTGGTGATCTCCACGCGGGTCATGCCGGCGTGCAGCAGCCTGCTCGTGCCTCGGCCGGCCAGCTCGCGCAGCTCTGCGGACCACCGCTCCCAGGTGTTGCTTGCCACCAGCCAGTTGCCTGACCGAATGATCGATCGGGGCACAACCGCCGGTATCTCGACGCCGATCGCGCGCAACAGCCCAACACCGACGACTCCTCGGCGCGCCACCTCGCGCGCCACGTCGGGAATGCCCTGCTCACCGCGCAGCTGTGCCTCGCGGTCTCGAGCTGACCCGCGCCGGCGCAGCGGAGGAGGGGCCGGGTCGAGCACCACCGCGCCACCGATGATGGAGCGCTGGCCGGGGTCGCGCAGCAGCAGACGGTCTCCGACCTGCAAGGGGATTGCCGACGCGAGGTGCAGGCGCACGCACGACGACCCCGACTTCGAACCGGGCGCCGACCCCGCGCCGAGCCTGCGACAGCGAGCCGGCACCGCGGCGGAGCCGACGTGGACGACGAGGTGCGCCGGCACCTCGGCGGTGTCGACGCGAACGTCGACCTCGGCGGACGAGTGCCAAGCACCAGGGGTCAGCACGGCGTCGCCACGAGCCACCTGGTCCCGCGCCACCCCGCGCAGATTGAGCGCGACCCTGGCCACCCCACGGGCCTCGTCGACCGTCGCGCCGAGGCACTGCACCGCGCGGACGGTGACCTGGCGTCCGTCGACCTCGAGCACGTCGTCGCGTCGTACGGTGCCCGCGGGCAGGGTGCCGGTGACCACCGTGCCGCTGCCCCGGATGGTGAAGCAACGGTCCACCCACAGGCGCACTCGCGCGTGCGCCGGCGGCGCGGGCATGCCGGCGACCATGCGGTCGAGCGCGGCGCGGAGCACGGCGAGCCCGTCGCCGGTTGTGCCCGACACCGCCACGGCGGCAATCCCGGCGAGGCTGGTGGGCTCGAGGCGCTCGAGGGCGTCGGCGATCGCCAGCTCGGGATCTGCAAGGTCGCTGCGGGTGACCGCGAGCACCCCGCAGCGGACCCCGAGCGCGTCCAGCGCGCGGACGTGGTCCTCGGTCTGCGCGGCCCAGCCGCCGTCGGCGGCGATGACCAGCAGGGTCGCGGGGACCGGGCCGACACCGGCCAGCATGTTGGTGGCGAAGCGTTCATGGCCGGGCACGTCGACGAAGGCGACGTCGGCGCCTGATGCAAGCCGCGTCCAGGCGTAACCGAGGTCGATGGTCATCCCTCGGCGGCGCTCCTCCGCCCACCGATCCGGCTCCATGCCGGTAAGCGCGCGCACCAGCGTCGACTTGCCGTGGTCGACGTGGCCGGCGGTGGCGATCACATGCACGCCAGGACCGCCGCGACCAGGACGTCGTCGTCCGCCGGGTCGACACAGCGCACGTCGAGCAGGCAGTGCCCGCGCTCGACGCGGCCCACCACGACCGGGTCGCCCGCGCGCAACGCGCTGGCGAAATCCTCGGGGAGGCGCACCGCCCAGCCCGCGAGCGCGAGGCCGGGTGCGCTGCCGCCACCGACCGCGCCGTCGCTGGGCACCACGACGGCGACGGCGCCGAGGCGCGCCGCGATCGCGTCGACCCGGCGGCGCAGCTCAGCGGTGTCGGCATGCAGGGCCGTGGCGGTGGGGGTGGCCGGCCCGCGCAGGGTGGCCTCGAGCGCCGCGAGGGTGAGCTTGTCGACGCGCAGCGCGCGTGCCATCGGGTGACGCCGCAACCTCGCCACCAGCTCGGCGTCGCCGGCGATGATGCCGGCCTGCGGGCCGCCGAGCAGCTTGTCGCCGCTGGCCGTGACCAGGTCGGCGCCGGCCCGGAGCGCGCCGGCGATGTCGGGCTCATCGGGCAGCACTGGATCCGGTGCCGGCAGGCCCGAGCCGACATCGACCACCAGCGGCACCCCGAGCCCGGTCAACTCAGCAACCGCCACCGACGACGTGAACCCGGCCATGCGGAAGTTCGAGGGATGCACCTTGAGCACGCAGCCGGTGTCGGCGCCAATCGCAGCGACGTAGTCCGCTCGCGTGGTGCGGTTGGTCGTGCCAACCTCGCGCAGGCGCGCGCCGCTGCAGGCCACCAGGTCGGGGAGGCGAAAGCCGTCACCGATCTCAACCATCTCGCCCCTGCTCCAGACCACCTCGCGCCCTTGGGCGAGCACGGTTGTGGCCAGCAGCAGGGCGGCGGCGCCGTTGTTGACCACGAGCACGTCTCCGGCGTCCGGCAGCCGGGCGCGCAGCGCCGCGAGCGTCCCGCGTCCGCGGGCGGCGCGTTTGCCGGTGGACAGGTCGAACTCGACGTCGACGTACGCCGCTGCCACCGCAACGGCCTCTCGCGCGGCCGCAGACAGCGCCGCCCGGCCGAGGTTGGTGTGCAGCACCACACCGGTGGCGTTGATCACAGGGCGCAGCGTGGTGGCGTGGCGCGGCAGCCGCTCGAGCACCTCGTCGACCAGATCGCCAGGGGCCAACACCCCGTGGCGCATGCGCTCCTGCGTGGCGCGCACGGTGGCGCGCACCGCGGGCCTGCCCAGGCGTCGCTGCGCGTCCGCCAGGCGCGCGTCGGCGAGCACCACGTCCGTGGCGGGGACGGAACGACGCGGGTCCGGTTGCATTCAGCTGGGTCCCGAGTGGCGGAGGTGGACGGGAATCGAACCCGCCTGGCCGGGATACCCGGCCACTCTGATTTTGAAGATCAGGGGGACCACCAGGCGCCCAGACACCTCCACCAGACAGCGTACGAGGGCTGTGGGTGCGCGCGCGTCGCCTCGCCGGTCACCGCTGTGCAAAACTGAAAACGTGCGCCTCACCGGCTACGCCCACGGCGGCGGCTGCGCCTGCAAGATCCCGCCAGGCGAGCTCGAGACGATGGTCGCGGGTCTCTTCGGCGTCGAGCATCCTACGTTGCTCGTCGGGCTGGACGACGGCGACGACGCAGCCGCCGTGCGGCTCGACGGCAACGGCACCGCCCTGCTGAGCACCGTCGACTTCTTCTCCCCGGTGGTGGACGATGCTTACGACTGGGGCCGCATCGCCGCGGCCAACGCGCTCTCCGACATCTACGCGATGGGAGGACGTCCCGTGCTCGCCGTCAACCTGCTCTGCTGGCCTCGCGACGTGCTGCCGGTCGAGCTGGCGAAGGAGGTGCTCCGCGGCGGCCTCGACATCGCCGGCGGTGCCGGCTGCCCGGTGGCCGGTGGTCACAGCGTCGATGATCCGGAGCCCAAGTACGGGATGGCCGTCACCGGCATCGCCGCCGCCGACAGGCTCCTGCGCAACAGTGCCGGCCGCGCCGGCCTGCCGCTGTCGCTGACCAAACCGCTCGGCCTCGGGACTCTGAACTGCCGTCACAAGCAGACCGGAGAGGTCTTCCCAGAGGCGATCGCCACCATGACCCGGCTCAACCGGGAGGCGGCGGAGTCCGCGGTTGCCGCGGGAGCGCGCTGCGTCACCGACGTGACCGGCTTCGGTCTGCTCGGCCACCTCTACAAGCTGGCGCGGGCGAGCAACGTCACCGCGGTCGTCGACGCCGCCGCGGTGCCCTACCTCGAAGGCGCCCGCGAGTCGCTGCGCGATGGCTACGTCAGCGGCGGCACGAGGCGCAACCTCGCCTGGGTGGACCCCAACGTTGGCTGGACCGGGCGCACCGCCACCGACGAGGACGAGCGCCTCCTCCTTGCCGACGCGCAGACCAGCGGTGGCCTGCTCGTCTGCGGCGAGGTTCTGGGGGCGCCGATCATCGGCGAGCTTCGCGCGCGGGGTGAGCACGTCATCGAGGTCCGCTGACGTGCCACGGCACCACCGCGTGCGGCAGCTGACCACCGCGGGCGATGTCCGCTGGCTCGCCGACGACCTCAGCGCGGAGGAGCCGCTCGAGATCCGCCTGGACGGCATGCCGCTCAGCGTCACGATGCGAACGCCGGGCGCCGACTTCGACCTGTGCGTGGGTTTCCTGGTGACTGAAGGGATCATCGCCGGTGCCGAGGACATCGCGACGATGCGGGTGTGCCCGCATGCCGCACAGACCTCGGGTGAGTACAACGTGGTCGAGGTGGCGCTGCGCGCATCGCCGCCGCAGCCGCCGCCCGCGCGCAACTTCTTCATGACGTCGTCGTGCGGCGTATGCGGCAAGGCCAGCATCGATGCGGTGCGCACCATCTCACGGTTTCGCGTCGCCGATGATCCGCTGACCACGTCGGCTGTGTTGCTGGCAATGCTCCCGGCACGTTTGCGCGCCGCGCAGCGAATGTTCGAGCGCACCGGTGGCGTGCACGCGGCCGGGCTCTTCGATGCAGCCGGTGAGCTGGTGTGCGTGCGCGAGGATGTGGGCCGGCACAACGCCGTCGACAAGGTGGTGGGCTGGGCTGCCACCCAGCGCCGGCTGCCGTTGGCCTCGCACATCGTCCTGGTATCCGGCCGGGCCAGCTTCGAGTTGACCCAGAAGGCGCTGATGGCTGGCATCCCCCTGCTTGCCGCGGTGTCGGCGCCGTCGAGCCTTGCCGTGGCGCTGGCGGAGGAATGCGGCATGACCCTGGTCGGTTTCCTGCGCGGCGAGCGGATGAACGTGTACACCGGCCATCACCGGGTGCTCGCCGCGAGGTAGACACAGAGCGCGGCGGTGAGGGCTGCCTCAGGCGTGCCCGCGAGTGTGAATTGGATGGCGCGACTGTTCGAATATGAGACATTGCATCTGAGATGCGAGATATCGTATCTTGCCGACCGTGCCTCCCATGCCGCGGCTCTCCGTCGTCGAGGACCAGGCGCTCTCCCTGCTCGAGCCGCTCGAGGTTCGCCGCGACAGCCTCACCGCGAAGGTGCACGACGCCATCCGCGACGCCATCGTGTCGAAGGCGCTGCCGCCGGGGATGCGACTCTCCGAGGCTGCCCTCGCCGACCAGCTCGGGGTCAGCAAGACGCCCATCCGCGAGGCCCTGGTCCGGCTTGTGGCGATCGGCCTGGTCGAGAACGAAGGGGTGCGCGGCACCCGGGTGGTGACCCCGTCGCGCGATCGCATCCGCCACGCGTACGAGGTACGCGGCGGGCACGAGTTCACCGCTGCGCGCCTGGCCGCCGGCAACGCCACCGCGCGCGATGTCACCGAGCTGCAGCGCGCGGCGGAGCAGTCGGTCGAGCGCGCCGAGGCCGGTGACGCGCCCGGCTTCCGCGCGTGCGACGCGCTCTTCCACCGCGGCGTCGCGGCCGCCGCCGACAACCCGCTGCTGCGCCAGCTCGTCGAGAACAGCTTCTCGCTGACCTGGGCTCTGCGCAGCCGCGACGTCCCGGTCACCGGCGACTCCATCGAGTGCGCCCACCAGCACGTGAGCATCTCGCTCGCCATCGCCGGCGGTGAGGCGGAGCGCGCCTCTGCCGAGATGCTCACCCACATCGACAAGGTCATGAACATGGTGTTGTCGGCATTGCGCGACAGCGAAGCGGCCGCCGTCTGAACGGGCCGGCGGGCGCCCCCAGGCGTTCGACCGACCCACACGCCTCAGGGCGAAAGGGGAACCGATGGGCACGCGCACACGACTGGTCACAGCGACATTGCTCTCGGCGCTCTGCGCGGCGATGGCGGCGTGCGGCACGCCCGCCCCGTCGGCCAGCAGCGCCCCCGCGTCCGGGCCGTTGAACATCGGCATCTCCGTGTCGCTGACCGGTGACTTCTCCAACACCGGCAAGGCGGCCCAGCTCGGCTACCAGCTCTGGGCCGCGCAGGTGAACGCCAAGGGGGGCGTCCTCGGCCGCCAGGTGCAGCTCGCGTTCGCGGACGACGCCAGCAGCCCCACCCAGGTGGTCACCAACTACCAGAACTTCATCACCCGCGACAAGGTGGACCTGGTGTTCGGTCCGTACTCGAGCCTGCTGACGCTGGCTGCGGCCAAGGTCGCCAACCGCTACGGCTACTCGTTCGTCGAGGGCGCGGGCAACGGCCCTTCGGTGTTCGACGCCCATCTGCCCAACCTCATCGACGCGGGCCCGGCGACGGCCATCAACGGCGCCCAGGTATGGGCGGACTACGTGCTCTCTCTGCCCAAGGACCAGCAGCCCAAGACGGCTGCGTACCCCTCGCTCGACGACCCCTTCTCCGCACCGACTGCGGCCGCGCTGCAGAAGCGCTTCGAAGCGGCCGGGATCCAGACTGTGTACTCCGCGACCTACCCGGCGGAGACGACCAGTCTCGGCGGCGTCATCGCCAAGGTGGCCTCGACCACCCCCGACATGGTGGTGAGCGGCTCGCAGGATGCCGACGGCTGGGCGCAGGTGCAGGCCATGATCCAGCAGAAGTTCAACCCCAAGCTCCTGTTCATGACCAACGGTCCTGAAAACCCGGTCGATTTCCCCAAGAACGTCGGGACCGCCAACACCGAGGGCATCTTCACCTCCGACGTGTGGACCTACAGCGCGCCGATTCCCGGCAACGCTGCCTTCGTCCAGGCGTATATCGCCAAGAACGGCGGCATGCCCGGCGACATCGACTCGACCTCGGCCGAGACGTATGCCGTGGGCCAGCTCATCGAGGCGGTTGCAGCCAAGACCGGCAAGATCGACAACAAGACGATCATCTCGACCCTTCACCAGGGCAGCTACCAGACCGTCGTTGGCGTGATCAGTGTCGACCAGTACGGCGCGCCCAAGGGCGCGCAGTTCCTCGAGGAATGGATCGGTGGCAAGCTGACCATCGTGTACCCGGCCAATATCGCCGAGCATGCGCCGATCATCCCCAAGCCCTCCTGGCCGTAGGCCGAGACACCACGCAGAGGCTCGACCATGCACCTGTTGATCCAGGCGATCATCCTGGGCGTGCTGACCGGTGGTCTGTACGCGCTGATGACCAGCGGCCTCACGCTCACGTTCGGCACGATGCGGATCATCAACATGGCCCAGGGCGTGTTCGTGGTGGTGGGCGCATATATCGCCTTCTCCTTCTTCAACTACCTGCACGTCGACCCCTTTCTCTCGATCCTCGTCTCCACCCCGCTGATGTTCGCCCTGGGAGTGACCCTCCAGACGTTCCTGCTCAAGCCGATCCGCTATGACGCGCACCGCCTCTC
Source organism: Candidatus Dormiibacterota bacterium (assembly GCA_036561525.1). Lineage (GTDB taxonomy): Bacteria > Chloroflexota > Dormibacteria > Aeolococcales > Aeolococcaceae > Aeolococcus. The sequence continues at coordinate 23,175 of DATBPD010000095.1, read as the reverse complement.
GCTGCTGATGACCTGGGCGATGGCGATCGGCATCGAGGGCATCCTCAGCATCTTCTATGGCACCGACTTCCGCGGCATCATCACCAGCTACCAGAACACCTCACTGACTCTCTTCGGCTATCAGTTCCCACTGGTACGTGTGCTCGCTTTCGGGCTCTCCGTGCTGGTGCTGATCGGCATGTGGCTGCTGCTCAGTCGCACCAAGTTCGGCCGCGCGGTACGGGCCGTCTCGCAGCGCGAGTCGGCTGCCAAGCTGCTTGGCGTCAACACCGACCGTACCGCCGCGCTCGCGTTCGGCGTCGGCGCCGCCACAGCCGGCGCGGCGGGGGCGATGTTCGGGCTGGTCACCAGCTTCGACCCGGCCAGCCACTACGACCTCATCGGCCGTCTGCTCGCCATCTGCGTGCTCGGCGGCCTGGGCAGCAATGCCGGCGCGATCACCGGGGCGGTGGTGCTGGCCCTCTCTGAGTCGCTGGTTCAGGCGGAGTTCTCACCGGCGTGGTCGTCGCTGCCGTTCTACATCCTCCTGGTCATCGTGCTCATCGCGCGACCGCAAGGACTGTTCGGGGTACGCACCCGAGACGCCATATGAGACGGCGGCTCGCCGACCGTCGGGGGCTGCTCATCGGGGTGGCGGTGATCACGCTGCTGGCGCTGTTCCCGCTCAGCGGCGTCGAGAGTTGGATCGTCAATATCGGCATCTTCACGCTCATGTATGCGGCGCTGGGGTCGGCGTGGAACCTGATCGGCGGCTACACCGGCTACGTGTCGCTCGGCAGCGTCGCCTTCTTTGGCCTCGGCGCCTACTCGCTGGCGCTCACCTTCCAGCACGTCGGCGTCGGCGACGGGACGCTGCCGTTCGCGCTGGTGCCGGCCATCGGCATCGTCGTTGCGTTGATCTCGCTGCCGCTTGGCTTCATCGCGTTCCGCACCCGCGGGCTGCCCTTCATCATCGTGACCATCTCGCTGGTGATCATCTTCCAATACCTGGCACTCAACCTCACCGCGGTGACGGGCGGCGCGCCCGGCCTCCAGGTGCCCCAGGCGCCATTCGCACCAGGCACGTACGAGCAGTACTTCTACTGGGCGATGCTGATGGTGTTCGCGATCACCCTGCTTGCCTGCGCGTACGTGCGCCGCAGCCGGCTCGGGCTGATGATGTTCGCTGTCCGCGAGGACGAGGACAAGGCGCGCGGCCTCGGCGTGGTCACCTCGGTGCCCAAGTTCGCCGCCTTCGCGGGCTGCGCGGGGTTCTCCGCGATGGCCGGCGCGGTGTGGGCGTACTACCTGTCCACGGTGTACCCGCAGTTCGCCTTCGACGGCGAGTTCCTCGCCATGGGCGTCATCCTGGTGGCGTACCTCGGTGGCATCGGCACTCTCTGGGGGCCGTTCGTCGGCGCGCTGATCCTGACCCCGGCGCAGCAGTATTTCGCGTACTCACTCGGCGCCAACCAGTTCTACCTCGTCGCCTACGCAGCTGTCTTCGTCGTGGTCATGCTCTTCCTGCCGCGCGGAGTGGTGACCACCATCGGCGACCGCGCGCTGCGGCGGCGGCGGCGGCGACTCTCCACTGTCGAAGAGCGCGAGAGCCACGCCGAGTCGGCCGGCGATGTGGCGGTGTTGGGATGAGCGATAGCGGACCACTGCTGGACGTCACTGCGCTCACCAAGCGCTTCGGCGGCATCGTGGCCGTCGCCGGCTGCGCGTTCAGCGTCGGCCGCGGCAGCATCACCGGGCTGATCGGGCCCAACGGCTCGGGCAAAACCACCGTGCTCAACATGCTGAGCGGCTACCTGGCCAGGGACGCCGGCACCATCCTCTTCGACGGCCGGCGCGTCTCCCGGCCGGATCCCACTGCGATGTACCGGCGCGGAATGAGCCGCACCTTCCAGCGCGCGCGCGTCCTCCCTGAGCTCGACGTGCTCGACAACCTGCTGGTGGCAGCGCCCAAGCGCGGGCTCGCCGTCTGGGGGATGTCGAAGGCCAACCGTGCCACCGTCGACTACGCCATGCACATCCTCGAGGAGTTCCGCTTGATCCGCCTCGCCGAGGCCAAGGCGGGCGAGCTGTCGTACGGGCAGCAAAAGCTGCTCGAGTTCGCCGCCCTGCTGATGGGGCAGCCGCGGTTGGTGCTCCTCGACGAGCCCACCGCGGGCGTCAACCACGTGATGGTCGACCTCATGACCGAGCGCATCCGGGAGTTCAACGCCACCGGCATGACCTTCCTGGTCGTCGAGCACAACATGGAGTTCGTCATGGGCCTGTGCGACCCGATCGTGGTGCTCGACCACGGCAGCACCCTCTTCGCCGGTCCGCCGGCGGACGTCCAGCGCAACCAGCTCGTCCTCGACGCCTACCTGGGAGACTGAAGCCATCGACAACTGTCTCGACATCCGCGACGTCGTCGCCGGGTACGGCTACGGCACCGTGCTGCGTGGCGCCACGCTGAGCGTGCCGCGCCACCAGATGACCTGCCTGATCGGGCCCAACGGGGCTGGCAAGTCCACGCTGCTGCGTGCCATCAGCGGGCTCATCGCCGTGCAGTCGGGCACCATCGTGCTCGACGGCACGCCGTTGCAAGGGCTGACCCCGCGTCGCATCCTGGAGGCGGGCGTGGTCCACGTACCCCAGGACCGCAGCCTCTTCCCCCTGCTGACGGTGTGGGAGAACCTGCTGATGGGCGGCTACATCCTCAAGGACAGCGCGTTGGTGCGCAGCCGAGCCGAGGGGCTCGCGCGACGCTTCCCGATCATCACCCAGTTCCGCCACGCCCGCGCCGGCTCGTTGTCCGGTGGGCAGCAGCGCATCATCGAGTTCGCCCGTGCGCTCATGCTCGAGCCCACGGTGGTGCTCGCCGACGAGCCGTCGCTTGGGCTCGACCCCAAGAGCCGCACCCTCGTCTTCGAGACGCTGGCAGGCATGACTGGGGACGGCATCACCGTGCTGGTGGTCGAGCAGAACGCACGCTCGGCGCTACGCGTCTCGACCCACGCCGCGGTCCTCGAGCTCGGCACCGTGCGCATCGAGGACCGCGCCGCCGACCTCCTCGACAACCCCGAGGTGGGCCGTCTCTATCTCGGCGCCTCCGCAGCGGCGCACCGGCGCCCACAGCACGCCGAGCACGTGCGGACCTGAGCGATGAGCACAGCATCGATCCGACCGATGGCCCTGTACGCGATCGCGCCCACGCAGTTCACTCCAGAGGGGCACAGCGTCGACACCGCGGCGATGGCCGCCAACATGGAGCGACTCGCCGCCACCGGGATCACCCGTGTGCTCCTCACCGGAGCGTACGGGGAGTTCACCGCGCTGCGCGACCACGAACGGCTCACCATCCTCGACGCCGTGCGCGGCACCGGCGTCTGCGAGTCGATCATGGCGTGCGCCGCTTCGACGTCGACGGAGGCTACCGCCACGCTGGCCACGGCGATGCTCGAGGGCGGCGCTGACACTGCGATGGTGGCGCCGCCTCTGGCCTGCGAGACCACCGAGCGCGACGTGCTCCGCCACTTCACGCAACTCGGGGACGCTGTGGGTGGCAGGCTCGTCATCTACAACAACCCCGTCTTCGGCCATGACCTCGCCCCGGCGCTGCTCGCCGAGGTCCTGGCGGGCGAGGCGTACGCGGGCGTCAAGCAGGGCACCGGGGACGCGGCGCGTCTGCTGGGCAGCATCGACGCCATCCGCGGCTGCGGCCACGACCTCGAGGTGCTCATCGCCTCCGACCTCAGCGCGGCGATGACGCTGACCGCACCGGTTGACGGCTTGACGTCGACAAATTGCTGGGTGTTCCCGGAGGCGACTCTTGCGCTCGTCGCCGCCGCCGGCCGCGGTGACGTCGCCGCCATGCAGGCGGTCCAGCTTGCCCTGGCGCCGTACCGCCGTGCGCTGGCAGGCATCGGCCAGCCGGCGGCTGTCAAGGCAGCGATGCAGCTGCGCGGGTACGCTGGGTCAGCGGCGGTGCGGGGGCCCTACGCGGCCTGCTCTCGCGAGCAGACGGCGAGCCTGCGCGAGGCGCTGGCGGCGAGTGACAACGCGCTCGGATCGGTGATTGACCGGATGGAGGTGAACGCATGAGGCGGTACCGCGTCGCGGTGCTCGGCGGCGACGGCCGCGAGGTGCACATCGCCGAGCGGCTCGCGCAGGATGGCCATGAGGCGATCCGCTACGGCCAGGGATCGTCGGTACCCAACGGGGTGCGCGTCGCCACCCGGCTGCCCGATGCCGTCGGGGGCGCGGAATGGCTGGTGCTGCCCTCGCCGGGGCTCAACGGCGACATCGTCTACGCGCCGGACGCGCCGGAGCCGATAGTTCTCGGCAGGGCGCTGCTCGAGCAGTCGGCGGTGGCTGGGGCCGGTGGCATCGTCCTGGGGCGGTCGAACCCCACGCTCGACGGTCTCGCCGCGGCCATGAGCATCCCGCTGTTCGAGCTCAAGGACGACCTCGGGCTGGCCACGCGGCTGTCGACCGGGGTCGCCGAAGGCGTGCTCCGCCTGCTCATCGAGGTCACCCGGCGCATCCTCCGCGAGCACCGCATCCTCGTGGTCGGCTACGGCGTCACCGGCGCGGTCATCCTCGACCACCTGGTCGCGGTTCGCTGCACACCGGCGGTCACCACCCGCCACCCGCGGGCATTGGAGCGCGCCCGCCAGTGCGGGGCGACCCCGGTGGCATACGCCGACCGAGTCGCGGCGATGGCCGACGCCGACATCGTCGTCAACACCGTCCCATCGCCCGACGCGGTGCCGCGTGAGGCCTTCGCCGCGCTGCGCGACCGCATCGTCATCGACATCGCGTCGCCGCCCGGCGGCATCGACCACGAGGCGGCGCGCGCCGCCGGCGTGCAGGTGCACTGGCCCCGCGGGCTCGCCGGTGGGCGCGCGCCGCTGACCGCGGGGGACGCGCAGTACGCATTCGTCGCCAGGGCAATGGCCGCGCGCCAATCCGTCCCGGCAACCATCGCCAGCTCAGAGGGAGGACCAGCATGACCACAGTGACCGCGCACGATGTGCGCCCTGCCGACGGCGCGCGCGTGGGCGGGGTTGAGTTCGGCTTCTGCGTCTCGCACGCGCCGCAGATCTTCACCCAGCCCAAGGAGGAGGATCCGGCCCAGCTCGCCAGGATGCACGAGGGCTACCGCACCGTGGCCAGGCGCACCCGCGAGAAGGGCGTGGACGTCCTCCTCATCGTTGCGCTCGACCACCTTCACAACCACTTCCTCAACCTGGTGCCCCAGTTCACGCTCTTCACCGGCACCCCGGTGGTCGCGCAGTTCAATCAGCGGCGCATCGAGCTCAACGGCAGCCCGGACATCGCCAACAGCCTCATGGATGGCCTGCTGGACCGCGGCTTCGACCCCGCGTTCAGCCAGAACGAGGTGCTCGACCACTCGTTCCTGGTGCCGCTGAACTTCATGGTGGAGGAAGGGATCCACGTTCCCGTCCTACCCATCGTCGTCAACGCGTATGTGCCGCCCCAGCCGAGCATCCGGCGCTGTCACGACCTGGGCAGGGCGATCGCCTCGTGGGCGGAAGCGGGGGGCGTGCGCGCCGGCATCGTGGCCACGGGCGGGATGTCGCACTACCCGGGCACGCAGCGCTTCGCGGCGCCTGACGTGCAGGCAGACCAGCGCGTGCTCGGCTGGCTCGAGTCCGGCGACATCGACAAGCTGGTGTCGATGTCGGCGGCCGACCTCGACGCCATCGGCATGGTGGAGCTGCGCACCTGGGCGATCGCTCTGGGTGCGCGCGGCGAACGCGCCCGGGCGCATCGCCATTCGTACTGGGACTCCGGCCATTGCGGCTACGCCGTCATCGAGTTCTGAGGAGGACGGGCCATGGCAGACGAACCACTTCTGTATCCCCGCCCGCGCGCAGGCGACTTCCACGTGCACCGCCTCCTCCATGACATGCAGGAGGATGAGGACCTCTTCGTGACATTCCTCGACCAGCCCGACGCGGTGCTCGGCAACTACCCGGAGGTGGACGACGAGGCCAAGCGGCTGATCGCCGCGCACGACTACGCGGGGTTGCAGGCGCGCGGCATCCACCCGATCATGATCGTGCAGTTCCAGCGCCACATCGAGTGGGGCATGCGCATGACCGCGTCGCGTGCAGCGGCGGTGTCCGTCACGGACGTCAGCACCTGACCGCCGCGCCGGTCGCCGCGGAACGGGGCGGCTCGGTCCTGCTCCGCGGCGGCATGCTCATCGACGGCACCGGCGCCGCCCCGCGACGCGCGGACGTCGCCGTGCGCGCCGGAGTCGTCGTCGAGGTCGGCGATCGGCTCAGCGCACCGGTGGACGCAGCGACCATCGACGTCACCGGGCTGGCGGTGGCGCCGGGCTTCATCGATCTGCACACCCACTGCGACTTCACGCTGCCAAGGTACCCGCGCGCCGACTCGATGGTGCGCCAGGGGGTGACCACCATCGTCACCGGCAACTGTGGCAGCACGCCGTTCCCAGTCGACCCGGGGCGCCAGGGTCTGCTTCGGGAGTCGACAGCGCACCTCGGCGACGCGCTGTCGTGGGACTGGAGCGATGCGGCCGGGTACGCGGACCTGCTCGACGGGCTCCCGCTCGCGCTCAACGTCGTGCTGCTTGCCGGTCACACGTCGATCCGCATCGCGGCGATGGGCTTTGAGCGGCGTCCGCCTTCGGATGCTGAGCTCGACGTGATGCGCGCGCTCGTCGACAACGCCCTCGGGCAGGGTTGCGCCGGCCTCTCGTCGGGGCTGATCTATTCGCCGGGGAGCTACGCCGACACTGACGAGCTGATCGCGCTCGCCGCCGTAGCAGCCGGTCGCGGTGGCTTCTACGCGACGCACATGCGCAACGAGGGCCCGGCGCTGCTCGATGCTGTCGAGGAAGCGCTGATCGTGGCATCGCGGTCGGGCGCAGCGCTCCAGCTGAGCCACCACAAGGTTCTCGGCCGGCGCAACTGGGGACTCACCGAGCAGAGCCTCGCGCGGGTGGCGCGCGCCCAGGCAGACGGCGTGGACGTGCTGATGGACCAATACCCGTACACGGCAACGTCGACCACACTGACCGCGCTGCTGCCCACGTGGATGCTCGAGGGCGGCGTCGCGGCGATGCGCGAGCGTCTGCGCGACGAGACGGCGCGAGCGGCAGCGCGCACGGAGATGCTCGAGGGTCCCACCGACGGCAGGCCCAGGCGTGACTTCGAGCCGGACACTGTCACCATCGCCTCGGTCCATGGCGGCCGGCGCCCCGACCTCGGCGGGCGCAGCCTCGCCGACATCGCCGCGGCCGAGACACGGGAGCCGGTGGACGTCTTCCTCGACCTGCTCCGCGACGAAGGCGGTGGCGTCGAGGTGGTGATCGCCGCCATCGGCGAGGACGACATCCGCCGGGTGATGCGCAACCCTTCTGTCGCGGTCGCCAGCGACGGCTGGACGCTGAGCCCGGCCGCTGGCGGCACGCCACACCCGCGCAGCTACGGCACGTTCGCGCGCGTCCTCGGCCACTACGCCCGCGGCGAGGAGGTGATCACGCTCCAGGAGGCGGTGCGCAAGATGACCTCGCTGCCGGCGCGGCGGCTGCGCATGGTCGACCGCGGCGCGGTGCGGCCGGGCCTGCGCGGCGACCTGGTGGTGTTCGACCCCGCGGCGGTCATCGACCGCGCCACGTACGAGCAGCCGCATCGCTTTTGCGCCGGCGTCCAGCGCGTCTACGTGGATGGTACTGAGGTGGTGCGCGATGGCGAGGACACCGGCGCCGCGGCTGGTGCGGTGCTGCGTCGCAGCCGCGACGGCTTCGCCCCACGCGCGCGGTGACCTCCGCTCCGCCGCCGGCCGCGTCGGTCCGGCTGCCCGGGTTGCTCCTCGTCCCGGCGATCTTCATCCTTGCGATCAACCTGCGCATGGGCATCTCATCGGTAGGGCCGGTGCTGCCATCGGTGGTGCACGACCTCGACACCACGCTGGTGTACGGGTCGCTGCTGACCACCGCGCCGGTGGTGATGATGGGCCTGGCCTCGCCGCTGAGCGGGCGCCTCGGCGCCCGGATCGGGCTCGAGCGAACCATCGTGGTGGCCATCGCCGTCGTGTTCGTCGCCACCGCCGTGCGCTACTGGACGGACTCGCCTCTGACGTTGCTGGCCAGCGCGGTGCTTCTCGGCTGCGGACTTGCCGCGGGGAACACCATGCTGCCCGCAGTGGTGCGTCGATATTTTCCGGCGCACGGCGCCCTGATGACCGGCATCTACGCGGTCGGCATCAACGCCGGGGCGGGGATCGCTGCGTTCGGCACGCCGCGCCTGGCGCTGGCGTTCCCCTCGACGTGGCGTGGCGCGCTCGCGATTTGGGCAGGGCTGGCCGCCGTCGCGCTGCTGCTCTGGGTGGTCATCGCCAGCCGGTCGCCGCGGGTGCCGCTGAGGACCCGCGGGCGCGTGCCCCGTCCAACCCGGCAGGCCTGGCTGGCGGCCTGTTTCTTCGGGCTCCAGTCGGTGGTGTACTACGGAGTGCTGGCGTGGCTGGCGCCGCTGTACGAAGAGCAGGGCTGGTCGAAGGTGGACGCGGGACTGTTGCTCTCATTTTTCACGGCGATGCAGGTGGTGGGCGCGCTCAGCTGCGCGCTGCTCGTGCAGCGCAGCGGGCGACTCGCCGACGGGCTTCGCGTCACCGCTGCAGCCGCCGCGGCGGGGCTGCTGCTTGTCGCGCTGACGCCGGTATCGCTGCCGTGGATATGGATCGTCGTGCTCGGCTTCGGGGTCGGTGGCATCTTCCCGCTGACCCTGACCGTGCCGCTGGCGATGACCTCGAGCGTCGACGCCGCGCGCTCGTTGACCGCCACGATGCTCTTCTACGGATATCTGCTCGCGGCCGCGGGGCCGTTGGCGGTGAGCCTGCTGCGCAGCACCACCGGCAGCTTCGCGACGCCGTTCATCCTGCTCGCCGTGCTCTCGGTGGTGGCGCTGCTCTTTGCGGGTGCGGTCGTGGGCCGCGGGTCGAGCGGGTGATCATCAATGCCCTTCGAGACAGATCGTTACACCTCCGGCCTGCCTCTGGCATCGCGCTGGCGCGGCTCTTCGGGCGAATGGTGGAGGACGACGTCTTCGATGCCGACGGAAGCTCGAACCATGGCTAAGCTGCGCCGGTCCCCTCGACGCGGTCGGCCAGCTTCTCCAGCGCGGGTAGCGCTGCCAGCACCGCCGCTCGGTCAGTGTCCCGGAGCGACCGGAGCGCGCCATAGATGAGCGTGGTGCCATTGCGACGCAGGTCCTCGAGGAAGGCCATCCCGTCTGGAGTCGCGGAGACCTGAGATGAGCGCGCGTCGTCCGCGTCGCGCACGCGGATCACCATGTTGCGCTCCACCAGGCTGTCGACCAGGCGCGACAGGGTTGATGCGGAGACGCCCTCTCGCGTGGCGAGGTCTCCCAAGCGCACTGGCATGCACCGCGCGACGGTGGCGAGCGCGGAGAGTTGTGACTGGCTCAGCTCGCCGAGTCCTGGACGTCGCAACCTGCGGCTCAAGCGCGCCACCGCCAAGCGCAGGCGAGCCGCGGCCTCGCCGTCCACGGAGGTTCGCGATCCCAGTTTACTTGGCACAAGGAAAGTATATACTGGACGTGGTGAACCTGACGTGGCGCGTCGCAGGCCGGGGACGGAGGTGACCGTCAGCACTCGGCTCAGTCGTGAGGCCGGCGACGAAGCTCGTCAGCCCAGACGCGGACGCAGGCGCATCGGCGTTCACGCCGATGATGACAACTACAAGTGGTGGGCACTTTCCTGCACGAGCCTCGGGATGCTGATCGCCACCATCAACTCGGGCACGCTGATCATTGCCCTCCCGGCGCTTGAGCGCAGCCTCCACACAACCCTTCTCCAGCTGGTATGGGTGATCCTCTCGTACATGATCGCGTCGACCGTTCTTGTGCTCAGCGCGGGGCGGTTGTCCGATCTCTTCGGCCGCAAGCGCGCGTACATCGGCGGCTTCCTTCTCTTCGGTGTCGCGTCCCTCGGCGCCGGCTTCGCGGGGTCGGCGACCGAGCTGATCCTCTGGCGTCTGGTCCAGGGAGTTGGCGGCGCGCTGCTGTTTGCCAACGCGCCGGCGATCGTCACGGACGCCTTCCCCAGCCGTCAGCTTGGCGTTGCCATGGGGAGCAACACGATGATCGCCGCGGTGGGGCTGGTGCTGGGCCCCGTCCTCGGTGGGGCCCTGGTGGCGATCTCCTGGCAGTGGGTCTTCTGGTTCAACGTACCGCTCAGCATCGCCGGCGCTCTGTGGGCTGCGCTCGTCCTGCACGAGATGGGACGCCGGGACACCGAACGCGGGCTCGATCTGCTCGGCTCGGTGACCTTCCTGGTTGGCCTCACCGGTTTCGTGTTCGCCATCTCGCGCGGCGGGCTCTCGGGCTGGGCCGACGCCACGGTGATCGCCGGCTTCGCCGCGGGCGCGGTGCTGCTGCCGCTGTTTGTCTGGATCGAAGCCCACCAGCGAGCTCCAATGCTCGACCTCAACATGTTTGCGAGCCGGCTGTTCTCGGCGGCGTGTGGCGCCGCCTTCCTGAATGGCCTGTCGCGTTTTGCGCTGATGTTCGTGTTCGTCTTCTACTTCCAGGGTCCGCAGGGGGACAGTGCGATCGTCGCCGGCCTCAAGCTGATTCCGCTCGCCCTTGGCATGCTGATCGCGTCACCGATCGCCGGTGTCCTGGCCGACCGCCACGGCTCCCGGGGCCTTGCCACAGCGGGCATGCTGGTCACCGCAGGAGCGCTCGGCCTGATGACCACCTTGGTTGTCGCCTCGCCCTACTGGCAGGCAGCGCTCTGGCTGCTCGCGGTGGGGGTGGGGTCGGGCATGTTCAACTCACCAAACACCGCGGCAATGATGGGTGCGGTGTCGCCACAGCGCCGTGGCGTCGCCGCAGGTGCTCGCACCCTGATCACCAACTCCGGCGCGGTGATCTCCATCGCGTTCGTCCTGGCGGTGATCACCGCGGCGGTGCCCACGCCGGTGCTCTTCGCCATCTTCTCCGGCGTCACCAGCGGATTGTCTGTCCAGCAGCTGAATCCGTTCATCAGCAACATGCACGTGGCGCTCTGGATCCTGGCAGCGATCTCGCTGGTGGGTGCGGCTGTGTGCGCGATGCGCCCCGCGGAGTCCCAAGGTACCCCTGTCCGGGTGACGGCTGCGGCAGAGCGCACATAGCGCGGGTCAGGACCAGTCGGACTGGGCGCATGGTCGCCCGATATGCTTGGCGCTGCGCCAACAGCCCCGCCGCCTGGAGAACGCTGTGATGCCCCACGACCTGGCCACCGACCTCACGCACGCCATCGCTGGTCTCCGACTCCTCGATCACCCGTTCTATCGGCGCTGGGAGGCCGGAGCGCTGCAGGCCGGCGAGCTCGCCGACTACGCGGCCCAGTACAGGCACTTCGAGGCCTCGTTGCCCACCACGCTCCGTGATCTGCTGACGCAGATCGACGACGGTCCCGCGGCCGACCTGGTACGCCGCAACCTCGCCGACGAGGAGTCCAACCCCGAGCCACACGTGGCGCTCTTCGAGAGATTTGCGCAGGCTGTCGGGGCTGCATCCGAGGCGGCGCCGACCGCGGCCACGCAGGCCCTGCTCGACACGTACCGGCGGCTGATCGAAGCCAGTGGCGCTGAAGGGCTCGCCGCGCTCGTCGCGTATGAGATGCAGGCGCCGGACATCGCGGCGTCGAAGGCGCAGGGGTTGCGTGATCACTATGGCCTTGACGATCGCGCCACACAGTTCTGGGACGTGCACGCCACCATGGACCGGGACCATGCCAGTTGGGCCATCGGCGCTCTCGAGACCCTACCGGCAACCGAGGGGACAGTCGTCGACGCGACCCGCACGGCGGCGACGGCCTGGTGGACGTTCCTCGATGACCGCGAGGCGGCGGCGGTCTGATCGCCGGGTTCCCCCCGTCGACCGTCGCTGTCATCGGCTATGGCCGATTCGGACGCCTGTGGGCGGCGATGCTCGCCGAGGATTGGACCGTCCGCGTCCACGACACGGATGACCAGCGTGCCGAAGAGGCGGCCGCGGACGGATTCGCGTCGGGGCCGCTGCGCGCCGCGCTGGAGGCCGACGTCGTCTTCTACTGCGTGCCCATCTCCGCATTTGAGGCGACGCTGCAGGCGCACCGACCCCTCTTCGACGAGATGACGGGCCCGCGCACGCTCGTCGACGTGCTCTCGGTGAAGGTGCATCCCCGGACGGTGTTCGACCGGCACCTGCCGCAGGGGTACGCGGCGATGCTCACCCACCCCATGTTCGGGCCCGACAGCGTGGCCGTCGAGGGCCTGGCGGGTCAGACCATCGTGCTCGACAGCTACCGGATGCCCGACGACGCCTTCGCGGGCTGGGCCGATCACTTCGCGCGCAAGGGATTGAAGGTCGTCGTCATGGCAGCCGATGAGCACGACCGCCTCGCCGCGTCCAGCCAGGGCGTCACTCACTTCGTGGGGCGGACGCTGCAGCGATTCGGCTTCGTGCCCACACCGATCGACACCCTGGGCACCAAGACGCTGCACGAGATCACCGCCCAGGTGACCAACGACACCGAGCAGCTCTTCGTCGACCTGCAGACGCGCAACCCGTACACGGGCGCGATGCGCCTGCGCCTGTCGGAGGCGCAGGACAGCGTCGTCGATCAACTGCTGCCCAACCGGCTGGTCACCGATCGCCTCGTCGTCGGCATCCAGGGAGGACAGGGCAGCTTCAACGAGGAGGCGGCGCGGCACTACATGAGCCGCACTCCGGATGTCCGGTACGAGCTGGTCTACCTGCACACCACTGACGGAGTGCTGCGCGCGCTGCACGAGGGCTCGGTCGACCGAGGCCAGTTCGCCATCCACAACTCCGTCGGCGGGATGGTCGGCGAGTCGGTGACGGCGATGGCTCGGTACCGCTTCGACATCGTGGAGGAGTTCGCCATCGCCATCGCGCACTGCCTGATGATGGCCGCCGGCGGCGATATCGACGCCATCGACACGGTCATGACCCACCCGCAGGTGCTCGGCCAGTGCCAGAAGGCACTGCGGGCGCGCTACCCGTCGCTGCGCCAGACCAGCGGCGAGGGCGACCTCATCGACCACGCCAAGGTGGCGGAGCTGCTTGGCGAGGGTGCGCTGCCGCGCAACATCGCCACCATGGGCAGCAGGGTGCTCGCCGACATCCATGGGCTGACGGTCATCGAGGACCAGCTGCAGGACCTCGACAACAACCTCACCAGCTTCCTATGGGTGCAGCGTCCCGGACCGTGAGGCGAATCCTTCCAGGCTGCGCATCAGCGCGTGGAACTCGGCGAACGACATGCTCTGGGCGGCATCCGAGAGGGCTGCGGCGGGCTCGGGATGGACCTCGATGAGCAGCCCGTGCGCGCCCGCCGCCCGCGCCGCGCGCGCCATCGGCGCCACGTAGGCCCGGTGACCGGTGCCGTGGCTGGGGTCGACGATCACCGGTAGGTGCGTCCGCTCGCGCAGCACGGGGATCGCCGAAAGGTCGAGCGTGTTGCGCGTGCTCGTCTCGAAGGTACGGATGCCGCGCTCGCACAGCATCACCTGCTGGTTGCCCACGGAGAGGATGTACTCCGCGGCGCCCAGCCACTCCTCGATGGTGCTCGACAGGCCTCGCTTGAGCAGGATGGGCCGGTCCACCTTGCCGAGCTCGCGCAGCAGGTCGAAGTTCTGCATGTTCCGGGTGCCCACCTGGAGGATGTCGACGAGCTCCGCCATGCGACGCACCTGGTCGACCGCCATCACCTCACTGATGATCGGCATGCCGCCCGCACGGCCCGCAGCGGCGAGCAGCTCGAGTCCCTCCCAGCCCAGCCCCTGGAAGGCGTACGGCGAGGTGCGCGGCTTGAACACGCCGCCGCGGAGGATCTGCGCGCCCGCCTCCCTGACGGCGCGTGCGGTGGCGGTGATCTGCTCGGCGGACTCGACTGAGCAGGGTCCCGCCATGACCACGAAGCCATCGCCGCCAACCAGCAGCCCACCGACGGGGACGAGCGTGTCCTCGGTGCGCGCGGCGCGCCCGGCGAGCTTGTAGTTGCTCGACGCACGCGGTGGCGTGGTTCCCCTCCCCACCGCCTCGAGCAGGTCGACGCCCGATGGCGCGTCCAACAGCGGGGTGGCGTCACCCGGCTGGAACTCGGTGCGGATCGCCTTCGCCGGGTAGCTGCCGAGCACCTTGAGGTGCAGGGAGGTCGAGCGCAGGTCGTCGAGCGCGCTGGCAGTGCGCGGGTCGGCGACGTTGCCCTCGAAGTCGAGGAAGAACATGTACTCCCAGGGGCGACCGGGACGCGGACGGGACTCCAGCTTGGTCATCGAGTGGCCGCTGCTGCCGAGGATGTCGAGCGAGCGCATCAGCGCGCCCTGCTCGTGCCTGGTGACGAAGACCAGGCTGGTCTTGCACGGTGCGGCCAGGTCCACCGCCACAGGGTGCCGCGCCAGCACCACGAAGCGCGTGAAGTTCTCGGCGTGGTTGGCGATGCCGCGGCGCAGCACGGTCAGGCCATGGGCGGTGGCCGCTTCGGGCGCGCCGACCGCCACCTGGGTCGGATCGCCATCCTGCGCGACGGTCCGCATCGCGTCGCCGGCGTCGACGTGCAGCACCGGCGTGGCTCGCGACAGGCCCTGGATGAACGCCGAGCACTGGTCGAGCCCATCGAGGTCGGAGAGCACGCGTCGCACCGCGGCGAGCGGCACCCCGGCGACGCCTGCGAGGCAGTGGTCGACGTTCCACGTCTCCTCGCCGACGATCGCCACCTCGTTCTCGCGGAGCAGGTCGTAGACCTCGTTGATGCTGCCGGCGATGGTGTTCTCAATGGGCAGGACCGCCAGGTCGACGGTTCCCTGGTTGAGGGCATCGATGGCCGCCTGGTGGGTGCGGGACGCGACCAGGTCGGCCTCACGGTCGGTGGCGGCGACGAACTTCTGCGCGGCGAGGAAGCTGAAGGTGTGCTCAGCGCCCTGCACGGCGACGCGCACCCGCTGCCGCTCCGCCGGATCGGCGCGGCTCGACACCTGGCGGCTCACCGACTCGCCGAGCAGCTCGCGGTAGATACGGCGCACCAGGTTGACCGGCGCGCCCGCGGACCGCGCCACCTGCTCGACGGCGTCGAGCACCTGGCGCTCGCGCTGCGGGTCGCGGATCACGGTGTCCGTGCTCGCTTTGTCCCTGCCAACCTCGCCGACCACCGCGAAGCGCTCGGCGATCAGCTCGACGATCTTGCGGTCGAGCTCGGACAGCCGCTCGCGCAGCGCAGCGAGTGGACCATCGTGGGGGAGGGGGGCGTCGGGTTCAGCCACGTTCGTGGCAGTCTACGGGTCATCGGTCAGAAGGCCGCGCCCACTCCAGAAAAGTTGCAAGACGACCCGCGAGGTCGGCCGCCGGTATGCGGTACGGCGCCACCGAGGCGTCGCGTCGCGTGCTGTCGGGATCCCAGGTGAAGGACCGCTCGCCGGCGTGGTCGATGAGCAGGTCACCGACGTCCATCGAGGGAATGAGCAGGCACGTCGGATGCATCGACTCGTCGTCGCGTCGCTCGGCGAAGACCGTGAACCAGCTGCTGGGTGTGGGCCGGAAGGTGTGCGCCGGGGCGACCTGTCCCGCCCGATCGGCGCCGGTGTCATCATCCATCAGGTGGCATGTTGACCGAGATCCTTGCTTGCGGTGACTGAATGGGCCTGACAACCGTGCTGCCCTTCTTGGTGGTGTCCGCGCTGGTGATCATGACCCCGGGGCCCGACACCGCCCTGACAATCCGCAACGTGTTGTTCGGCGACCGTCGCGCTGGAATGTTCACCGCGCTCGGTGTGTCGACGGGACAGGCGGCATGGGCGCTGGCGACGAGTGCGGGGCTCGCGGCGCTGCTGACCGCGTCGCGGCCGGCCTTTCTGGCGGTCAAGTTCGCCGGAGCCGCATATCTCGCCCTCCTCGGGGCGACGGCGCTGTGGAAGGTGATGCGACCTGGCCACACGCTGGACAGCGACGCCGGCACAGCCGTCACATCGTCGACCTCGTCACGGTTGGCATTCCGTCAAGGAGTGATCAGCAACCTCGCCAATCCCAAGATGGCGGCGTACTTCACCGGCGTGCTGCCCCAGGTGGTGGGGACCGCGCATGCGACCTTCATCCCACTTGCCAGCTTCGGCCTGATCTTCGCTGTGCTCACGCTGGCCTGGCTGTCGCTGTACTCCGTCGTGGTGAGCTGGGCGGGGGAGGTGCTGCTGCGTCCGCGGGTTCGTCGCGCCATGCAGGCGGCCACCGGGGCGGTGCTGATTGCGCTCGGCGTACGCGTCGCGGTGGATGCGCGCTAGGGGTCACCGGGCGGTGCCCTCGCGGAACCGGCGGCCGGGACTGTGACGCTGACGGCGGACTCCGTCAGTGGCGCGCGAGCGGTGAGGTTCGGGCCTGCCGAGGCGTCGATGGCGGATATCATGGCAGCGCTCGGCGTTGTCGATGACGTGATGGTGACCGTGTAGGTGCCATCGCCATGCCCGTCCACCGCACTGAACCGATCGCCCACATCGGTGGTGGAGAAGGTGATCATGTGACTCAGCACCGCGTTGCCATTGGCGTCGGTGAGCAGGGCCGTTCCCGTCAGCGTCGAGGTGCCGTCGGCCGGCACGTTGGTGGCCGACAACAGCAACGCGATGTTGGTGGCCGGACCTGCGCTCTGGGTCAGCGCGGCGGTGGCGGTCACAAACACGGTGGCGGGCGGCGGGTCGCGGTCCAGCACGGTGAGCCGGGCGGTGATGGTGGCCTGATCCGCGGTTTTCGATGAGGTGACCGCGGCGGTGTAGGTGCCGTCCCCGTGGTCGACGGTGGCGCCGACGCCCTGGCTGGGGTCTGTGCTGCTGAAGGTCACCTGCTGGCCGGCGCACGGCATCCCGCCTGTCTCGGTCACGGTCGCCGTGGCCGTCGACGTCGAGGCGCCATCAGCGGTGATCGATGAAGGACTCATCATCTCGACGATCTGCTTGCCGGTGCCAAAGCAGGCGCTGACGGTCTGAGCGATTCCCGCCGGGAGATCCGTCGCCATCGCGAGCGGAGCCCTGCCGGCGAGCAGGGCGGCAGCAAGCACGCCCAATGACAGCACGGCCGCCGCTCGATCCCTCTGCGCCACTGCCTTTCCCCCACCCGACCGCCCCGGCCAGGAAGGATATCTGATCCCAGCAAACATCTCCAACGCGCCAGACCTGTGAGGGACGGTGTTGATAGAGTCGCTGGTGGGATTTGTGCCGGGAGCGGCCCGGATCACAGGAAGGGAAGGGATCATGGTCAACAGTCGTGCCCGCAGGGGCTTGCTCGCCCTGGCTGCCGTCGGCGCTCTCGCTGGGGGAATGCTCAGCTCACCGGCCGCTGCCCGGGTGACCAGGCCTCCGGCATTCACGCTCTCGACGGTCGGTGCCTTCGGTGGCGAGCCGTCGATCACCTCAGACAGCCGTGGGGTTCTCTACGACACCACCCCGAGCGGTCCGCAGACGTACCGGTCGACCAACGGCGGCGCCACCTGGGCCAACATCCAGTCGCCTGACAACAACAGCGGCGACGACTGCCTCAACACCGACCAGGCCAACTCGCTCTACTGGTGCAACCTCGCCAGCACGACGGTGGGCAGCGCACCCCTTCAGGCCGACGTCTGGAAGTCGACCGCACCGACGATCACCACCTGCACAACCGGCTGCTCGTGGAAGTACGGCAACAACGCCACCACCGGCGGCTCGTGCTCCACCAGCTGCAACCCCTTCGGCGTCGACCGGCAGTGGGTGGCCTCGTCGATCACGGGCGTGCCTCCGTCCACCAACACCGCCCACGCCGAGGTCGTGCTGATGTACCACGATTTCTACGGGCCGAGCCACATCTGGGTGAACATCTCCACCGATGGAGGGGCCACGTTCGGCACAGCGCGTGAAGTTCTGTCCAACGGTGTCACCAACAACCCGAACGGGACGGTGACCGCCGAGGGCTACACCTTCTGCAACACCGTGCCGGCCGGGGTGGGCATCGTGCCGCCGGGAAAGCCCCACGGCGGACGGATCTTCGTGGCCTGGATCGCATCGGACCTGGCGCAGGACGCCACCGGGTGCAACATCACCATGGTGCAGTCGTTCCACACCGCGTGGGTGGCGTACTCTGACGATGGCGGGGTGACCTGGAGCCCGCACATGGCCTTCGACTCGGGGATCGGCCACGACATGTCGACGCCGTTCGTCGCCTTCACCCTGGACAGGCTGGGGAATCCCTACATCGGCTTCGACTCGCAGGCGCCCAACCAGGACCCTGCGATCTGCGCGGCGGAGTCGGCGGCAGGGACCGTGCAGGCCGACAAGACGTGCGGCTACAACATGTACGTCGTCTGGTCGCGCGATGGCGGCAGCACCTGGGACGGCGGCGGCGGCAAGCTCCCCGACCCGCCCGGCAGCGCGGCGGTTGCGTACCGGGCCAACCCTGCGACCGAGACGGGCACGGACGTGTTTCCCACCATCGCGGCGGGCGACCCGGGCAAGGTGGACGTCTCGTACCTCCACACCGACGAGATCGATCCGACCGATGCCCTCGGCAAGTTCATGCCCCTGGGCTGTGGCGGACCTTCGGGCAGCAACCCCAACTACCCGCCCCGATGCCACTGGAACCTGATGACCTCGCAGTCGCTGAACCTCGGCAACGCTCCTGCACGTGCAGCGTGGACGCGGGTGCAGGCCACCACCACGCCGATGCACTGGGGCGACATCTGCAACCTGGGGATCGCGTGCGTCCCCGGCGCCAACGGCATGCCGGACCCGCGCCACCTACTCGACTTCGACCAGGAGACGATCGACCCGACCACCGGGTGTGCGCACATCGGATACGCGGATGACAACGCCGGCACCGTCTACGGCGATCCCAGCAACCCGAGCCCGTTCGGCAACCACCTCGTCTCGGCCAACCAGGTGTCCGGCCCGTCGGTGATCGGCACCCGCCAGTGCTGAGCTAGATCGCGTCCCTGTCCTCGCGCCGCGAGGGTCGCGGCTCGATATGGTACGGCACGTTCATCACCACGGTGCGGCGGC
This sequence comes from Candidatus Dormiibacterota bacterium, assembly GCA_036561525.1. Taxonomy (GTDB): domain Bacteria; phylum Chloroflexota; class Dormibacteria; order Aeolococcales; family Aeolococcaceae; genus Aeolococcus. The sequence goes on along the minus strand of DATBPD010000095.1, from coordinate 4,121 downwards.
GGAACAACAGCGCCGCCTTGAGGCGCAGGGCGGTCTGGTTGTGCAAGAGGTTGTGCCACCAGCGGTCGAGCACGATCTCCGGCACGACCACCACCAGCGTGTCGTCGGGCCGCTGGCGGTCGATGGCGTCGAGGTACGCGAGCAGCGGGCGGATGTAGGAACGGTAGGGTGTGTCGATGATCGTCAGGGGCACGTGGTTGCCCCAGGCATCCCACTTGGCGCGGAGCTGGGCGATGTGCTCGGGGTCGTCGCAGACGTGGACGGCGATGACCGTCGGCGAGAACGAGCGCGCCATCGCCAGGGACTCGAAGGCGATGCCGTTGAGGTCGGTGATCGGCACGATGAAGGTCGCGTGGACAGCGATGGGCCGTGCTGAGGTGTCCGCCTCCACCTGCACCGCGACGTCACCGTAGTGGCGGTGGATCGACCGGAACACCATCACCAGGGTGGGGATGATGAACAGCACAACCCACGCGCCCTCGAGCAGCTTGGACGCACCGAACACGAGGAAGACCGCGCCGGTGAGGCACATGCCGATGAAGTTCAGCGGCAGACCACGGCGCCATCCAGCTTCGCGCCGGCGCAGCCAGCGCACCACCATGCCGGCCTGCGACATGGTGAACGCGAGAAAGACGCCGACTGCGTACAGCGGGATCAGGGCGTCGACCCTGGCGCCGAAGATGACCTCCAGCAGGATGGCGAGCATGCCCAGGGCGAGGATGCCGTTGCTGTAGGCGAGGCGATCGCCGAGGCGTCCGAACTGGTGCGGTGCGTAGTCGTCGCGCGCCAGGAAGAAGAGAAGGCGCGGGAAGTCGGAGAACGACGTGTTGGCGGCGAGGATGAGGATCAGGGTCGTCGCCACAGCCACCACCACGAACATCACCGAGGCGCTGCCAAACGCGTGCACCGCGAGCTGGGCGATGACGCTCTGGTAGGAGCACCCGTTGCCCGCGGCCACGGTGGCGCAGCTGGGGTGTGAGGGATCGAAGGGACCGAGTCCGAGCTGCTGCGTCGCCACTGTGATCCCGATGAACATGGTGGCCAGGATCAGCCCCATGACGGTCAGCGTGATGCGGGCGTTGCGCCATTCGGGTGGCTTGAAGGCGGGGACGCCGTCGCTGATCGCCTCGATCCCGGTGAGCGCGGTGCAGCCCGACGCGAAGGCGCGGAGGACCAGGAAGATGGTGATGCTCTCGGTGCCGTGGATGGCCGCGGTCTCGGTCGCAGGCAGCATCGAGCCGGTGGCGCCGCGGACGACCAGGGTGATGATCATGGCGAGCATCGCACCGATGAACAGGTAGGTCGGCGCGGCGAAGATGGACCCGGACTCGCGGATGCCACGGAGGTTGCCGACCATGATCAGGGCGATCAGCACCACTGAGATGGTGACGCGTTGGTTGACGATGGACGGGATCGCGCTCTGGATCTGGTCGACGCCGCTGGCCACCGAGACCGCCACCGTCAGCACGTAGTCGGTCATCAGCGCGGCGGCGGCGACCAGGCCGGACAACGGCCCGAGGTTGTCCTTGGCGACGATGTACGAGCCGCCGCCCTTGGGGTACGCCTTGATCGTCTGCCGGTAGCTCAGCACCACGAAGACGAGCAGCACGACGATCGCGGCCATGATCGCCAGGGACGCGCCCAGCGCAGCCGCACCGGCAAGGACTAGCACGATGAGGATCTGCTCGCTGGCATAGGCCACCGACGAGAGTGCGTCCGAGGAGAGCACCGCGAGCGCCTTGACCTTGGTGAGCCGCTCGTGCACACGCTGATCGGTGCTCAGCGGCGACCCGATCAGAGCGTTGCGCACGCGGCCACGAACGCGGGCCGCCGCCCCGCTGGGGAGTGCGGTGCGGGTGGTGGCCTGGAGCAGCCCCGGCGCGACATGATCGAAGCCGCCGCGCCGCGCCCGGACGACGCGCACGTATCGGGCGTCAGGGAGGGCGCCGCGGTGCTCGACGCTGACCAGGTCGGGGGAGATCGGCCACAGGGCGGAGTCGGCCGAGGCCCGCGGCAGCGTCTCCCACGACTCCCCAGCGGCGTGCAGAGCCGCAACTTCCTCGTCGGGCAGGACCACCGGGGGCAGCGGCGGAGCGTCGTGGGTCACGCCACCCGGTCGTCGCCGGGGCCGCCGGCCGAGCGGTGCAGCGCTGGGCGGTGGCGATACGTGGAGCGGTCGATCTGCGCGAGGTCGTCGAGATCGAGCCGCAGCGCGGTGTGCCGCAGCCAGTGGCGGCGCTCGACGAGAACGTCGCATCCGTCGGCGCGGTGGATGAGCGCGATCACGCGGCCGAGGCGCCGGCCGGAGTCGCTGACCACCGCGCAGCCGAAGAGCCTCGCCGGGTCGAAGCGGTCGCCGTTCGTCACCGCCCGAGCATCGCGCCGCCGGCGTCAACGAACGATCAACGATCCCTGGCCAGCGGGGCCGGGCCGAACCGGTACCCCTGGTGGCCGACGGTCACGATGATGACAGGGTTGGCCGGATCCGTCTCCAGCTTGCGCCGCAGACGCTGGACGAAGGTGCGCAGATAGTTGCGATCGCCGACATAGGCCGGTCCCCAGACCCGCGCCAGGAGGGTGCGGTGATCGTGCGTCACCCCGGGGTGGGCGGCCAGCTCGGCAAGCAGCACCCACTCCGTCGGCGACAGGCGAACCTCATCGCCCTCGCGCGTGACCGACCGGCTGCTGAGGTCGACGATCACCGCCCCGGAGCGGACCACGCCCGCGTTGGCGGGGCTGCGCACCCGTCGCAGCACGGCTCGCAGCCGAGCGAGCAGCTCGTCGGCGCCGAAGGGCTTGGTGAGGTAGTCATCGGCGCCGAGGTCGAGCGCGCGGACCTTGTCGCGTTCATCGCCCCGCGCCGAGATGACGATCACCGAGGGCTGCCGGCGCCCCTCGACCTCTTGGAGAATCTGCCAGCCGTCGACGAACGGCGGCCCGATGTCGAGGAGGACCACGTCGTAGGGCTCCTCACGCAGCCGCTGTGCCGCCTGGATGCCGTCGGGAACGGCGTCCACCGCAAAGCCGCTGTCACGAAGCACTGCGGCGATCGACTGGCGCAGCGCCCGGTCGTCCTCAGCGAGCAGGATGCGCGCCGACTCGATCATGCGCTGGGAAGCGAGAACGCGAACCGGCCGCCCTCTCCGGGAGCCGACTCCTCCAGCCAGACCTTGCCGCCCTGGGCGGTGACCAACCCGCGCACGATCGGCAGGCCCAGCCCGGTGCCGCCGGTACCGCGAACGAAGCGCTCGAAGATCCGCTCGCGGAGCTCGGCTGCCACGCCCGGGCCCTCGTCGACGATGCGCACGACCGCCTCATCGCTGTTTGGCTCCGCGGCGACCGTGACCGCCGTGCCGGGCGGGGCGAAGTGATCGGCGTTGGCAAGGAGGTTGTCGATCACCTGGCCGAGCCGGTCCCAGTCGGCGCGGACCTCGGGCGTGCCGGGCGCGATGCGTACCTCAAGCCGGCGCTCGGGATGGACCAGGCGCAGCCGCGCGACCGCGGCTTCGACGGCGTCGCGCAGATCGACCCGGTCGAGCCGCAGGTCGATGGCGCCACCCTCGATGCGAGCCATGTCGAGCATGTCGGAGACCAGCCGGGCCAGCCGTCGTGAGGCGGCAGCCACCTCCTCGAGCTCGTCGTGCACCGGAGCAGGCAGGTCGCGGTGCCGCAGGGCCGCGGTGGCCCCGGTGAGGATGCCACCGAGCGGCGTCCGCAGCTCATGGGAGACGTTGGCGAAGAACTCGTGGCGCACCCGGTCGGTCTCCTCGAGCAGCTGCACCTGGCGATCCCGCTCGGCGAGCCGAGCCGCGACCGCGGCGGCCTCGGCCTGCTCCCGGTTCAGCCGGGCGAGGTCGAGGTTGGCACGCTGCAGCTCGGTGGCCAGCGCCTGCGACCGCAGCTGGGCGTTGCGTCGGCGCGAGCCCAGGGTGCCGACCAGTCCCGCCGCTCCGAAGAAAACGACAAGGTTGACCACGTCCTCGGTGTTGGCGATCGACAGGGTATGCGTCGGCGCTACGAAGAGGTAGTCGACAAGGGCGAAGCTGAGGGCCGCCGACAACAGCGCCGGGCCGATCCCGGTGGCCACGCCGAGGACGGCGACGATCGACAGGTAGAGGAAG
>DATBPD010000094.1:0-41684 GCA_036561525.1 Candidatus Dormiibacterota bacterium | reverse complement strand
CGGCTACAACCAGGATCACGAGTTTTTCGGGTACCGCCAGTCTATCTAGTCCCGGTAGCTCGGCTTCGCTGCGCTCAAGGAGTCGGCGTCGATCACGGAGTTTGGATCGCCCTGAGCGAGGGCGGGACCGCGGCGTACGCTGAGCCCGGGGCGTCGGCCTGTCACGATATGACGGCTATGACTCAGGGCACGTCGACAATCCGTTGTGTCGCCACTGTGCACGCGGTCGACAGATGGACGATTGTGCGGTTGCCCGCGAAGGCGAGCGAGAAACTGCCGTCGCGGGGGCAAGTGGCCGTCCAGGGAACGGTCAACGGGCATGCGTTCCAGACGGTGCTGGAACCCGACGGTTCTGGAGGCCACTGGATGAGGGTCGAGGGAAAGCTCCAGCGCACCGCACACGTCAGCGCGGGTGACACCGTGAGGCTCGAGATCGAACCCAGCAAAGACTGGCCGGAGCCGACCGTGCCCCAGGACCTGAAGAAAGCGCTGACGGCTGCCCCTCAGAAGATCCAAGATCTCTGGAAAGACATTACCCCCATGGCGCGTTGGGAATGGGTTCGCTGGGTCAATGCAACCGCAAACAGTGACACGCGCAAGCGACGAGTCGAGGTCAGTATCTCGAAGATGAACAGCGGTAAGCGACGACCCTGCTGTTTCAACCTCGCCGCATGCACCGACCCCGACCTGTCGAGAAACGGCAGGCTTCTCGAGCCGTCGGCGGTCGCATGATCCCGCGCCGCAGGCCCGACTGCGGTGCCGAGGACATCGCCGACCATCCGGAGCACGGGTGGAGCGGACTGTTCGGTCTCGCATACGTGCGATGGTTGTCGGCGCAGCCGTCGCGGCTACGGTTGCGGGCAGTTCCAATTCCCCCGCGCCCAGCCCATCGGCGACGCCCGCGCCGACAGTTCACATCGTTCACGTTGAGATTGTCGTGCCGACCGACTTCGCGACCATCCAGGTGGTGCGAGGTTCAGTGCTGGCACTTCATCTGCGCCTGAAGAGTGGCACGCCCACCAGTGCATGGAACGCGGAGGGCACGTACTCAGGTCCGGGCCAAGACTTCGTTGTTGTCCAGGTTCCCTACCCCGGAAAACACCCGCAGGCATCCGCTTCTGACCTGTCCGTGGCCTACGGCATTGGCGCGTTGGGCACCACGCATCTCGGTCTCGTCATACCGACTACCTTTCGCGAGGGCGCCCCATGCCCCCCACCGGCGGAGCTCATCACCGTTCGTGCCACCAAAGCCGGCTGATTGGTCGGGTAGGGGTCGACCATCCTGGCCACGCGGGTGTCCGCAGCACCGAGAACCCTTCGGCGCCGTCAAAGCCACGTAGATGAACCAGGTCCTTCTGTGTCACCAATGTCGCGGGAGATCTCAGTTAGGCCACTTCTCCGTGCGGCTCGGCGACCAGTCGGCGATGTCGGTTCTCGAGGCCGCCGAAGAACGTCGCGGGCGAGCACGCAAAGAACTCCGCCAGGCCCTCAATGTGGCTTGCCCGGAGGTTGCGTCGACCGGCCAGAACCTCAGAGACGATGGATTCCGTTCGAAAGACGCCCACGAGAGCGCACTGAGCCAATCCACGGCTGTCGAGAAGGAAGCGAATCACGTCTCGAGCCGAGAGCTCGGGAATCTCGACGGCCCGGCGCTCCCAGCCTTCGATAAGGGTTGTCAGGAGATCGAGCAGCGCATCTGGCGATACCCAGGCCGCGTGTGTCCGCGGTGAGACGCGGCGGCGAGCAGATGAGCGGGATGTTTAGCGACCGGTGAGGCTCAGCATGGTTGGGCCGGATTGGTTCATGACACCTCCACGTTTGTCGTCGACGCCAACCCGTTCATCGATTCAACGCAGCCAAGATGCGGTCGCGCGTGGGCAGATCGAGACAGCACATCGCGCCCTCGACCTGAGCACGGCCCATCACATCGTTGGTCCACCAGGACGGTTGGCGACGGGTAGTGGCCCTCACGTTCTCGGATTGGTGATGCCAGCCCGATGGCCTCAAGGCAACTGCGCAACAGCCTTCGGGCTGCATCGGTGTGCGGGCACCCGCGGCTGTACAGCAGCTCGATCCGCTTGTCCGGAAAGGCGGCCCACCGGCCGGCTGGCGCATCACGCCGCGTCGCCATTGTCGAGGGCTCCGAGCAGCGGGCACTCGCGTTGGGCTGGCGGCATCGCACACGTCGCGACGAGCGGGCGCAGCGATGCCTGCATCGCCCGTAGGCTGGCCATCTTCTCTTGGAGCTCGTCGAGCTTCTGGGCGGCCACCTTCCGTGCCGCGTGGCAAATGGCAGGGCCGCCGACATGTTGCATCGATTCATGACATCCGCGCGAGGCGGCCGAGTGATCTGCCCGGCGCTGCCCGTCGTAGACAAGCCTAGACAGGAAGTCATTCCGCCGCCGGTGGATATTCTGATAGGAGACACATCATGTTCGGAGCGCGACGACTCACACTCGCGGTGGGCGCCACCGCAGCCTTGGCCACGCTGGCCGCGTGCGGCGCAGACGCCACCACCAGCAGCTCAGCGGGCGCCGGCTCGGGAGGCACTCCGGCTTCCACCACGGCGGCACCCTCGGCCGCGATCCTCTCCCTCTCGGGCGCCACGACGAAGGTCGACATCGACGCGAGCACCGCGCAGGTCCTCCAACAGCACGGTGTGACCGTTGCGCCCGTGGCGCCGGCGACCGCTGCAATGGCCAACGGCACCGTCGAGGTCAGCTTCCCGATCACCGCCGGCTATGCCGCGATCTACCCGCAGAACGATCTTCCGTTCGTGCGTGGCACGTTCAGCCACAGCGGCGGACTGACGTTCTCCGCGGGCGGCAAGTCGCTGACCGCCACCGACTTCGTCGTCAACCCTGGCACCTCGATCCTGACGGCCACCGTCGGTGGGAAGAGCGTGCCCCTTCTCGACCTCGACGGCAGCAAGGTCCAGATCACCAGTGACTCGACGGGCGTCCACCTCGACGGCACCGTCGCCAAGCTGACCACGACCGCCGCGGACGCGCTCAACAGCACGTTCGGTGTGTCGCTCTTTGCCAAGGGCATTCCCGTCGGCGTCGTGCACATCACCGCAACAGGCATGGCCGGTCCCGGCGGTGCACCAGCAGCACAGGTCGAGCAGCTCTCCGGGCAGAGCACGTCGGTCAACGTCGACGCCGGCACCGCCATGGTGCTGCAGCAGAACGGCGTGACGGTGGCCCCTGTTGGCCCCGCCACCGCATCGACCGCCAACGGATTGACGGTCAGCTTCCCGATCACCAACGGTTACGTGGCCGCCTACCCGCAGAGTAGCCTGCCCTTCATCCGCGGGCTGATCAGCCACAGCGGCGGTCTCACCTTCTCGGCGGCAGGCAAGTCGCTGACCGTCACCGACTTCATGGTCAACCCCGGTAACTCCGAGCTCTACGCCACCGTGAGCGGGTCGGGTGCGGTCGTGCCCCTGCTCGACCTCGATGGCAGCAAGGTGACCATGACAACCGATGGCGCCGGCGCCATCCACCTGGACGGGACCATCGCCAAGCTGTCCGCAACCGCCGCCGCCGCGCTGAACTCCACATTCGGCGTGACGCTGTTCAAGGCCGGTATTCCGCTCGGCGTGGTGCATATCATCGCCGTGGCAGCAGCCGCCTGACCGAGCAATCGATCGGCCGGGCGCCTGCTGGTAAGGGAGGCGTCCGGTCCGTGTCGCTCACAGATCACCACTCGCAGTCCCCGACCGAGGGGGTCGCGGGCAACACGCGGCTCACCTCGCTTGCCGGGGTGGTGCTCCTGGCGCTGATCACCCTCCAGGTGGTCAGCGCCTTGTTCTTTGCTCTGTTGACATACAACGTGAGCCTGCCGGTCGGCCCCCTCTACGACGTGGTACGCCCGGTGCACTTCTTTGTCGGGTTCATGCTGATGCCGCTGATCGCCATCAAGCTGGCCAGCACCGGGTATCGATTCGGCAGGTACTACACCCGCAAGCAGGCCTACCGCGACGCCGGCGCTCCGCCTCCCGTGCCGCGGCTGATCGCGCCGGTGCTGATCGGCTCTGCGATCATCCTGGTGGCCAGCGGCGTCGAGATGTGGAGCTACCAGAACCAGTTCGGACTGCCCTGGACAGCAATCCACAACGTCGCCGCATTCACGTTCGTCAGTGTGGTGATCATCCACATCGCCCTGCACGTGCGCGATGCCCATCGCGACGCGGCCGCCGACCTCGCCGGGGTGCCCGCGCCGTCGCAGAGCGCTGCAGCCGCAGCGCCCGCAGGGGCGATCACTCGCCGGGCCCTGATCGGCGGCGGGATCGCGTTCGGGGCTGTCCTCGGGGCTGGCGCCTCGTCCTGGCCGTTCGCTCCACTCGGCTGGCTCGAGCCGCTCAAGACCGGATCGGATGCACTTGACTTTCCCTCGATGAACTTCGAAGGCGGCCCGCAGATCGTTGATGCCGCCAAGTGGCGCCTGCGGGTCACAGGGTTGGTCAGCCGCCCGGTCGAGCTGTCCGAGGCGCAGCTGCTGGCGATGCCCACCGAGGAGCACACCTACGCGATCAACTGTGTCGACGGCTGGACCGCGACCCGGACATGGCGCGGGGTGCCGATCGCCGCGCTGCTGATCATGGCCGGAGCCAGCCCTGAGTTCACCCATGTGCTGGTACGGAGCACCAGCGGCTACCACTGGGACCACGAACGCGCGCGGATGCTCGGCGCCGGGGCGCTGCTGGTGACCCACGTCAACGGCGTCCGTCTCAACGACACCCACGGGTATCCCGCTCGACTGATGGTGCCCGGCGTGGTCGGCGAGTCGAACATCAAGTGGGTCGATGAGCTGCAGGTGAAGGACGGGACCGGGGACAACTACCTCGGTCAACATCTCGACTTCAAGAATCCGACCATCACGGGGGGGTTGCTGCCCAGGGACCCCGCGGGGCGGCGGCCGTGAGCTTGCCGACCGCCATGCCCGATGCTTCGGATCAGCGACGCCGGCAGACCAGAGCGTGGCGCGCTGTGGTGGGGATCCAGGCGACGGTGATCCTGCTCATCCTCGCCTCATTGCTGGCGGTTCTCCTGACCGGCGTGTTCGACGCGCTGTTCACGCAGCGGTCCCTGTAGCGGCACGGCGCGCATCCCGGCACACCCGCATCCACGCTCGCCGCCCGCCCGGGCGACCAGTTGCTCCAGCGCCGCGCGCAGCGCGGCGGTGTGCTCGGCGAAGCGCGCCATCACCTCATGCTGGGTCACAGCAGCATGCTCGGGCAGATCGTCGACCCCGATGTCGTAGTCGGTCACCAGCGAGACGTTGACGTAGCAGAGGCCGAGCTCGCGAGCCAGAGCCACCTCGGGGAACTGCGTCATGTTGACAACGTCGGACCCGTCAGCGCGAAAGCGCCGGGATTCGGCCCGCGTCGAGAACCGCGGCCCCGTCACGACTGCCACTGTGCCCCGGTCATGGGTGGTGAAGCCGGCGCTGCGGCAGGCGTCCGCCGCCATTGGTCGCAGCTCAGCGCAATAGGGGTCGGCCATGGCCGCGTGCGCCACCTCGGGTCCGTCGAAGAAGGTGGTTTGGTGGCGACTCCCGGTGTGGTCGATGAATTGGTCACAGATGACCACATCGCCGGGCGCCATGTCGACGCGAAGACTGCCGACCGCGGCCGGCGCGATGACCCGGCGCACCCCCAGCGCGTGCAGCGCCCAGATGTTGGCGCGGTGGTTGATCCGGTGCGGCGGGATCGTGTGGCCGCGTCCGTGGCGGGGTAGGAAGGCCACCTCGACCTCCCCGATCACCGACACCGCGACCGAGTCACTGGGATCGCCGTAGGGGGTTGAGATGGCGCGCGAGCTCGCCGACGCCGCCAGCCGATAGAGACCCGATCCACCGATGACGCCGATCGGGGCGTGCGTTTGCTCCACGACAGGGGGATGGTAGGAACTTCACCGCGGGATTGATCCGTGGGCGGGACCGGCCACGTACCCTTGAGCGTGGACCTGTTGCCCTGGACTGCTGCCCGCGACACGGTCGGCGGCCGTCCCACCGTGGATCGCTGGTTCGCCGATCAGGGCACCCCGCTGGGGTGTGACCTCGCCCGCAGCGGGGCTGCGAGCATGTCCCTCGGTCAGCTGCTCGAGCTGACCGGGACGGGCAGCGCCGACCTCCTCGAGATGCCGCTCGACTACGGGCCGGGCCGCGGCGGCGCGCGGCTGGCCGCGGCCATCCGGCGAAGCCTGGGGGCCGGCGAATCGGCGAGCGTCGTGGTGGCGGGAGGGGCTGTCGAGGCGCTCCTGCTTCTCTGCCTGGCCAGCGCTGATCGGGGCGACGTGGTCATCGGCACCCCGGCCTACGGCGCCCTGCTCAGCGCGCCGGCGGCGGCGGCCCGACCCCTGCGGCTCGTCTCGGTCTGGAACCCGGTCGCCGGGCTGCACCTCGACGGCATCGCCGCCGGCGTCACACCCGCCACCGGCATGGTGGTCATCAACAGCCCCCACAACCCCAGCGGCGCGAGCGCGTCGCTCGGCGAGATCGACGAGCTGGCCGGCCGCTGCGCAGCCAACGGTGCGCTGCTCGTCGTCGACGAGGTGGCCAGGGGGACGCTCAACCCGGACGCGCCATCCGCCGTGCACTCGCGCGGCTTCGCCGCCGGAACCACCGTCGTTCTCGGCGACGTCAGCAAATCGCTCGGGCTCGGCGGCCTGCGCATCGGCTGGCTCGCCGCGGCCGACGCCGGCCTCGCCGCCCGGGCCGCGGCGGCCAAGGATGCCACCACGGTGGCGAGCAGCACGTTGTCGGAGTACGTGGCAGCGATCGCGCTCGAGAATGCGCCGCTGCTTCTGCGTCGGGTCACCTCGGCGGCGCGGACCAACCTGGGCACCCTGAGCCAGTTCCTCGCGACCATCGGAGAGGGTGAGCGATGGACGCCGCCCGCCGACGGGTTGGTGGCCTTCCCGGCCCTGTCCACCCCGCGCGGCATCGACGAGCTTGTCGCCGACCTGCGCCGCCGCGACGTGGGCGTGGTCCCCGGCTGGCTCTTCGGCGAGCCCAACCGGCTGCGCCTCGGGCTTGGCGGGGCTCCCGAGATGTTCAGCGAGGCACTGGCACGTGCCGGCGAGGCGCTGGCACGATGACGGGGAGCGCAGCCGGCGCCGGCGTCGCGGTGGTGATCCCGACACTCAACGAAGCGGGCAGCATCGCTGACGTGGTCGCCCGGGTGCCGCGCGAGCTCGCCGCCCACGTCATCGTCGCCGACAACGGCAGCGATGACGGGACCGCCGCGGTCGCCCGCCGCGCCGGCGCAACCGTTGTGGAGGTCACCCGGCGGGGCTACGGGTACGCCTGCCTCGCCGGCGTCGGGGCGGCGGACGGCTGTGAGGTGCTGGTGTTCCTCGACGGCGATGGCAGCATGTCCCCCGAGGACATCCCGCAGCTGGTCGGGCCGATCCTACAGCGGCGTGCCGACCTGGTGTGCGGCATCCGGCCGGTCGACCGTTCGGTGATGCCGGCCCACCAGCGGCTCGGCAACCGCGTCATCGGGATGCTGCTGCGCCGCCACGGGGTTCGCTTGCCCGAGCTCTGCCCGTACCGCGCGGTGCGGGCGAGCACGCTGCGCGACCTCGACCTGCCGGGCTCGCGCTTCGCCTGGGGCGCCCAGATGCTGGCCCGTGCCGCCGGCCATGGCGCCCGGATCACCTCGGTGCCGGTCGCCTATGGCCAGCGCACCTCCGGGCAGAGCAAGGTGGGCGGGTCGCTGCGCGGCTCGCTGGCGGCGTCGTGGGACATCTTCGCGGTGCTGATCGCCGAGCCGGTCGGCCGACCCTCGTGACGGTGAACATGCTCTGCGTGCTGGCCCGGGTGCCGTCGCCCGGCGAGGGCAAGTCGCGGTTGCGCGCCGCTCTCGGGGATGCCAACACCGACCGGCTCGCCCGGGCGCTGGTCGAGGACGTGCTCACCTGGTCGGCGGCAGCCGCCGACGCCCTGCTCGTCGCCCACACCGGCCCGGCCTCCCTCCTGCCCACAACCACGCCGCGACAGATCACCATTCCCCAGGTGGACGGTGACCTCGGCAAGCGCATCGCCGCCGCCGTCGACGCCGGCTTCGAGCGCGGCGCCGGCCGGGTGGTGATCGTCGGCAGCGACTGCCCGACGCTGCCGGCGGCCCTGCTGAGCTCCGCGTTCTCCGGGCTGTCGATCGCTCCGAGCACTCTCATCCCCGCCACCGATGGTGGCTGGATCGCGCTCGGCGTCGACCGGCCGCTCGGCACCACCCTCCGCGGCGTCACCTGGAGCAGCTCGGCGACCGGCAGGCAGACCGTTGCAGCGCTCAGGTCGGATGGCCGCGCCCCCCTGGTGCTCTCGCCCTGGTACGACGTCGACGAGCCGGGCGACGTGATTCGCCTGCGCGCCGACCGCGCCGGGCTGAGCGGGGCACCGCGAACGGCTGCGGCGCTCTCGGAGATGCGGGCCGGCGTCCGGTGAGAGCCCGGTGGTGGTGGGGTCGAGGCCCCGTCGCCATCATCGTCGTCCTGTGCCTGGTTGCCTACACCGGCCACGGCGTGCTCCGCTACGTGACCTACCACGCCCCGGCGTACGACCTCGGCTTCTTCGACCAGCTCACCGGCAACCTCGCCGGCGGTCACGGCTGGACGAGCAGCTTCATCGCGTACGACTTCCGTGGCCAGCACTGGGAACCGATCCTGCTGCTGTGGGCGCAGCTGGACCGGCTGATCGCCACTCCGCTCTGGCTCGTGCTCGTCAACAGCGTGGTGCTGGCGCTGGCGCCGCTGGCTGCCTGGCGGCTGGCGCGCTGCTGGCTGGGCACGGCGTCCGGCGCGGCCCCGATCGCGGCGCTGGCCACGGCGCTGAGCCCGCTGGTGCTGCGCACCGCCGGCTTCGACTACCACAGTGAGGCGTTGACGCCGCTGCTGGCGCTGCTGGCGCTCGAGGCCGCCTGCCGCCGCCGCTGGCTCGCGGTCGGGGTCTGCTGCGCCGCCCTGGTCCTTCTCAAGGAGGACGCGTTCCTGGTGGTTGCCGGGATCGGCTGGTTGATCTGGCGGGTGGAGGGCCGCCGAGCCGGCCTCCTGCTCGGGGCCGCGGCCGTCGCCGGGTTCGTGGCCGTGGTCGGCATCTTCATGCCGGGCTTCCGGCACGGAGCGCCGGGAGACCTGCTGGCCCGCTACGCCTATCTCGGCGCCAACGGCCATGCCACCGACCCGTTCGGGGTGGTCGCCGGCATGGTCGTGCACCCGGCCACGTGGCTCGGGCACCTGGTGTCGGCCGACCCACTCCAGGGTCTGGCCGTCGCGCTGCTCCCGCTCCTGCTGCTCCCGCTCCTGTCCGGATGGGGGCTGCTGGCGGCGCTGCCCGCGCTGGCGGTGGCGCTGCTCAGCAACGACCCCCTGCAGTCGTCGCTCCAGTTCCACTACGGGGCCGAGGCCTTCCCGCTGCTGCTGGGGTGCGCGCTGCTGGGCTGGCGGCGGGTCCAGGCGTGGGGGCCGCTGCGACGGGCAGCCGCGCGGCGTGGCGCGGCCCTGGTGGCGGTGGCCGCCGCGATTCTCGCGGTGCCGCTGACCGTCGGCGTGGCCGCCCGGGTCAACGACGTCACCGGGCTGGAACGCCGGAACGCCGTCGAGGCGATCCTCGATCGGGTCCCGGCCGGTGCGGCGGTGGCGGCATCAACCGGCCTGGTCGCCCATCTCAGCGAACGGGTGGCGGTCAGCGAATTCCCCGACATCGCCGGGGCGCGCTGGGTGATCGTCGACGGCGGCTCGGCCCCGAGCCTGCAGGCGCTCGCCGCCGGGTACCGGGCCACCCTGGCACAGCTGCCCCGCTCCTACCACCTGGTTGCCACGGCCGCCGGGGTTGCGCTATGGGAGCAGTCATGACCGCGACCAGGGCGTTGGTGACCGGCGGGGCCGGCTTCGTGGGCGCGCACCTCGTCGACGGGCTGCTCGACGCCGGCCTCGAGGTGACCGTGCTCGACAACCTCGACCCCCAGGCGCACGAAGGCGGGGTGGGGCGCCACCTCAACAGCGCCGCCCGCCTGGTTGCCGGGGACATTTGCGATAAAGCCGTGGTCGCCGACGCCATCGAGGGTGTCGAGGTGGTGTTCCACCAGGCCGGCATGGTCGGCAACGGCCAGTCGATGTACGAGATGGCGCGCTACATCGACGTCAACGCGCGCGGCACCGCCGTCCTCATGGAGGAGGTGTTGCGCGCGCGCAACACGGTGCGGCGCGTGGTGGCGGCGAGCTCCATGGTGGTGTACGGCGATGGTGCGTACGTGTGCGCCGAGCACGGCGCGGTGTCGGCGCTGCCGCGCGTCGCGGCAGACCTCGACGCGCGGCGGTGGGAACCCCGCTGCCCGCACTGCCGCGCCTTCGTCCGCCCGGTGCCCACCGCGGAGGACTTCCGATTGCGGCCCACGTCTCCCTACGCCATCGGCAAGCTGGCCGGCGAGCAGCTGGTCCTGGTCGCGGGGGAGGCCCACGGCATCGAGTGCGTGGCGCTGCGCTACCTCAACGTGTATGGACCACGCCAAGCCCTCGGCAACCCGTACACCGGCGTGGCCGCGGTCTTCTGCACGCGGCTGCTGAGCGGACGGCGTCCCCTGCTCTTCGAGGACGGCGAGCAGCAACGCGACCTGGTCCACGTCGATGACGTGGTGCGCGCCAACTTGCTGGCGATGACCTCGGCCGCCGCAGTCGGACAGGCCATCAACGTCGGCACCGGGACGTCGCTGACGGTTGCGGAGCTGGCGGCCACCCTCGCCACCGCCATCGCCCCCGCCATCGAGCCGGAGGTCAGCCTGCGCTGGCGCGCCGGTGACATCCGTCACTGCTGGGCCGACACCACGCGCGCCCGCGACCTGCTCGGTTTCGTCGCCCAGACGGACCGCGCCGCCGCGTTGCACCGGCTCGCCGACTGGGTGGCCACGGAGAAGCCTGTCGACCGCACCGAGGAGGCGATCGCCGAGCTGACCGCCCGGGGGCTGATCCGCTGATCAGCCGCTTGGCGACGCCCGGTACGCAGCGGTGAACAGCTTGGCGATCACCTGGTCGCCGAGCGGGCTCGGATGGAGACCGTCGGGAGCGACATCCTCGGGATGGGCGGTGAGCTCATCGCTGTGGGCACGCAGGTCGACCAGCGTGGCACCCTCATGCGCGACCAGCCCGGCGATGGCTGCGTCGTAGGCGCTCACCGCAGCGTCAATCACCGCCTGCGGAGGGATGGTGACGCCCGGGGGCAGGGGGCATGACACTCCCTCGAAGTTCACGCCCCGGCAGGCCTGCAAAGCGGGGAGGTTGTCGATGGCCGGCGCGTTGCCGACCAGCACTCGCGCCCGGCCGCCCTGGCGCAGGGCGTGCACGATGTTGTCGAGGTTGGTCCCGAACGCGGCGGGGGAGACGCCGTCGACCAGGTCGTCGATGTTGAAGAACACCGTCACCACGGTGGGGTGAACCGCCAGCGCCCCCGGGACCTCGTCCTGCAGGGCAGCCTCGGTGGTGATCCCGGGGACCGCGAAGTTGTAATAGGTCGCTGCGCGCGGCAGCGCAGCGTTGAAGAACAGCTGCGGCCACGCGTACCGCTCCCGCAGCGCCACGTCGTTGAGGCCGCCGCCGGATGTCTCACTGGCGCCCAGGGCCGCGTAGACGATCGGCTGGCCGGGCGCCGGGATGGGCGGTCCGGTGGCCAGCGGTGGCGGGCCGGCGTCGCACCCCGCGCAGACGGCGGCGAGGAAGAGGGCGAGGCTCAGCGCCGCCGGCCGCCCCCTCACAGCGCGCCCACCGCTTCGCGGGCCGGCAGGCGCGCAGCCCGCAGCGCGGGCCAGGCGGCGGCGAGCAGCGACAGCAGCACCGACCCGAGCACCCCGATCAGCGCAACCAGGACGGGAACGCCGCCGAGTGAGACGCTGCCGAGCCCCTGGCCGACCAGGTATGTGTCGACCACCTGCGCAGTCAAGGTGACCGCCGCCAGCCCGAACGCGGTGCCGAGGATGCCGCCGATCCCCCCGCAGATGAACGCCTCGGTGAGGAACCACCGGAGGATGTCGCCGTCGCGGGCGCCGATCGCCTTGAGGATGCCGATCTCGCGGCGCCGCTCCCGGACGGCGGCGAGCAGCGCGTTGGCGATGCCGAGCACTGCGATCACCAGGGCGATGGTGCCGATGGCGCCGAGCACGATGTCGACGACGTGCAGGTAGCGCTGGGTGGACGCCACCAGGTGCTCCGGTGCGCTGTTGGCAAAACCGAGGGTGGTGATCTCGGCGCGCACCTGGTGCACGTCGCCGAGGGAGTCGGCGACGACGATGAGGCCGGCGTAGGGCGACGCGGGCAGCGGCAGCCCGATGCCGGCACCGTCGACACCGCTGAGCTGCCAGGCGCGATCCGCCGAGGCCAGCTCCTGGGAGGCAAGGATGTTGCCGTTGCCGGCGTTCTGCGCGACCACGCCGGTGATCGCCGCGCGCGTCCAGCGTGACCGGACGGTCCCGTTGGTGGCATCGACGACCTGGGGCGCGCCGATCTCGAGCACCGTGCCGAGGACCTTCTCGGGATGCTTGACGTCCACCCCGAGGTGATCGAGGTATGCGGCGGTGACCACCACCTCCGACGCCGACCCCGGGGTGGGGAGGCGGCCGGAGAGCAGGGTGATCGGCAGCTGGCTGGCCGAGCTGAGGTCGACGCCGACGAGGTTGTCGAAGAAGGTCCTCGGCAGCCCCCGGTCGGGGTCGTCGCCGAGGAAGTTGGGGATCGACAGGCCGAGCGGCGGAGGCACCACGATCACCGCCTGGCTGATCACCGTCTGGATCGAGCTGACCGCTGGAGCACGGCGAATCGTGCTCACGATCTCCGGGGTGATCGGGTCCGGCTGACCTGACTGGGCGGAGTCGCTGCCGAGCTGCGCCTGCGTTGCCGCCGCGGGGACGACGGTGATGGCGCTGGTCGGACCACCTTTGCCGAGCTGACCGATCACCTGCGTGTCGGCCACCTGGGCGATCGCCACCAGCGCCACCAGCAGCCCGCTGCCGAGCGCGACCGCCAGGATGGTGAGCACCGTTCGCGCCGGCCTGCGCATGATGCTGCGCAGCGCCAGCGCGATCCCGTCCCGCCAGCTCACGAGCCGACCATGCCATCGTCGACCACGCCGTCATGGAGGCTGAGCCTGCGGTCGGCCCGCCCGGCGACGAGCGCGCTGTGGGTCACCACCACCAGGGTGCAGCCACGTTCCCTGCGTAGGGTGTCGAGCAGATCGAGCACGCGGACGGCAACGTCGTCGTCGAGGTTGCCGGTCGGTTCGTCGGCGAGCAGGAGACGCGGCTGCTTGACGATGGCGCGCGCGATCGCGACCCGCTGGCGTTCGCCGCCACTGAGCTGGGCTGGACGGTGCGTTGCGCGGTGGCTGAGCCCCACGGCGTTGAGGGCTTCGTCGGTGCGCCGGCGTCGCGCCGCCATCGGCACGCGCGAGAGGCTCATGGCCAGCATCACGTTCTCGCGGGCGCTGAGCACGTCGACAAGCCCGAAGTGCTGGAAAACGAACCCGACCACCAGCCGCCGGTAGTCGGCCAGGGCGCGGCCGCGGATGCCACGCAGGTCGTGCTCTCCGACGCTGAGCTGACCGCTGCGCGGTGGCTCGAGCCCGCCGAGCAGGCTGAGCAGGGTGCTCTTGCCGGCGCCGGACGGTCCCTGCAGCGCGACATGACTGCCCGCGCCGACGTCGAGGTCGATTCCTCGCAGGACAGAGACATTGTTCCTCCCGCCACCGTAGCCATGCGCCAGCGCGCGGGCGCGGATGACCACCCCACGGTCCGGCGGTGGCGGTGCCTCGATCACCCGCCAATCAAAGCGCACCGCTCCCCGCCATCGACGTCTCGCTCGTGGATCGATCAGGTGCCGTCAGGCGCCGTTGAGGGAGCCCTGGATCACCTTGACGCCAGTGGGCTGGGGGCTGCCACCGGGTGGCTCGACCGTGGCCGCGACGCTCGTGTACGCGCCCATGTCCTCGTGGATGACGGCGCTCCAGGTGCCGTCGGGGCCCTGGCCGAGGTACGCCGCGGCCACCGCCACACCGTTGGCGCCGATCATCCAGACCTCGTACACGGCACTGTGGCCGGCCACTGCGGTCGGCCCGGGCAGCCCCGTCGCCGTCAGCACCGCCTGGCTGCCGCCGCTGGTGTAGGTCAGCTGGGCGTGCGCCTGGGGCGCGGCCGACGTCGCCACCAGGGCGACGGACACCGATCTGGGTGGAGCGGTCTGGCGATTGACGCCGGTCCAGGTGGCGAGCCCGATCACGGCGACGGCGGCGGCTGCGGCCGCCGCGGTCCACCCTCGCGAGACGGGCACGCCCGCCCACATGCGCCGCCACCAGGATGGCGGCTTCGGTGGGGCTGCGCGCCGTCCCGAGGCCGCGGCCTCGGCGTACACAGCGCGCATCAGCCTGCCACGAAGCGCGGGCGGGGGTGGCACCGGCTCGAGAGCCAGTGGCAGGCGAGCGGCGGCGGCCATGTACTCACCGGCCACACGCCGGCAGTCCGCGCACCCGGCAAGGTGCTGCTCGAGGGCCGCCTCATCGCCGCCGTTCAGCGAACCAACGGAGAGTGCGGCGGCGAGGACATCGGCGTCCTCGCACGCGATCACGCCATCCCCTCCGCCAGCCGGTACGCGAGGGCGCCGCGCAGCTTGCGCAGGGCCAGCCGGGTACGCCCCTTGACCGTCCCCAACGGCACCTTCATCAGCTCGCTGATCTCCGTCTGCGAGTAGCCACCGAAGTACGACAGCTCGATGGTCTCGCGCTGCTCCACCGAGAGCTCGACCAGGGCCTTGTGGATCTCTTCGCGCTCCAGCTCGTCGGCCACCCGGTCCCAGGTGTCGGACACCGAGGTGACCGCGACAGGGGCGTGTTCGAGGGCAACGTCCTGGCGGGCCCGGCCGGCGCGTCCGCGGAGGCGGTCGAGCGCGCGGTGGTGGACGATCGAGCACACCCAGGTGCGCAGGCTGCCGCGGTCGCTGCGGTAGGTCGAGGCACGCCGCCAGATGCTGAGGAAGGCCTCCTGGACCACGTCCTCAGCCGCCCCGGAGTCATTGAGCACTCGCAGCGCGAGCGTGTAAGCGAGACCCGAATATCGGTCGTAGAGCATTTCCACTCCCTCTGGCTCTCCCCGGGCCAGCAGATCGAGCATCCGGTCGTCGGAGAAGGTCACGCCGGACGTGGCGGTCGGCTGGTTCTTTTTTGGCACATGCACCCAGGAATACGCGCATCAGGGCGCGTGCGGATCACTGCCGGACCGTGTCATCCGTGCCGGAGGGTTCTCCGTAGTATTGGGCAATCGACCTGTTTGCTGAGGGGACGCATGGCCCGCTACGCGACGACCGTCGACTCATCTCTTGCGCCTGCCGAGGCGTTCGTGTACATGGCGAGCTTCGACAACGCCCTGGAGTGGGATCCCAGCGTCGTCGAGGCGCGACGACTCGACGGCGGCGAGCTCGGTCCTGGATCCACGTTCCGGATCGTCTCGGTCTTCGCCGGCAGGCGCGTGCCGCTGTGCTACGAGATCACCGAGTTTGTCGCCTGCACCCGCGTCGTGCTCGAGGCATGGAGCGGGAGCTTCGGCTCCATCGACACCATCACAGTCGTTCCCGCCCGGCTCGGATCACAGGTGACCTACGACGCGCGCCTGGTCTTCACCGGCGTCACTCGGATCGCTGACCCGCTGATGCAGCTGGTGTTCACCCGCGTTGGCAGGAAGGCCGACGCCAGCCTGCGCGCCCATCTCAACGCGCGTCGGTGAACCGCTGACCTGACGCGGATGCGCGTGGTAGGGAACGCCCTTGAGCCAGAGCCGAAACGCCTGCCAGTAGATGCCTCCGAGCACGCGCAGTGACATCGGCGGGTAGCAGAGCAGGAGCGCGGCCAGGCGCGCAGTGGTGATCTGGCGACGGCGCATGGCGACGCCGGTCTCGAGGATCACCACTCCCCTCTCCACGACGTCGAACCCCACGGCCACGGTCGAGCCCGGCCCGGTCACGCGCCAGCGGTAGTCGAGCGCCATCGGCAGCAGCGGCGACACGTGCAGCTGCTTGGCCATCACCCCTGTGTGGACGCGATTCTGGTCACGCACATCGAGGACGTAGTGGGTGCGCTCATGCCATGGCGTGTTGGTCACCTCGGCGACCGCCCATTCCAGGGTCTGCCCATCGGTCGCGAAGCAGTAGTAGACGCTGATCGGGTTGAATCCCCTGCCCGCATACCTGAGATGGGTGAGCAGCCGGACCGGGCCCGCCGGGCGCGTCCCGGTGCGCGCTGCCACGAGGTCGCGCACCCATTGCGCGAGCGGAGTCGCGGGATCGCCGGGGTAGTCGCTGCGGCGCCAGCGCGCCAACGCGGGGCGCTTCGCCGACCAGAGCAGCCGGTGCGCGAACACCTCGTCGATCTCGTCAAGGTCGAGGTAGAGCATGAAGAGTCGATAGCGAAAGGCGTGGTCGACGGGGCGGCGGCGGTGATGGTGGACCGAGCCTTCGTAGACGCAGCTGGGCTGGGTCACGACAGAGCCGCACCGAAGTGCGCGGCGACCCGCAGCGCCGAGTTCACTCCGTCCTCGTGGAATCCATAACCCCAGTACGCCCCGCAGAAATAGGTCCGGTTGGGACCGAGGACGGCCTCGTGGCGGTCCTGAGCGCTGACGCTGCGATGGGTGAAGACGGGATGCTGGTAGGTCATCTTCCTGACGATCTTGGCGGTATCGATCCCGTCGAGGTTGTTGAGGGTTACACAGAACTGCTCGGGAGAGTCGATCGACTGCAACCGGTTCATGTGGTAGCTGACAGTGCTGCCACCGTTGTCCGCGTCGGCGAGCTGGTAATTCCAGCTGGCCCAGGCGCGGCGGCGCCGCGGCAGCACCCGCGAGTCGGTGTGCAGCGCCACCTCGTTGGTCTGGTACTCGAACGCGGTGAGTAGCTCGCGCTCGCGCGCGGTCGGGTCGGCCAGCATGCGCAGCGCCTGGTCGGAGTGGACGGCCACGATCACGCGATCGAAATGCTCGGGCTGCGGCTGGTGCGTGCGGATCTCGACTCCATGATCGTGCCGCTCGATGGATCTCACCGCGGTTTTCAGCCGGATCCGCTCCTTGAACGGCCTGGTCATGGCCTCGACGTACGACGCAGAGCCGCCGGGCACGGTCGTCCAGCGGTGATGGCCGCCGACGCGGAGCAGGCCGTGGTTGTCGAGGAAGCGTGCCAGGTATTTCGCCGGGAACGCGCGCGCCCGTTCCTCTGGCGCCGACCACACCGCTGCCACCTGGGGCACGATGAGGCGGTCACAGAAGGTGCGCGAATAACGCTGAGCGTCGAGGAATTCACCGAGGGTGGGGCCATCGCCGAGCTGGTCGAGCAGGTGACGTGCCTCGCGGTGAAAGCGCCGTTTGTCGGCGAGCATCTTGTAGAAACGCGGATGGACCAGGTGGGAGCGCTTGGCGAAGATGGCGTTGGCCCCGCGGCTCGAGTACTCGAAGTCGTCCTGGCGAGAGCTGACGCTGAAGCTCATGTCGGATGGCTGCTCGCCGATCCCGAGGCGTCTGAGCAGTTTCCGGAAGTTGGGGTAGTTGGGCTCGTTGAAGACGATGAAGCCGGTGTCGACGCGGTAGCTGCCGCTCTCCACCTCGACCGGGATGGTGTTGACGTGGCCGCCGGGGTAGTCACTCGCCTCGAAGACGGTGACGTCGTGCTCACGGTGGAGCAGGTAGGCGGCGACCAGCCCGGATACCCCAGCGCCGACAATCGCGACCTTCACGTCCAGAGATACACCGCTGGGCACGCCGACGGATCAGTCCGCAGTGTGGTGTTCGCGCTTCTCGAGTGCCCCTGACAGCCTGGTCATAGCCGCGATTGCGCCGGCGAGGCGCTCTGCCAGGTCGAGGACCTGGATGCGCCGCGCCAGCTCGGAATCGCGGCGGTCTGACTGCGCCTCGCGGTCACCCACGCGTCGCTTGCCGCTGGCGTCGCGGGGGCAGCCGCACGGAGCCACCGAAGAAGACCTGGGTCTCGACGAGCCGGCCATCGCGGACGGTGATGTACTCAGCGTTTCGGTACCGCGCTCCCGCCTTCAGCTCATATTCGTACAGGATGAAGACGCTGTCGTCGCCGGCGTCGACGGTTCTCAGGATCTCCCGGGCCGCGAACGTGACAGACTCAAGCATGCCTGCCGTCCCCGATCCTCCGGCCGGATTCCACTCGGTGACGCCACGCATGGTGGTCGCGGACGTAGCAGCTGAGGTCGACTTCCTGCGCGCCGTGTTCGGTGCCAGCGGCGAGGCTCACCCGGACCGGCCGGCCGAGATTCGCATCGGCGACGCGCTGGTCATGGTGTCGCCAAGCGGCGAGCGGGAGCCATTCCCCGCGTTTCTCTACGTCTACGTCGATGACGCAGACCTTGCGTATTCCCGGGCGCTGGCGGCTGGCGCAGTCAGCATCGAGCCTCCGCTTGACACGCCCTACGGAGACCGGCGAGCGATGGTCCGCGACCCGTGCGGCAACGTCTTCCAGATCGCGCATCGATCGCCATAGGCCATGGTGCTTGTCGTATCTGCTGAGGCAGCGCGGTGCCGACAGCGGCTAGAAAGGCGCCGTTCTCGATGACGCTACGACGCTGTCGCGAGCGACGGTGCCAGCGTGCGGACGCGGTCCAGCCACCGAACCGCGTTCAGCGACCGCAAAGTCGTCGCGGCCTGGGCTGCGAGAGCGGCCGCTTCGGCTGTCTCGCCGCGGTCGCTGAGCAGCTCCGCCCACTCGACCCGCGCCGTTGCCGCCCAGAAGGGGGCAGACATGGTGGTGAACAGCTCGACGGCGCGGGCGTATTCACGGTCCGCCGTCTCCGGCTGGCCGGACCCGGCCGCCAGACGGCCGCGGATGCGCGACGCCTCGGCGGCCAGCCCTGATGGTCGCCGCCCCGCCGGCAGCCCGTCCACCCACGCCATCAGCTCCAGGACGGATGCGTGGTCGCCCATCTCGAGAGCCGCAGCCGCGGCGGTCGCGAACCCCTGCTTGATCCACGGCGATGGCACCGTCGACAGCTCGTCGTCCATGCCCCTCCGTCCCGCATCCACCGCCTCGCCCAGGCGTCCGCAGGCGTGGAGCACAGTGGCACGCGATGTCCAGTACATGCTGCGCGCCTGCGAGTCCGCGTAGGCGCCAAGGAAGCTCACCGCATCGAGCCTGGTCTCACAGGCGCTGAGGTTTCCGCGGGCGAGGTCGAGCAGCACCGAGCCGCCGACAATGTTGGAGAGGTCCGCGAAGCCGTACGCGTCGTGAGAGAGCGGCTCGAGCATGGCCAGGGCCTCATCCCAGCCGCCCATGACGAAGAGCGCAATGCACGCCTCCCCGATGAGCATGTACTCCCAGAGGCGTTCGCCCATACGACGAGCGAGCGCAAGGCCCTCGCGCGCCATGCGCAGCGAATCGATCCAGCTGTCGGTGCTGGCGTGCAGAGATGCGATGTTGTTGTATGCACGCAGCGCCGCTGCGGGGATGTCGTGGTCGAGGCCGATCTTGAGCGCATGCGTGTAGAGCGCCAGGCTCTCCTCGCGGTTTCCCCGCGACAGGGCGATGCTCGCTTGCGTGTTGAGTGCCTGCGAGATCAGGTCGGGCCGTTGCACAGCCTCGGCGACATTCACCGCCACCCGAGCGCGCTGGCCGGCGATGTCGAACGCCCCCGCCAGCGAATGCCAGCGCGCCAGTTGCGCGGCGAGAGCGGCCAGGTCGGCGTCGGGCGAGTCCGCGGCAAGCACGGTGTACGCACCTTCCATGCGCTCAAGAGCCTCGGTGAGACCACCGCTGCTCGCCTCCGCCTCGCCGAGCCGGGCCACCACACGTGCGGCCGCGTGGCTCAACTGTGCGCTCTCGAAGAGCCCGATTGCGATCGCGAAATGTTCCGACGCTTCAGTCCGCTGACCGCGCGTCCACGCCATCGCACCGGCCTGTTCGTGAAGTTCAGCCTGCTCTTGCGGGGAATCAACCATCGCAATCGCCTGCTCGTAGTAGTTCTGTGCTTCCGCCGTCGCCGCGAGCCCGGCGGCATGCGCGGCAGCGCGCACCAGGACGCCGGAGGCTCGACCGCGCACCTCCCCCGCGTCGGCGTCCTCCGGAGCGAGACGGTAGGCCTCGAGGAAGTGTGAGGCGAGGACCTCGACGATCTCCGGGTCCTCCGCGCCCCGGTTTCCCTCCAGCCACTCGGCCGCGGCGACGTGGAGCGCCTTGCGGTCGCGTCGCGACAGGGTCTCGTAGGCGACAGAGCGCACCAGGTCCTGCATGAAGCCGTACTGCCCACGTTCTGGCGAGCGCACCGCCGACTGAAAGGAGAGCACCTCCATGCGCAGCAGGTCGCGAAGCATGGCGTCGACCTCGTCGAGCGGCTGCCCGCTGACCGCGCTGACGGCGTCGGCGGTGAACATCTTGCCGAGCACGGCTGCGTCCTGGAGGAGTTGGCGCGCCCGGGGTGGCAGACCGTCGAGCCGCGCTGCGATCAGCGCGTGCAGCGTCTCCGGGACATCGAGCTCAGCAACCGAGCCGGTGAGCGTGAAGATGTCGCCCTCGCGCGTCAGAAGACCGCGGTCCATGAGCATGCGGATGGTCTCGACGGCATACAGCGGAATCCCTGCGGCACGTTCGAGGATCCGCCCGCTGAGGTCTGCCGGCAGACCGGGCACGAGGCCTGACAGCAACTCCTCCATGGCACGCTGCGAGAGTGGTTCGAGGTACAACGAGGTGAAGTTGCGTTTACCCGCGCCCCATGATGGCCGTCGCTCGCTGAACTCGGGCCGGGCGATGGTGATCACGAACAGGGGATGTCCCTTGGACCACTCCAGGAGGTACTCGATGAAGTCCAGAAGTGACTGGTCGGCCCATTGCACGTCTTCGAAGAGCAGCACCGTCGGGAACACGTCCGCCAGGCGCTCGAAGAAGAGTCGCCACGCGCTGAACAGCTCACTGGGGTCGGTGGCAACCCTGCTCTCCAGACCGATGAGATGGGCCAGCCGCGGTTCGACCCAGCGACGTTCTCCCTCGTCGGGCATGCACTCCAACAGCGCCGCCTGCAGCTTGGTCAGCGCGGACGCCGCGTCCTCGCTCTCGATGATGCCTGCGCGCATGCGCACGATCTCCGCCAGGGCCCAGTAAGTAACCCCCTCGCCGTAGGCGAGGCAGCGGCCGCGCTGCCAGTAGATGGTGTCGGCGAGGCCGTCCATGTACTTGATGAACTCCCACATCAGCCGCGACTTGCCGATGCCGGCGATGCCCACCAGCGAGACGAGCTGAGCGCGCCGGTCCTCCACGCACGCGTGGAACAGGTCCTTGACCACGCGCAGCTCGCGGTCGCGGCCGGTGAAGGGTGGTTCGAGCGCCGCTGACTTCTGGACTCCGCCCATCAGGGCCACGACGCGGACAGCGCGCCAGAGCCGAAGTGGCTTCTCCTTGCCCTTCATGGTGTGCTCGCCGGCGTCCTCGTACGTGAGCGCTGCCTCGGTCAGCCGACGCGTCGACTCGCCGACCAGGACCGTCCCGGGCGCGGCCGCGGACTGGATGCGTGACGCGGTGTTGACGAGGTCGCCGGCGACCATGCCGTGGCCCTCGGCGCCGAGCGTGACCGCGGCCTCACCGGTGAGCACCCCCGCCCGGGCGCGCAGGCCCGGCAGCCCCATCTCCGCCCCCATGGCGGTGACCATGTCGGTGAGATCGAGCGCGGCTCGAACCGCACGTTCCGCATCGTCCTCGTGCGCCGTCGGCGCTCCCCACACCGCCATCACCGCGTCCCCAATGAACTTCTCCACGGTACCGCCGTACCGGCGCACGATCTCGCGGCTGGCGTCGAAGTACTTGCTGAGGAGCTCACGAACCTCCTCGGCATCGCGGCCCTCGGACAGGGTGGTGAACCCCACCAGGTCGGCGAACAGGACGGACACATGGCGTCGCTCCGCGACGGGACCGCCGGGGGAGACGTCCGGCGGGTCGGCGGCAGCCCGAGGACGGCCGGCGCCGGCGCCGACCTGTGTGCCGCATTCGTCGCAGAACCGCGCCTGCGGGCGCAGCGGGTTTCCGCAGGCGGCGCAAGCGGCGGCCAGCGGCGTTCCGCACTCGTCGCAGTACTTGCTGCCGATGCGATTCTCCGCGCCGCAGCTCGGGCAGGTCACGTGGCCACTATAGAAACGCTGCCGTCCCCTGCGGGACCCCCGGGCGAGTTCGCACCCGCGGTGGGGAGTCATCAGAGCGCAAGGTGGCGGCCGTAACGTCGCGGCCATGGCCGCCATCGACGCCCCACCTGGCTCTCGAGTGGCGCCTGGCTTGGTCGAACGCCGCGACCTCGACCTGCGCCCGCAACGAGATGCGGTGGCCGCGTATTTTGGTCTCCACCCGTCGCACCTGGCGTCCATCGCGCCGCATCTCCTCCAGTTGATGGCCCTGCGCGTCCAGGGAGACCGCCGGCATTGGCTGGAAAGAGTGGCAGCCCTTACCACTCGCAGGCATCCGGCGACGACCGGCCTCTAGCTGATGGGGCCGATCGGGCCTCCAGGGTCTCGGATATCGCCGCCACGCCGCGAAACGCATCGAGGGGATGTCAATGACGTGCGTGCACTACCGGCCGGCCCAGCGGAACCAGCGAATGCCGACCCCGGCGAAGACAAGGACGTAGGCAGCACTGGCAAGGAGCGCACCCCAGGCCTCCCCGCTCCAGGCGCTTGCGCCCATCGCCGCCGAGAGCAGGGTCTCCACGCATCCGCCCGGAGACCAGCGCGAAATCAATTCGATGGGTGTCCCGAGGGCGTTGGTATGACCGAACAGGCTCAGGAAGATCAGCGGCAGGTAGAGGAGGCGGCCGGCGGCGTTGAGGGTTTCGGCCGACGGAATCAGGCCGACAATCGCCTGCCCGATGCTGAGGAAGACGGCTCCGCCCAGCAGCGCAACCATCAGCGTCAGCACGTACCCGTCCGCGGAGAGCTGCACACCTTGGACGACACCCGCGACGACCAACACCACCACCGACATGAGCAGAACGGCGACCGCCTGGACGATCCAACGGCTGCCCATGATCGTCCAGGTGGGGGCGGGTGTGACCCGCAGACGCTGAAAGACGCCCCGATCACGGTCCTGTGCCGTTGCCGTCGAGTAGGCGATGGCACCGATGGACACCATGCCCACGGTGAGCGCGAGACCGACGCGAATGTCGGGGCTGCCAAACTGGGCTGCGCGCTTGCCGGACGAGGTGACGACGAGCACGATGAGTGGCAGCACCAGCGTCAGAGCGAGCGCGCGATAACTGCGCAACTGCGCCGCGGTGTCGGCGCGAAGCAATGCCTTGAGCGGGGTCAGCCACGAAGCGTCGATTCGTGGTCGGTCCACCGCGGCGGACATCTCCTCAGTCACGGAGCTCTCGTCCGGTGAGCCCGATGAAGACGTCCTCGAGCGTGACCTCGCCGTGAGCTGCTTCGCGGACCCGCGGGTCGCTTCGGTGCGCCTCGATCAGACCGGCAGGGGTGTCGACGGTCAGGACCCTTCCGCGGTCCATGATGGCCACGCGGTCGCAGACCGCTTGGGCCTCCTCCATCGAGTGGGTGGTGAGGAGGATGCTTCGCCCCTCCTTGCGGAAGCGTTCGATTCGGTCCCAGAGCTGACGCCGAGCCTGTGGGTCAAGCCCGGCGGTCGGTTCATCGAGGAGGACGAGCGGCGGATCATGGATGGTTGCGATCAGCAAAGAGAATCGCTGCTGCTGGCCGCCGGAAAGTTCGCGAAAGCGCTTCCTGGCCTCGCCCTGAAGGTTGATCTCCTCGAGCCGTCCGCGTATCTGCTCCGCCGACAACGAGACGCCATAGAGCCCGGCATAAAGCCTGACGATCTCCAGAAGGGTCAGGTTGGCATGAAAGCTGGTGGTCTGCAGATGAACGCCCAATTGCGCCTTGGCCCGCAACGGATGGACACGAGCGTCGACGTTGCCAATCGCGATTTCGCCCCCATCGGGGCGGAGCAGGCCTTCGATCGCACTCAGAGCGCTTGTCTTGCCGGCACCATTTGGGCCCAGGAGCCCGAAGATCTCTCCCTCACGAACGTCGAGAGCGACATCGTCGACGGCGATCGTGGGACCGTACCTGACGCGTAGACCGTCCACTCGGAGCGCCAAGCGCGGGGCGGCCGTGGCGGGTGGCGTCGCCGTCATACCGCCTGCATTAAAGCGGGCGCGCTGCGCAGCCTACGGATTGCCAGAGCTTACGATCCGCTCGCATCGATTGCGGGTCTTGCGTGCACGAGGCCAACGCTGGGAGGAAGAGCATGGGCATCACGTTCCCTCGAGAATCGGCTGCGTACCGGGCAGACCGCGACCGGCTGCTCGCGCATGAGATCGAGCTCCGGCGCGCCATGGAAGCGGTCGCTGTCGAAAGACGCGCCCTGTCGCCAGGCGGCATCATACCCGAGGACTACGTCTTCCAGCGCGGAGGCGTGGATGGCGCACCGGTGGACGTGCGCCTTTCCGAGCTGTTCGCGCCGGGCAGAGACTCGCTCGTGGTTTACAGTGCGATGTACCCGCGCGCGAAGGATGACGAGCGATCAACCGCGACTACTTCGGCGAGACAGACGGACCCAGGCGGTGATCGGTGAAGGAGCCGTCATCACCGGCGCCGTACCTGGGGCTCCCCAGAGCAGGCGAATCGAGGCCAGGCCGTGACGCCTTCACACACTCTCGAGAGCAGCGACTGCAGCGGCGATCGGATCGGTCCGCCGGAGCCGCTCTGAGTGCCCCCTGCAGGCGTCGCGATATCGAGGGTCGTCCATCACCTGTCGTGCCGCCGCTTCCAACGTGTCGGAACGCAACTCATCCCGCACGAGAACTCCTGCAACACCCAGCCGCTGAGCGCGGGCGGCAACGCCGGGTTGATCACGGCCCCAGGGAACCAAGACCATCGGCACGCCGTGCCACATGGCCTTCATAACTGATCCGTGGCCGGCGTGGCTGACAACCAGGCAACTGCGATTCAGCACGGCGGCATGCGACACATACTCCTCCGCCCGCGCGTTGCGGGGTAGGGGGTCCAGCGACTCGATCGGATGCGATCCCCCGGTGGTCACCAGGACCCTGACCGGCAGCGAGGCCAGGCCTTCCAGCGCCGCTCGAGCCAATGGCACGTCGTCCTCGAGCTGCGTGCTCAGGGTCACCAAGACCCAGGGATCGCCGGGCTCCCCCAGGTATGTGGGCGAGGAGCCATCGGGCTCCCAGATCAAGGGCCCGACGTAACGGTGGTTGGCGGGCAGCGCAGCGTTGTCGAAGTCGAAGACCTGGTCGGTGGCGTGCAGCACCATGGACGCGCGGTCAATCATCGGCAGGAAGGACCGGACGATGGGGACAGCGCGGGGGCCAAAGTCGTCACCCAGGGGACGCGGCGGGTTCGGACCGACGTAGAAGGTGGAGTTCACCACCACCCACGGAATCGCGGTGGCGGCCGCGGCGATGTCCGCCGCTCCGGTGCCGAAGAGCGAGGTGACCAAGAGGTCGGCGCCTTCATCGTGAAGCAGGGTGGACACCAGCGAGCCGACGCCGTGGGACCACTGAGCCACCTCGTCCGCCACCACACGTCCCTGCTCGTCCAGGCTCAGGTCGGCGAGCCGTCTGAAGACTCCGCCAATGATCCGGCCCATGTCCAGGTTCGGCGGTATCGGGGCACACGCTGCACCCATCGGTACCACGGCGCGCGCCACGGCGTCGTCGCCCATGAACGAGACGCGGTGGCCCCGCTGCTGCATCCCGATCGCTGCGGCCATCAGCGGCTGCAGATCGCCGCCGGCACCGGCGGTGGCGAGGGCAAGGATTCGTCGATGGGCCGGCAGCGTGGTCACCTCATGTCACGATCGCTGGGACGTCGCATCATGCGCCGCCACACCCCGGCTCAGGTGGCCTTCTCGCTGCTGCCCTTCCAGCAAACCGGGCGATCCCGACGTCCAGGCTTCCCCGGTCGTCGCCGCGGCGATGGGCGCGTGCATGATCGCGCTGTGGCAGCCAGCCCGGCGAGGCGAGACATTCCGCGAGCTTCAGCGATGCCTGGGCGTTCGATTGGCCTGGGCCCACCACCATGATCGGCCTGCGCGTGGCACTGATCGGCTACGGATTGGCCGGCCGCATGTTCCATGGGCCGCTGCTCCGAGCCACCCCCCGTCTCCGGGTTGCCGCGATCGTCGTCCGCGACCGCCAGCGACGCCAACGGGCGGCGGCGGATTTCCCGCAGGCACGGCTTCTGGCCAGCGCCGACGAGCTGTGGGCCCATCGTGATGACTTCGACCTGGTGGTTGTCGCGACCCCACCCGATTCGCACACCGCGCTCGCCGAGGCGGCGATCGACGCCCGCCTGGCGCTGGTTGTCGAGAAACCACTCGCCACCAACGCTGACGGCGCGCGCAGGCTGATCGAGCGTGCGGTGGCTGCGCACGTCCTGCTCGTGCCCTTTCACAACCGGCGCTGGGACAGCGACCAGCTCACGCTGCGCGGACTGATCGCCAATGGAGAGCTGGGCGAGATCTACCGGTACGAATCGCGCTTCGAGCGCTGGCGGCCCAGTCCGGACCCCAACGCATGGCGCGAAACTCTGGCCGCGGACGACGGGGGTGGCGTGCTTCTCGATCTCGGTGTCCACCTCGTGGACCAGGCGCTGTCCCTCTTCGGGCCGATCACCGGTGTGGTCGGTGAGGTCGAGGCGCGCCGTGGCGGGGCCAACGACGACGTGTTCATCGCACTGCATCACGCGTCTGGAACAAGGTCGCACCTCTGGGCGAGTGCGGTCACCGCCGCACCCGGCCCGCGGCTGCGCGTGCTCGGCTCGCGCGGTGCCTATGTGGTCGAGCACCTCGACGGGCAGGAGGCAGCGCTCCGCGAGGGCGCGGATCCCGCGCAGGCTGACTTCGGTGCAGAGCCCCCCGATCGGTGGGGACGGTTGGTGCGCGGTGAAGAGTCTCAGACGGTGCCGAGCCAGCCGGGGCGCTGGCGCGACTTCTATCCAGCGGTCGAACAGGCCATTCGTACAGGAGAGGCGCCGCCGGTTCGCGCCAGCGATGCGCTGGCGGCACTCGAGGTCCTCGATGCTGCGCGCATCTCGCCCTCAGCCTCGACGCCGGGAGGACGCACATGAATCCGCTCACCGCTGGGTGGCGTGAGCCTGCTTGGGCATCCCCATCATCCGCAGCATCTCGATCCCTCCGGTGCGAAGGAAGCGCACCAGGAGCGCCGCGCTCCCCAGCAGCACTGCGATGTTCAGGTACGTGTCGTAGTTCCAGGACACGCTGGTGTCGAACACGGTCACGTGACGGTTGCTCGGGGTCAGCCCGCTGGCGTTGAACAGCAGGCCGACAACCAACCCCGCCACGGCCATGGTCAGGTACGACACGACGAACAGGTGAACAGCCACGCGACGCCCGTAGTACTTCCGATAGATGTTGAGGATCGGGAGGATGATGAGGTCCGCGAAGATGAAGGCGATCACGCCGCCGAAACTGATCCCGCCACGCCAGAGAACGGCGGCAAGGGGCACGTTGCCCACCGAGCAGACGAAGCTCACAACCGCCACCAACGGCCCGATCAGTGCGCCCCACACCTCTGACAGAAGGCCATGCCCCTGCAGGAACAGGCTCGACCACACCGAGTCGGACACCCAGGACCCGAGCGCGCCGGCGATCAGGAATCCCAGCACAAGGTCGGTCCACAGGCTGTAGATGCTCATGAAGAAGTAGTGCGCGATCGAGGTCAGCGCTGGACCCGAGAAGGCGCGCTGCAGGAATGGCCCGTCGGTCACCGACATGTCCATCGCGGCGTGACCCTCCATCCGACCGAGGAGGCCCCGCTCCGCGTGCTCGTGAGCTGCGCTGACCAGCCGCCGGCTCAGCGTCAGCTTGAGCACGATCGCAAGGCCGACGATCATGACCAGGCCACCCAGGAGCTCCGCGCTGAGGAACTGCCAGCCGAGCAGGATGAGTAGGACCAGCCCCAACTCGAACACTAGGTTGGTGGACGCGAACTCGAAGATGATCGCGTTGCCCAGCGTGGCTCCTTTTCGGAACAGAGTGCGCGCCAGCGCCACCGCTGCGTAGGAACACGACGAGGAAGCCGCGCCCAAAAGGGTCGCGATCGCCACCTCGCGAGGCCGATCCCGCCCCAGCAGCCGGGCGATCATCTGCTTCGACACCAACGCCTCGACGATGGCTGACAGGAGAAAGCCGATGGCGAGCGGCCAGAGGACCTGCCAGAACATCGCAAAGGCCAGGCTCAACGCCTTGCCGATCTCGTGGAGAACGAACACGGTCAGCCGGAGAGGAAGCGACCGATCGCCGCCGAGAGCTCCGTGACCTTGTCATCACCGTCGCCGGCTCGGACGGCATCGGCAACGCAATGCTGCACGTGGTCGTCGAGGAGCGCGACGGCCACCTTGTCGAGCGCCGCCTTGACCGCGTTGACCTGGGTCAGGATGTCAATGCAGTAGCGCTCTTCGTCGACCATGCGATGGATGCCGCGAACCTGGCCTTCGAGTCGACTCAGACGCGCCTGGATGCGCGGCTTGTTGTTGATGTAACCGGGAACCGCCGCCGTCGTGGCTGCGGCTGATTGACGTGCCATGGGTCACCTCCGCCTGGCGATACCTCGATCGGGGTTGTGCCGGGGCATTATACCCCCCGCAGGTATCGGCCGGGCCGA
This sequence comes from Candidatus Dormiibacterota bacterium, assembly GCA_036561525.1. GTDB lineage: Bacteria > Chloroflexota > Dormibacteria > Aeolococcales > Aeolococcaceae > Aeolococcus. The sequence continues at coordinate 13,010 of DATBPD010000094.1, read as the reverse complement.
GGCGGTCTCGAGCGATCGGTCAGCGGCGCTCCACCACCCGGAACTGGGTGCCGTCAGGGCCGCGGAACAGGAACATCGGCGGCACCGTGTCCCCAAAACGCAGGACCTCGTCACAGTCGACCCCGCGCGACTTCAGCTCACCGTGGAGGGCTTCGGCGTCCGCGGTGTTGAAGCTCACCTCGATCCCTGACCGCTGTCCGCCGTGCAGCGGGGGGATCGCGAGGGTCGTCGCCGCGCCCGCAGGAGCCACCTCGACCCAGCGGTCGCCCTGACCGAAGGGCGCGTCGATTCGCTTCTCAAACCCGAGCGTGCCGACGTAGAACTCGATCGCGTGATCCTGGTCACTCGCCGGGACGACCACTGTTCCGATGCCAGTGATCTGTGTGGTGGTCTTCTCAGTCATCGCCGTCCTCCTGTCAGTGGGCTCATCCGTCACGACTCGCGGACACCGCAGAACTCATCGGTCTGAGGACCGGGAGGTCCAGCATGCCCACAATGCGCTGACGGGACCGGCTCAAGGAGGACACCCATGACAGTGGACATCGACGGCTACGGCGTCCGTCCCCATCAGCCCGACATCGAACGCCTCCTCGAGGACTGCCGAACCCTCTCGGAAAGCGGCGTCGAGCGCATCGCCCGGGGATGGTCACACCAGGTGGATGACTCATCTGATCGGCACGGCGCCTGGGCCGAGGCCGAGCGCGCCGCGCTGCACACGCTCGAGCAGGCCAACCGAGTGCGGGAATGGGACGAGCTGCGCAATCGCATCCTCGAGCTGACCGAGCGCCATGCCGCACTGGTGGTGTGGCGCGAGGAACATGGAGACGTGGGGCATCGGGCCGAGGACGCCCTGCTCGGCGCCGCGCTGGCGCTGTCGGCGCGCCCCAACCTGGATGCCGGACACGAGCGAATCCTGCTGGGGCCGATGAGCGCCGCACTGCCGTGGCTGACGGAGCCGACCTCCGTCGAGTCACGCCGCGCATCCATCTAGGTGCATGAGGTTCCTGTTCAGCCCGCCTGACGAGACCGCGGTTGGATTGCTGACGCTGCCCTGGGCGGAGCCACTGGAGTTGTGGACGGACGATCGCCTGGTGGACGTCCGCCACCGTGGCATCTCTCGTCACGTGGTCCGGTTCGTCGTCGAGGGCGGATGCCTGTACGCGCTCAAGCAGATCAGTGAGGGACTTGCGCGGCGCGAACATCGACTGCTTCGCCTCCTGGGAGAGCGGCACATCCCCGCTGTGCGTGTCCGCGGGATCGTGGTCGATCGCGGCCCCCGACTCGATCCGCAGACAGACGCCGTCCTGGTGACCACCTTCCTCGAGTACTCGACGTCGTATAGGACGCTGTTCAGCAATCCTCGCGCCGGACCACGGAGCGACAAACTCTTCGACGCTCTTGTGCAGCTGCTGGTACGCCTGCACCTGGCCGGTTTCTTCTGGGGTGACTGCTCGCTGTCGAACACGCTGTTCCGCCTTGATGCGGGAGCGCTCGAGGCGTACCTCGTCGACGCTGAGACCAGCGAAGAACATGCGTCTCTGTCGGACGGACAACGCACCTACGATGTCGAGTTGGCCCGCGAACACGTCGGCGGTGAGCTCATGGACCTGCAGGCCGGCGAGCTGCTGCCCTCTGACGTGGACCCCGTGGCCCTGGCCGACAGCCTGCCGGCCCGCTACCGCGCACTCTGGGACGAGCTCGCCCATGAGGAGGTTCTCCGACCTGAGGAGCAGCGGTATCGTGTTGCCGATCGGCTGCGCCGGCTCAACGAGCTCGGCTTCGACGCCGACGCGGTCGAGCTTGTCAGCAGCGGCGACGGCTACCGGCTGCGCGTGCAGACGCGCGTCGCGGAACCGGGCAATCACAAGAACCGCCTGTTCATGCGCGCTGGGCTGGATGTCCAGGAGAACCAGGCCCGGCGCCTGCTCAACGATATCGCCGGCTTTCGCGGCTACCTGGAGCAGAAGGGTGGTCGGCCTGTGCCCGAGAGCGTCGCCGCCAACCGTTGGCTGAATGAGGTCTACGACCCCGTCGTCGACGCGATTCCGCCTCGGCTACGCGGCAGGCTGGCTCCGGCGGAGATCTTCCACGAGATCCTGCTGCACAGGTGGTACCTGTCGGAATCGGCAGGGCACGACGTCGGCACGACCGCGGCGGCACAGTCCTACTACGAGAGTGTGCTTCCCGCCGTCCCCGAGCAGTTCAGCTCTGGCGACGTGGTGTCGGCAACCAAGCTGCGCGCCCGCAAGCCGTCACATTCTCGGTCCCCGCCGGCGTGAGCTGAGCGTGCGTCACCAGGATCAGAGGATGACGGTCACGGCGCTGGTGGCGCTGGCGGAGGCGCCGTCGTCGTCGGTGATCGTCACCGTCACCGTGAAGGTCCCGAGAACAAGGAGGCCGTAGTTGTGTGACAGCGTGAACGAGCCGCCACTGAGGGTCAGCGCATGACTCCCGCTGCCGTCGCCGTAGTCGACCGTCGCCGTGAACGTGTCCGCTGCGGCGTCACTGTCGGAGAAGCTGCCGGCGGCGCTGTACCCACCCAAGAGCGCAGTCTGAGCGGACGGAATGGCGATGGCGGGCGGGGCGCTTCTGACTGTGACTGCCTCGGTTGCCCGTCCATAGCCACCGCGAGCGTTGGTGACCCGGACGGTGATCGTGCACGTGCTGCACACCTCGGCGTAGGCGTGCTGCAGACCGAACGTGAAGCCGCTCAAGGCAAGGGCATGGGTGCCCGATCCATCGCCGTAGTCGACCGTCGCCGTCCAGCCACTGCCGCCCGCGTCGGCGAACGAGCCGTTGCCCGTGTACGTCGATTCCCAGATCGAGGCCGGCGCCGGCAGGGCGACGACAGGCTGGGTGACCGGGGTCGGGGTCGGGGTGGGAGTGGGGCCTGGGGTCGGGGTGGGAGTGGGGCCCGGGGTTGGCGTTGGCCCGGGCGTTGGTGTCGGCGTAGGGGTGGGTTGCGAGGAGATCGGCCCGGACGTCGGGGTCGGGCCGGTCGGCGCCGGCGGGGATGTTGGTTGACCGGGGTGCGCCGGAGGCGACCCCGTGTGCAGGCCCCCGCCTGTCGGATGCGGCGGGGTTACGGACCCGGGGCCGCCGACCGTCGGTGACGTGTTGCTGGACGCGTCCTTGGTGGCGACGGGCGGCGCCCAGCGCGAGTGGGGGACCGCGTCGGGGGTGGGCAGAATCCCGGGAGCCACCAGCCCCAGCGCTGTCGACCCCGACACGATTGCACTCCCCCACTGCAATCCCAGGCCGTTCACCCAGGTGAGCAGGGGCAGTTGCGCGATCCATGAGCCGAAACCGACGACTCGCCAGAGCCGACCCACGGAGATGTTCAGGAATGCCCGCACCACGGTCGGATCGAACTGCGCGCCCGAGCACCGGACCAGCTCCTCGCGGGCGGCGACAACGCCGATCGGCCTGCGGTAGGGGCGCATGGCGGTCATCACCTCGTACGAGTCGGCCACGGCGACGATCCGCCCGGCCAATGAGATGCTCTCCCCGGCAAGAGCACGGGGATATCCCCTGCCATCCCAGCGCTCGTGGTGGTGTTCCACCGCCGCCGCCCACTCGCCGAGCCAGGCTCGCAGCGGGCCGATCAGTCGAGCTCCCTCTTCGGGATGGCGCTCGACGTTCTTGCGCTCGACCTCGGTCAGCTTGGCCGGCTTGCTGAGGATCTCGCTGGGGACGACGAGCTTGCCGATGTCGTGGAGCAGCGACGCCCAACGCAGCCGCGCCCGGTCCGCGGGCGCGAGCTTCATCTCGGTTGCGATCAGGTCCGCGAAGACCCGGACTCGCTCCGAGTGACCGCGAGTCTGCTTGTCGTGGACGCTGAGCGCCGCCACCAGCTCGAGCACGTTCTGCATGTAGGCAACCTCTCCCCCCACGACGCCGTTGTCGCGCGCCTCCTGCAGCCGGCGCTGCAGGTCGCGCGGCCGGCCGACACGCCGGGCCACCGCGAAGCGCTTTGGAGCGTTGTCAGGGAAAAGCAGCGAGAGGTTGAGCAGTGCTGCCAGCGGCAACAGCCGGCGTGCCGCGCGCTCCACCGCGAGGATCACCAGCAGCATGGCCACGGTGACGATGACGAACGAGAGCAGCGTCTGGCCGGCGCCGTTGGCTCGGGGCAGCACCCTGCTGAGGGTCGCAGCGGTGGCGATGCCGGCTGCAGCTGGGGCGGCGACCACGCTGAAACGAACGAGCCTGCTCAGCACCGGCCGGCGCTGCCATTGGTGGCTGGCCGTGGCGGCGTCGCGGGCAGGGGGCTCGGGGGACTCGGGGATGGTCCCAATCCTCCGCGGTGCCCCGACCGCGTTCACAGTGCCAGTGGCCTGGGGCGAAGCCATGGCAAGATTGCTCTGTTTGGCGGCTTCGTCCAGGAAGGTTCGGCCCTCCGTAGCCGCGGAGTAACCGGGCCGTGGCAGGGGATGTGAACAGCCGGGTCGGGTCGGACAATGGTCCGGCGGGTCAGTCGCCGCGGTCGCCACGTAACACAGTGGCCCACCCCGGGTCTCTGACCGGGTATGACGCCACCGATGGCGGTGCAGACCATGGCCACTGACGACTGGGGACGCCGCGAAGCGCTCGAACGCCTCGTCGGTGCCCAACAGCGCCGGCTGTTTGCCATCGCGCTGAGCATCGTTCGCGACCCCGGTGAGGCGGAGGACGCCGTCCAGGAGAGCTTCCTGATCGCATGGCGGCGGTGGGACACCATTCGCGACGAGGCCAAGCGCGAGACCTGGGTGACCACCATCTGCGTGCACCACTGCTTGCGCCGACGTCGCACGTTGCGCCGTTGGACGCTGGGCCGTGCCAGCGACGCCGCTGCGGCCGCCGAGCACGTGCGTTTCCAGGGCCGGTTGCTCGACCTCGACCGCGCCCAGGCGAAGCTCTCGCGACAACAGCGCGCGGCGCTGGTGCTCAGCTATCACCACGGCTACTCGGCCGATCAATGCGCCGTGCTGATGGGGCTGTCGGGGGGAACCGTGCGCAGCCACCTCGCACGCGCGCTGGCGACTCTGCGCAAGGAGATGAGCGATGACTGACCACGACGATCCCCTGTCGGCTGAGCTTCGCGAGTACTACGCACAGCTTGCCCAGCAGTCCGCCCCCGACCTCACCGGCAGGGTCATGGCCGAGACCGACACGCGAGGTGCGCGGATGCGCCGGTTGACCGGCATCGGCGGAGCTGTGGTGGTCGCTGCCGCGGCGGCGGCGCTGGTGGTGGTGACGCTCGCCAACCACGGCGCCCCGGCGCGCAACAACCCGGCGAACACGCCGAATCCGACTCCAACGCCCGCGTCGCCGATGACCACTCCCCTCCCCGCGCCGGTCATCCCCGTGGGACTCGCGGCTCACGGTTTCATCCCCTCGGACGTCACCGCCATCAGCGCCAACCAGTGGTGGGTGGCGGGGTACGACGGAGCCTCGTGCACGTCAACGTCGTGCACGCGCATCCTCCACACCACCGATGGCGGGCAGACATTCGAATCGATGCCCACGCCGCCGGTAGCGCCAGGACCCGGCGGCCAACAGTATTTCGGCCTTCGCTTTGCCGACTCGGCAGACGGCTGGCTGTACACAGCGGGCGGCGCGCTGTGGGCGACCCACGACGGTGGTGGACACTGGACCAGTGACGCCGCTGCGGGTACGGTCACCGACCTCGAGGCGTCGGGTGGGTACGTCTACGCGATCGACTGCGCGCAGGCCACCGCGTGCACCCTGGAGCGCTCGCAGCTCGGCCAGGACACATGGCTCCCGCTTCCCATCCCCGCCGGCTCGGGGACGCTGGTTCACCTCAACGTCAACGGCCCGCACGTGTGGGTTGTCCCGGGCGGCCAGGGGGGGACCTCGCTGCTGGAATCCACAGATGCCGGCCAGCACTTCAGCACAGATGCCGTGTGCGCCGGGGACGTCGGCATCGCCAGCGTCGACGCCGTCGACCCCAGCGTGGTCTGGGCGACATGCGCCACCGGCACCGAGGCCACCGCCTTCCGATCCCTCGACGGCGGCCAGCATTTCAGCGCCGTCGCCGGCCCTGGGATGATGCCGAACTTCGCTTCGATCGGAGGCGTGTCCTCGATCACCGCGGTCATCGGCGCGCAGGCCCTGTTTCGAACCGTCGACGGAGGCCGGGCTTTCGTGACCGTCGCGGACAACGGAACACAGTGGTCAGTGGTCGGATTCACCACTTCCAGCAACGGGTTCGTCTTCGACCGCGAGGCGTCGGGCCAGCGCGCTCTGTGGCGGTCCAATGACGCCGGGGCTCACTGGTACCGCGTGGGGTTTCCATAGCCACCCAGCCACTTCTCCTCCTGCGCTGCCGAGGCGTGGCTCAGAGCGGACATTGGCTGGCCCTGTCGATACATCTGCGGTGGCTTGCTGCCGGCGGACTGTCCGCCGTCGATCGGGATCACGGCCCCGGTGACGAACGAGGAGCTCGCAGAGCAGAGCCAGAGCACGACCTGCGCCACCTCGGACACCGTCCCCAGGCGCTTCATCGGTGTGGACAAACCGGCCAGCCTCTGCGCCTCCGCGCCGGCGACCTCGAGGTGGTGGGTGAGGATCGGGCCGGGCGCCACGACGTTGACGCGGATGCCACGGTCGGCGTAGTCGAGGGCTGCCACCTTGGTCAGCCCGATGATCCCGGTCTTCCCCGCGACGTATGCGGCGAGGTTGGCGGTGCCTGTGAGGCCCGCCAGCGACGCCATGTTGACGATGGCGCCACCGCCGCTCGCGAGCATGGCGCCGATCTGGAACTTCATGCCGAGGAACGTCCCCCGGATGTTGGTGGCGATGCCGCGGTCGAACTCGTCGGGGTCGATGTCGGCAAGCGGCGCCGGCAGCGGGCCGTCGGTGGCGTTGTTGAACGCTGCGTCGAGCCGGCCGAACGTCGCCAACGCCTGGTCGACGAGATTGCGCGCCGAGGCGACGTCGGCGACGTCGGTGCGCACCGCGATGGCCCGCCCGCCGCGGCCCTCGATGCGTCTGGCGACGGCCGCCAGGGCCTCGACATCGCGGGCCCCGAGAACGACGGCGGCGCCGGCAGCGGCGAATGCCTCGGCGGTGGCCGCACCGATTCCCTTGCTGGCCCCGGCCACCAGGGCCACTCGACCCTCCATCGGCAAAGCGTCCATGTCTCCTCCTGTCTTTGATCGGGTAATTCCTTCGACGCCTATCCCTACGATAGCTAACGATTAGACGTCAATGCAAACGGGGGGCCCCCCACCGTCCGGCTCGACAGCAGCGACCGATGACTTCTGCGCGGCACGCCCGTCTACCTCTGCGAACCCGATCGATACGCAAGGAGCAGATCCATGACCCTGGATGGCCGGACGCGGTGGCTGGCGCTGATCGTTCTCTGCCTCGGCACCCTCATGATCGTTCTCGACACCACGATCGTGAACGTGGCTCTGCCGTCGATTCGAGCTGACCTCCACTTCTCCCAGACGTCGCTGGCCTGGGTGGTCAACGCCTACATGCTCACGTTTGGCGGCTTCCTGCTCCTGGGCGGACGGCTCGGTGACCTATTCGGCCACCGCCGGCTCTTCCTGTCCGGCATCCTGCTGTTCACGCTGGCATCCCTTGCGTGCGGACTGGCCCAGGCACAGGCTTTCCTGGTCACGGCGCGCGCGGTTCAGGGTGTCGGTGGCGCGATCGCTTCGGCTGTGTCGCTGTCGCTGATGATGAGCATGTTCACCGAGCCTGCCGAGCGCGCCAAGGCGATGGGCATCTTCGGGTTCGTCGCCTCAGGAGGTGGATCCGTCGGCGTCCTGGTGGGCGGTGTCCTGACCAGCTCGCTGGACTGGCACTGGATCTTCCTGGTCAATCTCCCCATCGGCGCCGCTGTCGTGGCTCTGTCATTGCGGCTGCTGCCTGGCCGCCGCGCACAGCGCGTGACAGCACGGCTTGACGTTGCCGGCGCGGTGACGGTGACCGCGGCGCTGATGCTCGCTGTCTACGCGATCGTCAACGGCAACGAGGCCGGATGGACCTCCGTATCAACGATGGAACGCCTGGCCGTTGCGGCGGCGCTCCTGGGGCTCTTCATTGGCATCGAGTCGCGGGTCAGCTCGCCACTGATGCCGCTGGCGTTGCTGAGGCTGCGCAACCTGGCCACCGCGAACGTGGTCGGCATTCTCTGGGCCGCTGCCATGTTCGGTTGGTTCTTCGTGTCGGCCCTGTACCTCCAGCTCGTCCTCGGCTACACCCCGCTGCAGGTCGGCCTTGCCTTCCTCCCTGCCAACCTGATCATCGGTGCGCTCTCCATCGGAGTCTCGGCAAAGCTGGTGATGCGCTTGGGCATCAAGCTGCCGCTGGCGACCGGGCTGCTGCTCGCGGCCGTCGGCTTGCTGCTGTTCGCTCGAGCACCTGTCGGCGGCACCTTCGTGGTCGACGTGCTACCGAGCATGCTCCTGCTCGGCATCGGTGCCGGGATTGCATTCAACCCCGTCCTGCTCGCCGCCATGAGCGACGTGGCGCCTGAGGAGTCGGGGCTGGCATCCGGCGTGGTCAACACGGCCTTCATGATGGGTGGCGCGCTCGGCCTGGCCGTGCTTGCCAGCCTGGCTGCCCTGCGCACCAGCAGCCTGCACGTACTCGCGCAGAGCCCGCTGGCAGGCCTGGTCGGCGGCTACCACCTCGCCTTCCTCATCGCTGCGATGTTCGCGGCCTTGGCGGCGGCGATCGGCAGCGCCTTCCTGCGCGTCGACGGCCGGCAGGTTGCCGAGGATGCCAACGACATGGTCGACGAGGCTGCGCGCGCCGCCTGAGCGATCGACCGTCGACGTGACGGTGACGGGCGGGCCCCTGAACTTGTCAGAGCCCCGCCCGTCAGCTGAGACCGCTAGTGCCCGAGCCCGGCAGTCGCCTGCTGGTCCATGGTCGCCTCGAGCGACGACACGCTGCTCGGGTCCTTGAGGAAGTTGATGAGGTCGGCCCACATCTGCTTCTCCCAGCTGCCCTGCAGGTCGTCGAGGCTGAACACGAAGCTGCTGGCGTTCACAAGTGCCTGTGCGTCCGCCTTGGTGACGCTGTCGGGGTACGAGCTCGTCGGCACCGACTTGTTGGCGGTGGCGAACCCACCGAGGTGCGCCCAGATCGATGCGCCGTCAGGGCCGGCCAGGTACTGGATCAGGGCCTGCGCCTGGGGCGTGCTGCTGAGCATGATGGCCACGTCGCCCGCCCCCTGGATGGCACCGTTGTTGGCGCTGTCGGCAGCCGGAGCCGGGAACGAGAAGAAGTTGTAGCACGGGGTTGCGGTGGGATCCGGGGTGCACGGCGCCCCGCCGGCCCCGGTCGTTCCACCGGTGTACTTGGCGCTGTTGCCCGTGATCTCGGAGACCACGAAGTCGGCTTCCATGACCATCGCGGCCTGCGGGTTCCCGGTTTTTGGGAAAACCTTGTCGACGCACTGCGGGAATGCATTGGAGAGCGAGCCGCCCAGACCGCCGGCGAGATACCCGGTCTTGCTGAAGAGCTGCCCAAGCGTGGTGAGCGACGTGGTCACGGTCGGGTCGGTCCACTTGATGGCGTGAGTGGCGAGCTTGTTGTAGGCGTCGGCGCCGGCGACCTTCAGGTAGACGTTCTGCCAGAGGTCAGCCAGGGGCCAGCCGACGTCGGTGCACAGCGAGAACGGCGTGACCCCGGCGGCCTGAAGCTGTGCTGCATCGGTGAGCAGCTGCTCCCACGTGCTGGGGGGCGAGGTGATCCCAGCCGCGGTGAACTCGGCGGGGTTGTACCAGATGGTGTTCTTGTTGGCCCCCTTGAACCACACGCCGTACAGCTTGCCGTTGACGGTGGCGAGCTGGTTCCACGCCGAGCTGTAATTCGAGCTGAGGTTGCCGAGCACGCTGGTGAGGTCCTTGATCGAACCGGCCTTGGCGAGCGTCTGCAGCGTGCCCGGATCGGGGAGCAGGGCGACGTCCGGCGGCGCCCCCCCCTGGATCGAGGACACGACCGCTGTGTCGGTGTTGTTCCCCTTGCCCGCGTAGTTGACGGTGATACCGGTGGCTGTCTCGAATGGCTGCAGCGAAGCCAGGAAGGCCTGCTGTTCCTGTCCGGTCCACTCTGCCCAGACGTTCACCGATCCCCCGATGTGCTGCTGCCCGGATGAGGAACTCGAGGACGACGTCGCCGGGGACCCCGAACCGCATGCGGCGACCGCCGCGAGCGCCATCGCCCCGGCGGCAATCCGGCTCGTTCGCTTTGCCTGACTCACTGCAGACCTCCGTTCGCTTCGACAGACTCCGCACCGGGGCGCCCATCAACTGCCTTGGTGCTGTGGTGCGGCGCAGTATGGGGCCGACACCGGCAGAAGATCCATCCCTCTGCGGGATGAATTTTGGTCGGCTCCAGGCAGATCGCCGCGTCTGCATCGTTCGCTCCGTCAATGATTGCGCTCGCGTCGTCTGATGCATAGGATTCACGGCGCCCATGCAGAGCGGCATCCGTTCCTTTGGACCGCGCCGCGCGTCGACCGCCAAGGCGGTGGCTGTCCCCGCACCCGCCGGCGCTCCGTCGGCAACCCAGCCCCTGGTGGCCGCCGGCAAGCCAGGGGGAGGCGGGGGCTGGCGGTCTCACCTCGGCTCGCTGCTCTTCCTGGTGCCTGGAGCAATCTTCCTGGTGGCGATCGTTGGCTACCCGCTCGTTGCAACCATCGTTCGCAGCTTTTTCGACAACAATGGCACGAACTTCGTCGGCGTGGGCAACTACGCCAACCTGATCGCCAGCAACGACTTCCTCATATCGCTTCGCAACAACGTCATCTGGGTCATCGTCTTTCCCTTCATCGTCACCTTCCTCGGCCTGGTCTTCGCAGTGCTCACCGAGCGCATCCGCTGGTCGACCGCCTTCAAGACCATCGTCTTCATGCCGATCGTCTTCAGCGCCACCGCCTCCGCGCTGATCTGGCGCGCGGTCTTCGACCTCGACCCGCACATCGGCATGGTCAACGCGGCCATCCAGACGGTGAGCGGCGTCTTCAACCCGCCCGGGTTCTACCCGATCGACACCTCAGCAGGTCAGTCGCTCTCGACGCTGGCCTCGACCAACCTCACCGCCGCTGCCGGCGGGACGCTGCAGAGTACCAACGCGGTGTCGAGCGGCGAGGTCGCAACGCTCGGGTTCACCGGGATCAGCCCGTTCACGCTGCAGGTGCTGCACGCGCAACCGGCCATGGCGCCGGCGGCGGCATCGGGCGCTGTGGTTGGTCTGGCGTGGCGAGACTTCTCCCCCACCCACCTCGGCACGAAGGGAACGGTGTTCCCTGACGAGGACGGTCTTCCGGGTCTGCGCCTGAGCCTGTTGCGCAATGACGGCAGCAGCGCGGCCACGGCCACCACTTCGAACAACGGCTCGTTCCGCTTCGACAACGTGGGCCAGGGACCGTTCCACGTCCAGGTCGACCCCAGCAACTTCAAGTCCGGCTTCACCGGCATCTCGTTCCTGGGGACGCAGTCGTTGACGCCGACGGCCGGTCTCAGCCAGACAGCACGTGCGCTGCTGAGCGTGCCGCTGGTCGACATCGCAATGATCATCGCGATGATGTGGATCTGGTCTGGTTTCGCCATGGTCGCCATCGGCGCCGGGCTCGCCTCGCTCAATCGTGAGGTGCTCGAGGCGGCGCGCATCGATGGCGCCAGTGAATGGCAGACCTTCCGCCGGGTGACCATCCCAATGCTGTTGCCGGTGCTCGTCGTGGTCTTCGTGACCATGCTGATCAATGTGCTGAAGATCTTCGACATCGTCCTCAACATGCCACCCGGCACATCCCAGCAGGATGCCAACACGCTGGCGCTCTACATGTTCAATGTCGGCTTCACCGGCAACCCGGCGTCAGGACTCGCCAGCGCCATCGCCGTGGTCCTGTTCATCCTGGTGATCCCGATCATGGTCATCAACCTGAGGAGGATCAAGGGATGAGTGCCGCCGCTCTCGCACGCCCTGCAGCGGCACGCCCGTGGCACCGGTTCACCGCGCTGCTGGGCAGGCGCCGGCCAGTCATCAACATCATCCTGGCGCTGGTGGGGATATTCTGGCTGGTGCCCTCGATCGGCCTGCTGGTGATCTCGCTGCGGCCGGAGTCGGCGTTCACGCAATCGGGCTGGTGGACCGTCCTGAGCGCGCCGTCGCGACTGACGCTGCAGAACTACTCGACGCTGTTCTCCCAGGGTTTGAAACCGGGCGGTCTGCTCGATTCGCTGATCACCTCGGCTGTCATCACCGTGCCGACAACGATCCTCGTGACCACCATCTCCAGCCTGGCGGCATACTCGCTGGTCTTCGGTCGGTGGCGTGGCCGGGATGCCGTCTTCCTGGTCATCGTCGGCCTGATGGTGGTACCCGTCCAGATGGCGCTGATCCCGGTGGCGAGCCTGTACAAGGGGATCAGCTCGGCAACTGGGTTCAACCCCTTCGGAACCGTCTTCGGTGTCATCATCTTCCACGTCGCATTCGGTCTGCCCTTCGGCATCTTCCTGATGCGCAACTTTTACAGCGGGATCCCCCGCGACCTCCTCGAGGCCGGACGGATCGACGGGGCCGGCGAATGGAAGCTGTTTCGCCGCGTCGTCCTCCCGCTCGGGGTTCCGGCGGCGGCATCCCTTGCCATCTTCCAGTTCATCTGGGTGTGGAACGACCTGTTGGTGGCACTGATCTTCCTCGGCAACAGCGCGCACGTGCCCCTGACCATCTTCCTCTTCAGCCAGGTGCGCGAGCTGGCCTCCCAATACTGGGTGATCTCGACCGGCGGCATCATCTCGATCATCATCCCGCTGATCGTCTTCTTCAGCTTCCAGCGTTACTTTGTCCGCGGCATGCTTGCCGGGGCGGTCAAGTGAGGGCTCATGGCACACGTTGTTCTCGATGACCTGACCAAGCGCTACGCGGGCGGAGCCCTGGCCGTCGACAAGCTCAGCATCGACATCGCCGATGGCGAGTTCGTCTGCTTCGTGGGACCTTCGGGCTGCGGCAAGACGACGGCGCTGCGCATGATCGCCGGCCTCGAG
>DATBPD010000093.1:0-22854 GCA_036561525.1 Candidatus Dormiibacterota bacterium | reverse complement strand
GGTGGTGGTGCCGGCGGACTTCGCTGCCGCGCTGGACGGCGATGGGGAGGCGCGACGCGCGTTCGATGCGATGTCCTACAGCAACCGGCGGCGGTTGGTGATGGCTGTCGATGACGCCAAGACGGACGAGACGCGGGTGCGACGGATCGGTAGGACGGTGGAGCTGCTTCGCGAGGGGCGGGCTTGAGGCGGCGACGACGGGTGCGGGCGGTGCGGGCCGCGGGGGACGTCCGTGGGGCGTCGGTGGGGCGTCGATGGGGGCGGACATTGGACGGACAATCCCTTATGCCAGCACGGTTTTGCTTGTGGGTACGAACATGCGTTTGGTACAATGCTCGGCATGCTGGCCTACGCCGCGAGTCCGACGAACGACCTCGCTGAGGCGGTCAGCGGCCTGGCCGCGCAGCCCATCGACCACCTCTCCGACCACGCCATCGGCGATGACCTGGTGGAGATTCGCCGGCAGGTCGATCGCCTCGAGGCGCAGTTCATCCGCCGCCTGCACCGCTTCGACCGCAACCACGCCGCGCGCGCCCAGGGCGCGGTGAGCACGGTGTCGTGGTTGCGCGGGACCTGTGGGCTCAGCGGCGCCGCCGCTGTCGAGCGGGTGCGCATGGCCCGCGTGCTCGACGACCTGGCCGAGGTGACCGCCAGCTGGGGCGCCGGCCGTGCCTCGTTCAGCAATGTGGCGCTGATCGCCCGGCTGGCGGACGACGTCGGCACCGAGGCCACGCGTGGCGTGGAGGCGACCCTGGTCGAGGCGGCGGAGAAGCTCGATGTCGGGCGGATGAGCCGGCTGGTGGCGTTCACCCGGTACCGCCTCGACAGCGACGGGGCCCTGGCCCGGGACGAGCGCACCCATGAGCGACGCTGGTTGTCCTGTGCGCAGAGCTACGGCGGGGTCTTCGTCCTTCGCGGCGAGCTCGACGCCGAGGGTGGCGCCATCGTCAAGACGGCCCTTGATGCGCTCAGTGCCCCGGCGGGGCCGGGCGACGTGCGCAAGGGCTGGCAGCGTCGCGCCGACGCCCTCGTCGACCTCGCCACCCGCCAGCTGCAGACCGGCGAGCTCGGCAGCGCCCATGGGCAGCGCCCCCACCTCACCCTGACGGTGAGCCTCGCGACGCTGCAGCGGCAGGCGGGGGCAGAGCCGGCGGAGCTGGGCGGGGTCGGGCCGATCCACGCCGAGACCGCGCGGCGCATCGCCTGCGACTCGGTGCGCACCGTGGCCGTGGTGGCCGGTGCGGAGGCCGGTGCGGCGGCTGGGGCGGCGGCCGGGACTGTGGCCGGCACCACCCTCTCCGTGGGCCGGGCGACACGCACCATCCCGGCCTCGATCCGCACCGCTCTGGCGCTGCGCGACCAGGGCTGTCGCTTCCCCGGCTGTGACCGTCCGCCGCGGTGGACCGACGGCCATCACATCCTCCACTGGACAGAGCTTGGCGAGACCGAGCTCCCCAACCTGGTCTCGGTCTGCCGCCGTCACCACCGCATGGTTCACGAACGCGGCTGGAGCATTCGCCTCGAGCCGGATGGGACGGTCACCGTCGCCGAACCGCGTGGCCGGCCGCCCTCACCGCGCCGGCTGTAGCGCGCGGATGGCGATTGTTCTCGCGCGCGCGGGGCACGCGCGCGCGCGGGTCTCGCGCACACGCGCACGCGTGTTTAAGTTGGGTGTGGACGAGTTCGCGTTGCTCGCCACCTCAGGGCGCGCGGACGGTGTGGGTGCCACGCGTCAGTTGTGGGCGAGGCTCCCCGACGTGGCTCCCCGGCGGGAGAGCGAGTCGATGCTCACCGCCACGATCAGCACCAGGCCGGTGATGATGAACTGCCACTTCACATCCAGGCCGAGCAGATACATGCCGTTGTAGATGCCACCGATGACCAGGCCGCCGAGCACGCCGTGCATCACCCGGCCGCGGCCGCCGAACAGGCTGGTGCCGCCGATCACCGCGGCCGCGACCGCGTACAGCACCAGCTGGCCGCCGTTGATGTTGTTGGTCGCGCCACCGAGGTAGGAGACGTAGAGCAGGCCGCCGATCCCGGCGGTGAAGGAACACAGCACGAACGCCCAGGTGCGAACGCTGGCGAGGTTGACGCCGGCGCGGCGGGCCGCCTCGGCATTGCCGCCGACCGCGTACACGTACCGCCCGTACTTGGTGCGCTCGAGCAGGATGGTCCACACAGCGAGCACGCCGAGCACGATGGGGATGACCCATGGGACACCGGCGACGGTGCCGAAGTGGGCGCGGTTGACGTTGCAGATGGCCACGACGGCGACGCCGACCAGGACGAGGAAGCCAATCTTGATGACCGTCAGGCTGATCGGCGGGGTCACCAGGCCGCTGCGCCGCCGTCGCGCGTCGCGCAGCCACAACGTGCCGCCGAGAAGCGCGACGGCCGCCACCATGATGATCCAACTCAGGGTTGGATCGATGTTGCCATTCATCAGGTCATAGATCGCCAGCAGATTCGGGTCGGTACCGGTCAGACTCGGTTCGCCGGAGAACGGTCCGAGTGCGAGCACGATGAGCACCACGCCGTTCCAGATCAGCAGGCCCGCCAGCGTGACGATGAACGACGGCGCGCGCAGCCGGGTGATGATCGTGCCCTGGATGAGGCCGATGAGCGCGCATGCGAGCAGGCCGGCGGCGATCGCCGCCCACCACGGCCAGCCGGTGGTTCGGGGCTGCACCAGCTGCACGGTGATGATGCCGCCCAGCGGACCGACGTAGCCGATGCTGAGGTCGATCTCGCCGAGGAGCAGCGCGAAACCCTCGGCCATGGCCAGCACCATGAAGACGGCGCTCTGTTGGAAGAGGTAGACGATGTTGCCCGCGGAGAGGAAGACGTTGTGCGGGCTGATCGCCTCGAAGACGAGGGTGATGAGGATCAGGCCGGCGACGACCGGGAGGACCCCGCTGTCGCCGTTGCCCGCTCGCGCCGCCAGAGCGCGGACGTACTGGCCGAGCGTCTGGGCGACCAGCGCTGGCGGAACGTCGAGCTCAGCGGTCTTCGCTGCTGTCGGGTCGGCCGCGAGCTCGGCCGGCGCCTCGGTGACATCATCAACGGCCATGGCTCAGGTGTCCTCGACGCCGACGGCCGCGACCGCATTGCGGCTCGAGGTGCCGGTGGTCATGTATTCGACCAGGCTCTGCCGGTCAAATGCGGAGGCCTTGTCCTCGGCGACTATGCGGCCGAGGGTGAGCACAGCGATCCGGTCAGCGACCTCGAAGACGTCGTTGAGATTGTGCGAGATCACCATGACCGCGAGCCCGCTGTCGCGCAGGCGGCGCACCAGGGCGAGCACCTGCCGGGTCGGGACCACGCCGAGCGCAGCTGTCGGCTCGTCGAGGATGACCAGCTTGGAGTTCCACATCACCGCCTTGGCCACCGCCACCGACTGGCGCTGGCCCCCGGACAGCGAGCCCACCGGCTGACGGATCGAGCGCACCGTGGTCACCTTCAGACCCGCCAGGGTCTTGGTGGCGGCGCGCTCCATGTCGTCCTCGTTGAGGAGGCCGTGGCGGAGCCGTTCGCGTCCCAGGAACATGTTCTGGACGATGTCGAGGTTGTCGCACAGCGCGAGGTCCTGGTAGACGGTCTCGATACCGAGCTTGGCGGCATCCTTGGCGCTGCGGATGTGGACCGGCTTGCCCTCCCAGAACATCTCGCCGTGGTCGGGCGGATGGATGCCGGCGATGCATCGGGTCAGGACGGACTTGCCCGCGCCGTTGTCGCCGCACAGCGCGGTGACCTGGCCCGCCGGCAGGTCGAGGTTGACCTTGTACAGCGCCTGGACGGGACCGAAGTGCTTGTCGATGCCGCGCAGCTTGAGCAGGGCCTCGTCGGGCATTTGTGGCTTTCCTCTGAGACGCGACGGGTTGGGGCTGACGCGGCGGTGGGGCGCCACCACGCACACACGTGGCGACGCCCCTTCGGAGGCTGCGAGCTTACGGCGTGATGCCCGCTGCCGCACACACGTTGAGACCCACAGCGGTGCACAGCGTCGAGGCTGAGACGAACTTGTCCTTGATCACGGTCGCCGCCATGTTGGTGGCGTCCACCCACACCGGGGTCAGCAGCGATGCCGGCTCGGTGGCGCCGGGGCCGCTGGCGGGCTTGGTCTGGCTGTTCACCAGCGCGGACGGCGGGGTCTGGCCGGCGCGCAGGATGGTGGCGATGGCGACTGCGTCCTGGGCCTCCAGGTAGACGGCCTTGTAGACCGAACCACACTGGAACCCCTGCAGGACGTTCTCCATGCCCTGGAGAGTGGCGTCCTGGCCGGTGGTCGGGATCTTCTTGGCAGTCACACCGGCGTTCTTGAGGACGGTTATCACCGCGTTGGCGAGACCGTCGTTGGCCTCGATGGTGGCGTTGATCTCCGGATGTGCGGTGAACTGCTGCTGGAAGATGGTTGCGCCGGTGGCGTTGACCCAGGAGGGCGTGATCTGGTCACCGATCAGGGTGGCGCCGCTGGCGTTGGTCTTGCCGGCCGGCTCGGGTGTGGTGGTGTCACCCCAGACCACCGAGTTGTAGCCCTGCGCAAAGGAGACCGCGTTGGGGTCGGTGTCCTCACCGCCGTTGAGCGTGAAGACCTTGGGGCTGGTGACATTCCATGCCTTCAGGCAGGAGTTGAAGCCGGTGCCGATCAGCTTGCCGACCTGCACGTTGTCGAAGCTGACGTAGTACGTGTTGGTGCCCTGGAACGTGGCACGGTCGTAGCTGATGGCAGCGACACCGTGCGACTGGGCGAGCGCCTGGATGGCCTGGCCGACGGTGCTGTCCAGCGGGTCGTAGATGAGGACGCTGGCGCCGAGCGTGATGTCCGCCTGGGCGTCGGCCAGCTGCGTGCCGTCGTTGCCCTGGGCGTTGTCGATCTTGAAGTCGGCCTGGGTGTACCCGGCGGCGGCGAATGCCTGGGTCAGGTACGGCTGGTCGTAGTCGACGTACCGCGTCGACGACGTGGTGTCGGGAAGGATGACGCCGACCAGCCCGTGGCCTGCCGCGGTCAGGCCCTTGAACTGGCTCATCACACTGAAGCTGCTGTCGAATGACTTCACCGAGAGCCCCGACGGGATGCTTGCGCTGGACCCGCCGGACGACGAAGGCGTATTGCTGCTCCCGCACGCCACCGCCACACCGGCCACCCCGAGCACGGCGCCCCATCGTGTGGCCCGAGTGACATTGCTCGAGCCCGTCTTCGTCGTCCGCATACCTGGATCCTCCTGCTTCTGTTAGCCCGCTAATGGGTAATGGCGATCTGAACTGGTCAGGGGCGATGTCGACTGACTGCGGGCGCCGTCGCCGGCGTCGTCATCGCTCTCCTGGAGCGCGAGCGCGAGCGCACCGAGGACGCCGGCGCGTTCGGAGAGGATGCCCGCGGTCACCTCGGGAGCAAGACCTGGCACCGAGACGGTGCGTCGGCCCATCGACTCGCGGATCGCGGTGATGAGCACGTCGCCGGCCAGCGCCAGCTCGCCGCCGATGATGACCATCTGCGGGCTGAGCAGGTTGCAGAGGTTGGCGAGCGCGACGCCGATGTGGCGGCCCGCGTCGGTGATGACGCGGCGGCAGCCGATGTCCCCCTCGTGGCTGAGTTTGAGCACGTCCTCGACGGTGATCTCGTCGCCGTAGCTGCGGCGCAGCAGCTCGAGCAGCGCGGGGGCGGCGGCGAAGACCTCGAGGCAGCCGCGATTGCCGCAGCGACAGAGCGGACCGTCCTCCTCGATGGTGGTGTGGCCGATCTCACCGGCGGTCCCGGAGATGCCGCGGTAGAGCTTGCCGTTGAGCACCAGCCCCGAGCCGATGCCCGTCGACACCTTGATGTAGGCGAAGTCGGTGAGCCCGCGACCGACACCCCAGAGCCCCTCGGCGAGCGCTCCCAGGTTGGCGTCGTTGTCCACGACGGTGCGGACGCCAAGCGCGTGCTCGAACGCCGACTTGACGTCGAAGTCGGCCCAGCCGGGCAGGATCGCCGGCGAGGTGGTGCGGCCGCTGTCGCTCTCCATCGGTCCGGGGAGCCCGACGGCCAGCACCTGCACGTCGCTGAGCTCGCGGCCGATGCCGGCGACCAGCCCGCGGAGCATGGCCGCCGCCTCGGGCACGCTCGCCGGGGCCTGGTGGCCGAAGGGAAGCGTGTGCTGGTCCTCGGCACGGACGGTGTGGGTGAAGTCCGCGACGGCGGCGCGGACGTGGTGGTTGCCGAAGTCGATCCCGGCGACAAGGCCGGCGGAGGGGTTGAGGGCAACCTCAGAGGCGCGCCGCCCGCTGCGACGCACCATGGTGGTGCGCACCACCCCCTGGCTGGTCAGGTCGCGCACGATGTTCGACACCGAGGCGTGCGACAGGCCGGTGGCGCGCGAGATCTCCGCCTGGGTCAGCGGACCGTTGAGGCGCAGCATGGTCACCGCGGCGCGGCGGTTGGCGCGACGAAGATCCGTCAGAGACCCACCCCGCCCCGCTCCGCTCATGGCTGAACTTTGCCAATTCGATGAGGGCACTGTCAAGCTTTGACCATAAGGAGCGCCTTCGACCGACTGCAGCGTTCAGAGCTTGACGCTCTGCGAGGGTGTCCAGCAGGCCGGCCGGAGATCCTTCCCACGGCATGGTTCGCTGGTGCGGCGGCGGCGAAGCCCAGCACGCTGGCATCGTCGAGGCGGCCGGAGTAGCATCTGCTGTCCAGCGGGTTGTCGCTCGCTGCCGTGGGCCGCTCGGCCGAGCGGCAAGGGGGTGCGCAGATGCGCAAGGTGGCGGATTGTCGTGACATGCCGAGCGAGAGCATGTGCACGTTGACGATCGCAGGCGAGGAGGAAGAGGTGGTGCGCGCCGCATCGGAGCATGCAGCGTCGGTGCACGGCCACCAGGACACCCCAGAGTTTCGCGAGAAGATTCGCGGGGTCCTCAAGGACGAGGCGCCGGTGGCGGTGGCTCGCTGACATGTACGGATCGATCATGCGGGGGCGATTGAAGCCGGGACGCCGCGACGAGTTCGAGCGGATGTTTGCCGAGCTCGCCCCGGTTCACACGGAGCACGGCCTCATCTCGGCGGAGCTGGCGTGGGAGGTCGGCGACCCCAATGCCTTCCTCGAGATCATCCACTTCCGCGACCGGGACAGCTACGAGCGCAACGCGGCGCGGCCGCAGACGGATGCCGACTTCCGCCGCCAGATGGAGTTCCTCGAAGGCGAGCCGGAGTGGATCGACGTCGAGTACGGCGTCGCCGCCGGCTCGACGGTGCGCGCGTAGTCTTTCGCCGACAGACGGCGCAGGTCGGGTGCCTGCGCCGTCGCTCGACGCATCTGTGGGTTCGCGCATCGCTGTCACGACAACGTTCCCGGGCGGCCGCGCTGGCGCGGATACGATCACGAGCGCCGTGTCCGATCTGCCGCCTCCGCCTCCCCCGCCGGCGTCGCCACCGCCCAGCCATCCTGGGTACGCGCTGCCTCCGCCGCTCACCTGGGGCCCGCCGCCAGACGGGCCCACTCCCCCGCCGACGCCGCCGCAGCGCGGATCCAAGCGCACCTTGGTTGTGGTCGCGGTGGGGCTGGCGATCCTGAGCGCCGGTGGCCTGACCGGTCTCCTCTTGGTCGAACACCAGGCTCCGTCAGGGGCTTCAGCGGCAGCCGCGGTGCACACACCGGCTGCGACACCGTCGTCCGCGCCAGCGCCGGCAGCGACCACGTCATTCGCCGACCCCGATGGGTACTTCGACGCCATGTTCACCAACACGCCGGTTGTGGACAGGCGCAGCCTGACGGTCTCAGGACTCGCGATCCCCTACGTGCAGTGGGGGAACCTCGTCGACCTCGACAACATCGAGGTCGTGGCCTATGCGACCTACCCGGCCGCCGTGCACACCGACTCGCCGAACCTGGTGCTTGACGGCTCCCTGACCGCGATCGCCGCCAACACCGCGGGCAGCGCGGTTGTGTCCAAGACCTTCGGCCAGTACTCGGGATTTCCGTGCGGGGACGAGATCATCTCCGTGCCCGCGGCAACCACGGGAACGTCGGCGGAGTTCATTCAGGCGAGGGTGATCCTCGCCGGCCACACGCTGTTCGAGGTGATCGCGAGCGGGCTCGGCAACCCGCCGTCGCTGTTCGCCGGGCTTGCCGCGTCGCTGACGATCCTCAAGCACACCTCGTAGGAGCGCCGCCAGTCTCCGGGGACCTCGGCGCCTTGACACTGCGCTGAATGTGCGTCTATACTTACCGTAAGTGATAGCTAACAAAGACCCGATGACCGCTCTGGGCGACCCCACCCGCCGCGCGATCTTCGAGCGCCTCGCCGATGGGCCGATGGCCGTCGGCGCGATCGCGCTCGGGCTCCCGGTCAGCCGGCCCGCGGTGTCTCAGCACCTCAAGGTGCTGAAGCAGGCCGGGCTGGTCAGCGATCGCCCGGTGGCCAATCGCCGTCTGTACAGCCTCGACCCCCGTGGGATCGAGGAGATCCACGCCTACTTCGATCGTTTTTGGAACCGCGCCTTGCGGGCCTTCAAGACAGCAGCAGAACAGCGACAGGAGGAGACCCCATGACAACCCAGGTAGCCGGCACATCCGTCCGTGCGTCCGTCGTCGTCGAGGCACCCATCGAGCACGCCTTCTCGGTGTTCACCGAGCAGATCGGGACATGGTGGCCGAAGGAGCATCACCTTGGCGAGGTGGAGGAGATGGTGTTCGAGCCGCGGGTCGGCGGCAATATTGTTGACCGCGAAGTCGGCGGTAAAGAAACCCGGTGGGCGCGGGTGCTCGCATACGAGCCGCCGCATCGCCTGGTGTTCAGCTGGGACCTGAACAACCAGTTTCAGATCGAGACCGACAAGAGCAAGACGAGCGAGGTGGAAGTGACGTTCGTCGCCGACGGTCCGGCGCGGACCAACGTCATGCTCGACCATCGCAAGCTCGACAACCACGGCGAGGGCTGGGAGTCGTTCCGCGATGCCCTCGGCTCGCCAGACGGATGGCCATTGGAGTTGAACGCGTTCGCCAAGGTGGCGGCCGCCTGAGGGGTTGACGAACGGTGCGGCCGTGGCAACGCGCTGCCATGGCCGCACCGGGGTGACGCGGCGCGGCGGCCACCGGGTACCGTCCGAACGATGAGCTCGGATGACGGCGCCGTGTCGACGATGGTTGACGCCAGGCAGATCGAAGCCGCCGTGGCAGCGCAGCGGGGCATGGCCGTCGTGGTCCATGACCTGGTCAAGTGCTACCCGAAGCGCCCGACCAACGCCGTCGACGGGGTCAGCTTTGCGGTCGGCCAGGGCGAGGTGTTCGGCCTGCTCGGACCCAACGGCGCGGGCAAGACGACGACTGTCGGCGTGCTCACCACGCGGGTTCGCCCCACCGGCGGGTACGCCGAGGTGGCGGGCGTCGACGTGATGCGCGACCCGGTCGGCGCCAAGCGCCGCCTCGCGGTGGTACCACAGCGCTCCAACCTCGATCGCGCACTGTCCGCGCGACAGATCCTGCTGTTCCACGCGGCGTATTTCGGCATCCCGGCCGAGGAGCGCATGCGCCGCGCCAATGAGCTGCTGGATCAGTTCGGCCTCACCGAGCGTGCCGATGACAAGGTCGACTTCTTCTCCGGCGGCCAGTCGCAGCGGATCATGATCGCGCGCGCGTTGATGCATGAACCCGAGGTTCTGTTTCTCGATGAGCCGACCACCGGGCTCGACCCGCAGGCGCGGCTGTTCGTGTGGGACCGCATCCGCGACCTGAAGTCGCGCGGCGTCACCATGATCCTGACCACGCACGACATGGACGAGGCGGCGTCGCTCTGCGACCGCGTCGCGATCATGGACCACGGCAAGCTGCTCGCCAGCGACACGCCCGATGCGCTGACGGCGACGGTGCCGGGCAAGAACAGCCTCGAGGTGGGCATCCTGCTCGACGGCGGCGGCCGCGATGCACTGCAGTCGGCGCTGGCGGCGCTGCCCGGGGTGGAGCGTGTCGAGCCGGTGACCAAGGACGGCGGCGGTCCCCCGGCCGGGATGAATCCGTGGGCGGCGCTCGGCGGTGGTGCTGGTGCTCCTGCAGGGGGACCGCCACCACAGCCAGCGGCACCGGCAGCGGGAACGCCGTATCACCTGCGGCTGTATGCGTCTGTCGATGCACCGTCGCTCGTCGCCCCGATGGCGCGGCTGATCACCGACAACGGCGGCGAGCTCGTCGACCTCAGCATCGCCAAGCCGAGCCTCGAGGATGTCTTCATCCACCTGACCGGCCGCGCCCTGCGCTTATGGCCACAGTCTCCGTCGCTCAAGCGCAGACGCGCGCAGCCGGCACGTCGCTGGTCGCGTTCTTGGCGATCCTGCGACGGGACGTGGCGGTCACCGGGCGCGAGCTGCCCGCGTTCCTCGCGCAGGTGATCCTGCAACCGCTCGGTCTGCTGTTCGTGTTCGGTCGGGTGCTCACCGACCTCGGCTTCACCAACCCCGCCTACGCCAAGCAGCTGTTTCCCGGCATCGTGGCCATGACCATCATGCTCACCGCGTTGCAGAGCGTGGCGCTGCCACTGGTGATCGAGTTCTCCTTCACCAAGGAGATCGAGGACCGTCTGCTGGCGCCGCTGCCGGCGAGCTGGGTGGCCGCGGAGAAGATGGTGTTCGCGGCTGGACGAGCGATCATCGCCGGGCTGGTGATGTTCCCGGTGGGCTGGCTGGTGCTGGGAAGCATTCCGTTCGATGTCACCGGGATCCCGCTGCTGGCTGCGATGGTGGTGCTCGGCTCGCTGGCGGGCGGCGCGATGGGAATGACGCTGGGAACGGTGGTGACCCCGGCGCGCATCAACATCATGTTCGCGATCGTGCTGACGCCGCTGATCTTCACCGGTTGCTCCCAGTACCCGTGGCCGTCGCTGAGCAAGCTGCCGTGGTTCCAGGTGCTGACGCTGTTCAACCCGATGACCTACGTCAGCGAGGGGACGCGCGCCGCACTGTTGCCGAATGGCGTGCACATGCTCACGTGGATTCCGCCGATCGCGCTACTGGCGGCGCTGGCGGTGTTCGGGTATGTTGGGATGCGCGGGTTCATCCGGCGCGCCATCGACTGAGGGTCTCAGTGGGAGGTGTGCGTTCTGGTGACGCCGGCTCAGCTGCGGCCGCGGCGTGCCTTGCGTAGAGCAAGCGTGCCCCAGGTGGTTGGAAGGCCAAAGAGACAGAACGCAACCAGGTATCCGCCTCGCTGATTCTGGTTGCCGGCCGCCGGCGCAGCCAGCAGCGCAGCCACAAGCCCGGCAACGCAGAGCCAGCCAACCACGACTGCGATGAGCGCGACCCCGTGCTTGAGCTCGGTCCCTGGGGACCTGATTGGGCGTCGAGGAGCAGATCTCGCCACAGGCGTGTGCCAGACCGGCCAGACCGGTGGCGGCGGCGGTGGCGGAGACGGCGGTGAGCCAAGCGCGGACGCTGCCACCGCTGCGGTTCGATCGGGCGCGTGAGCGCTCACCTTCAGCACCCACTTGCGATACCTCACCCTCTCCGCGCAGGGGCGGTCGTTCGAGCATCCCCAGGAGGGACGCGGCTGCCAGAGCAATGTCATGGGCAGGCCGCAGGTGAGGCAGTTCGGCGCCGTTGTTCGTGTTCGGGTGGCGATGTTGGTGGTGTGAAGCAGGTTGGCAAGATCGTCCTGATCCCAAAGGATCACACCCCGCAGCTTCGCCACCCTCCGCGCTTCGTGGGTGAAGATCGAGTTGGTGATCACCATCGCGGCAGCGCAGCGGTACGCCGCTTTGCCCTGCACGGCCTGCGCTACGGCCGCCTCATCGACCCGCTGTTCCCACCGCTTGACCTGGATCGAGATCAGCTGGCCGTTTCGCCGAGCCACGAGGTCAGCGCCCTGGTCGTAGTACTCGGTCAGCTGGATGTCTCGGTAGCCGTACTCGGACAGGGCGACGGAGATCAGATCCTCAAAGGTGACTCCGTTCATCTCGTAGACATCCTCGCCCGCGTGCGCGGAGCGCCAGAGGTCCGGGTCAGGCGGCTTGCGGAGGACTACGGCCATGACGGCATCAGAATGCTCGCCGTATCGTCGCCATCCACTCGCTCTGCCGGTTACGATCCTGTGGCTGCGGGGCGCTTTCTACGAGCCGGATCGGACGCCCCGACGCCGTCGTTCGAGGTGAGCACGCTCGGCGTCGTTGCCAACCAGCTCCAATGCCCGGTCATAAGCGGCAAGGGCGCCGTCCATCCGTCCAAGTCGCACCAGGAGCTCGGCCCGGGTAACGTGCAAAAGGTGATAGTCGTCGAGCGACTCCGAGACGGCGTCGGCGAGGGCAAGCCCTTGTTCCGGCGAGCCCGCCTCGGCGATCGCGACGGCGTGGTTCAGGGCGGCGATGGGCGATGGTGCGATCTCGCGCAGCGTCGCGTACAGCGCGGCGATCTGCGCCCAATCGGTGTCGGCCGCCGCGACCGCCTCGCTGTGGACAGCGGCGATGGCGGCCTCGAGCTGGTACTGGCCGCTGTGGTGTCGCGCCAGAGCAGCTTCGAGAAGCTGCCGCCCCTCGGCGATGGAGTCTTGGTCCCAGCGGGAGCGGTCCTGAACAAGCAGGGTGCGCAGCTCACCGTCCGTCCCCTGACGTTCGGCGCGGCGGCTGTGCGTCAGAAGAAGCAGCGCAAGCAGCCCCGCCGTCTCCGGCTCCTCCGGCATCAGCACCGCGGTCAGGCGCGCGAGTCGGATTGCCTCGTCGCAGAGCGAGTCGCGCACGAGGTCCGCGCCGGTGCTGGCCAGGTAGCCCTCGTTGAAGATCAGGTAGATCACCGCGAGCACCGATTGCAGCCGCTCGGCGAGCAGTGGCTGCGGTGGAACGCGGATGGGGATGCGCGCGGCGCGGATCTTGTGCTTGGCGCGCACCAGGCGCTGCGCCATCGTCGACTCCGGCACCAGGAACGCGCGGGCGATCTCCGCGGTGGTGAGACCGCCGATCAGGCGCAGGGTCAGCGCGACACGCGCCTCAGGTGCGAGCGCGGGGTGACAGCAGGTGAAGAGCAGTGCCAGCCTGTCGTCGCCAACCTCGGTGGAGTCAAGCAGCTGCCGAGCGTCAGAGTCGTCGTCGATATTCAGGCGCAACGCCGCCTCGCGAGCCGTGGCCTGGGTGCGTTCGCGACGGAGGTGGTCGAGCGCCTTGTTGCGCGCAGTGGTCATCAGCCACGCGCCGGGGCGATCGGGAAGGCCGTCGCGAGGCCAGCGGTCGAGCGCCACGGCAAGCGCCTCCTGCACCGCGTCTTCGGCGAGGTCGATGTCGCCGAGGAGCCGCGTCAGGATGGCGACGATCTTTCCAGCCTCGTTGCGGAACACCCCGACGAGCGCGGTCTCGGTGGTCGCGTGGGCGGGCGTCGTGGTCGCGGCCGGGTCAGCGCTCGACAACTGGGCGGATCTCCACCGAGCCACCCTCGTTGAGCGGCACCCCGCGGGCGATGTCGATGGCCTCATCCAGGTCGGCGGCGTCGATGAGGTAGTAGCCGCCGAGGAACTCCTTGGTCTCGGCGTACGGTCCGTCGGTGACGATCGTCTCGGAGGCACGGCGACGCAGGGTGGTTGCCGTCGAGACGTCGTCGAGCTGGTCACCGCCGACCAGCTTGCCGCGCGCCGCCGCCGCCTCGGCAAACGCCATGTGGCGCTGGATCATCTCGGGCTCAGCCGGTGCGTCGGCCGGGACGTTGATCAGAAGGATGTATTTCACGGTGGGGCGCCTCAGTCGCAAGTGGTTGTTCACAGAACTGCCCATCGTAGGGCTGCCAGGAGACCAGCACGGGCCGGCTCACCGTGGCGAGCCGGCGTGCTGGACGTTGCTACATGACCAGGATCGGACGGACCTCGATGGCGCCCCTGGCCGCCGCGGGGATCCTGGCTGCCCACGTCGCGGCGTCGGTGTCGTCCTTGCAGTCGAGCACGTAGTAGCCGATCGGCTGCTCGGTGCTCGAGGAGAATCCGCCCTTGGTGGACTCGGTCGAGCCATGGCGAACCCGCACGGTCTGGGCGACGGGCTGGACGGGGTCTCCTCCCTGGAAGACGCCGGCCTTGTTCGCCTCCTCGAACATGGTGCCGTACGCAGCGAATTCCCGATCCGCCTCAGGGGTGCCTGGGGCGGGGCCGTTGCTCAGGTCCTGCCAGAGCAGGAACAGGTACTTCGACATCGATGTGTCCTCCACGGATCGCCAGGTCGCCAGCGCGGCCTCTCATCAAAGACGACGCGGGGGATGTGGGAAATCGACAGGCGGGGCGGGTCGAGGCCGCCGCGCGCTCGACCTGGGCACGTGGCGACGGAGCCGGACGAGCATGCGCACCATCTCCTCGGCGAGCTCCGCCCCGGCGCTGCGAGGGTTGTTGAAGACGACGTACTCCTTGGCGACGAGCTGGACGAGATAATCGAGCAGAGCCGCCTCGTCGTCCTTGACCAGCAGGTAGTCGGCATGTTCGCGGTTGTAGTAGACGATCCCGGTGGCGTCGTCGAAGCGGCTGCGAGCGCGCCCCGGATCGTCGTCCGGTGCCACCGTCGGCAGCCGCGATATTCGCCCTGACGGACCAGCCGGCTCGCCTGCATCAGACGGCTGGCGTCGCTCTGGGGTTGGCTGCACGGAGGCGACGCGGAAGACCGGCAGCTCGTCGTCGGATCCCGAACCGCCCTCTGCGCGAGGCAACTCAGACGGTTGCGTGAACAGGGCACCACCGCCCTCGGCCTCGCCCAACGCCGTGCGCATCGGGTTGGCGATCTCATCAAGCTCGCGCAGCACCCGTCCGAAGATGCGCCGGACCTCGTCTGCAAGGCGGCCGCTGCTCTCTGACTCGACCTGGCGGTTGATCAGCTCGATGGCCGCGCTGACCGCTGGTTCGATGCTCCTGACGGTGTCGAGGAAGATCGGAAAGACGTCGCGGTCGCGGAGGATGGCGCGCCGCCCGGTCGATTGCTGCAGCGGGGGGAAGGTGATGCTCCCGGCAATCTGGTCAGCTGTCCAGGGCGGCCCGGAGAAGTCTTCCAGCTCAGCGATGTCGTCGATGACGGTGGTGCCGCCGCGGCCCACGACCGCGACGCGCCGGCGCACGCCAGGAGCGCGTGGGGCAACCCACAGGGCGAAGTCGATACGTCCCCACAGCGTCTTTCGGGTGGCGATCTTCAAGTGAACACCATCGTGGCGCTGTGGCACCACCCGCTCGGTGTGCGATCCCTCGACGACCTCGATCTCGTAGTCACCGTGGGCGAGCGCTGGGCCGCGCCGAAGGCGCAGGTATTCGACCACCTTGCGAAGGGTCAGGACGCGAACAGCCTCGGGATCCAGGTCGGAGATGTAGACGGTGGTGCCCGGCGTGGCCCGCGCCCGGCGCCTCTCCGTCGCCAGCTGCGCCGTCGCCTCGCCGCGAAGCAGTGTCAGCCGATTCGTCTCCGCGGCGAGCGCTGTCCTGCTGACGATGTCACAGCGACCGCCCAGCTGCTGGAACGCGAGGACGCCGATGGCCTTCTCGCCCACCGTGCGTTGATCTCCGGCCTTGGTCGACTCGAAGAGATTGCGGGCGACGTGGCGCAGCCGGTCGGCGCTCATGCCACGACCGTCATCCGAGATCGCTACCGCCGAACGCCGCGCGTGGCGGCGGAGGAACAGCGTGATCGTCCCACCCACAACTCCGGCTTCGGTGTATTCGTCGGCGGCGTTGGACACGAACTCGTTGAGGGCATCCTTGGGCTCCTGGTACGCCTGGCCCGTGACCAGGACAGCCTTGCGGAGGTTGCCGATGCGCAGACGCACCACCTCGGCGGTCATGACCCCGGATCGTACTGGTGCGCTGGGCGGGTTCGGGCCGTCCAACCTGCTCGAGGCGCGGGGCAGGAGGATCGACCCACATTCTCTGCGGTGCAGCTCTTCTGCCCGGGCAGGAGTAGGGTGGGCTCTGTGAAGCGAAGCCTGTTCGGTCGCCAGCCTGCCACGAATGTCAGCTCCGAGGCTGCCGGCTGGGTGCGCCGAGCCTATGGCGAGCGAGCGTCCGAGCTGATCAGCGAGCTGGGGCGAGCGATGCGCGACGCCGAGACAGAGGCGATGATCCCGCGAACGGAGGAGCCAACGGTGGGGGTTGCGGGAACGGCTCGGCAAACGCTGCACGATGACCTCTTCGAGCTGCGCAACGTCCTGCTCGAGGTCGACGTCAGTGAGGACGACCACGATCGCGACCTGCATCTTCGTGCCGCGCTCTCGGTGGCCATCGGCGCCGCCAACAGCCTCGCCGGCGCGTCGCATTCGCAGCCGACCGCCGCCTACCTTCGTGTGGCCAAGCCCGCGATCGACGGCGTGCTGAGCGCAGCCGGCGAGCCGAACGCCAGCTGACGGGTTGACAAGTCCCCACCCGGTCGGCTCAGTCGTCGATCGCCGCGTACAGGGCCTTCCAGAAGTCGGCGTAGACCTCGGCTGACTCAGGCGAGCCCATCCCGCGTTGGGTGAACAGGATGCCGGTGAGGCCGGCGGCGACGTCGGACCTCCAGGTGGTGCCGGCGCCTCCATCCCAGCCGAACCCGCGGGGGACGCTGTCAGGGCTGGCGCCGCTGACCGGGGCGCCCATGCAGTACCCCCAGCCTTCGGCATCGCTGAGGAAGGGGCTGGCGAAGGCGTGCTGTGACCGCTCCAGGTGGTTGGTGGTCATGAGGTCCACCGACTTCTCGGAGAGCAGGCGCTGGCCGTCATGCACGCCACCGTCGAGCAACAACTGCACGAATGTCCAGAAGTTGTCGACTGTCGAGAGCAGCCAGCCCGACGCGCTCGGAAAGGCGAGCGGACGGCTCCAGTAGCCGCCCTCGACGCCGTCCACCACATCGAGCTCGCCCTTGTCCCAATCGACCTCGTACGCGGTGGTGAGCCGGCCGTGCATCGCCGGCGACACCGTGAACGTTGTGTCGCCCATGCTCAAGGGGCCGAGGATGCGCTCATGGAACACCGTCTCCAGTGGTCTGCCGGTGGCTCGCTCGAGCAGAGCACCGAGCACCTGCGCGCCGGTGTTGTACATCCATTGCTCGCCCGGCTGATTGATCAGCGGCAGAGTGCCAAGACGTCGCAGCCACTCATCCGTCGAGTGCGGCGACGGCGGATAGGGAGGACTCAGCGTCGCCAGGTGCAGCTCCTGCTCAGCCTCCAGGATGGGGTAAGTGGTCGAGGTGAACACCATGCCCAGGCCGAGACGGAAGGTCAGCAGGTCTTCGAGCGTGATGGCGCGCTTCGCGGGCACGGTGTCGTCGAGGGCTGCGTCGATGCTGCGCAGGACCCGGCGGTTGGCCAGCTCCGGCAGGAGGTCATCGATGGGCGCGTCGATGTGCAGGGTGCCGTCCTCGACGAGGGTCATGGCCGCGGCGGCCGCGATCGGCTTGGTCATCGAGGTGATGCGAAAGACGTCGTCGCGTTGCAGCGGCGCGGCGTCGCCGAACGCCTTGGTGCCAATGACATCGACGTGCACACGCTGGCCGCGAGCGACGAGTGCGATGGCGCCGGGCATGTCACCGCGCTCGACGTGGCCGGCCAGGACGTCGTGGAGTCGGGCGAGGCCCGCTGGGGAGAAGCCGCCACCGGTCATCGGCGGTCCCCGGTTGAAGGCCAGGGCATGGTTCCGCCGATGATGGCGACTCCAGGGCTGGGTCGGAAGCGGGGGCAGTCGATGGAAGGGAACCACATCACCGGGTTACCGAGCATACCGCCTTCTGGTAGTATCAAGGGTATGGCCAGGGATAAGGTAACCATCACCTTGAGCCGCGACAAGGCGGCGATGGCGGTGTCGCTGACGGGTGCCGGCTCCACATCGGAGGTCATCGACATGGCCCTTGACCGGTTGATTCGCGCCGAGCGCCTGCGCACTGACGTGGCCGCGTACCGGCAGACACCCCCCACCGCGGCTGAGCTGGCTGTCGCCGATATTTCGGACGGCGACCTCGCCGACGACACGGACTGGGAAGCGCTGTACCCAGACGACCAAGCGTGAGCGATCCCACTCCCCGGCGCGGGGAGGTATGGCTCGCCAGGCTGGACAAGGTCCGGCCCGTCGTCGTCCTGACGCGTGATCCGATGGGCAGGCTGCTGCATGCGGTGATCGCTGCTCCGGTGACGTCGACGATTCGGGGACTGTCGACCGAGGTGCGGATGAATGCCGACGACGGCATACGCGTGGACTCGGTGGCCAACCTCGACAACGTGCAACTCGTCGGACGATCCCGCCTCGTGCGTCCGATCGGACGGGCGAGGCACTCGACGATGACTGCCATCTGTGCCGCCCTATCCATCGCGGTTGGCTGCGACCGATGATCGGGGACGGGTAACCGGGGCACCGTGAGAGGCCACGCCCGAGACGCCGTTCCGTCGAGCGGCGTGTCGGATCGCGGCCTCCAGGAGTGGGCGACGGATCAGGCGGCCTGGACGTCGCAGTCGGCTGCTGTCCGGCGTTGCGGCGCAGCGTCCGGCACAGCGTGCACGTTCGGTGCATTGTGGTACCGCGCGTAGGCCCTGTCGTCGCGCATTGCGTGGCGGTGCAGCAGGTGTGGGACGAGCATCGCCGTGCCCCCGACGATGGCAGTCACGACCACCGCCATCAGGATGTTGATGACGATCCAACCAGTTGTCATGGCGGTGTCCTCCTGATCTGTCTTGTTGCCGGAACCACGTTGTGCGGTTCGATTGACGTCACGATGCCAGCGTCACATCCGAATGGCCTCAGTCGTCCCTCAGAGAATCCTCAGAATCGGGTTGTGTCGACCGGTGGTTCAGTGCTACGCAGCCCGCTCCAGCACGCGCGCCACACGACCGGCGCGCGGCGCCACCGGCGACGGCTCGACGCGCAGCACCCGAGCCAGCCACACCGGCATCCACCAGTTCCAGCGACCGAACAGCGCCACCATCGCGGGAACCATGAGCGCGCGCACGATCACCGCGTCGACGAGGATGCCCGCCCCGAGCCCGGTGGCGAGGATCTTGATGTCAGTCTCCGGCCCGCTCGACATCGACAGGAACGTGAGCATGAGGATCAGCGCCGCGCTGGTGACCAGGCGTCCGGTGCGACCGATGCCCTCGACCACCGCCGACCGCGCCGAGCCGGTCTTGTCGTACGCCTCGCGGATGCGGGCGATGATGAACACCTCGTAGTCCATCGAAAGGCCGAAGAGGAAGGCAAACACCATCAGCGGCACCCACATGGTGATCGCGCCCGACGCGGGAATTCCCCAGAGCGCGTCGCTGCCGTGGCCCTGCTGCCAGATGAAGGTCAGCGCGCCGTACGCCGCGGCCAGTGACACCAGGTTGAACACAACTGCCTTGAGCGCGAGCAGCACCGAGCGGAACGCGCGCGCCAGCAGCAGGAAGGTGCCGATGGCGATGAGGGTCAGCATCAGCGGGAAGTTGCCGTAGACGGCGTTGTCGAAGTCGATCAGCGACGCGCCGTCACCGGCGACGCCGACCACCGCTGGGTTGCCGTTGATGGAGGCGCGCACGGCGCGGACGGTGTCCTGGCCGGTGCCGAGGCTGCCCTCGGCGACGGGGAGCACGGTGATCACCGCGCTGCCGGGACGCTGCAGGTCCGCAGTGGTCACCGCCGCGACGACGCCGGCAAGGTGAGCCAGCTGCGGCTGTACTGTGGTCGAGCCGTTGGTGAGCACCACGATCGGGGTGAGCACGCCGCTGGGGACGCCACCGGTGGTCAGGGTGGTGAGCGCGTCGCGCGCGGGACCACTGGTCGACAGCGAGGTGCTGGCGGGCTCACCGAGCTGCAGCGACAGCGCGGGGAAGGCGAGCAGACCGAGCAGCGCGGTGCCGAGGATGGCGGCCGGCCAGCGGTGCCTGTAGATGCCGCGCGCCCATGCCGTCCACATCCGGCTCGGCCTGCTCTCGTTGCGCACGCGCGGCCAGTCCAGGCGTGGACCGACGGTGGCGAGCAGCACCGGCAGCAGCGTGACCGCGACAGCCACCGACACCAGGGGCACGAGCACGCCGCCGTAGCCAACGCTCTGGAGCATCGGCACGGGGAGGACGATGAGCGCCAGCAGGCCGACGGCAACGGTCAGGCCAGAGAACACCACCGCGCGTCCCGCGTGCGCCATGGCCGCCTCGACGGCAGCGATGTTGTCGCGACCGTGGGCGCGCTCCTCGCGCCAGCGGGTGACCACGATCAGCGAGTAGTCGATGGCGATGCCGAGGCCGATCAGGCCGATCAGGAACTCGACGATCATGCTCACCCCGGTGAAGGTGGTGAGGCCGAGCACCAGCAGGAAGGTGGACAGCACGGAGATCGCGCCCATCACCAGCGGCAGGAAGGCGAGGAAGCTGGCGAAGACGAAGGCGAGGATGACCAGCGCGCCCAGACCGCCGAGCATCGCCTCGACGAGGACGGTGGTGCCCTGGCCCGCTGTCGACGTGGTCGCCGGTGTGGACAGCAGCGTGATGCTGGTGAAGTCGGTGTGCCAGCCCGCCGGGGTGGCGGCCTGCATCGCCCTGGTGACCGCGGGCGTGACGGTATCGGCGCCGCCGAAGTTGGCCGGTGGGAGGAAGCTGAGCGAGAAGGTCGAGCGGCCATCACGGGTGAGGAACGCCGCGTCATGCGTGGACGCGTAGTCGACGACGCGAATCGCCGGGGTGACCCGCGCGGCGTCGAAGATCTGCGCAGTCGTCGCGGTGACCGCTGCATCGGTGATGCGCTGACCGGCAGGCGCTGTGACGACCGTGACGAGCGGGGTGGCGCTGCTGCTGCCGTACTCCGACACGATGCGCGCGTCGGTGGTGATCGCCTGGCCGGGCATCGAGAAGCTGTTGCTCATCCGGTTGGTGGTCAGGCCCGCGGTCATCGCGCCGGCGACGGCGGCGGCGATCCAGAAGAGGGCGATGAGCGCCTTGTGCCGGAGCGCGAAGCGGGTGATGCGGGTCATGTGGTGTCTCCCCTGGTGTTGCTGCCGCGCCGATGCGACCGACCCTGGTCAGTCTCGGCCGCGACCGCCGCTGCGTCGTCCGCCTCGGGATGGCAGTTGCGGTACTCCGCCTGGGGGCGCCGCGCGCAGCGGTACTCCCTGAGGAGCAGTGGCCCTGCCTTCGCGGGAGGGACGCGCGCGAGGCCGCGGAGCCGTACGCTGGCGCTGTGATCGGCGCGTTCCTCCTCCGCAAGCGCCTGGGTACCCGCTCCTACATCAGCGACGCGGTGTTCGCCCTGGTGATGCTGGTGATCACCCTGGCGGGCTCCATCGGCGAGGCGCTGGCGCCGGTGAACGCCTTCGGTCAGACGGTGACCTCTGGCGGCCATCCCGCCGTGCCCAACGCCAGCTGGGCTGCCTTCGTGCTGGTCGGCGTCGCCGCAGTCAGCCTGGCGTGGCGGCGCCGTTACCCGGTGGTGGTGCTGGCTGTGTCGCTGACCTGCGTGGTGGTGTACTCGCTGCTCGGCTACGTCAACGGCACGGCGCTGCTGGACGTGATGGTCGCCCTGTACACGGTGGCCACGATCGTGCCCAGCCGGCAGGCGTGGATTGCCGCGACGGTCACCGTGGTCAGCCTGGTGGGCGCGACGGCAGCGCACAACCCCTTCGGGGCGCTGGGTGGTGGTGAGTTCTTCATCCCCTTTGAGGTTGCCGTGGCGGTGTCGGTCGGAATCGCGCTGGGCAACCGTCGCCAGTATCTCCGCGCTGTCGAGGAGCGAGCTGAACAGGCGGAGCGGACCCGCGAGGAGGAGGCGGCGCGGCGCGTGGACGCCGAGCGATTGCGCATCGCGCGCGAGCTGCACGACGCGGTGGCGCACACGCTGTCGATGATCAACGTGCAGGCTGGTGCGGCGGCGCATGTCGCGCGTGCTCATCCGGAACGGGCCGTGGAGACGCTCGAGGCGATCAGGGTGGCGAGCAAGGAGGGATTGCGCGAGATGCGCTCGATCCTCAACGTGCTGCGCCAGGCCGACGAGGCGGAGCTGACCCAACCGGCACCTGGGTTGGCGATGCTCGGTGATCTGCTGGCGACGGCGACACGTGCGGGGCTGAGCACGACGCTGCACGTCGAGGGAACGCCGCGACGCCTGCCGGCGACTGTTGATCTCGCCGCCTACCGGATCATCCAGGAGTCGCTGACCAACGCGGTGCGACACGCGGGGCCGGCCAGTGCTGTGGTGTCGCTGGCGTGGAGCGACGGTCGGCTGCGTGTCGATGTGCGTGACACCGGACGCGGCGCGGCGGCGAATGGGGTGGCGGCGGATTCAGCGATCGCCGGCGCCGGTCACGGGTTGGTGGGGATGCGCGAGCGGGCCGCTGCCGTGGGTGGGACGCTGGAGGTGGGACCGTCCCGCGGCGGCGGGTTCGCGGTCAGCGCGGTGCTGCCGACGGAGAATGGAGGGTGATCCGCGTCCTCCTCGCTGACGACCAGGCGCTGGTGCGTGGCGGCTTTCGCATGCTGCTGGAGTCCGCCGACGACATCGAGGTGGTGGGTGAGGCCGGTGAGGGCGAGCAGGCGGTGGCGATGGTCACCGCGACGCATCCCGATGTCGTGCTCATGGACATTCGCATGCCCGGCACCGACGGTCTGGAGGCGACACGTCGCATCGCCGCCGATGCGGGGCTCGCGGGTGTGCGCGTGCTCATCCTGACAACGTTCGAGGCGGATGAATACGTCTACCAGGCGCTGCGTGCCGGCGCCAGTGGGTTCCTGGTCAAGGACACCGAGCCTGCAGAGCTGCTGCAAGCGGTGCGGATCATCGCGCGCGGCGACTCACTGCTGTCGCCGGGCATCACCCGAAGGCTGATCGCCGACATCGCGGCACGGCCGGCGGCAACTGCGTCCCCAGCGGATCTCTCTGTCCTCACCGACCGGGAGCGGGAGGTGCTCACGCTGGTGGGCGGCGGTCTGAGCAACGATGAGATCGCCGAGCGGCTGTTCCT
>DATBPD010000092.1:0-8870 GCA_036561525.1 Candidatus Dormiibacterota bacterium | reverse complement strand
GCCGGGGTTGAGCTCGAACGAGAACGAGTACACGTGCGACGGGATGTCGCAGCAGCATCCGGGGTAGTCGTTGTCGCGCCACGTCCCGCCCAGGTCAGCCGCCCGCTCGAGCACGACAAAGTCGTGTATGCCGGCGCGCTTGAGCCGGATCGCCGTGCCGAGGCCCGAGAAGCCTGAGCCGACGATCGCGATCCGGAACTGCTCCACCGCCCGCACCCAGCACCCTCCAGCGCTCGGAGTGACGTACGCCTACGCAAGTTACACGGCCGCTCACGGACCGGTCCATTGCGGCACCCAGGCAGGCGCTGCCCCCGCGA
This sequence comes from Candidatus Dormiibacterota bacterium, assembly GCA_036561525.1. Lineage (GTDB taxonomy): Bacteria > Chloroflexota > Dormibacteria > Aeolococcales > Aeolococcaceae > Aeolococcus. The sequence goes on along the minus strand of DATBPD010000092.1, from coordinate 8,553 downwards.
ATCTACACTCCGCGGCTGTTCGCGGCGGCCGACGGTCGCCCATGATGGAGGACGGATTCGTGCCCAGCCCCAACGAGGTGTTCACCGAGATCAACAGCCGGCTCGAGGCCAACCCCGCCAAGACGGCCGGCCTCAACGCCAGCTACGCCTTCGACCTCAGTGGCGATGACGGAGGCCCGTACCACATCGTGCTGGCGGACGGCAAAGGTGAGGCGGGACCGGGAGCCCCGGAGAATCCCAACATCACCATCTCGATGAAGGACGCCGACTTCGTCGACCTGGCCACCGGCAAGCTCGACGGCACCGCCGCCTTCATGAGCGGCAAGCTCAAGATCAAGGGTGACATGAGCCTGGCGATGAAGCTGCAGGGCGTGTTGCGCGACTAGCCCTCGGGCGTTTCGCCGTTCACGTCAGCCCGGTGGTGACGCCAGGGTGACGCTGTCACCAGCATCGCGATGGCGGAGGCGATGACCAGCAGCGGCACCACCCATCGTGCCTGGGCGAGAAGGTCGAGCCGGTCCGCGAGCATGAGCGCGCCGACGACAGCGAAGACGATGCCGGCAACCAGCGAGATGGGGTCGGCGGGATGGCGCTCCATCACGGTGCCTGCGCGGGTGCGGGCACGGCGCCGGCGTTGTCGTTGGCATTGTTGACCACGTCGACCTGGCCGAAGCCGGTGCTCAGGTACAGGTGCAGCGTCCCAGTGGTGGTTGACGGCGTCTGGTTCACCACCTTGTCGATGTTGAGGCCGCTGTCGTAGGCGCCGAGAAGGTTGACCTGGCCGCCCCCGACGTGGCCGTGGATGTCGAGGTTGGTCGCGGGCGGGACGACGACGGTGAGCTGGCCGAAAGCCACGGTGGCGGTCACCGACTGGCTGCCGCTGCCGACCGACAGCTGGGAAAGGTCGACGGTCAGCTTGCCCGCGGCGAGGTGGTATGGCCCGGGCACATCGGCAAATTGGTGCGGCGCGACGGTCACGTTGCCTGTGCCCCCGGTGAGGGGCTCGTGCACCAGCGTCGCCGCGGCCGTGAACGGGATCAGCAGCACTCCGAGCACGATGAGCGCGCGTGAGTGCCCGAGCCAGGTGCCTGCGATGAGCCCGGCGCCGACGATGATCAGCGCGACCGCCGCGCCGGTCGCGACGCTGACGGACACCAGCCCAGCGCTGTCGAGCAGCGCGGCGACCCCTAGCGCGAGCAACACCGCCGCAACGGTGACCAGGCCGAGCACCGATCGTGGGCGCTGAATGCGAGGCGTGGAAGCCCATACCGGGGTTGCATAGCTCGACGCCGCGGTGGGGAACGACGCAGCCGCATAGGTCGCGGTCGAACCGGTGGGAGCGGTGGGGGGGATGGGGTAGCCCGTCGCCGGTTGCCACCTCTCCTGCACCAGCAGGAACACGCCGATACCAACAAGGGCCAGGCCCCAGAGCACGCCGCGGTGGTCGACGTTGAATGAATCCGCCAACGCAAACACGGCGACGACGAGGAGCAACACGGCCAGGGGCGTCCGCCAGTTGCGAAGCTGCAGGTGTGCCAGAGGTGCCGAGCCGGTCTGCACCGGGCCACTGGCGGTGGGGAGTAGCAGCCAGGCGCCGATGTACAGCAGCAGGCCGAACCCGCCAAAGAACGTCAGCACCACGAGCGCGATGCGCACGATGACCGGGTCGATGTGGAAGTACTCGCCGACGCCTCCGCACACTCCCGCGATGACGCGGTTGGTGGCGGAGCGCGCCAGGGGACGGTGGGGAGCGGGCGGCGGCGGTGGCGGTGGGGGAGTTGGGCCGGGGTTGCTGTCGTTCATGGCACCAGCCTGCATTGCCGCCGGCGATTACACCATCGGGGATGACCCTGGTTGAACCCTGAGACGCGGGACGTCACGCCAGGGTGCTTCCCGATGGCGGGCGAGCCGCCGACGTGCGACCCTTGGGCGATGACGCGAGATCGAAGCGGGCTGTTCGCCCGCAGCCAGACCGACCGGGTGGTCGTCGGCGTGGCCGGCGGACTGGCTCAGTCCATCGGTGTTGACGCCGTCGTAGTTCGGCTCGCACTGGCAGCCCTCACGGTCACCAACGGTGTCGGGATCGTGCTCTACGTGGCGGGATGGGCGCTCAGCTTCGAGCCCGCCGGCGTGTCCGCCGCGCCACCGACCCTGGCGCGGTCATCGCGGCGCTCGGCTATCGCGGTCGGCTGCATCGTTCTCGGGACGATGCTGGTGATGCGCGACCTCGGCCTGTGGTTTGGCGACGCGCTGGTGTGGCCGCTGGTGGTTGCCGGCTGTGGATCGGCGCTGATCTGGCTGCGCGGGGATGCCGGCGATCGCGCTCGGTGGACCGCTGCAGGCGGGCGGCTGGTCGGCGCCCCGGGCAGCATCATCACCGGGCCCGCCTCGGCGCTACGACTCGCCATCGGCGGGGTTGTGGTCCTCGCCGGCATGACGGCGTTCCTGGTTGCCCACCAGTCAGCCGGCGCGGTGGGCACCGCCCTGCTGGCCACAGTGGTCACCGCCGGTGGGCTGGGGCTGATCCTCGCGCCGTGGATCATCGGCCTGGCGAGAGAGGCCGCAACCGAGCGGCGCGAACGGATCCGTTCGCAGGAGCGCGCCGAGATCGCCGCACACCTGCATGACTCCGTGCTGCATACCCTGGCCCTGATTCAGCGGGGTGACGTGCCGCCCGAGGTGGCCAGCGTGGCACGCCGTCAGGAGCGCGAGCTGCGTGCGTGGCTCAACGGACGGCCGATCGTCGACGAAGCGGCCGACCTCCGCACCGCCATCGACGCCGTGGCGTCGCGCGTCGAGGAGATGCACCACTTCCCGGTTGACACTGTGGTTGTCGGAGAGATCGCGCTCGACGACGCCGGCAACGCCGTGGCGCTGGCCTGCCAGGAGGCTGCGATCAATGCCGCGCGCCACTCCGGCGCCGCGCGTGTCTCCATCTACGTCGAGGCCGAGCCGCATGAGATCACCGCATTCGTGCGCGACCAGGGTCGCGGCTTCGACCGCGATGCGGTGCCCGCGGACCGTCGCGGGATCAGCGAGTCCATCGTGGGCCGGATGCGCCGTCTTGGCGGCACGGCGACGATCAGCTCGCGGCCTGGGGAGGGCACGGAGGTGCAGATGCACATCAACCGAAACGGCTCATGAGCGCCCCTGACGACGCGGTCCGTGTCTTCCTGGTCGACGACCACCACCTCTTCCGCAGCGGTCTCCGTGCCGAGCTCGGGGACCGGTTCGCGATTGTCGGCGAGGCCGAGGACGTCGAGGGCGCCGTTGCCGGCATCGACCGGACCGTTCCCGACGTGGTGGTGCTCGATGTCCATCTGCCTGGGGGCGGTGGCCTCGCCGTGCTCGAGGCGACGCTGCGCAAGCGCCCGGAGGTGCGCTTCCTGGCGCTGTCGGTGTCCGACGCGCCCGCCGACGTCATCCAGGTGATCCGCGGCGGGGCCCGCGGCTACGTGACCAAGTCGGTGAGCCCTGCTGAGCTCGCCGGCGCGATCCGAGCTGTCCACAGTGGCGATGCGGTGTTCTCGCCGCGGCTCGCAGGGTTCGTTCTCGACGCGTTTCGCGGTGACCTTCCCGGCGTCATCGATCCCGAGCTCGACCAGCTCACCACGCGTGAGCGTGAGGTGCTGCGCCACATCGCGCGTGGCTTCACCTACAAGGAGGTCGCGCTTCGCCTCCACCTGTCCGTCAAGACCGTGGAGACGCACGTGTCGTCGGTGCTGCGCAAGCTGCAGCTGTCCAGCCGGCACGAGCTCACCCGCTGGGCGGTCGACCGCCGCATGGTGTGAACCTCAGTGGCCCTGCAACCGCAGCGCCGCGCGTGCCCGCAGTGATGTGCGGCCCGTGCGCCGCTCCACCGTGTCGGCGCTGCGCATGGCCAGCACCCCAGCGTTGACGCCGAGCCAGCGCAGCGGTTCGGGCTCCCAGCGGCGGGAGCGGTGTTGCACCCAGGGAAGTCGGGTCAGCTCACTCTCGCGCGACAGGATGAGATCGGCGAGCGTGCGCCCGGCGACGTTGCTGGCCGTGACCCCATCACCGACGTAACCACCAGCCCAGGCGATGCCCCGGGCGCGATCGATGCCGACCGACGGAAACCAGTCCCGGGCCACCCCAATCGGTCCGCCCCATCGGTGGGTCACGGCGACGCCGCGCGTCAGCGGGATGAGGTCGTGCAGAGCCTCCTCGAGCGCGCTGAAAACGGTAGCGTCGCGGTCGAACGCCGGCGTGATGCGCGAGCCGAAGTGGTAGGGCGCACCCCGCCCACCGAAGGCGATCCTGCCGTCCGCGGTGCGCTGCGCGTAGATGATCAGGTGGCGGCCGTCGGCGATGGTCTCGGCGCTCGACCAGCCGATCTGCGACCAGGCATCGAACGGCAGCGGCTCGGTGGCGATCATCAGTGAGTAGAGCGGGAGGAGCGTGCGGCGTTCCCCACCCAGTTTCGCGGTGTATGCCTCGGTGGCGCGCACCACCGTGCGCGCGGTGACCAGACCGCGGCTGGTGCTGACCCGATGTCGGCCCACCTCGATGGCTTCGGTCCGTTCGACGATCCGACCGCCGAGGCGCTCCACGCAGCGGGCCAGCCCGCGTACCAGCTTGCCGGGATGGATGCGCGCTGAGTGCGGCGTGTAGGTCGCGCCCAGCGCACAGGATAGGCGCACGCGCGCGAGCACCTCGTCGGCTTCCAGCCAGCGCAGGCCGAGATCCTCGCCGTCGCGCCGCCGCGAGAGCTCGGCGCGGTGGCGCAGGGCGCGCGCCTGCAGCGGCGTGCGCGCCACCACCATCGAACCTCCGCGAACCAGGTCGGCGTCGATGTGTTCGCGGTCCAGCGTGGCGGTGACGTCGTCGATGCCATCGACCATGGCGCGGTGCATGGCCAGCGCCGACGCCTCGCTCCCGCCGACGCGAGCCACTCGCTCCCACGAGACCGGGAAGAGATCGCTGAGCCAGCCCCCATTGCGGCCGCTGGCGCCGAAGCCGGCAATCTCGCGCTCGATGACGAGCACGCGCAGCGCCGGCTCGTGGCTCAGCAGCGCATACGCCGTCCACAGCCCGGTAAAGCCTGCGCCCACGATGGCCACGTCGACGTCGGCGTGACCATCGAGGGGGACACGCGGCGACAGGTCGTCGTCGACGCTGTCAAGCCACAGGCTGACGTCTCGGTAGCCTGCCGCGGTCACGCCCCGAGATTGGACATCACGTGCTTGATGCGCGTGTAGTCCTCGAACCCGTACATGGAGAGGTCCTTGCCGTAGCCCGAGTGCTTGAAACCACCGTGGGGCATCTCCGACACCAGCGGGATGTGCGTGTTGATCCACACGCAGCCGAAGTCGAGCAACCGCGCCATGCGCATGGCGCGTCCGTGGTCGCGGGTCCACAGGCTCGACGCCAGCCCGTACTCCACGCCGTTGGCCCAGCGCAGGGCCTCGTCCTCGTCGGTGAACTTCTGCACGGTGACCACAGGGCCGAAGATCTCCTCCTGGATCATCTCGTCATCCTGCTGCAACCCGTCGATCACCGTTGCTTCCTGGAAGAAGCCGGGGCCCACCGATGCAGCGCCGCCGGCCGCGACGCGCGCGTGCCCGGGTACGCGGTCGAGGAAGCCGCGAACGCGGGCGAGCTGGTCGCTGTTGTTGAGGGGTCCGTACGCCGCGTCCTCGTCGGACGGCGGGCCGGTATGTGTCGAGGCGGCCTGCTCGACGAGCGCGCTGACGAAGTCGTCGTGCACGCGCGGGCCGGCGAGCACGCGAGTCGCCGCGGTGCAGTCCTGGCCGGCGTTGAAGTACGCGGCGCCGGCGATGCCCGTGGCAGCGGCGGCGACGTCAGCATCGTCGAACACGATCACCGGCGCCTTGCCGCCGAGCTCGAGATGGACTCGCTTGAGGTCGAGCGCAGCTGCCTGAGCGACCTGTCGACCGGCGCGGACGCTGCCCGTGATGGACGCCATCGCTGCCATGCGATGCGACACCACGGCCGCGCCGGTGGTGCGGTCGCCGCAGACCACGTTGAGCACTCCGGGGGGCAGCACCTCGCGGGCAAGCTCGGCCATGCGCACCGTGGTCAACGGCGTCGTCTCCGAGGGCTTGATCACCACGGTGTTTCCCGCCGCGATCGCCGGGGCGAACTTCCACGCCGCCATCAGCATCGGGTAGTTCCACGGGGTGACCTGGCCGCAGACCCCGACCGGCTCACGCCGGATCCAGCTCGTGTGACCGGCCAGATACTCCGCGGAGGCGAGCCCCTGGAGGTGGCGCGCCGCTCCCGCCATGAAACGGACCACGTCGTACAGCATCGGCAGCTCCTCGCTCTCGGTCAGCGCGAGTGGCTTGCCTGTATTGCGGCATTCGAGCTCGACCAGCTCGCGGCCGTGGGCCTCGAGGAGGTCGGCGAAGCGAAGCATGGCCAGGCTGCGGTCCTTGGGGGTGGCGTCGCGCCAGCCGTCGAAGGCGCGCTGGGCGGCTCGGTACGCGGCGTCGACGTCCTCAGCGTTGGACAACGGCGAGTGAGCGAAGACCTCACCCGTGGACGGATCGACGAGCGGGATCGTGTTGCCGCCGCCCGCCTCGACGGACTCGCCGCCGATGACGTTGCGCACCATGTCGACGGTCGTGGCCATGACTGAACCCCCGATGTGACGTGCCGCGTCAGAAGGTCCGCGGCGTGTTGATCCAGAGCACCCGGGTGACCACGTCTCCCGGGTTCCACCAGCGGTGACGGCGGGAGGACTCGAAGCAGAGCGACATGCCGGGACCGATGTCAAATTGGTCGCGACCGTCGAGCGTGATCGACAGCGTGCCCTCGACGACATAGAGGAACTCCTCGCCGTCGTGGGTGTATTCGCCGCCGCTACCCTGGCCCGGCTCGATGCTGAACCTCTGCGGCTCGAGCAGCTGTGCGGTGCCGGACAGGTCCTCGATCTGCACACCCTGGGTCAGCAGGTCGAGCGGCAGCACCTCACCACCGAGAACCTGGCAGGCCGGCAGCGGCGCCGCCGACAGGGCGGCAACGCTGGTGCCGAGAGCCGAGCTGATCTTCTGCAGGGACGCCACTGATGGCTGCACGAGGCCGCGTTCCACTCCGGACACCAGCGACGGCGACAGCCCCGCCCGCGACGCCAGGGCGCGGAGTGACAACCCCTCATCGCTGCGCCGAGCCCGCAACCGGCCGCCGACGGTTTCCGGCCGACCATCCACCACCTGGGCGGGCCGCCCCAGCTTGGCGCGGCGCTGCGACGGCACGGTCGGAAGCCTGCGGCGGATCGCGTGAACGGCGAGGCCCTCGACGGTACGCAGACGGTGCACCTCGCGGGCGCGGCTGACGTCGCCGGCGTCGTAGCTGCGCCATCCGGCCGAGCTGCGGGCCGACCGGAGCAGCCCACTCTGCTCCCATGCGCGCAGCGTCGAGGGGCTGATACCGACCATGCGCGCGGCCTGGCTCACCGAGTAGCGCCGCCCCACTGTTCCCACTTGCCCCTCTCCATCAGCCGGGAACCACTTGACGAGCCTACCACCCGGCGCTAGGGTGTGCGCCGGCCCTTGCAGATGTTCTGCAAGACGGTCTCGCACGTCCGGAGGTGGGTGGATGGCTACCGTCGCAGAGCCGCTGGTTCACGGCAAGGCTGTCGTCTCGCAGCTGAAAACGAACACCCTCACGTTGTTCGACTCAACCATCATCGCCACGTCGAGCGTGGCTCCCGCCTATACCCTGGCGGCAACCGCCGCATTCCTGGTCGTCGCTGTCGGCCTCGCCTCCCCGGCCGCGATCCTCCTTGGCTTCCTCCCGGTCCTGTTCATCGCAATCGCGTACTACTACCTCAACCGGATGGATCCCAACTGCGGCGCCTCGTACTCGTGGGTGAGCCGGACGCTCAATCCCTACATCGGCTGGTTCTCCGGGTGGGTCCAACTCGCCGCGAATGTCCTGTTCTGCGCGTCGGCTCCGATCCTTGGCGGTACCTACACACTGCTGCTGCTCAACAGCCTATTCCCCGGGCAGATCACCTCAGATGGGGCGAGCAACAAGTACTGGATAGCTGCGGTCGGAGTGATGTGGCTCGCCCTGGTGACTTTCATGGTGGTTCGCGGGATCCGCATCACCGCCAACTTCCAGTGGATCCTTGTCTTCATCGAAATCCTTGTCGTCGTGGGATTCGCGGTGGCCGCGCTGGTCAAGGTCGCCACCGGCCACCCTGGTTCGACGAGCTTCTCGGGAAGCTGGTTCAGCTTCGGCTCGTTGGGCGGTCTTTCCGGCGCGGCGGCCGGCGCCGCGCTCGCCGTCTTCTTCTTCTGGGGATGGGACACAGCCGCTAACATCAACGAGGAGACAAAGGACGCTGACACGTCGCCAGGAAAGGCGGGCATCGCCAGTATGTTCATCCTCCTTTTCATCTTTCTGCTGATGATCATCGCGCTCCAGATGTTCCTCTCGCAGTCGGCGCTCAACGACCCGAACAACCAGGGCGACATCCTTTATTACTTCGCTCAACAGCTCGCCAGTTCGCCGATTTCATACCTGATGATCTTGGCCGTCCTGTCCTCGACGGTCGCCACCACG